>JBBRND010000069.1:0-1674 GCA_038230515.1 Bacteroidia bacterium | reverse complement strand
TTTTGGTAAGTAAAAACTGGAATTATTAACAAGAGAAATCTCAATTTTTAATGAATCAGCGTTCCAATAAGTACCAAAAAGTTTCAATGAGTTTGAATAAGGCTTAAAGTCGGCATTGCTGCCAAACCCCTCATCTACCTTTGCCCTTGATGATGAGAGAAAAAACAACACTTTTTATGAACCCCGCTGTGGTGGCGGATATTCGGGCGATTGACGACACGTAAAGGCAGCCCTTACCTGTATGGCACTTCTTTTTGAAACACGCAAGTCAATTGCACTTTATTCGAAAAGCCTTACAGATAGTGGCGCAGAGCCTTGCGTGTGCAAAAGAGTGTACGCATGTTTGTCCTTGAACGGTTGAAACCCCTTGAGGGAATCAGTCCAAAAGGAAAAACAAAAATTAAAAAATGGAAAACGAGACAAACAAATTAGTTGACTGGGAAAGCAAAACCGAACTCGAACTTTTAGAATTGGTTTACAACTATGCAAGTAACGGTTTGAGGTACGGAAAAAGTCAGAAGGCAAAAGAATGGTTACGAAATAAAAAACTAACTGTTGAAAGCACGATGGCAAGTTTCAATTCAGGTCAACTTCACCATCGGAAAGAAAAAGAATTTAAAGAAGCATTGGAGCGAATCGGATTTATGAAAGCATCCAATGTAGGTTCAAACTGCGATTCAGTTCCTTACACGGTTTTCGGAAACTTCTCAATTATGTTTCCGCTTCGTAATGAGAAAAATGAAATCGTGAATTTCTTTTCGGCAGGAATTAAAAATGATAAAACTGCTTTTCTAAACATGAAAGGTTTGTATCCGGGTTATCCGCATGAGCAGACAAGAAGGTTGTTTGTGGTGGACACCGTATTAGATGCAGCAACGATACTCGAATCAAAAGTTTTAGATAACAGAGAAGCGGTTATTTCATTATACGATGGTGTTTTTTTAGAGCAGCATGTAGAAACAATAAAAAGCCTGAAGCACATTACCGAAGTAATACAAATTAAAAGAAAAAAGTAAAATGGGAAATTCAGTCAAGGAGTTAAGAGACATCATAAAGCATGTGCCGATTAAAAAAGCGGTGCTTTCAGAAGATGAAAATCTCCATTCAGTATTTATGCAACATGGAAGACCGGGTGTGATGCAGGTGATTCAAAATGCAGAACTACTGGAGGAAGTTGAAGAAGTCGCTGTTACAAATATAGGAGTACCGATTTTTCCTGTGATAGAAACAGAAATCGCAGATGAAACTGAAACCGAACTTCAGGATAGCACGGAAAGCACAACTGAATTTATTGATCGGGAAAAGCCATCGGTACTTGAAGTGATACATGAACATAAAATTCTGATGCGCAGCCCAATAAACGACTACTATGTTTTGGGAATGCTTACGCAGGATTTAAGCAGCATGCGAATTACCTTAATGGTGGAGGATTTGGCTTACGGTAAAAAGGAACGAACGAAACTCGATTTATACGAAAGAGAAATCGTGAGAAACTTCGCCCTGCAATTAGCGGAACTCTATTATCAGAATGCCGAAGCAATCGAAGCAGATTTATTTATGCTGACCGACCTTTTGGAGAAGCACCGTGAAAAACAATTTGAACAAGCAAAACCTACTTATCAAAGCAAACGGCAGTACGCCAACGTTTCTCCTGAAAATCAAAAAAACTGCATT
>JBBRND010000068.1:0-2191 GCA_038230515.1 Bacteroidia bacterium | reverse complement strand
TGGATCAAGGGATTGAGTCAAATAGTAAACCACCCTAACTAGAATTAGCCCTAGATTGAACAAATTTATCCCCAGCTCAGATACTATTTTTTATCTTTTTTGGGGTGTTGCTGATTGCGTTTTTGCAGCTTCTATCATTCCCTTCGCTTTCTTCTCAAATGCAGCCGCGCTGGGAGCTTCTTTAGGCGTTGAAAATGAAAATAAAGGTTTTTCCTTTTTAGCTGGTTGCGCTAGCTCCTGCAGCTTGGTCAGCGCATCTTCATAAGCTTGTTTTCCTGTGTACCCTGCATCACTACCACAGAACAGTTTTTCGGCAATCTCCTTATATGCTTTACGGAAATTTCCACAACGTGGATCATTCATAGCACTATCCACACTTGCTTTCTGCCGATTTTCTACATCAGAACAAAAATAAACCCACAAGGACTTAAAGCCTTCGCGACAAAATTCATCTGATGCTGATTCACCTAATTCCACCCTAGAAGAGCTTTTCTCTTCAGAGATTTTGCGTTGTGATTGTGACTCAATTGAGTTATTTGCTTCTAGATTTTTTGTAATGTAATTAAGTCTTTTTGAGCTATGATCGAAAGTTGTGTACGACGGTAAATTGAAACGAATAAGTTAGGCGGTGTATCCTCATTAACTGACAAAGGTTAATGGATAAATCCAAGAGGGATACACCACATGCAGAAAGATAATGTTATTGGTTTAAAAAAGCCAGAGGCAGTTAAAGATTTATTAACGGAAGTGATCAGAACAGGAGCAAGACAGCTTTTGGCAGCCGCAATAGAAGCCGAAGTTGAAGAATTCTTAATGACACACAATTTATCAGAAAACAAAGCTCGTTTTGTACGCAATGGATATCTTCCAGAACGTGAAATTCAAACAGGAATTGGCGGAGTAGCTGTTGAAGTACCGCGAGTACGTGATCGATGGAGGTCATTTGATGGAGTTCGTTTTAGTTCGTCAGTGATACCAAAGTATTTACGTCGCAGCACCAGCATGAATGAATTTTTGCCGCTATTATATTTAAAAGGGATTTCAACAAATGATTTTGTTGATGCATTAACTCCGCTGTTTGGAGAAAATGCGAAAAACCTTTCTCCTGGCGTTATAAGTCGATTAAAAGCGGATTGGGAAGACGAATATAGTATTTGGTGTAAGCGCGATTTAAGCAAACAGCGTTACGTGTATTGGTGGGCAGATGGCATTCATTTGCATGCCCGCATGGAAGATTCAGCAGAATGTGTTTTAGTTATTGTTGGCGTAACAGAACAAGGGAATAAAGAAATATTAGCGATTGAAGGTGGCCATCGAGAAAGTAAAGAATCATGGCTAACGCTATTGCGAAATCTTAAAGAAAGAGGGTTAAAAATCGCTCCAAAATTAGCTGTAGGAGATGGGGCATTAGGATTTTGGGGCGCGCTGACGGAAGCATTTGGTGAAACAAAACATCAGCGCTGTTGGTTTCATAAAATGGGTAATGTTTTAGATAAATTACCGAAATCCCAGCAGATGCAAGCAACCAAATTTTTGCAAGAAATTTGGATGGCTGCAACGCGAGAAGATGCTTACAAAGCCTTTAAGTTTTTTGTAGATACATATGACTCAAAGTATCCGAAAGCGACAGAGTGTTTGGAAAAGGACAAAGAGGAACTGCTGGCATTTTATGATTTTCCTGCGGAACATTGGAGCCATATCCGCACAACAAATCCAATTGAATCAACTTTTGCAACTGTGCGTCATCGAACATATAAATCGAAAGGTTGTTTTTCACGTTCAACGATTTTAACAATGGTTTTCAAGTTATGTGAGAGCGCACAGGATCGTTGGAATAAATTACGTGGATTTAATTATTTGGCGGAGGTGATTCGAGGAGTAAAGTTTATAAATGGCGTGAGAGAGAGTGGGAAAATGAATTCAGTAAACGAGGAAGTCGCCGCCTAATGAAAAGTTTCTTGTACACAACATTTGACTGTAGCTCTTATCTTTGATGGCATATTCCATTTGGCGATCTGTCAGGTTAAATAATTGTTGCAGAAAATAGATACCCAAATGAATACGGAGCCGTAAAGGCCTTCCCATCCACCATTTTTTCTTTTGGGTAGTCGCCTGTAAATCAGGTAATGCAAGTTCAGCCAATTTATCCCAAAACAAAACGTTTGATAATTTTATCAGAGGGTGTTTGTCT
>JBBRND010000067.1:0-2626 GCA_038230515.1 Bacteroidia bacterium | reverse complement strand
GGCTTTCTTTTCAAGAATGAGTAATTCAAAATCGTTTAATATGCTTTTTAGTATTTCATTCAAATCTGTTTGTACAAATAATTTCTCGTGCTGAAGCAAGCGTGAATAATTGAGCAGATCGTGTATAAGAGTTGACATGCGAGTAGAAGCACTTTCAATTTTGGTAAGATAAGATTTTACTTCAGTGCTTAATTCTTCTTTATGCATGTCTTGTAACCGCATAGAAAAGGTGATGATTTTTCTCAAAGGTTCTTGCAAATCATGACTTGCTGCATGTGCAAACTGGTCTAATTGTGCGTTGGTTTGCTTTAATCCTTCGTTTGATGTTTGCAGTTCATCAGTTCGCTCTTTTACCTTGGTTTCCAAGTCCTTGGTAAATTTTTTCTGATCTTCTATTTCAGTGTTGCTTCCCACCCATACAGTAATGTTGCCTTGCATATCTTTTTGTGCAATGCCATGACATATATGCCAACGGTACGTTCCATCATGATGGCGAATACGCTTTTCCATATTAAAATCTTCGCCTGTTTTAAGAGAGTAATGCCATTTCTCTAAATCTTCTTTCAAGTCAGCAGGAAAAATAATTTCTTTCATGCCATCGTCTTCCAATTCTTGAAAAGACAAACCTGTATAATCAAGAAAATATTTGTTGAAGAAATTTTTATGCCCATCAGGTGTCGCTGTCCATATCATGTTAGGAATTGATTCAGAGAGAGTTCTGAATTTCGATTCACTTTCTTCAATTTGTTTTTTTACAAGCACCTGTTCGGTTACCTCAGTTGTGATCACGGTGATGCCTAAAATTGCACCATCTATATCCGTGTAAGGCTGATATACAAAATTGAAATAAGCATCTACGGGTATTCCGTTACGCACAAGAACGGCTTTGGTTTCGTATCCTTCAAAAGCCACTCCGGTAGTGTACACATCAGCAAGCAATTTCGGAAATACCTGGTCTTTTAATTCGGGTACTCCTTCCAAAAGTGGTTTATTAAGTACTGTCTTTCCTTTTCCAAGTCCATTTAACATTTGCTCATTGGCAAATTCAACGACCATTTCTGGTCCCTTAAAAATAGCAATATTCATAAGAGATTGCGAAAGGATATTGCTGAAACGCTGTTCACTTGCTTCAACTTGTTTGCGGGCATACACCTGTTCCGTCACATCAAAAGCAAAAACTAAAATACCTTCTGTTTTACCTTTGTCATTGGCAAATGCCTGATAAGTTAAATTGGTATAAAACTGTTGACGATTTCCATTGCCCTTATCCAACATTACGGGCATTTCTTTTGCAGTATAAGATTCACCTGTTTTATATACATTATCAAGCAACTCAATAAAACCCTGCCCTGCTATTTCGGGAAGTGCTTCAAGCGCGGTTTTACCTATAAGGTTATGGTTGCTAATAAACTCCATGAAAGCAGGGTTGGCAAATTCATATACATGTTCAGGTCCTTTGAGAATAGCAAGCATGGCTGGCGCTTGTGTAAAGAAATCGTGCATCAACTTGCGCTCTTTTTGTGAGCGGGATTCGTTTTCCATTACTATTTTTTCTGAACGTACCCTGTCAGTTATATCTTCTAATGCAAGAAGTATCAACTGCTCTGCTTTTTTTTCATTTACAATTTGTCGTGCATTGATAAGGATAATGCGTTCGCCCTTATTCGGCAAACGGAGATTGATTTCAAAATCTTCTATGCGATTTTTTTGTGGAAGAATTTTTTCGAGCAATGAGCGAAGTAAGGTATCATCGAACTGATAATTTTGTATTTCGTAAAATAATTTGTCCTCGGTTTCCTCTTCATCCAAATTAAATTTTTTGTAGAAGGAAGCGTTGGCAGTTTTTATACGGAGTGATTTATCAAGAACCACAAGCGGTTCGCGCATAGTGGTAACGATGGCTTCGGAATAAAAACGTAAGGTATTGAGTTGCTCTTGCTTGTCGATCAACTCCTGATTTACGATGATGAGTTCTTCGTTGGTTGATTGCAGTTCTTCTTTTGAAGTCTCCAATTCTTCGTTCATGCTTTGCATCTCTTCATTACTGCTCTGCAATTCTTCATTGGCGCTTTGCAGCTCTTCATTGGTTGCCTCCATATCTTCGGTTATGGAGCGCATATCTTCTCGAGTTTGCGAAAGTTCTTTTTCTAATTGTTCGCTTCTTTTTTGCGATTCATTATTTTTTGTTTTTCCTGATGTAGATTTTTTTTCTTCCTGCTCAACAGGGACATTTTTCTCAAATCGGACTAAGTAATGTGGTTCAACTGTATCTGTGAGCGGAATAATTTCTATGTTGACTAAAGATTGCTTATTGTTGGTATGTATAGGAATATTTTCTTTAGTAACCGTTACCTGTTCCTTTGATGCTTTGTGAATTGCATTGCGCAATTCAAACGCTAAACCTTCACGCGCCATTTTGATAAGGTTGTGAGTTGGTTTGCCTTGCGGTGCTTCCAAAAATGGATTGATGCTGCCGTGAATGTGTACGATGTCCATTGCTTCATTCACTACCACACTTGCAGGCGATTTTGAAATCATCATCGCCTCCGCGCTTTTTCTAAAATCGGTGTAAACAATTTCCGGTTTTGCTCCGCCTTTGGCAGGTTCTTTTGATGTCAACGATTTC
>JBBRND010000066.1:0-2729 GCA_038230515.1 Bacteroidia bacterium | reverse complement strand
GTTTCTAATGGAATGTGTTTTTCCATTTCTATACTTGCCGACTTATCTTCCAGATTTACTTCCACTTTGGAAACGCCCTGAACTTCGCTTAACGTTTTTTGAACGTGGCTGCGACAGCCATTGCAGGTCATTCCTGTTATTTTATATGTATGTGTCATTGGTGTTTAAAATTAAAATATAAGGAAAGATGGTAGTGCGAAGCACAACCTCTTTTCCTTTTGTAATTAAATTATTGTTTAATTTTTATGGTGTCTTTCGTACTGCCGCAAGTTGGCATCACCTTACCCATATAAGGATTTGAAATTTTGGATTGCTCACTTACCCAATATGCGCCTTTTCCATCGTTTGCCATAGGGCACAACTGATAGTAAATATCAGTTGTGTTGATGTTAAGTGCTTTCATTGCCTTATACATAACGGTTGACAAAATCATGAAATGTTCTCGCTGATGTTCTAATTCATCAGTGCCTTTCATGTGTTCGGAATGGTAACTTAAATCTTTAGCATACTGCATCCAAATTTTGTGTTGCTCTGCTGAAAGTTTTTCCATTGGAACTTTATCAATGGCATTGAATAGTGCTTTTGCTGCTATGCGAACACTGTCACCGTTGTCGGTGGTTAATGCGTTCTTTACTTTAATGTATGCTGTTAATACATTGTTTAATGACCGGTTGTTGTCGAGTTGTGCAACTGTTGTTTGCACAAATGCAGTTGCTATTAGCAATACTGCAAGAATTATTTTTTTCATTTTAAATTTATTTAAGCGTTAATAAAATTAGTGATAGTTGATGCTGAAGGCAACAACATTTAAAGCCCATTCATAAATTTTTATGATGAGTTGCACTAAACGCTTAAAATCAAATCTGAAAACTGGAAATAAAAATCCGAATATCCGCTTTTGGTGGCGGTGGGTGAAACCCACTGTAAACAAAAATGTGTTTGCTTGTTACGGTTAGTTGTATAATGAATATTGGAGTAACTACTGCAACTAATGGATGAATTGGGTTAAAAGAAATGTCGGCTTTGACTTGTGAAAATTGCCCAGTCGTATTGAAAAAAGAAAGGTGCATGTCTTGGCAGTCATGCTTTTTTCCGTCAGATTTTTTTTCGTGTTTGCAACATTCTTTTTTGCAATGGTTGTTGTCGTTATCTTCATTTCCACAGCAACCGTGTGAACTTGTAGCACACAAGGCAGAACAAACATGCATATAAAGCATGACTACCAAAAGTAGGTAGTCAATGCTTTTTGTTATGATGCTGTTCTTTCTCATTTCCGATGTAAAGGTGAGTTTTAAAAAATAAGGTTGTGATGAAGGTAACTTCCTTATTTACTTTACTTCTTCTCTACTAAATCCATTCCGCATTTTGGACATTTGCCTGCTTTATCACTCGTTACTTCGGGGTGCATCGGACAAGTGTAAGTCATTGCCATTTCTTTTTTGTCGGTTTTCTTTTCTTTATTCATCATTGAACACTTATCCATTTTACCGTTCATATCCATACACTGTCCTTCTTTCATCTGCATTTTTTTTCCGTCTTTCATAATGCACTCGCCAGTAGTCATACATTTAGTTCCGTTTTTCATGGTCATGTCCTTTTCCATTGGCATTGTCTTGCCATCTTTCATACACATCATCTTACCGTCTTTCATCATGCAACAATCTTTCATCATTGTTGAATCCTTTATGGTTTGCGCAAAAGTGTTTGTTATTGAAAAGCACATTACTATCATAAGCATGGAAGCAAACACGGTAGAAATTATTTTTTTGTTTTTCATTTTTTGAATTTTTTGAATTTGATTTGTAGTCAGATGCGCTGTTGCCCGATTTTCAGTTTCGCTGTTACCCGATTCTTAATTTCACAAATTGTATTCTATGGATTTTATTTTTTGCGTTTGCTTCTAAGTAAAAAGAAAATGATGAGTATTACCGCAAGCGGAATAATCCACATACCCCAACCCATATCCCAATAATTATTATGCATCATATCTTTTGCTCTTCAGGAATGAGATTTTATAAAGGTATTGCATTTCTAAGTTCAGATATGGTATAATCCGTATTACTCAATGCTTCTTGCAACTTATCAGCATTAATTGTTTGCGAAGAAGTAATTTCTGCTTCCTTCTTTGCCAAGTCAACTTGCACTGATGTTACACCGGAAACAGCGGACAATTTATTTTTAACTGTTGTTGCGCATCCTCCGCAACTCATACCGTCAATGTGATAAGTATGCTTGATTGAATTTTCCATGATTTTTAATTTATTTATTTAGTTACACTGTTTACTGTTCTTCAGTTTCGCTGTTGCCCGATTAATTGCATTGTTGAGCCTCAAAGGTAAATGCTTCCATTAGGAGGAACATTACACAACTTTGGAAACAAGTTACATGATTCACACATTCTTGTTACGGAAAAGTTTGCTACGAATCGAATAGAGCGTTGGGGCAAAATAAAATTTGAACTCGTACTCACTCCTGTCTGATTATTTGTTTATTAAATGTTTTTCCATTTCCAGTTAAGTATCTCCGGCATGTCTTTACCATGCGTGTTTACATAGTGCTTGTGTTCAATCAACTTATCTTTTAATTGCTGTTTCAAATAATCGCCTTTGCTGCCTAAGTGGGGCAAACGATCAATCACATCAATTACCAAATGAAAGCGGTCAATATCGTTTTGAACACGCAGATCAAAAGGTGTTGTAATTGTTCCTTCTTCTTTATAACCTCTTACG
>JBBRND010000065.1:0-4595 GCA_038230515.1 Bacteroidia bacterium | reverse complement strand
TACCTGAAAGATGCAACGCTTGTTGCCTTATGCTCTCCTCTCAATCCTACAGGAACAATTTTTCAAAAGAAAGACCTTGAAGAAATTTGCGATCTTATTCTCGAAGAAAATAAAAATCGCAGTGCCGATCAGAAACCCTTGTACTTAATGTACGATCAAATTTATTGGGTTCTTACATTTGGAAATTCGGAGCATTACAATCCCATTTCGCTTCGCCCTGAAATGCGTGACTATACAATTTTCATTGACGGCATTTCAAAATGCTTTGCTGCAACAGGTGTGCGCGTGGGTTGGAGTTTTGGTCCGAAGAGAATCATAGATAAGATGCGCGCCATACTTTCTCATGTAGGTGCGTGGGCGCCAAAAGCGGAGCAGGTTGCAACAGCACAGTACCTGAAAAATAAAAATGCTGTAGATAATTTTCTTGCGAGTTTTAAAGAGGAAGTGAATGAACGCTTAATAAAATTCCATGAAGGATTTTCTCAACTTAAGAAAGAGGGATTCCGCGTGAATTGCATAGCACCCCAGGCGGCAATTTATCTAACTGTTCAGTTTGAGTTGAAAGGAATGAAAACATCTGACGGAAAAATTCTTTCTTCGCAGAGCGATGTTACCAATTATATTTTGAATGAAGCAAAACTTGCACTCGTTCCGTTCAATGCATTCGGGTCATCGAATGAATCAACATGGTATCGGTTGAGCGTTGGCACTTGCAACAAAAATGAAATTACCGAGGTGTTTACTTCGCTGCGAAAAGTTTTATCAAAACTGTCTTAATACTCTTTACTTAATACTTGTTACTCTAAACCATCATCTATCGGAAAAATTTTTACTCCAAAGAACTAACCAATTTACATTCCGTGATGAGTAACAACTACTGTATTATCATGGCAGGAGGCATCGGCAGCCGCTTCTGGCCAATGAGTAGAAATAATTATCCAAAACAATTTCTAGACATTCTCGGCACAGGCAAATCGCTCTTGCAACAAACCTACGATCGCTTTATAGGAATTTGTCCGAAAGAAAATATTTTCATCGTTACGAACGAAGCGTACGTGGAGCATGTGCAGTCGCAGTTGCCTGAGTTGAGCCGCAACCAAATTCTTGCCGAACCGCAGCGAAGAAATACCGCTCCATGTGTTGCGTATGCAGCATTCAAAATTCAATCCATCAATCCGAAAGCGAATATGGTGGTGGCACCAAGCGATCATGTGATAAAAGATGAAGAAGGTTTTCGCGAAGCGATTACGAAGGCACTTAACTTCACAGAGAAAAATGATTCGCTGCTTACGCTCGGTATTCAGCCGAACAGACCTGA
The DNA here is from genome assembly GCA_038230515.1 of Bacteroidia bacterium. Classification (GTDB taxonomy): domain Bacteria; phylum Bacteroidota; class Bacteroidia; order AKYH767-A; family 2013-40CM-41-45; genus JAPLDB01. Next base: position 3,277 of record JBBRND010000065.1, on the reverse strand, counting down.
TACAGGTTATGGCTATATTCAGTTCAATGATGATGGTGACACGACTGAAAAATTTAAGATCAGCAGAGTGAAAACATTTACGGAGAAACCGAATGTTGAGATGGCAAAATTTTTTCTCAAGAGCGGTGACTTTCTCTGGAATGCAGGAATATTTGTGTGGAATCTCAAATCCATTCTTCATGCGTTTCAACAAAACCTTCCTGAAATGTATTCCATCTTTGAAGAAGGAAAAGGTTTGTTCAACACGAAAGAGGAAGATGAGTTTGTCCGCAAGGCATACACGCAATGCACCAACATTTCCATTGACTACGGCATCATGGAAAAGGCCAAAAATGTTTTTGTGCTCTCTGCTGAATTTGGTTGGAGCGATTTGGGAACGTGGCGCTCTCTTTACGAACATGTGCCGCATGATGAAAACAGCAATGCATCCGTTGGCAATGTGATGATGGAAAATTCTTCGGGCTGCATCATCAATATTTCAAAAGATAAACTTGCCGTGATTCAAGGATTGCACGATTATATTGTTGTGCAATCAGAAAATGTATTGCTCATCTGCCGCAAAGATGACGAGCAGCTTGTGCGCAATCTCGTGAATGATGTGCGCTTGAAAAAAGGAGAGAAGTTTGTGTAATGCTTTATGGATTTCCGTTTAACGCAAAACAGGTAACGTGTAACGTTTTTTGCTATGGAAATAATTTTATCAAACTCAAAACTTCGTCCATGGAAAATTGAAGATGCCACAGTTATTGCAAAACATGCGAACAATAAAAAGATCGCTGATAACATGCGCGATGGATTTCCGTTTCCTTACACCATTGAGGATGCGCAGACCTGGTTGAATATGGCGATAAAAGAGAGCACACATCTTCTTCTTGCCATTGAAATAAACGGTGAAGCAGCAGGAGGAATCGGAATTTTGTTTAAAGAAAACGTTTACCGGCTTTCTGCTGAAATTGGCTATTGGCTTGGTGAAGAGCATTGGAATAAAGGAATTGCAAGCGAGGCAATCAAAAAACTTTCTGATTCAGTTTTTGAAACCACCAATGTGATCAGGATTTATGCTGAAATTTTTTCTCCGAATGTTGCTTCAATGAAAACCATTTCAAAAGCAGGATTTAATCTCGAAGCAATCAACAGGAAAGCCGTTTTCAAAAATGGAATTATTCTCGATCAGAATGTGTATTGCAAGTTGAAGAATTGAACCTCCGGATTACTCATCGGAATTATTTTTCTTTTTCTTCTTTGTGTCTTCATGAAAAAAGTACCGCACATCAACCGTGAGGTAACTTCCCGATAAAGGTTCGTAAACATCTTCATACTTCGCGTTGAGATCGTAATGAATATGAGTGGTAAGCTCATAACCAAACGGACGATGCAGCGATGCACCCAGATAAAAGTATCCGAGATGATTGGTGCGCAGTTCCCATCCAAGATTCGCAATTATCGCTGCCTGAAAAGTATGATTTCTCACGGTGAAAGAGGAATGATGTTCACCAATTGATCGCACATTACTTGCATACATATCCGCTGATGCACCGAGCGAGGCATTCATAAAAATGTTTTCTCCAAGTCGAATATACACCAAGAGCGATGCCGGAATTTCATAACCGATAATTCTAAAGTCAGATGATTCTGCGTGATCACCATCAGTAATATCAAGATGATATTTCCGCTTCACATAATTGATTCCTGTTTCAAGAGAAAGCAAATCAGTAAAACCTTTTCTGATTACCATTCCGAAGTTGAAACCACTTTGAAGAGCGAGATCAAATTTAACGCTGTCCTGAAAAACTGTTTGTTTTCCGGTGCCGAGGAATCCCACTGGAAAAATTGGTTTGAATTGCAGACCTAGAGTTGTGATTCGAGATTGTGCAGAACAGTTCGCGGTTGGCAACAGGAAGAAAGCCGCAGTGAGCAGCAGCAGTAAGCAGTGGGCAGTAAGCAGTAGGCAAAGCAGATCCTTAAAAAAATTTTTCACAAATATATTTTTTCGGCTGTAAAAGTACGATTGTTACGATTCGCAAATTTGCATTGATTTGTTTTTCGTACCGCTATTTTTTTCTTTTCTGAAAAAGTGCCACAATGGAAACAAGCATCCACGCACCTTCAAGGATAATGAATGGAATGTATTTCAAAAAAACGGATGCAAGTGTGGACAATCCCGCACCGATGATGTTCATCCAGATGTAAAATTTGTTTTGTGCGGTTACAATCTTCAAGAGCAAAAGTAAATAGGCGAGAAGAAGAATTGCAACACCGATGGTGCCGATGTCATCTGTAGTTGTCATTGTTTAATTAATTTTTGAACGGAACCTGTTGCTCTTTCTTTAAGAAAATATACTTCGGGGAGCAGGATTGAAGGTAAGGCGTTGCAAAATACGATGCGGGGTGTTCTTCACTTTTTATTTTACCGTCTTCAAATATTCTTTCCACGGCTTCCAGTAAAATTCTTTCCAGCCATCGGCAATTGATTTTGACTCCGCATCGGGCACGTTTGCATGAACCATCGTTAGCAGAGCATCATTTTTTATTTGATCAAACGAAAGAATAAAAGTTGAATCGAGTTCATCCTTGCCCCAGTCGCTGCCGCGCCAGCTTTGCACGATGAGTTTGTTTTTCAGGAGTTGAAGATTTTTTCCGAAACAATATCCGCCATGTGCAGAAAACTTCGCGCCTTCTTTCAAAGACATCTTTGCATCATTGCCTCCGGTTAGCTGTTTGTGATGCTTGCTGTCGAGAAACATGGAGTAGAGAACTGATGCTTTCTGATTTTTGAAAATAATTTTCTGAATAATTGTTTTTGTCATTTTCATTTTGATGATTGCAGTTTCAAAAGTAGAACTATTTTTTTTCTATCGGAACTTTTTAAAAAGGTTGCTTAACAAACTGATTGAAAAGGGGGCTTTACTAAAAGGGTATGGCGGATGGTTAAATTTCTTTGTGTGTAAAAAATTTATTTTATTTGCCCCACGAAATCATTTCTATCGCAATGAAAAATTCTATGCAATTTATTTTTTCTACCGCTGCACTTGCAGCAGATAAAACCACACCCTCTGAAACCCGCATGGTTATTTAGAGAGAGAGAATAATTTCTCTGTAACAAAAAAATTTCCTGAAGATACTTTATCCCGTTCACTGCAACCCTCCCTATTCCGCCACGACATTGACTTCCAGAGCTAACGAGACGCAGCATACTTTCGACACATTCATTATTACATTTGCTATGCTCTTTGCAAGGCCGATTTAGCAGTGTTGCTTTCAAGCACGGGTGCAACCC
>JBBRND010000064.1:0-8284 GCA_038230515.1 Bacteroidia bacterium | reverse complement strand
GTTTGGCACCTCGATGTCGGCTCGTCACATCCTGGGGCTGGAGAAGGTCCCAAGGGTTGAGCTGTTCGCTCATTAAAGTGGCACGCGAGCTGGGTTCAGAACGTCGTGAGACAGTTCGGTCCCTATCTGTTGTGGGCGTTGGAAGTTTGAGAGGGCCTGACTCTAGTACGAGAGGACCGAGTCGGACGAACCGCTAGTGTACCTGTTGTAACGCCAGTTGCATCGCAGGGTAGCTATGTTCGGTTGAGATAAGCGCTGAAAGCATCTAAGCACGAAACTCGCCTCAAGATGAGACTTCCTTTAAAGGTCGTGGTAGACTACCACGTTGATAGGTTGCAAGTGTAAAGACAGTGATGTCAAAGCTGAGCAATACTAATTACCTGTAAACTTTGTGTCTGCTTCATTTTAGTAGTGTTGTCTGTTGTGTTTTCTTTCTTTAATATGTCAAACTTATTCAAGAGTTTTATGGTGACTATTGCAAGGGTGTCCACCTCTTCCCATTCCGAACAGAGCAGTTAAGCCCCTTTGCGCAGATGGTACTTGTGTAACAGCTGGGAGAGTATGTCGTTGCCGTAAATTATTTAAAGGGTTGTCTTGCAAAAGGCAGCCCTTTTTTTTATATTCAACTTTTCTCCTTCATAATTATTTTCGTCTGGACAAATTTTTTACGTGACATAATTTTAGAGTATTTCCGATGCTTGACTCTTTTTTGAATTATATTCCATAAATTTTCTTGTTGGTTTCCCAGCAATTTTTAGGAATGGGACCAACTTTCTAAACGTAATTTTAAAATTTTATCCGGTTTAACAATATTGACTTACCTCAGAGAATATTCGTAAGCCTTGTCCAAATGAGTTTTCGAAAAAGCTTGGAGAAAATAACTTTGTAAGCCAGATTTACATTTGATTTTTTTTTAGTTTCGTCCGATCATAGTAAGTTCTACTTTAGAAGAATTCTATTAAGATACTTTATTAGTATGGATCAAAGAATGGATGCATAAATTGAATGGGTTATTACTTTTACTCCCAGTCAATCCATTTTAGAAAATAATTTGTCGATGATATTCTTTATGTATTGTTTCTAGTCTTCCGTTTTTTTATTATTATTTGACTCAATGATCTAGCATGGATTGGTGTACTTTTATAGAAAAAAAAATACTTGATATGTAAATTCTGCGGGTGCGATCTGTCGGAAGATTGCTTTGTTTTGATATTTGATAGAAATCATGAATGAAATCCTTCGTGCAGAACATCTGAATAAATATTTCCGGGAGCCGGAGGAATTTCATGTACTCAAAGATGTTTCACTTTCCATCAAGAAGGGTGAGTTTGTTTCTCTAATAGGTAAATCAGGAAGCGGGAAGTCAACACTTCTTTATTTGCTGAGTACGCTCGATACGGATTACGAGGGAAAAATTGTGATGAACAATGAGACAGTAACAGGGCTCAGCCAGAATGAACTTTCTAAATTCAGGAATGAAAATATCGGATTTGTTTTTCAATTTCATTTCTTGCTTCCTGAATTCACTGCGCTTCAAAATGTAATGATGCCCGCAAGGAAACTTCGTAAATACAATGCAGATGAAATTGAAGTACACGCAATGGATAAACTGAAGCAAATGCAGATGGAATCATTTGCACACAAGCCATCCGGCAAATTATCAGGCGGGCAACAGCAGCGCGTTGCCATTGCACGCGCGCTGATAAATGATCCCATTATTGTCATGGCTGATGAACCCACTGGGAATCTTGATAGCGCCAATTCGGAGATTGTGTTTGAGATTTTTAAAGAACTTGCTCATTCAAAGGGAAACACCATAATTACCGTTACTCATGACAATGACTTTGCCAAACGTGCTGACCGAATTGTTGAAATAGTGGATGGCATGATTGTTTAGCAGAGAAAAAATTTTCTAATGGATGGAAAATTAAATCACAAAATCAGTATCATTGCAATGCTTTTTCAGGGATCGTTTTTCTACTAACCATTAAACCTCATCACCATGATTAAAATTTCCTGTGTGAGTTACCTCAACAGCAAACCATTCATCTTTGGTTTGGAAAATTCAGAAATCAAAAATGAAATTAATCTTCAACTCGACACGCCTGCTGATTGTGCGCGTAAAATAGAAGAAGGAATTGTTGACATCGGGCTTGTGCCTGTAGCGGTGCTTGCCGAAATGGAAGAGTCGCACATCATCAGTAATTACTGCATCGGTGCAGACGGGGAGGTAGGTTCTGTTTTGCTTGTGAGTGATGTGCCTCTGCATTCCATTCAAAATGTTTTACTCGATTATCAAAGCCGTACTTCCGTTGTGCTTGTACAGGTGCTTGCAGAAAAATTCTGGAAGATATCTCCGCAGTATCATGATACTGCTCAGAATTATGAAGCACTCATAGGCGGAACTACTGCAGGCATCATTATCGGTGACCGCACGTTTGAGTTAAAAGAAAAATATAAATACGTGTACGATCTCGCACACGAGTGGAAACTGTTTACCAATCTTCCTTTTGTTTTCGCGTGCTGGGTTTCAAACAAAGAACTTGACCGCAGTTTTGTAAAACGATTCAATGATGCGCTTCGGTTTGGTTTGATGAACAGCGAAACTGTTGTGAGTAATTTCAAAAAAGAAACGGGTGCAAACTTCAATGTGAAAGATTATCTCGAAAATAAAATCAGCTACGCTTTTGATGAACGCAAAAAATTTGCGATGGAACTTTTCCTGACGTACGCCAACGAAGTAGTGGAAAATGAAGTGATGAAAATTATCTGAGAAATTCTTTTCAGAAAAACTTCCGGATTACTTCAGCGATAATTTTTTGTAGAAATCTTTTTGGCTCACCTCCTTCACTGTTGAAGCAGCAATATCCATGATGTCAATCTCTCCGATTGCGTAGCGGATAAGTCGCAGAGTCGGGAATCCCGCTGCTGCTGTCATCTTGCGCACCTGCCTGTTCTTTCCTTCGGTAAGAGTTAGTTTGATCCATGATGTAGGTACGGTTTTCCGAAAGCGTATCGGAGGATTTCGTTCCGGCAGCCATTCCGGTTGTGCAATGCGCTCTACTTCGCTTGGTTTTGTTTTGTAGGTAACGCCATCAACTTTTATTTCTACTCCTTCGCTTATCTTAATGCAACTTTCCGGATCAATTTCTCTTTCAACCTGCACAAAATAAATTCTTTTATGTTGGTTTCTTGGATCGAGAAGTTTGTTGTTCACTGCTTTGTCATTTGTAATGAGCAGCAGTCCTTCGCTGTCTGTATCAAGCCGCCCAAGCGGGTAAACATCTTTCGGAAACGCGAATGCAAGATCAGCCAGCGTGCGTTCGTCACCTATTTTTGAAAATTGCGACAACATTCCGAATGGCTTGTTCACACAGAAATAACGAAATGCTCTTTCATTCATTTTGTAAAGGTCTTAAAAATAAAGAGCCGTCTCTAAAAATAGAAACGGCTCTTTTATAAACCCCCTGATAAATTTTTAATGCGACACAATAATTTTCCGTTGAGCAGAATATTCTCCGCTCTTCAGAGAGCAAGAGTAAATTCCCGATGGCAATCCGGAAATATCAATCTCTAATTTATTTCCGCCATTGTTCTTGCGCTCCAGCGTTTCAGCATGTATCAGTTTTCCATCTGAAGAATACAAATCGTAGCTGAGTTTATTTTCATTTGCAGGCAAATCAAAATTCATCACTGCATAACGCGTAGCAGGATTCGGATAAAACTCTCCGAACATTTTTTCAGAAGAAAGCGCAGGAACTGCGAGCGGAATATTCACCGTATCAATCGTAGCATTAATCATGAGGTCTTCAAACTCACGGCTGCGGTATATTGCAAACGTATTGCCAAGCACTTCATAATCGTTGTTTGAAAGCGGAGTGGATAAATCCTGACCAAGCGCAAGCAAGTTGCCATCCATGTTCCACACCACATAAAATTTTCCGCTGGTGAATAAGATCGGATTTGTAAGCGGCACGTCAGCCCATCCGGGTGCAGTAAAATTTGCTGATGGCACATACACTGAATCGAGCCGTGAGCCAGGCGCACCCTGACTTCCATTATCGTCAAAGATGGTTGCATAAAAGCCAACAAGATTCGGATTCGCCTGAATATAAAAATGTACAGTTGTTAATTTGCATGGATAAAACGGTGGAGTAAATTCCATCGCACATCCGCCTATTCCTCCCTGCCAGTTTATTCCTACTCCATCAGCGCTGCCGTCATCAAAAGTTAAACGCAACGGCATCGTGGTCGTATCAACCACAACAAGTTCGAGCGGAATGCTGTCATTCGTTGGAACAATATCTCCCGCAAGAAAAGTGCGCGCTCGCTCAACGTACGTGCCGGTAAGGGTAGGGGAGAAGGTGTTCGTAAAAGTAAGACCCGCACTGGCACCGGCAGCAAGCGCTCCCGATTGTGCACTGTCAACCACAACGGTTTGATTCAATGCATTCGTAATCCTGCTCGTCACATTAAACGAATTTTGATTTACGTTACCCGTATTTTTTACTGAAGCAGTCATTACAAAAGGAGCCGGAGTATTGTTTGAAATAAATTTTCCGCCATTGGTAGGATTGTTATTGTACTCAGCAGATACATCATTTGCCTGGTAAGTAGTAGTTGCAGGAAAATAAAATTTCACCGCAAGTGGAGTAGTGAAATAATACGTCCCCATGCTCAGCGGATTTACCATCGTTTGCAAACCGATGCCGCCAGAATTATTTTCTATTCCAGCCGAGATGTAAACCGCAGCACCACCTGCATACACACCGCTCTGCGATTGGTATTGATAAGTGATGGAACTATCAACGGTAGAAAGAATAATCTGAAACGTATTAGCGCCCGTGTAATAATTAGGAGGCGCAGGATCCCAGAACGGAACATTGATCCACGAAATAACCAGCGAATCGTGCGCAGGACTTGCCCAATAATAACAACGCCCCGCATTTCCCGCACCACCAAAGTTCAGATCGCTAGCCATCGCTGCCATATAATTCTGCGGCTGGCTCGTAGAAGGAATGTAAGGAAACGGTGCCGACAATTGTCCGTTCTGAAAAATAATATAACCATTGCTGCCGATCCATACCTGGTTAATATCATACCAGTAGTAATGAAAATTAAAGCCAATGTAAAAAGGACCAACCGTGTTGTCGTCATTCAGGTTCTCAACCAGCGTTGAGCCCGGTCGGCCAATAATGTCAACCCAGTTGTACACAGGACCATTCGGATCCAGATGATCGCGCCACACGTAGCCATAAGCATCAGGCCCGCCACTGCCGGCAAAAGAATTTGCAGCAAATAAAATTGCTGTTACCAAAGTGAGTAGGAGTTTTTTCATTTGAGATAATGTTTAAAGTTTGCCCTTGCAAAGTAGGGAAAAATTCAATCCGTCCAAAAAAAATTTAAGAACACCTTTTTTCTCCGTTTTAAACTTCCTTGACCCTTTACGTTAGTCATTTTGCTTAAATGGATGTTGTGCAACGCTGACTGATTATTGTGCGTTCGTTCTTGTCTCGCGTCAAGCTTTACTGTACTACAAGTTTCTGTACAAACTGATTTTCTCCTTCTATTACTTTCACGAAATAAATGCCTGATGGAAATTTATTGTTGATGGCTTGTTGCTTGTTGAGAGTAGTTGAATAAACTTTCTCTCCAAGCACGTTGTAAATTTCTGCTCGCGCATTTTTTATTTCGGAGTTAAGTTTGATGGTGAAGTTACTTTCTGTTGGATTTGGAAAGAGAATAAATTTATTTCCTGTGTTTACATCAACAATATCAACAGTTGTACAAAGTGGAGTAACGTAGGTTATTCCATGATTGACATTTAAGTCCGAACCGTAGGGAAAGACCAAGCCACTCGAAGAGACAATTGTCGGAGGAAGTGTAACCTGAAATTGTGAGGCACTAACAGTTAATGGGTAAACATTTTCATCGCATGAACCGAAACCGTTGGAATCAGTTTTAAGAAGATACACATCATGATATAATGAATCAAAAATATTTTTCATTCCCGTAATGATAAAGCCACCATCAGAGGTTTGGCTCATAAATTTCGCTACTGCGCCATATGATGAATCACCAATCGCTTTTGTCCATAAGGTATCGCCTATCGAATTTGTTTTTACAATCAAGACATATTGATTTGCATTCCCGACAATGACAAATCCACTGTCAGAAGTTTGAACAACTGAATTACTATAAACAGGATTTATTCCGCTAAATGTTTTGCTCCAACTGATATTCCCTGCGGAATCTGTTTTCATTAAGTACGCATTGCTAACCGAGCCAAGTGTAGTTCCTGTAATAATAAATCCTCCGTCAAAAGTTTGCTGAATTGAGTAAGCGTAATTGCTTGCCGAATCTCCGATTGCTTTTGTCCAAAGAGTATCTCCAATTGCATCCGTCTTTACAAGATAAATATCTGCTGCACCAACTCCGAAACTATATGTCGAACCTGCAACAATGTATCCGCTGTCGGATGTTTGAATCATACATTGCCCTTCATCAAAACTTATTCCACCAAAAGTTCTCGTCCAAACAGAATCACCATTTGCATCCGTCTTTACTAAATAAAAATCTTCTTCTCCTGCTCCGTAAGAATTCGTTTTTCCTGCAATGATAAAACCGCCATCAAAGGTTTGATGTACTGAATATCCAATCTCATTTCTAGAACCAATATAGAGTTTTGTCCAAAGTGTATCACCGTTATTGTCGGTTCGTATTAAAGACAAATCAAAGTTGCCTCCACCATGCTCAAAACCTGTAATGATAAATCCTGAATCACTTAATTGCTCAACTGAAAAGCCCTCTGTGTTGTCACCAATTCTTCCGAATGTCTTTATCCAAAGAGTATCACCGTAGGCATCCGTTTTAATAAGATAAATATCAAAGTATCCTGAAGCACGTGTTATGTTCCCAACAATGATGTAACCTCCGTCAATAGTTTGAAGAACAGATTTACCTTCATCAGCTCCTGTCCATCCGTATCTTTTCTGAAAAGTTATTTGTGCGGTTAGAAGTTGAGAGAAAAGAATGAAAGCAATTGCAGTTAGAAAAGGTGATTTACTTTTCATGAGTTTGGTTTTTCTTGTTGATTAGAATTCCGAAAGTATCAAGTTAGCAGTGTCGCCAAGCATTGCAGCTTACGCATAAGGGAGGGCATTCTTCCGGTGGAAGAATGAGCCAGCCTGTGCCCGGCCTGAAGTTTTAAAATGAAAGATTTACTTCCGCTCATGTTAATCCTTTAATCAGTTTAATCACAGTTCAGACAACTCTCCATTAACCCAACAAAGCCTTTCATTTTGAAATTTGCATTTATCTCCATGTGCCTGTTGCACAACTGCTGAATTCTACTTTCGCGACCTCCATGTCAGTAATAGTCTTCGATTTTTCCTTTTTATTGAACTCCTAACATCCTTTATCCAAGCCATTCTTCTTCAATGTGAGTTGTGCAACGTTGACTGCATGTTATGTGCATGTGCTACTGTTCAATAGAATTCTATCGTTCAAATCTAGTTAGTCAGTTCGTTTAATCCAATAAGCTTTTTAAATTTGTCTGGATTCTTAATCCACAAGAACGCAGCAATTGAAATCACACCTAATGAAAAAGTCAAAAGTGCAACAGGGCTATAATTCATTCTCACCGTCTCAAAATCAAGTAATGTTCCTTTGTCATTATCTATTTGAAAGATTTGTGGCTGATATTCGTCAACACTATTTTTCTTAATCCAAACAGTCACGGTGTCTGCGCGTCTTAAACCTTGCAGAATTGTTTCGTATTTATCATCACGAAACTTGTCACCAATATTTTCAGCTAAGTAATACTTCTGTTTGCGTTGGTTGAGATAGAATATCAATTCCGATTTTTGACTTTTGCTCGTATAGCCATTTCTATCTGTATTTGAAACGGTTGTTACATAAGTGTTGGCAGAACGAAGAGTTCCTGTTAACAGAGTCAAGTCTGATTTAAAAGTCCAAATTGTTGGAAGAAAAAAATAAGCGCTACAAACAATAAGCGAAATACCAAAAATCAGAAGTCGGTACTGATAATACTTTTTCCACCAAACATATCTGATATAACTCATGGTTTATATTTTTTATAGCTCAATAATGGCTTGTCAGTATGAAGTCGCTGTGTCGCCAAAGCGTTCTGACTAACGCAAACTCTGTTACATCAAAATCAAGTAGTTGCAAAATTGAGTTCCTCATTAGTCAATGCGAATTTATGGATTTGTTTATTGATATTTCTAAGTGCGGCAAGTTTTCTTTTTTGTGCGTGAAAGAG
>JBBRND010000063.1:0-9821 GCA_038230515.1 Bacteroidia bacterium | reverse complement strand
TATCTCTTTCACGCACAAAAAAGAAAACTTGCCGCACTTAGAAATATCAATAAACAAATCCATAAATTCGCATTGACTAATGAGGAACTCAATTTTGCAACTACTTGATTTTGATGTAACAGAGTTTGCGTTAGTCAGAACTCTTGGGCGACCTACCAACTTTGAAGTGACTGCAAGAAAATGACAACTACAATACGACAAGACATCAGAGATGAATATACCCGTTTGATGGTTAGTGAACGACCAATTGACCGAGTTAATTCTTATGAGGTTTTAATTAATTCTGCCTTTAAAATAATTGCCGACTTAAAGGAACATTCCTTTACAACAATAATTAACCATGACGCAGATTTACTTTTTCAAATGTCAGTTTTAAAATGTCATTCAATTTTAAAACTCATTGAAGGTATCAACTATACAAATCCCATTGACAACACAGCCTTTAAACATACCCTTGACCCGTTCGCAATCTGGCCAATTGTAAGAAGTCAGTATGAGGCATATTGTGCATTTAATAATCTCTTTCTTCAACATTCGGGAGAACCTCAAAAAATTCTTTACAATCTTTGGGTTGTATCAGGGTTAAATTACCGCCAACAGTTTGAAGTAATATCCCCCGATTTAATTGAAAAAAGTCAAAGAGAAAGAGAAAATATTCAAACTACTATTGATGAAATTAAATCAACTGAACTTTACAAATCTTTTTTGGATAAAGAGAAAGACAAAATTGTTCGTGCGATAAAAAATAAAGAATGGCAATTCTGTTTCACCAACAATAGGTTTGAATACTTGTCTTGGAAAAATATGGTGCAAAGAGCGGGTGTAAAACCATCATTCTTTGACAGCACTTACTCTTATCTTTCCTTGTGTACTCATCCTACTAATGTTTCTGTTTTCCAATTTAAAGAAATGTACATGGACGGAGAGCATTATAGTACAAGTTTGTTTGCGCTTTTAATGTCAAGAATGATTACAGCATTTTTAATTCGGGATTATTGTACATTACTTCCAATAGCGTTAGACTCATTTAATAAATTACCAATAACATCACAGATTTTAATTAACTCTTTAAACCGAGCATTTCGTTCACCCGAATTTGCTTTGAATAATATTGAAGAATCAGTTTAGTAAAATTAATTCGTAGGAACAGTAGCACATGCGGCTAACATAAAGATAAATGCAAATTTTTAAAAGAAGGGCTTTGATAGGTAATCAAACAGTTGTGCATCTAACAAACATTGTGGGTCATCGAACAGTTGTGCTTCTAATCCCTTCTTTTAAAAACTTCATTTATCCCTGATGCGTTATCGGAACTCTTTAGCGACACAAGGACTTCAAACTGATTGAAAGAAATAAACTTTAAAACAAACATCATGACATTTATTAAATTAGCAACTTGCGCTCCGAAATTATGATTGCGATCTAAAATAAATTTTGCAGCGCATCGAAAACAGAAGTTGCAAGAGAAAAAATAATAAACGTATCCATATGAAAAAAAAATTACTTGCACTGCTTATCTGCCTGTCTTGTATCAACGCTCACGCGCAGATTCTGCCCCCCTACTCGCAGGATTTTGAAACAGCTACCTTTCCTCCAACAGGGTGGCAAACCTTTCCGGTTGGCTCATTCATTAATTGGGAACGCGATACCACTTCAAGCGGCTATGGAACCGGAACTGCCTGCACAAGTTTTGACAATTACAATACTGCTGCCGGAAGTTATTACGGCATCCGCCTTCCTTCCATGAATTTTTCGAATGTTTCTCAACCGTACATCCGCTTTGATATTGCTTATGCGCAACGCCCGGCAGCAAGTTCTGATATATTCGGTTTGTGGTGGTCTAATAACGGAAGCAGCAATTGGCTGAATATTGTTAATTATTCAGGTGTAACTCTTACAACTGCTCCCGCTACTTCCGGTTTGTTTGTTCCTACCGCTGCCCAGTGGCAAACCAAAACGCGCTCACTCTCATCGCTTGCCGGACTGTCCTTTGTGCGGCTAGCCATTGAAGACGATTGCAGTCATGGAAATAAAATTTATTTTGATAACGTTATTGTTTTTGATTCCTCAACGGTAGGACTAAATGAATTGCTTTTTTCAAATCAGATGCTCATTTTTCCTGATCCGTTCGGTTCATTTATAACTATCAGTTCGGGTTCAAAACAAACGATATTCAGAGCATATCTTTATAACATCATGGGTTCAATAGTTGCGTCTGCCGAACAGACCGGGTTAAATTTAAGAATTGAAAATCTTTCCGGATTGCCGGAAGGAATTTATTTTCTCAGGTTAGATATGCAGGATGGAAAAACCTTTTTCAAAAAAATAATAAAGCAATAGAGAACATCCGTCAGTTAGAAAATTTTATTGGGTGCAACTCTTGACACAGGAGGCCTCATAATTCGAGGATGGATTCTGCCAACCTCATTCGGAATTTTAGGAGTGAGGTATTTGAATCGCATATAAGCGAAGAAAACCTGATGAAAAGTATTTCAAAAAATAAAACAGGTTTGAATGTTTAAGAAGATAGAACACTTAAAAAAATGCTAACTGTTAAAAAGTAATTAAACCATTACTTTCAGTTAATGTCTTCATTCAGTTTTAATTATAATTTTGTCCATCTTTTTCAGCGGGAATTTTTAAAAATGGATTTATACAACAAACAAACAAGGGGCTATCGCTATTTGGTACCCGGATATTTTTTGCTTGTGCCGGTAGTCCTTATCTGGATCGTATGGGCAGTATGCCTTCTCTCCTTCCATTCAGCGGAAGAACGAGTCATCAGTTTTTACGAATACGTTCCTCATTACATTTTAAATGTGGATGTAAATATTTTAATGATTGCGTTTATTGCCATCGCACTCGCTTTCGGGGTGCTTGAAAAAAAACGCCAGCATGTGAAGTGGTATAAAACACCGGGCAGCATTCGCATTCTTATCACCATCAGCGCTATGCTTTTATTTTTGAATATTTTCCAGGTGATATTTTAAGCCCTGAACTTCTTTTTACCGGAAGTTGGCTTCAGATAAAATCAAAAATTCTTTTTCCGGAGGCGCAAACTGTGCAAGCAGTTCATCGAAAAAGGATTCTCCAAACATAAGATAGAAAGATAAAAAATTTTCTTGCCGTTCCTGCAATGTTCCATCCGGAAAAAACTTTCCCTTTATTTTCCGGATTTGCTGAATGGATGTTTCATGTCTTTTCTTTTGAGCGCGGGTTATTTTTTCCTCCAGTCCTTCCAGCGCATTTAGTTGCTTTTGCTTTTCTGCTTCAACAAGTGTTTTCAATGTGGAATCCAATTTCGTTGCTTTCTGAACCAATGAATCAAAAGCAGTCGTTAGTTTCTGTACTTCCTCTTCCATAGAAAATGAATCAGAATTGCGAAGCACAAATTCTTGTGAAAGTTCATCGGCTGATTTAAAAATGTCAGTGGGAGAAATTTTCAATTTGCTCATTTTTACTGCAGAAGATTCATCCACAAGCATTGCACAATTCCGAAGTACAAGAGCCGGAAAATTAACATTGTAATGATCGAACATGCTTTTGTATTGAAGCCAGTATGCAATTTCAGCAGGTCCGCCTACGTAGGCAATGTTCGGAAGAATAGTTTCCTGGTAAAGCGGTCGTAATACAACATTTGGACTAAAGCGAGCAGGGTGCTCATTTAATTCAAACATCAGCGCATCTTCATTCCATTCCAAAGAAGTGTTCAATACTTTGTAAATGCCATTCTCTTTTACAATGCGATTTCGGGCATCGTCTGTGAGATAAAACAAATTTATTTCTCTGGGATGAACCTGCACTTCGTACTTGTTATTTTCAAGCTCCTGAATGGTTTCACTTACTTTCTTAAACGAAGTTTGACTTTGCAATTCATCTTTCATTACAGGAATAAAAATCTTTTTCAACGTTGCGTTGTCAGCGTCCAGTATTACCAATCCATACTTTCCAAAAAGTTCGCTTACAAGAATTCGTGTCGCTGCTGATAAAGAATTTTCTTCTGAATAACTTCTGTTCAACAGGTCAATTACTTTTTTTGACAGATCATTTTCTCCAAGAATAGTTTTCAGTTCATCAATGATTGAACCAATTCCCTTGCACAATATCCTTCCTGCTGCACCCTTCCCGTTTGCATTCAGCGCATCCTCTCCCTTCCACTCTATTCTCTTCCCGTAAACAAACGTATGATTGATTTCTTCAATGTCATGATCCTCGCTTGCCATCCAGTAAACCGGTACAAAATTTTTATCAGGAAACTTTTCTTTCAGCGATTGTGAAAGTTTTATAGCTGTTAGTATTTTGTAAATAAAATAAAGCGGCCCGGTAAAAAGATTGAGCTGATGACCTGTCGTTACTGTAAATGTATTTTCACTCAGTAATAATTCAATGTTTTTTTTAGTAGCTGAAGACAGCTCTTGATTTTGATTTCTCAAAACATCAACAAGAGCTTTACGGTTTACCGGTTTTAACTTTCTTTGATCAATCAGTTTTTGAAAACCCGAATCATCCGGATAAAAAGAAAAAAAAGATTTCAGCGATTCGCTTTTAAAAAGATAATCAAAAACGAGCGGTGATAAAACTTTTGTAACCTGAAAAGGAATTGTTGATTTTTGAAAAAGCATTTGCAAAATTTCGAGGGGCTAAAGTAGTCAACCTCGGCAATCAGTGATAATCATATTCAGAGAGATTTTATATTTAAAGAGGCGATTTCTTGCACAAAAGAAAGCCCTTAATTTTGGCCTCATTCATTTCGCTTATTATTGCAGCATAAAATTGTCACTGAAGATATGAAAAGCACATTTATTTTTTCCGCTCATTGTCTTATCTTCTTCTTTGCTACACAAATTTCTTTTGCTCAGACTTCAAAAGAAAAAGTGGATTCCATGATGTTGCAGGAATCTGTAATGGTAACCGTGGAAGAAAACTTCGGACCATCGGTTCATACCATTGGAGAAGCCCTGCAACAGATCGAGCGCAAGTATGAACCTTTCGATAATCAAGGACGTACCTTTGCCATCCTTGATGCTTATGGAAATAGATTGCCGGATGGAAGAATGCACATTTCCATGCACATCAGTTCTGAAAAAACAGGTGGAGCAAAACTGATTCTCTCCTCTACAGGGAAGGTATTATGGAATTGCAAAATCTATCCGAAGAAAGACGGAACAACGGTAGCGGGCAACAAGCAACTCAATATTTACATTGAGCGAGAGAATGAAAAAGATAAATATTTCACTATTGACGGTTCGGGAAATCCTGCTGCCATTTTCGATTGCAAACTAAATGAAACAAAAGTTCCGGTAGAAGAATATTGGAAAGACGGAACCATCAAAGAATTTATTTTTATTTACAGTGCCTGCGGATGCCCGGTGCATGTAAAGTTTTTACGCAACGGCAACAAATCAATTTTCAAGAGTGGCGACAACATAATTTTTCCTGACGACAATGCCGTGCTTTCAATTATTCACCACCTCATGAACTGGTAATTCCAAGTGCCTGATTGTATTTTTAAAATGCGAAAGACAGGATACCACCTGTAAAGAAACTCTATTTTTCACTTTTACCAAGAAAAAGAGAGCATTCACCAAATTAATTTGGAAAGATTTCAACAATCGTTGCACAGGATGTTGTTTACAATTACATTAGCTTCCACTTTTTTTCCTGCTTCTCATTCATGAACGATTGAAGAAAAAAATATCATCAAAGACAGATTCAAAAAAACTTAAACTTAAATTCTTAACAAATGAAACAACCGTACTCTACAGCCAATATGAACAGGTCGTTTAAGACTTTTTTATTAATTGCTTTTTTTGCATTTGCAAAAAATAGTGTCGCCCAGACCTTATACGATTCGTTTACCGATGGAGATTTTACTGCTTCTCCGGTTTGGGGCGGAAATACAACTTTCTGGACTATTGTTACTAACAGCGATGCTGCTGCCGGAGCAACCGGTTCTAACACCCTTAGGTTGAGCGGACCTGCACTTTCTGAAACCGATTATTTGAGCAGCCAGATCGCTTCCTGGGGTACTACCCAGGAATGGGGATTTTTTATAGGAAGAAGAGGGCAGGCATTTACAGTTTTAAACCAGGCATATTTTTGGCTCTCCGCTAACGAAGCTACCTTAAACAACACAACTGTTGATGGTTACAGAATTGCAATAGGTGACGATGCGGGTGGTGATGAAGTGCGCCTTGAGTATGTTGTAAATGGTGCCTTGGTAACAACAGTAATCACTTCATCAGGATCTTTAACAAATGGCTTGACAGATATTGGTTTCTTAGTAAGGGTTACACGTTCATCATCTGGCGTATGGCAATTATTCACTTCGAGTTTACCAACAGCAAACGGTACAGGAAATATTGCAACAGATATTCCAAATTCAACCAACGCAAACGTAAGTCAGGGAACAGCTACTCATAATTTAATAGTTCCTGCTGCAAATGGGTATTTGGGAGTTGCAGCATTGCATTCTACTGGGGCTGGTGCAATAGCTTCTACGGAATATGATCAGGTATATTTTACTTTAACAAGTGCTCCCAGTTTAACAGCAGGACCGCTTAGTGGTTTTGGAAATGTTTGTATTAACACCTCTTCATCTCCAAACTCATTCACCCTCTCAGGCAGTTTTCTTGATGGAAGCGCAGTTACTATCGGTCCTTTAACGGGATATTCATTTTCTGCCACAGCAGGTGGTTTATATTCTTCAACCTATTCACCTACTTATACAGCACCTAATTTAAGCACTACTGTCTTTGTTGAGCTTACTCCAACTGCAGTTCAATCTTATAATGGGAGCATTCCCGTTGGTGGCGGAGGTGCAAGTTCTGTAAGTGTTGCTGCAACAGGTGCAGGTGTAAATTCTTCGCCAACAGTTACCTCTGGAGCAGCAAGTTCTGTTACATCTACAACAGCAACCGTTGCAGGAACAATTTCTTCAATCGGATGCTCATCTCTTTCAACGTATGGTATTGAATACAGCACGTCTATTGGCTTTATTAATGGAACTGGTACTCCGGTATCAAGTGGTAATTTAAGCGGAGTAAATTTCTCATCGGCTCTTAGCAGTTTATCTCCTAACACGATTTATTATTATCATGCTTATGCTACTAACGGAGCTGGAAGCAGTTATGGTTCTCAAGGAACATTTACGACTGTAGGCATTGACGCACCGGTGGCTACTGCTGGCAGTTTGGTGACTCCATCCGACTTTCAAGCGAACTGGAATAGCGTTTCAGGAGCAACGGGATACCGCCTTGATGTGCTTTCAAAACTTAAAGAAGGAGGAGACGATTTTACAGATGGCAATTATACTAACCTTCCTACTTGGTCAGGCAGCACCTCCGATTTTTCTGTGCTTTCTAATGCAACCTTACCTTCGGGATCTGCTGCTACAGACGGATTTTTTATTGGATCCAGTATTACTACCGGTAATGCAGGCCTATATGTGCCTTGTACCGAAACAAGTGAATGGAGATTCTCACTCGGCTCAACTAACTTTGCTCCTTCAGCAGCAAATTCTTTCGGAGTAATACTTATGTCAAATGCCACCTTCACAAGTTTAAGCGGTAGTTTCAACGGTTATTACCTGAAGTTCGGGGCTGACCTTTCTGGCGATAATATTGAACTATGGAAAAGCACCGGCTTCACACGAACACAGCTTGCTTCCGGTGGACCTGTGTTTGCTACAAATGCTTTGAGAGATGGTTTGGATTTAAGAGTTACAAGAAGTTCCAGCGGATTGTTTGAAGTATTTTATGCAACTGGATTTCAGTACAGTTCTGTACCTTCAACCAGCGCATTTACTATAACGGATAACACCTACACCACTTCTTCTTATTTTGGACCATATACGAACTTTGCAAACCCTGCATCTACCCGCAGAGTTTATATGGATAATATTGTTGTAGCCGGCTTGGGTACAGAAACTATTCTTGGTTCTTATAATAATTTAGCTGTTGGAGGAACTTCACAGTCTGTGACTGGTTTAAGTGCATCCACAACTTATTACTATCGAGTGCGGGCAGAATCTCCATCCAGCACTTCTGCTAACTCGAATGTAATTACTGTTACAACAGGATGCGTGGCTCCTTCTATTGGTGCATGTCCTTTCGACATTATCCAATGCGATAACTATATTGCAACATGGACCGATCCGACTGCAACAGGAACTTCTCCAACAATAGTTTGTTCTCCGGCTTCTGGCTCTACTTTTTCTGCCGGAACTACTTCTGTAACCTGTACCGCAACTAATGGCTGCGGAAGTTCGTCTTGCTCCTTTAATGTAACAATAAACGAGTCACCTGTAATTGGTGCTTGCCCGGGTGATATAACTCAAAACAATGATTTAGGTAATTGCACTGCTGTTGTATCATTCTCTACTCCCACTGCTTCAGGTACACCAACGGCTTTGGTGAATTGTTCGCCTGCATCCGGATCTGCTTTCATTGTCGGAACAACTTCTGTTACCTGCACTGCAACTAATAGCTGCGGAAGTTCGTCTTGCTCGTTTAACGTAACAGTAAATGATAACGAAGCTCCTGTTCTTGTTTGTGCAAATGACACTACACTTTATACCAGTTTGAGTCCGGGCCCCGGAGGAAATCATTCCTTAGGAACCTGTTCTGTAACCTATGTAAAGACCCCTCCTTGTCCTCCGAATTGTCATCCTGGTCCGGGGGGTGGCAATAGTTCACTATCCGATCAGGCAGTTGCGACTGATAATTGCGGGATTTTAAGTGTAACAGATGATCATCCTTCTAACACTTACGCGGTTGGTACAACAACTGTAATTTATACAGCTACTGATATCCATGGAAACACTTCAACATGCGTTCAACATATAGTTGTTATTGACGATGAATTACCAGTTGTTACTTCTCCAGGCAATATCACTCAATGCAACCCTGTTGCAACTTATAGTCCTGCTGCTTCTGACAACTGTAGTGTTGCCTCTGTGACATGTACTCCTTCCTCCGGCTATTATTTTCCTGTAGGTACTACTCCGGTAACATGTACTGCACTTGATGTAAATGGCAATACATCATTGCCATGTTCATTTACTGTAACTATACTCGCTTCATCTACTGCTCCTGCCGGAGCAGTTTCAAACGGTTTATATGGACAGGTTTGCCTTGGAGGAAATGTAACACTAACTGTTTCCGGAGGTACACTTGGTGATGGCGCTTCTTATGTATGGTACGAAGGTGGTTGTGGAAGTGGTGCTTCTATTGGAAGCGGTGCTTCTATAACAATTACTCCTGCTACTGTAGGTACACATACTTACTATGTGCGCATTGAGGGAACCTGTAACAGTACAACCTGTGTTTCAGTTGCAGTAAGCGTAATTTCTACTCCTCCAAGTAACACCATTCACATTCTTGTTCCTTTAACGGATGGTTGTGTAGGTGCTGCTGCTCAAACGCTTTCTACCAATACAATTGCAAACTGTACCTTCTATCGCTGGATAAGTTCAGAAGCAGGGGTTCGTTTCAATGGCAATCCTAGTCCGTTTGAAACCACAGTTCCTACCGTGAACTTAACATTCGTGTCATTGCCTACAGGCGGTGCTTCCGGTTGGACAGTTTGTGTGTTCGGTGGTAATGCATGTGGTAATACAAATACTATTTGCGACTGGATTCGTGCTACGCTGAGCAGACCTACAGGCATCACCGGTTCTATTATCGGTTGCCCAAGCTCAACTAATAATCCATATTCTTCTGCTACTGTACCGGGTGCTGTTTCTTATCAGTGGACTGCTACGGCAGGCATCACTGTTACTGGAAACGGTTCACAATCAGTGACAGTTGATTTCTCAGCAG
>JBBRND010000062.1:0-10899 GCA_038230515.1 Bacteroidia bacterium | reverse complement strand
GGTACTCGGTACTCGGTACTCGGTACTCGGTACTCGGTACTCGGTACTCGGTACTCGGTACTCGGTACTCGGTACTCGGTACTCGGTACTCGGTACTCGGTACTCGGTACTCGGTACTCCGGCTCTCGACTTTCGACAGCCGTGCGCTAAGGTGATATGTGGTGGTAGTGGTCATCTCCATGAATCAGCTTCCATGAACAAGGGCACTAAGAAAAATATTTCCCTTCAAAACAAAAAATATTTTTTTGACCTTAAAAAAAGTATCCGGTCGTGTCACCTTACTTTTATCTGTATAGCAGTTGCCCCTCCGCCAAAAAAGCAAACTGAAAAAAGAAAAAGAAGAGAGCGAGGCGGTTTCTCATTCAGTAAAACTAAGAAGAAAAAAATGAACAGAAATATTCTACCTGCTCAAATATAAATTCCTCTCTCCATAAATCTTCTGAAAAAAATCGTCTTCAAGGTCTTTGATAAAGTAGATAGCTTCTCCGGTTGATTTCATTTCGGGTCCGAGTTCTTTGTTTACATCAAGGAACTTATCAAAAGAGAACACCGGAATTTTTATTGCATAACCATCCATCTTCGGATTGAACTTAAAATCCTTCACCTTCTTTTCTCCGAGCATCAGTTTGGTGGCGTAGTTCACATACGGCTCGTCATACGCTTTGGCAATGAACGGCACCGTACGTGATGCGCGTGGGTTTGCTTCAATCACATAAACGATTTCATCTTTGATAGCGAACTGGATGTTGATGAGTCCTTTCACGTGCATGGCAAGCGCAATTTTTTTCGTGTACTCCGTAATCTGGTTCATCACATTTTTGCTGAGATCAAACGGAGGCAATACGGCATTGCTGTCGCCACTGTGAATGCCAGCGGGTTCAATGTGTTCCATAATGCCGATGATGTAAGCATCTTCTCCATCGCAGATGGCATCGGCTTCAGCTTCGATGGCGCGCTCAAGAAAATGATCGAGCAAAATTTTATTTCCGGGAATGTCCTGAAGAATTTGCACCACGTGTTGTTCCAGTTCTTCTTCGTTGATGACGATCTTCATGCTTTGTCCGCCCAACACATAGGAAGGGCGCACCAGCAGCGGAAAGCCAAGCTCGCGTGAAAGTGAAACGCTTTGATCAGCATTTTCAATCACGCCAAACTTCGGATATGGAATTCCGAGATCGCGAAGCAAGTTTGAAAATCTTCCGCGATCTTCAGCAAGATCGAGTGACTCGAAACTTGTTCCGATAATTTTGATTCCGTACTTGTGAAGTTTCTCAGCAAGTTTTAATGCTGTTTGTCCGCCAAGTTGAACGATCACTCCTTCCGGTTTTTCAAGTTCAATGATTTCATAAATGTGTTCCCAGAAAACCGGTTCGAAATAAAGTTTGTCTGCAATGTCGAAGTCGGTAGAAACTGTTTCAGGATTGCAATTAATCATGATAGTTTCGTAGCCACACTCTTTTGCTGCAAGCACTCCATGCACACAACTGTAATCGAATTCAATCCCCTGCCCTATTCTATTCGGTCCGCTTCCGAGAATTACAACTTTCTTTTTATTGGTAGGAACAGATTCATTCTCTTCATCAAAGGTAGAATAATAGTAAGGTGTCTTCGCTTCGAATTCAGCAGCACAAGTATCAACGAGTTTGTAAACACGTTTGATGTTCAGTTCATGACGTTTCTTAAAAACTTCACTCTCCCAACAGCGCAGCAGGTGAGCGATCTGGCGATCTGCATATCCTTTCTTCTTCGCTTCCATCAACAACTCGCGCGGAATTTCAGCAACGGTATATTTTTCAATTTCTTTTTCGAGTTCTATCAGTTCTTCAATCTGGCGAAGGAACCAGGTATCAATCTTCGTCAACTTTTGAATGGTCGAAAATTTTATTCCGAGTTTGAATGCATCGTAAATATGGAAGAGGCGATTCCATCTCGGTCGTTCCAATGAATCAAGAATTTCATCCTGCTCACGAATCTCTCTACCATCTGCACCCAAACCATTTCTTCTTATCTCCAGCGATTGACATGCCTTCTGCAATGCTTCCTGAAAATTCCGCCCAATGCCCATTGCTTCGCCAACTGATTTCATCTGCAAGCCGAGATGACGATCAGTTCCTTTGAACTTATCGAAATTCCAGCGTGGAACTTTTACAATTACGTAATCAATGGTAGGTTCAAAAAATGCTGAAGTAGTCCCGGTGATCTGATTTTTTAATTCATCCAAATGATAACCGATGGCAAGCTTCGCAGCAATCTTTGCAATCGGGTAACCGGTAGCTTTACTTGCCAACGCAGAAGAACGAGACACACGCGGATTTATCTCAATCACGATCATCTCCGTTTCGTTTTCAGGATTTATTGCAAACTGAATATTGCAGCCACCAGCAAACTGACCGATTGCATTCATGCACTTGATAGCGAGATCGCGCATGCGCTGATAAACGGTATCGCTCAGTGTCATGGCAGGCGCAACAGTGATTGAATCACCTGTGTGGATTCCCATCGGATCAAAATTCTCGATGGAACAAATGATGATCACGTTTCCGTTTGCATCGCGCAGCAATTCCAACTCATATTCTTTCCATCCGAAAACACTTTGCTCAACCAATACTTCATGAATAGGCGAAGCATGCATTCCGCGATTAAGTGCTTCATCAAACTCTTCTTTCTTGTAAACGAATCCGCCACCGGTTCCTCCAAGTGTGAACGAAGGACGGATCACGAGCGGAAAACCAATCTCCTGGGCAATTTCTTTTCCTTCGAGAAAAGAAGTTGCTGTTCTTCCTTTGCAAACACCTGCACCGATGCTCAACATACGAAGACGGAATTTCTCACGGTCTTCAGTTGTATGAATTGCATCTACATCCACACCGATCATCTTCACATTATATTTTTCCCAAACACCACCCTTCTGACATTCAATGGCAAGGTTCAATGCAGTTTGTCCGCCCATTGTGGGAAGCACTGCATCAATTCTTTTTCCGTCTTTTCTTTTTGAATGTTCCTCCAGAATTTCTGCAATGGATTTTTTTGTAAGCGGCTTCAGGTAAACATTATCAGCCGTTACTTTATCCGTCATAATGGTAGCCGGATTGGAATTGATGAGAGAAACTTCAATTCCTTCTTCCTTGAGAGAGCGAGATGCTTGTGAACCTGAGTAATCAAATTCACATGCTTGTCCGATAATGATGGGACCGGAACCGATGATGAGTACGTGCTTGATGGAATTATCGCGAGGCATTATGAAAATTGAATATTGAAGAGTGAATATTGAAAATTATCTGTGCTGTGAGGTTTTTCTTGATGCGGCAAATATGCGTGTTAATTCATCTGCCTCTTTTAGAATTTCTGAACATCTATTCTGCGGGATTAAATTTTCATCAATTATAAATTCAATCCAGAAATAAGATTCATCCGCTTTTTCTAGAACGATGCTAACTTTTGCAGCAAAAGAGCTCTTTGATTGTGCGAGGCAAGCGGCCCGATAATTAGCAGCGACAGAAGTTGAACTCCTGATTAATTGCTTGGCAAGATGATTTCCTAAAATATTTTTTGGCAATGACAGAGCCAATTTGACACAGCGATGGGCGAATGTCTTTGATCTTGCTTTTAATTCTTTGTCAGTCATTGGAGCAGGTTTATGCTTTAGAATATTCAATTTTCAATCTGCAATATTCAATGGCTTTCCGGCTGCGAAGATAAAATTTTATGCTCTTTGTTTGACGTGATTATCTTTGGCAACATGAGTTTGTTTTTTGAGAGAGAAGGAATTCATTTTGAATATGAAATCATCGGTCATGGTGAAAAGACAATGCTTGCTTTTCATGGCTTCAGTAATTCTTCTGGAATGTTTCGGGTGCTTGAGCCATCACTGGGAAAGAGGTATAAAATTTATTCTTTCAATCTTCCTTATCACGGAGAAAGTGTTGTTGATGAAGAGACAAGATTGAGTGGAATTTCCGAAGAGCAACTGAAGGTTTTCTTTCAATTTTTTTTGCAGGATATAAAAGAGACACGCTTTTCTGTGCTCGCGTTCAGTATTGGTGGAAGAATTGCGTTGAAGCTGATCGAACTTTTTTCAGAAGATGTTCAGGATGTTTTTCTCTTTGCTCCGGACGGGATAAAAATTTCTTTCTGGTATCGTTTTGTAACGAGAACAATTTGGGGAAAGTGGATTTACAAGCGAATGATGCTTCATCCAACCCGTTTCATGCGTTACGTTTATGTCTTCGAGAAATTAAAACTTGTTCATCCGCGCACAGCAAACTTTGTGCGCAACTCTCTGGATACGGATGAGAAAAGAGAAATGGTTTACAATACATGGATGTGCATCCGTCATCTTGATCCTGATATCAAATCAGTTCAACAGATCATCAACGAAAAAAAAATGAACGTGCATTTGTTCTTTGGGAAATATGATAAGGTGATTCCTCCTTCCATTGGAAAAAACTTTACATCACGTTTGAAAAATAAAAATGCGCTACAGATTGTGGAAGCCGGGCATCAGTTGGTGAAAGAGAAAATGAATGCCGAGTTAGAAAAAATTCTCTAGTTTTTATTCGTCCCCTTCCTCCTCTTCCACCATACTTTCTTTTGCAACTTCTCTTCCTAAGAAATAGTCCTCAATATAATTCCAGCGTTCTTCATCCTTCATTTCGGTTTGAAAAAAGTATGACATGATATCCATCGAAGCTTTGTGCCGCCTTTCTGTTTCAGATACTATCCTGTTCCGATATTCAGAATTACTAAGTGCATTCAGTTTCTGCGGATCATTGATGCGAACAAAGAGCTGTGGCGATTCAACACCTGTTACTTCGTAAGTAGCAAGTTCAAACGTTTCGAGCAGGTATGCCATTTTATTTTTCTCTTTTGACTTGGGTGCGCCTACAGGAACAAAGTCAATATATTTTCTGTCCTTGTCATCCATTCCTTCAAACTGGATCTGGAAGATGCGGATTAGCTGCGACTTTGCATGATAAAATGCCGAGTTGGTGAATTTGTAATTCACAAAACCATCCTTTCTCACTGCTGTGAGGAAATTACTTCCGGTGAATGAATTATTCCCCTTCTGTCCGAATTGCGCTGTTTCGGAATAGTAGCCGGTAAGAAGATTCACTATTTTCCTGCACACGAAATCACGTTTCAATCGCTCCTTGAATTTTTTCATCAGTTCTATTTTACTAAAACTTTTGCCAGCAAAGGATGAGAAGATGATCTCCAGAAACGTAAAAAGATTTTCAAACTTCTTGCGCGTTTCTCCAATGGTATCAGGAAAATGTATTTCTATTTTGTAAAACGGTTCAACTCCTGAAAGAAGCTGCTTCTTAAAAAAATTCGACTTCACCGAGCGGAAACTTTCTTCCGGAAAATATTTCTGCCAGATGCGATCCAGGCGGATCTTTACAAATTTCTTATCTTCATTCTCTTCACGTATCACATACGCTCCGCTTTTTAGTTTCGCGGCTTTGTGCGCATAAACATGACGATGTATCTCCTCTACAAACTCACCGTACTTTTCCTTTAACTGATTAAATGTTTCATTCAAAACTGATCCATACACGATAAGGAATAAACTTTGGGGACGCACCATGAGTACCGGGTATCCGAATTTTGAGTGTAGATCTTTTTCAAGCACCAGCAAAGCGCTCTTCACTTTCTGCTCCACATCCTCCCTGTCATCCCTTGCAAATATGTATTGCAAATCTTCCACGCTCACCAACATATTGCGGTCTTTTCTTGCCTTAAAGAGGAGATTTATTTTTTTCATTGCCAGAAAAACCTGATATTGCTTCAGCGATGACAAACTGAAAAGGAGACGCGAATACTTCAGGTCTTTTTCGTGATAATCTACCATTGCTCTTCCTTTTGAACCGACAGCACGAGCCACGCGGCCAATCTCCTGCACATAATCTGCAAGCGATCCGGAAGGTGCATGATGATAAACGTTTTCAATGTCACTGATGTCCACACCCATTCCGAATGCTTTCGTAGCAAGCACCGCTTTTATTTCTCCTGATTTAAAATCCTGCAAGGTTTCTGTTCGTTCATCGAGATCAAGATCGGCATGATACTTACGTACGAGAGGACGTGTGTTGCGATCCATCTTCATCGTGGTGCTTTCAATGTGTTTGATCCACGGGAAATAAAAAATGGATTTTTTTCCGGAGGCAACTAACTCTCTGATTCGCTCAGATGTCTTTGTGAGCTTGTCTGCATCGTGATCTTCTACCCGAAGCGGTTGATAGTGAAATGAAATTTCATCGCGCTTGATTCCACCGATGTAGATGCGGCAGTTCTGCATGTTCAAACTTTCAATGGTTTCAAAAACCATGTCATCAACACCGGTGTACACGGCAGTTGCAGTGAGTGCAACAACCGGAAAGCGATACGATTTTTTAGTTGCTTCTGTGCTGCCGCTTCTCCGCAATGCGCGAATGTAATTTCCGAGAAACCAATAGTCAACTCTGAAGTCTCTTCCCCACGTGGTTACAAGATGCGCTTCGTCAATTACCATCAACCCCAGTTCGCGTTCACCTATAAATGTTTTGATGCCATACCCCAGAAGTAATTCAGGAGACATATACACAAGTGAAATTTCTCCGCTACTTATTTTTTCAATAATGGCTTGCCGTTCTACCAGCGAAAGATCTGAATTAAGAAAAGCGACCTGGCTGAAGTTCCGGTCATTGTTCAATGCCCACACCTGATCTGCCATTAGCGATTTGAGCGGAGAAATGACGACCGTGACTGAATTGAGTTTTTTATTTTCAGCAAGGTACATGGCAGGCAATTGAAACAGTAATGACTTACCCGCGCCTGTAGGCGCGGTGAGAAAAACATCTTCAAACAGTTTTCCCTGTTGAGCATTCTCCACCTGCCTGATAATATGTTCTACTACTGATCCCTGCGAACACGTTATCAATTCTTTTGATTCATCCGGATGTTGATAGATGTTGAGTTCTTTGAATTGCGCATTCTTACTCCAATGTTCCTTCAGCAACGTTTCCAGTTCCGGCCGCCATGCTTCGTCATATTTTTTCTCCTGCCTGTATAGATGTATTTTGCAATTGGCTGATGAAAGAATGTGACAGAGCATTTTCAATTCATCATGGTCGCGGGTGATGTGTTCAATATTTTCATTCACTAAAAGATTAAGTGAAGCAGGAAGTGAATTGCTGAACAGGTCGAATTTAAGTTTGTGGTATGATCCATCTGCTGCTTTGAACTGAATAAGATTTGCCGGCTTTGAATTTTCTTCCCTGTATTCAGGAAGTGTGATGTATGAAACATCAAAGAAGTTAATTGTGTTTATCTTTAGTTGCTCTTTGTCAATTTCCAAATCGCGGTGTTGAATGCAATTTGTGCCCGCAAGATTAGTGCAGTCAGCATAAAAAAGATTGAAGAGTTCATTATCTTCAATTTCAATATCGTTGTTTACGCTGTCTTCAATATCTGTAAAAACATTTTTCGATTGATTGGGAATGAAATCGTAAAAATTATTAATTACCAATTTGAATTCTCCTTTGAACTCTGCGGCTGTTTTTGCATCAACCAACAGGAACTCTTCGTAAATAAGAAAAGATTTTTTTGCTGAAAGCTGTTTCAGTTTTCTCTCAAGTGAGGAAACATTCTTTTTTATCTCTTCCAGATCAACAAAATTATCAGCAGTGATAAATTGAAGATCGCTTAAATGAGGAATGTGTTGATGAAGTTCTTTCAGGAAGTCAACGGGAAATCCTTTGTAGATAAATACAACTGGCTTGGTGGCTTTTACCTTTTCAACGACTGACAGATGGCTGTCGAGCAAATTTTTTAGCATTTCGATATTGAGTTATCAGAAAAATAATGCGCAAAATAAAGAAGTCTCTGCATATCTTGATTTTATTTTGAAACGATGTAGTTCGGGTCTCAAATTATTTTATAGTTTTGGACTCAGTAATCAAATTGCGTTCTCCAACTTTTTAATCCAACTTCAAATGAAAAAACTCTTTACTTTTCTGAACATCCTTCCCACGCTGTTGTTTGCTCAATCATTTAACAACAGCATTCCCATCGCTATTCCGAACAATCAATCGGATCTCTATATTCCGATTACGGTGCAGGGGCTTGCTCCTGCTATTAACAGCACATTCGGACTTACTTCGGTTTGCCTGATGGTTAACCACAGTCATGTTGCTGATCTAAAATTACGATTGCAATCTCCTTCGGGAACAATTGTTCTTCTCTCTGACCAACAAGGAGGCAACGGCTCCGGATATTTCGGAACGTGCTTTGAAGAGAACGGTGCGAACGGTGCTATCACTGACGGTGTTGCTCCTTTCAACGGTGCCTACTATCCGCAGCAATCCATCAATGTTTTTAATGACGGCACCAATCCGAACGGAATCTGGAACCTCATCATTACCGATATGTTCAACTACAGAGACAGCGGATTTTTTCAATACACAAATGTTACTTTCAGCAGTAACCCTCCACCTGATCCTTCTTCGTCTTCTCTCATTTGCAGCACAACGGATGCAACCGGATGTTTGTGTCCCGATGGTTCTACAGATTGTGATTTGCTTCCTGATATGGAATCATCTGACGATGCACAAACACCGCAATACACAGAATACCCCGGATATATGTATGTAGCTACTGCAACTCCCAACATCGGCTGGGGGCCGCTTGAAATAAACGGAGTGAACAGTTGTTTCTGCGATACGGTTTCGGTTCCGTGTTCAACTGTTACATGCCCGAATGGAGATGCTCCGAAGCAATTGGTGAATCAGCGCATCTATCACAAGAACGGGGGCACAATGACGTATTGGGATCGTCCGGCAGGTACGATGGCTTATCATCCTTCTCACGGACATATTCACGTTGATGACTGGGTTTGGATTGATTTGCGCAGACCAACTGGAGATACCGATCCGCGCAACTGGCCGCAAACAGGACTAGGCAACAAGCAGAGTTATTGCTTGGTAAATCTGGGTGATTGCAGTTCGAGCTATGGTGTTTGCCATAACGATTCAGGAAACATAATTACACAGGCGAATATTCCGAACAGCAACCTGGGTTCAATTTCAGGATGCAGCACCAGCCAGGGAATTTATGTTGGAGAGTTTGATACTTACGGTAGCATTGATATTACTTTGCCTGGAGGAACCTGCAATGGCGATTATTATGCGCTCTCTATTGTTGATCCTCTCGATCACATGCTTGAGCAAAGTGAAACGAATAACTGGATTCTTATGCCGGTAACATTAACTCAGCAATCAGGCGGGAATTTTGAAGCGGACGGAATGACGTTTACCATTCACCTTGACGATGCAAACTTTACTGCCAATGCTACTACTGCCGATTCGTGCATCTGGATGTGGGGCGATGGTTCGCAGCCGGAGCATATTTATGGCACTCCGCTTGCGCATCACATATTTCCGGGTGTGGGGCAATACAATGTTGAGTTGTATGCTTACAATCATTGCGGTCTTACCTACTCTCCACAAGGAGTGCATGTGCTCACCGTGGGATTGAATGAAAACGTTGATGCAGTTGCGACATGGAATGTATTTCCAAATCCGGCAAAAGATAAAATCAGCATTGACTATACGCTCGTGAATGTTGCTGATGTAAAACTCGAAGTGACAGATGCCGTTGGGCGTATATTGAAGGTGATGACAAATGCAAATCTTGATCCGGGCAAGTATCATGTACCGCTCGATCTTACTGAAGAAAATATTAAATCAGGAATTTATTTTGTGCGGCTTACTGCGGGGGAAAATGTTTTGAACAAGAGATTTGTTGTGTTGAAATAATTCCTCGCGTTCAGAAACAATCATCATAAAAATAACAACATGAAAGCGCGAAGAATTTCTCTTCGCGCTTTTTTTTTATTACCGAGCGCTTCGCGTACGGACAAAAAAAATCCCGCTCTTGCGAGCGGGAGTGATAACGTCTTAAAATTTAATAGTAGAACTATATCTTTTTAACGTTTGCGGCATTGAGTCCTTTCGGACCGCTTTGCACCTCAAACTCAACTTTATCATTTTCACGGATGTGATCTACCAATCCTGAGGAATGAACGAACACATCTTTGCCACCGTTTTCAGGTGTAATGAAACCAAACCCTTTGGTTTCATTGAAGAACTTAACTGTACCTTTTTGCATAATAATTTATTAATTAAGCGGCAAAGGTAGTAAAATTATCTTAACGTGAAAATCCTGCTTACCAAGTTTTCAGCGGAGGTTACGGGGTTGTTTTCTTATCCAACTAAAAAACCACTCAAGCATTTGCCTGAGTGGTTTTTTTTGTGATTGAAACTCACTAATTATTCCTGCACTTTTTCTTTTTCCGGTGCCGGTGCAGGAATGTTTGTGAACTGCGGCTGACAGATGAGAATGAGTTCTATGATTTTCGATTTCTCGAAGATGTAGGGACCGTAGGTTTTTGTGACTACCATTTTCCAAAAAATTGAAAAGATTCTGAAGAAGCTATATTAAGGGCTTTGGAAATTGTGTAAGATTTCTACAGGATTTTGAAAAATATGGTTTCCCACAAAGTTTCCCACGGTTGAAACTGTGGCTATGCAAAAACCGAAATTGGAAAAAAAATATGGTTTCCCACGGTTGAAACCGTGGGCTATGCAACTCGGGAAATTTGAATTTATACCGGCAAGTGTTTCCCCGAAAAATCGGGACATGGGCGAAGTGCCTGGAGATGGGTTCAAAAAGCGCGAGAACCTTACAAGAAGAATTTGATGCAGGGATGCGGAATTTTTGAAAATTTATGTGCTGTAATTAAAAAACACTCGAGAAATAATGAACGGGGACATAAAATCTTACAAAAATGGATTTGAGAAATTTGAGTAGTGATGCGAAAATAAGGGGTCAAAATATGAGGGAATCAGAAATAAGGAGTTG
>JBBRND010000061.1:0-11558 GCA_038230515.1 Bacteroidia bacterium | reverse complement strand
GACGAAGTATTCAATCCAAACTATCAAACCCAGAAAAAGAAAGAGCCCGCCTTAGCGGACTCTTGCGAACTGACTTAAAGTCATTCTAAATTTGAGACGCAAAAATAAATATAATTCTGCTTGGTTCTTAACATAGAATCTCATTGTTTCCATTCATCGCAGGCAAAAAGAAGGCGATAATGTTGTTTTAAAGGAAAATAAAAAAAATGCTACTGCGCGAAGGTACGCCTTTAGTTGTGTTAAGTTTTAAAAATCCAAACTGAGCGACAAGTAAAATTTATATGGAAGTACTACACCATCCTCCACACCCCAAGCCCAGTCGCCACGCAAAAAATAACCAAGTACGCGGCTGCGCAACCCGAAGCCGAAGCCGCCTACTAGCGGATCGTGCTGGCTGTAGAGCGTAACCTTTAACAGGTTTCCGTAGCTGAACACACGGTGATTCAGTGCCTGGCTGCTATCGTATGGCGAAGCACCCGTCCATGCAGTGCCAATATCGCCAAAGCCAACAACCTGGAAGTTGCGAACAAAGTCGCTTTTAATAGGACGGTTAAGGAAGTATTTAAAAATTGGAACACGGAGTTCGGAATTGAGCAGCACGAAACTATTTCCGTTGCGTATGTTCTGATCGAAGCCGCGCAGGTTTGTTGCCACCGCCTGATAGGCGTAGTTCTGTGAATAGTCAATAGGTGTTTCGCTGTTAAAGTGTGGCGCAAACCAACCGTCAGTAGCGCCCATGTAATAGATTAATTTTTGATCGCCCAGCGAAGTGCTCGCTGCAATCCGATTTGCCCAGATTAACTCGCGATGTATCTTTTTGTAGAAACGGTAATCAAGCCCGAAGATGTACATGTTCGTTTTCTTCTTGTCGAGTTGTTTGTAGTACTCTCCGAAAAGTTTCATACGTGTTCCGTTGAAGAGATTCAGTCCTGTGGGTAGCGTATTGTCAAATACAAATTCAAGTCGTCCGTTTGCCCAGTTGAGATTTAGATTTTCCTGTTCAAGATTTCTGCGGTCAGTAGAAAGAAAAACTACCCTGTCGTTGCGTCCCGCTATGGATGCACGAAGCGAAGTAACATCGCTGAAAGGATAGCTAGCCGAGTAGCGCAGCTCATGCGTGTGAATTTTGTCCAGACTGAAACCGTCTGTCTCAAAACGCCCCTGACGATAGAAGGTAAGTTTGTGATCAAGGCGATGCTTCAGGTTTTCGTAACTCAGAAAATATTCGTTGCTGTTCAAATCGCCTGCAAGTTTGAAGCCGCCAACAATTTTGTAATCATCAAGCAGATCGGAAATTCCTATCTTGAAAAATCCATTTAATGACGGATTGAAATACACACCGCCACCTCCACTGAAGACCTGATAAGCATCATTGAGCAGCGAATTGTCTAACTGGCTCACAAAATAGTTTGATGAAAAGTTAGGATCGTAGTTGCGTTGCTTAGGGGTTACAAATGCAGTTGAATCTTTTTGCGGAAGATGAGAAGCATCTTCATCCGATTTATTCTCCTGTTTCATCTGCTCAATCTTCTCTTTCTTCTTTTCTGCTTTTTTGTTTTTCTCTTTTGCAAAGTCGTTTTGAAAAACATAATTCTCTATATCAACATAATTGGAATCGGTGAGCGAAGATTTGTTCTCTGGAGAAGTTTTCTGCTGCGTTCCGTTTGCATTTTGTGTTGACGAAGGCGAATATCGCGTAGATTCTTTCCTGAAATTGGTATTGTCGAGAGAAGAAGTTTCTTTCACCACCGGCTTTATCGGAGTTACATACATGTATTGCTTTCCTCCGGTGTAAAATGTTTCAGTGATGCGATTCAATCGGCTGTTCACATCCTGCGAAATAATATTGCGTGTATAATTAGTCTGAGGATAGGTGGTAACAATCATTGAGTAATGTTCCACGGTATCAACGGAAGAAAGCGTACTGTCGAGGTAAGCGGCATAGCGGTTCACAACTCCGTTTTCATCACTCAAATACGCAAAACTGGAAGAGTCATAAGGAATTGGATTTGTTTCGTTGAAGGAAGGAGTATTTGTAATTCGTTTCAGCGTCTTTGAATGTGTGGCATAGTCGTAATAGAAAATGTCGAAGTTGTTATCAGCAGGAAGCAGTCCGCGCTTATCAACTTCAAGCGTATCGTTCACGCGATTGGAAGAAAACACAATTGCTTTTCCGTCATGAATAAAACGTGGCTGAAGATCATCGTAAAAATCTTTTGTGAGTTGATCGTAGGTGTGCGTGCGAAGATTGAACACAAATAAATCGCTCTGCCCTTTTTGAACAGCACTCATCAGCAGGTTTTGTCCATCGGGAGAATACGAGAAGTCCAGAACCTTTTCGAAGTTGAATAATTTATTGCGCTGCCATTTTTTTGTAGCAGGCGTGTAGTAATCGAGCCAGAGTTTTCCTTTCCGCTCACGGATCACAGCAAGCACCTGTCCGCTCGGATGCCACGCCAACAGAGGAAAAGAAACATCTGTTTCCTGAACGAAGGAACGATAGCCGCTACGCTTCAGATTTTTCTTTTTATTCTTCTCCACATCAATCAACCACACCTTATACCTGCCGAGATCATTGGAAACATAAGCAACATATCTTCCATCAGGACTTACTTTTTCCTGTGAGTAAAGTAAAAATGGTTTTGGTTTTTTGAGAACAGGTTTATCAGGAAGTGTATCTCTTCCTTCATCGCTGTTTGCATACGTCTTTATCATGGCATCTTTCCATGCATCAGCAAGCGAACTCATGTTCATTCCAAGCACATATAAAAATCCGCTCTCAATATTTCTGTTGATGCGTGTCATGTAAAGAAGATTCGACACGGTACTTTCTCCATAAGTATCAATGATAAATTTCCAAACAGAATGACCGGCATATAAAGCATTATCCCCGGTAAGATGATTGAAGTTGAAATATTTTTTTGCAACAATGCCATCTCTCATTCTGTTATCAAGATCAGCATCCCACGGATGAGCGATGTAGGAAATCAATCCACTCAGAAACCAATCGGGGAGAGTAAGCAGCGCGGAATTTTGAAGGCGGTCTTTGATGTCGCCACCATACATCATCTGGTCAATTAAAACTTTCGCAATGCCGGCTCGAATCTGCCTATGCAGCTTTTCATGATCGCCCGTGAAATAGAGAAACACTTTGTTGCCGACAATTTTTGTTACTCCCCCAACATTGCCGTTGTTGTCTTCTGTCTCCAGACCAATGTTGCTTTGCTTTGCATCGCTTAGCTTGTTGTAAATAACAAATTGAATGCGCCCGTCTAATTTGTAGTCGAGAAGTTTTTCAATGTCGGCAAGATCGCCTTCGGCAGTTCGTCCGGTAAACACAGCAAGTTCCTGACCACCGAGATAGAAATAAGTATCAAAACTTTTCCATTTGTAAAAACTCCAGAACCGCTGGTCGAACTGCACACGGTTCTTGCCGAACGTCATTTGATAACCGTTGTAGAACTGAGCGTTGGCAGAAAAGAAAGAAGAAAAAGAAATGCAGAATAGAAGTGAGAAAAACCGGAAGTGGTTTCGGAAAAATAATTTTAAAAATGTCATTTCTGCGTTTGAAAAATCTTTGTGATGCGAAGTTAAGGAAAAATGTTCAGCACAAAGTAAATGCATGTGCCTACATTTGCCGCGATGATTCAAATCCATTCTTTTACTTTCAATCCTTTC
The DNA here is from genome assembly GCA_038230515.1 of Bacteroidia bacterium. Taxonomy (GTDB): domain Bacteria; phylum Bacteroidota; class Bacteroidia; order AKYH767-A; family 2013-40CM-41-45; genus JAPLDB01. The sequence continues at coordinate 7,880 of JBBRND010000061.1, read as the reverse complement.
GAAGAAAACACGTACATACTTTCTGATGAAACCGGTGAATGTGTAATTGTTGACCCTGGTTGTTATACCGAAGAGGAGAAAAAAAAACTTTCTGATTTTATTTCTTCAAACCAACTGAAGCCAGTGAAATTGTTGCTTACACATACTCACATTGATCATGTGCTCGGAAATAATTTCCTGTGTGGAAAATACAATTTGAGGATTGAGATGAATGAAATTGAAGTTGGGTTACTTCGTTCGGCTGCCTTGTACGGTGAAATGTGGGGAATACAAATGGAGCCATCTCCTGAACCAACGGTGTTTTTGAAAGAAGGAGATGAAGTGAAATTCGGAAAGAGCATTCTTCAGATTATTTTTACTCCCGGTCACAGTCCGGGCAGTATTTGCTTTTACAATAAGGAAGAAAAGTTTGCGATTGCTGGTGATGTGTTGTTTCATGGAAGCATCGGCAGAACAGATTTGCCGGGAGGCAATCATGCAACGTTATTGGAGAGCATCCGCGAAAAGGTTTTTCCTCTCGGAGATGATTTTAAGATTTATCCGGGACATGGGCCTGCAACAACCATTGCGCATGAGAAGAAGTTTAATCCGTATGCGGGAGAGAATGCAAACTAAAATTCAGGGAAGTGAAAAGTTTCAGAAATAAGTTTTGGCTTTTGTTGAAAAAAATCTTCCGTATCGTTTTCTTCTCACTCGGAATTTTTTCTTTCATCCTCATCATTTTTTCTTTTACTCGCGTGCCTTACAATGTACATACATGGCTGGGTACGCATGGGAGCGAATCTAAATTTTATCCTGATGAAATTGTATTGCTTGGTGGAAGCGGTATGCCTAGCGAATCGAACCTAATAAGAATTTACTGGACTTCTGTTCTCTCACAAAAATTTTCATTAGCAAAAATCCTTATTGTTCATCCCAAAGATGAAAGTGTAATTGCGGAAATCAGAAATCAACTTTTGCAAAATGGAATTGATTCTTCAAAAATTGAAATTGAAAAGCGCGGAACCAACACGCACGATCAGGCAATGAACATTGGGAACGATTTTCCTTCTTTCATTTCAAAAAATATTTTGATTGTTACTTCGCCTGAAAATATGTTGCGCTCGGTTAAGACATTTCGCAAAATCGGTTTTCATAATGTGGGCGGGCAGGCAGCGTTTGAGACTGCCATGTTTGTTGATCTGGGGTATGATTTCAGAAAGAATGGCGGAAAAATTTACGTCCCAGATGTGTCGAAGAATCTTGCACTCCGGTATAACTTCTGGAATTATCTGAAACTTGAAATTACTTGCCTGCGGGAGTTTGTGGCACTTGGGTATTACAAACTAAATGGGTGGATTTAATAGCCATCAGCGAATACTAATCTATACGAATCTACAAATCGAGGTTTTAAAATGTAGATATTATTATTTGTTGATCTCACGTCTTTTGTTTCTTCTTCTTCGCTGCTGGAAACAAAATGTTATTCAAAATAAGCCGGTAGCCGGGGCTGTTAGAATGCAAAGCTAGATCGGTTGGCGGATCGTACACCTGATGCTGATAATCTTCAGGATCGTGACCGCCATAAAAAGTCCAGGTGCCTTTGCCGTACTCACCGTGCATGTATCGCACCTCGTTGGCAGATTTTGTTTCGCCCATTACGAGCACATCGGGTTTCAGAAATTGTTTTTTGAAAGCGGTGGTTTGTCCCATAAAACCTTTGATCACCTTTTCATGATCCTGGCAAAGCATAGTTGGAACCGGATCCCACTTGGCTGAGAAATCGAAGAGCGTAAAAAAATCTTCGCTGCGCTGAATTTTTCTGTCCTGCGTATTATCTATTTCAGAAAATTCATAAATCAACGGATTGGTGATGAGTTTGAAATTGCGAAACGCAATAGTTTTTGAGTAATCAAGTTTTTCATTTTGCTTCGGATCAGCAGCATCGCCATCAAACATGCTTTCGCAAATGTCAACCCCTTCGGCAGCGAGGGCAATATCATAACTATCGGTTGCCGAACACATGGCAAACAAATATCCACCGCCTGAAGTGAAGTCGCGAATTTTTAATGCAACCTGAAGTTTCATCTCACTCACTTTTTTAAAACCAAGTTTGATAGCCATCGCTTCCTGCTCGCGCTGATTTTCCTGATACCATGTCGCATTATGAAAGCCGGAATAGAAGCGACCATACTGCCCGGTAAAATCTTCGTGATGCAGATGCAGCCAATCATATTTCGGCAGCGCACCATGAAGAACTTCCTCGTCATAAATAGTGTCGTAAGGAATTTCTGCATAGTTGAGGGCGAGAATCACCGCATCATCCCATGGCAGCTTCGGTAATTTTTTTACGGGAGAATACACAGCAACTTTTGGCGCCTTCTCCAGCTTCACCACATCCATGTTCACTTCCGGATTTGCAATCTCAGCGAAGATGGCGTCCCGTTGTCCGTCAGCAATAATCGTAAATGACACTCCACGAATCGAACATTCCTTTTCGAAATTAGGAATGTCAGGAATAATAAAACTTCCGCCACGATAATTAAGAAGCCAGTTTACTGTTACATTATTTTCCAGCACATAATATGCAACACCGTAAGCTTTCAGATGATTGGTTTGAGTATCATCCATCGGAATAAGGATACATGCTGCACGCGAAAGAGTGTTAACAAAAAGAAAGAGAGAGATGAAAACAATTTTTTTCATGATGCAAAAGTAACGAACGGATAGCTGAAATATTATTTGTGAGTAAAGTAAATACAATGAGATGAAAACTTATTGAAGTATCAAACAATAAAAAACCTCTCAAACATTTCTGAATGAGAGGTTTTAATTTCTAGAAAGAACAGCTGCTCTTACTTCGATTTTGCTTCCGCTTTTGGAGCGGATGCATCTGCTTTCGCTTTATCAGCGTGAGAGCATGCCTTCATATCGCCATTTTTGCAACATGCCTTGGAAGCATTGCCATGGCAACAAGCCGGAGGTGCATCTTTAGCAGTTGCAGAAGAAGCCGATGCTTCCTTTTTTACAGGCGCAGCAGTTTGAGCATTGCTTACGTTCACCGCTACGAAGCAGATGAGCGATAAAACTACGAGAATCTTTTTCATTGTTTTTTTGATTTAATAATATGATACAAAGATACTCCTAATTTTGTTGCATAACTGAAAATGAAAGATTGCACGGGTTAATGTTTGGTTAAACATTAAGGAGAAAAAATCATTTGAAAAACATTTTTCTACCTTTCGCCAGTTATGGAGTTCAAAGAAAACCTGAAAGTAGCTCTACAGAGCATCAAGAGCCAGCGGCTGCGAGCTACGCTTACAGCACTCATCATTGCCATCGGCATCATGGCGCTGGTTGGAATTCTCACTGCGATTGATTCGATAAAGGGGGCAATCAATTCAAACTTTACTGCCATGGGTGCAAACTCCTTTACGATACAAAATCGGGGATTGAATATTCATGTGGGCAACAAGGGAAGACGCGCAAAAAGATTTGATCCGATTGATTACTACGAAGCCACACGATTTGTGGATGAGTTTAATTTTCCAAGCACTGTTGCCATTTCAACATTTGCTTCCGGCATTTCAACCATGAAGTATGAGAACAAAAAGACAAACCCGAATATTGCAGTGATGGGTGCGAATGAAAACTATTTGCAAACCGGTGGATTTACGATTGAACGAGGGCGGAATTTCTCCGCGATGGAAGTGCAGTATGGCGAGGCGGTTATCATACTTGGTAATGACATAGTAAAAAAGATTTTCGGTTCGGTAGATCCTATTGATAAAATAATGTCAGTAGGCAGTTTGAAATACCGAGTGATCGGGATACTGAAAGAGAAAGGAAGTTCGATGGGTTTTAGCGGAGATAAAATGGGAATTATTCCGGTGCTGAATGCAAAGAATAATTTTCATAGACCGAACATGAGTTTTACCATTACAGTGAGCGTGCCGAAAGTAACGATGCTCGAAAGCGCCATCAGCGAAGCCACAGGTTTTTTTCGCATCATCAGAAAAGTTCCGATTGGTGAGGAGGATACTTTCGAAATCTTAAAGAGTGACAGCATCGCGAATATTCTAATTGCCTCGCTCAGTAATGTTACGATTGCGGCAACGCTGATCGGCTTCATCACTCTGCTTGGAGCAGCGATCGGTTTAATGAACATCATGCTCGTAAGCGTGACTGAACGCACACGCGAAATAGGAATACGCAAAGCAATTGGAGCCACTCCTAAAATTATCAAAAGACAATTTTTAACTGAAGCAATTGTAATTTGCCAGATGGGCGGGGTGCTCGGAATCATTCTTGGCATTGCCATCGGAAATATTATTTCCATGCTGATGAACAGTGGATTTATTATTCCATGGAACTGGATATTCGGAGCAGTTGTGCTTTGCTTTGGAGTGGGAATTGTGTCAGGATATTATCCTGCATCGAAGGCAGCGCGCCTCGACCCGATTGATGCGCTTAGATATGAGTAGTGAAATGGATTCATGATTAAAGAATCAAGAATCATAAAACTTTTATTTAGCTATCACAAGTTTCCTGTTAAGGTCTTTTCCTGATTCGCTGAGTGCGTGAATGAAATAAATACCTTCAGAAAGATTTCTCAAATCAATTTCTGATTTCCCAAAAACATCTTTTCTAACAACCACGCTTCTTCCTTGCAAATCTTTAATCTCAAGAGTATGGTTTTCGCTGCCGGAAAACTGAACGAAGAATGATTGCGATGCCGGATTTGGGAATATTTTCATTGCATCATTCTCCGGATTATTTTCGGTGACTGAAGAAAGGACGGAAGTGCAATTGAGATAATGCGGGAAATGACCGGTGGTATCAACAACTATGTTTTCATCTCCGACCTGATAAAAAACATACACAAAATAAAACAGCATCATTTCATCTGTGGTTGATTCTCCCAAGCTGACATCCTGCGGAGGACTGTTGGGATTGTTGGGATTGTTTGTGGTATTGTCATAAGTGGCTTCGCCATACAGAATGGTACCTGCGGGAATGTGAAGCGGTTTCTGGAAATAGTATGCGCCCTGCCAGTGAAAATCCCAATGAGGAATAGTTTCAAATCGGATGGTGTCGCCAACAGGTGTTATTGCATAAGATGTCATGGAAGTGCAGACCAGATGCGAATGAGGTGTTATTGAAAGCACCGATACATCAACGGGTACTGTATATTGTTCGTGAAAAGTTTTTACTGTGTTGGCAGGAATAAACAGTGGTCCGTCAACAATGGCAATCGAGTGATCGAGCACTGGCGCATCGGATGCCTGGCGCACAATTGAAGGACTGAAAATAAAATTAACGCGGGTGGAATCGGTCAAGCCCGATGCGCTGATGGGGTAATGAATCTGAATGATGATGCGCGAGCCGGCAGATACCAACATGCCCATGTTGGAAGGTAAATAATAAGGATCGCTGCCCGGCACAAAGCCCCCGATGAGCTGCGAACTCACACTGCCCGTGCCTCCAAAGTTTATGTAGCCCGGATCGGGGTCGGCATTGTCGAGTTGCACGGGTGTATTTGAATCGTCAGAATAAATAAGCACGTGATGAACCGCTGCGCGATTTCCGGGGATAACTTCCATCGCTGTTATGTATTCATCCGTAGCAAATGGATTTGAAATAACAAAGCAGCGGTACATGTCGTTGCTGAGAATGGGAATGTTGTAAGTGGGAATGGCTGCCGTGAAATCCGGATTGGTGATCTGCGCGCCTTGAGTATAGGTTGGCGTTGGTGGCGCAAGCGTAGTGTCACCTCCGGGAGTTCCGTTGTTAACCCATGATGTTATCTGATCAATCTCATCCTGCGTTAATGTTTTTTGATGTGCGTATTGCTGATAATTTACATCGGCAAGAAAAGGCGGCATCAGTTTGCTTTGAACTGCATCGCGAATGCCCGGAGCATTTGCAACTGCATCGCTGTAAGTAAGCATGGAGAATGGCGCTAAGCCATTCGGGTTGTGACATGATGTGCAGTGACTATAAAAAATGCAAGCCATGTTGTTTGCCCAATTGGGTACCTGGCTTTGTGTTGCAACAGAAAATAAAATGATTGAAGAGAGAAGTATTGATTTTTTCATCGGCATAAATTTATTTGGAAGTGTGAAGGTAGCAAGAAAAAAGAAGAGAAAAGTTTCTCGGAAGAGTGATAATAAACTTTGATCTCAACACTAAGCTACTGATTTATTGATTAGCTGATAATACCTAAATGCACCGACAAATAATAAATCAGGAATGCGAAATGCAAATACGTTTCATTTTCTTCGCCCCTTCCTTTTTCAGTATGCCATTTAAAAAAACCTACTCATGAAACTTTGATTCAAAAAGAAAAATGTGTTCGTATTGATAAGTGAACTCGCCAGACACAAATCCATCGCGCAGTCCTTTTATTACGTTGCTCTCAATTTCATGAGGCAGCTCTTTCATTACCATTTTAACGCTGGGATATGTTTTTACTAATTTTCTGTCGGCAGTATATTTAACTACAGGCCTGGGTTTGCCGGGGCGCAACCCTCCACTTAGCTTTCGAACTGATTGCATAACGTATCTGTATTTTCTTTTTCTGAAATTTAAAACTTGAATGAATGAAGGTGCTGACAGGTCTAATTTTTAGGAGCCGTTACTTTGCAAACCTATAAAATCTTTTTCACTCTCAACTTTTTCACCCCTCCTTTTCCTCCCTTCATCTACACTTCTCCCCCACTCACGGAAAAGCAGAGTTATTTTTGCAATTTTATAAAATAAAATTCTGAATTTTATGCTGTAAAACAGAAACCATTTTCTTTTTCATTCGAACGTTTCATAATCAACACTACGAATGTATTCTCAGAACGGTGAGCGTTGCTGCCATTGCATTTCTATTTTGTTTCCTGTCGGGAAGGGGAAAAAGAATTTTTACATCTGTGACATCAGTTTTTTTGAAGGCGACCGAAATGATACCATCATTCATTTCCTGGATAAAAAAGAAACAGCGCGCATTACCATTGGGCTGAGCGAACTTGAACAATATCTTGAAGACAACCTGGAGCGTTGCGATTTTTTCCGCTGCCATAATTCTTACATCGTGCGCAAGAAATATGTAGAGCGTTATGATGACGGAAAAGGTGGATACATGGTGATGAGAGATGAAAACACTGTAAGCATAAGCGCCAAGTATAAAAACTATTCTATTGACAGGATGGAAGGCAGAAAGAGTGTCTCGCCCACTTTTCCGGATAAGCAGCAGGATGATAACTGAAGCAACTAACCCTGAACAGACAGCCATGCAACTTTTACTTACTTTTTATCAGTTCATATTCCTAAAAGGGAAAACGGGACCTCGAAAACGGCAAACTGAATCCCCAAAACGCACAACGGGAAGTTTAGATTAGGAAACCGCGCCTCCATCACTACATATTCGTGCATCATTTTTACAACGCACTGCAATATGTTTCCAGTTCTTAGCAATAGTTTATCAGTTTACCGGATGAGTGCAGAAGATTTTTCAATTATCCGCAAAGATTCTCCGATGTCTGGAAAAGATTTCCAAGTTATCCGCAAAGATGTTCGGATGAGTGGAAAAGATTTTCCAATCACCCGCAAGGATGTCCGGATGAGTGGAAAAGATTTTTCAATCACCCGCAAAGATGTCCGGATGACCGGAAAGGATTTTTCAATCACCCGCAAAGATGTCCGGACGGCTGGAAAGGATTTTTCAATCACCCGCAAAGATGTCCGGACGACTGGAAAATTCATTTTTGGGCTCAGAAATAACGATTCTATCTATTCTTTAATAAATTCATTAATCTTTAAATCCAAATCAAATGCGTAAACCTTATTTACCTCATGGCGATAGTGATCGCCTGAAATGGCTGACAAATTTCAGCGGAAAAATTGGTGGCTAT
>JBBRND010000060.1:0-12980 GCA_038230515.1 Bacteroidia bacterium | reverse complement strand
TTCTGCAATACCCCTCAACAGCAACTTTTCAACAACCATAAAAAATTTACCAATCCCACAATCAGAGCAGCCCCCGTCACAATCAAAGTCAGGATATTAACAACAAAAGTTCCAGCTCATACGTTGCCCGAAGTTCCTCTTGCATTGCGAATGAGTTGAGGTAGCTTTCGAGTGACTACTTATATCTTGCAGGTAGTTCTTGTTACCTTGCCGATGATCGGTCTCCCGCTGTGATTCAAAAAAAACACCTTGCGAATCATTTCCTTCACGATGCGGGTAACTTTCCTGAGCTTGCGAATAACTTCAAACAGCTTACGAGTTCAATCCGTCACACTCCGATTTTCAAAAAACAGCTTAAGTGCGCTTACCTTCACGTTGCGAGTGCATTCAGTTGCCATCGTAGCGTTTACCGTTACCTTACGGATAAATTCATACAGCTTACGAGTGACTTCCTTTACATTGCGGATGAGTTCTTTGACCTTGCGAATCACTTCATACACCTTACGAATGACTTCAGACAGCTTGTGGGTGATTTACAACACGCATTTTGAGCCAATTTTACCACTTTTAGTGGTCTCTCAAATCACCTTCCTTCTTCTGTTCCAGCTTTTTTTCCATATCTATCTCTTCATCCTCAATCGCATTGCGTATTTCATAATGCGAGATAAAGACCGCAAGCGTGCTTTCCGCGCCCTGGTTCCGGTTGATGCCGTAATCCTCAAGCCCGTCACAACAGCCCTGCGTGTTGCGGTCATAAAGAGAAATGCCTAGATCGTTTTCAAAAAAGAACCAGCGGTAGCAGCGAAGCATGCATTCCCTGAAGTGCGCATTGCCCGTGTACTCCCAGCAGGCGCTGAAGAGCAGCACCATGCTCATGGCATCTATAGCTTGCTGCGGGTATGAAGATTTAGTGCCCCCCTGTGTGTACCAGCCATTGCTTCCTACAAGCGAGAGGTAGCCATTGCTCATCAGTGCATGCTCAAGAAAGGCAGTGGCTTCTTCGGCAATGTGCGCAGTTTCTTCATCGCCTGTAATGCTGCTGGCATGAAAGAGTGCAAGGGGAAGTATGCCGTTATCATACGTGAGCGTAGGTGCAAACCAGTTCCATGAGCCGTTGCTTTGCGCGCGGTATTGCTCCGTCATTTTGCGTGTGAGGGCGAGCAGTAGTGAATGGGCTTCGTTATGAAACGGGTATTTATCGAGAAAATGTTTGATGCCGATCAGCGTATTTGCCATGCCGCGGATGTGTTGCAGATGCCCGGCATGATGAAGTGCCCGCAGAAATATTTCTTCAGCAGGAGATTGCAGCGCGGAGAAAGTATTCGCGGAGATCAATTGCCCGAGTGCCCACATCGTGCGCCCATAAGCATCTTCTGAACATTCATCATCCGTTATTCTTCGGTCGAAAGAGAGAAAGTTGTGGAACCAACCGTTCGGCTGCTGCATGAAATGGATGAAGGAGAGATAGACATTAGCAAGAGGTGTGGTTTCGTTTTCGAACCCATGTTGTGCAGCAAGAGTCATGGCAAGCAGTGCGCGGGAGTTGTCATCTAGGCAATAACCTTCATGGTAATTAGGCAGACCGAACACAGCATGTTGATAGATGCCGATGTTATCAGTAAGCTTGATGATGTGCCTTAAGCCGGGCTCAGCGAAATGAGGCACGGTGTGTATGTGTACGGTGGATTGATTTTTCTTCAGAATGTTTTCCAGAAGTTGTAGGTATCGCTTGCCCGTGTTCATCCAGCGAAGGTGATGTGCATAGCTGGTAGCATTCGCGCGAAGCTGATTGGCAACTTCAGGATGATCGAGAAGACTGTTGAGCATGTCAGCAAGCTGAGAGTGATCATGGAAATTGAAAAGCCATCCGCGGTTGTCAGCCAGCAATTCCTGAGCATGCCAGTAAGGTGTTGAAAGCACGGCTGCACCTGCACCTATTGCATAAGATAGAGTTCCGCTAGTGATTTGTTCTTCGTGGAGATAAGGGGTGATGTAGATATCAACGAGGTGAAGAAGCTCGAATAATTTTTCTTCACTCATAAATCCTTTGCGGAAGTGAACGTGATCTGCCACACCTAATTCTTCAGCAAGAGCAATAAGCGAATCGCGATAGGATTCTCCTTCGTGACGGACTACGTTCGGATGTGTGTTTCCCTGCACGAGATAAATTACGTTTGGATGTTTTGCTACTACTTCGGGCAATGCACGAATAACAGTTTCGATTCCTTTATTTCGTCCGAGCAAACCGAAGGTCATGAGCATTTGTTTCCCTTTCAGATTTTCATCGCATAAAATATTTTCCTTGACAACAGAAATTTTTTGAGGAACACCATGTTCGATGATGGAGATTTTATCGGCAGGGATTGAATAAATATCGCGGAGAAACTGCCTCGCTTTATTACTCATAACCACAACCTGTTCTCCCGCTTCTGCCAGCGACTGCATGATGGAGCGCTGCTGAACAGAAGGTTTCTTGAGAACAGTATGCGGAGCTAAAATAAAAGGAATGGCAAGGCGGTTAGCTAATGCAAGGATGTACACACCTGAATCTCCACCGAAGATACCATACTCATGCTCAATGATGCAAATGTCGAAGCCCGTGGAATTGATGAAGTCGGCTGCTTTTGTGTAATCGTCCGTCACGTTCTGCCTGATGGTGAAAGTAACTTCATCGGGGTATTCAAGCGGCTCATCTTTCTGAATGGCGATTACATTGATGGTGGAGTCCTCATCAGCAGAAAGGTTTTTCCTTACTGCGGTGAGGAGGTTTTGAGTGAATGTGGCTATTCCGCACTGTTCAGGCGGATAGGTAGCTATAAAAGCAATTTTCATTGGAAATAATTTTTTGGAAGGTAATTGTTGGATTTCGTAATAGCTAAAAAAAATGTGCCAGCGAGCATTATAATTCACGAAAGATCTTCCGGAAATTATTTAATAAAAATAACTACTTCAATTTTCTCTTCAGGTAAATACCTGCTGCAATTTTTTCTGCAACACGCTTTGGAAGAAACTTGGTTCCCACAGCTGAAGCGATATTGGAAAAGCCGGGAATAATTTCAAGCTGCCCTTTGAACATCCCTTTAACTGCAATGCGCGCAACTTCTTCGGGAGGCATCGAGAATTTTGCAGCGAAGTCCTTTAAAGCATCCATGTTTGCGCGGTTCATAAAATCAGAATCGGTTGTTCCCGGAATAAGGCAGCTTACTTTCACAGTTGAATCGAGCAACTCATATTGAAGCCCGCGGGTAAAAGTGAGCACAAATGCTTTCGTTGCTGCGTACACACTCATAGTCGGCACTGCCTGAAAAGAGGTAGTGCTTGAAACATTTAGAAGAAAGGCAGGGTTATTTTTCTTTAGGAGCGGAATAAAATAATGAGCAAGCTCCACCATTGCGCCCATGTTCAGGTTCATCATGTTGAGCTGATCTTCGAGCTTGAGAGTCTCGAAAAAATCCCACAGAGCATATCCTGCATTGCTTACAAGAATCCCGACTGCAAAATTTTCTTTGATGCACCAATCAGATAAAGTTTTTCCGCAATCACGCTGAGAAAGATCAAGAACAAAATAATTTACGTTGACAGAATACTTTTTTCTCAATTCGACAGCAGCTTCAGCAAGCAGTTGTTCTGAGCGAGAGACCAACAATAAATCATGCCCATGTTTTGCGAGTTCGAAGGCAATTGCTTTGCCTATTCCTTTACTTGCACCTGTTATTAAAGCGTATGGCATTCTAGATTATTTCTTCGTAAATTTATTCAATTCGTGTAGGACTTGTAAAGCTGTTTTCATCTTTTGTCTAGCACCTGAGGGGAATAAATAGTCATTCATTTGCCCATAACACCCATAATGCCCACTTTGGCATAACAAACATTTTAAATGTTGTACCCATGTTGTGACTCTTAAATCAAAAGCCCCGCAAGTTATTCACTTGCAAGGGCTTTTGATCATTGAGAGCGGTCCGGACGGGACTCGAACCCGCGACCCCATGCGTGACAGGCATGTATTCTAACCAGCTGAACTACCGAACCGTTTTTCTAGAATTTGGGAGCGCAAAAGTAGAAAAATTTTGTTACCGACAAAGATTCAATTTTCTTTTTCAATCTTTCGTAGCTGCAAGAGTATTTCCTTCTTTCCATTTACAATCTTTTCCTGTTTCATTGATTGAAGAAGAAGAGAAACTGCCATTGTTATTTCCTGATTCGGATAAAAGTGTTCTCGCGCAAAGTGAACGAACTTAAGAACTTTGAAACCGTGAAACCAACTGAAAAATCTTTTTAAGAATGTCTCCTCGTTTGAGGTATTGCTTTTGATTTCTTCAATCGTCTCTCCAAAACTTTCCCTTAATAAAAATTCTTTCATGGAAGGTGGAATTGAATCTTGAATTGGTGTTGATGAATATATGGAGGGCAGAAGTATAAAGAAGTTCTTCAGATCAATGAAGGTTTGAAAATTATAACTGAGATAAGTTTCGGTTTTTCTGAGAAGTTGTTTTGAAATATCTGCCCCCGTTCCGAACGGGACTCGATTCGAAACTCGCGGAGAAGGAGTTACCCATGTTGAGTTTAGTGTGGTAAATTTACCTAATGGAAAAAGTTTATGCAGAAAATAAAAATCTTCTCCGGCTTTTCTACGATTCATTCCACCTTGCTTTGTGTAAGCATTTGCCATTACAGCCATTGATGAGCCAATGGTATGAAATGAATAAGGAAAGCCACTCCACTTCAGCGAGAGAATGTAATAGCGGAGAAAAAGTTCGTAGTTGATTATTGAAGAATAAATGGTTTTATCAAATTCATTTCCTTCAAGCGGATGAGCGAAATTAATAGAGCAGCCTATACTACCCGAATTCTCCTGAAAGTGTTTTTCAAGTTCTACAAGATAATTTTTCTCAACGATACAATCTGCATCAATACATACGATGATTCCTTTTTCATTTCCAGTTAGTGAGAATCGAGATGCTGCTTCATCCATTGCAATCTTTCTTGCGAGCCCAACTCCGGCATGTTTATGAGGTAGAGTGGGAGAGTGGAGGAGAAAATATTTTCTGGTTTTGTTTTTATTCCACAAACTGAATTCATTAATTGTCTTGTTATTCTGTTCAATAATTTCAGTTGAAGAATTTTCTGATGAGTTGATATGAATAATTACTTCCACCTCACAATGAGTTGCATCACATGATTCAAGAGACTGAAGAGTGCGGATAAGTTCAGGTTCATTGAAGCACGGAATGGTAACAATGATTCCTAAATCCTTTGATGGGACTTCACTTAATTGTAGTTTTGAGAATAGATGTTTTTCAAAATAGTTCATGATCGTGTGATTCATAAATTTGCAACCTGTTCATTATTCATAATATGAAATTATCTCTAGACTTATCGTACAACACTCCTTCTGAATGGACTCAAACCGTAATGAAGGACTTCGATTCTTTTCTTCAGGATCATGCCGACTGCGAGCGAAAGGCATCATCAATGGCTATGAGCTTTGTTGCAAAATGCCCTGACAAAGTAAAAATAATTCCAGAACTCATTGAAACTGCTATTGAAGAACTTGAACATTTTCAGCAAGTATATCTCATTATGGAGCAACGCGGAGTGCCGTTGCAACAGGAAATGAAGCAGGATATATACATCAAACAATTGCTCGACTGCTCACGCTCATCACCTGAACAAAGGTTACTTGACAGATTCCTAATGGCCTCGATTATTGAGTGCAGAGGTACCGAACGGTTTCGATTGGTTGCGGAAGCATTGGAAGAAGGTGAACTGAAAAATTTTTACAAAATGCTTTGGACTACTGAAGCCAAGCACGGGAATATTTTTGTGAAGATGGCTCTTGAATATTATCCGGAGAAAGAAGTTTACAAACGGTTACACGAATTGAATGAGGCAGAGGGACGAATTTGCGCTGCGCTTTCACTGAGGGCAGCGCTACATTAGGGTACTTAACAGCAAGCGCTTTACTTATTTTTTGTGGAATAATTTAATAGAAAATTCTCCGCACTCAGGATCTCAATTTCAGAAAAATAAAAATCATCCTGATCATCTGTAATGATACACTTGCATTTGCTTTGAAGTGCGGAATAGTATTCAAGCCCGTCTTCAAAATCATTTATGGATTTATTGGCGATTGTTTTTGATACGGATCGTCCGTCAAGAGTCGTCACTAGGATTTTCTGCGCCAGCAAATTGATTTTTTTCTTTGCCATCGAACTTCCGTTCTTCTTCTCTGCAAAATAAAAAGCAATGGCAAGACAGAGAGGTGATGTAAAAACTTCAAACCTTTTATTGTCGCACAAACTCAGCACGCGTGCACAAAATGGAAACTGAGGGTACTCATTGCACAGCACAGTTACCAGCACATTGGCATCGAGGAATATCTTCACTTCACCATTCTTTTGTGTAAGTACTCTTTGCGCATCGCTTTCCTGCCCGGGGAATTGCGGACATAATCCATCTTACCCTCGCTAACTTCGCTTATCCAATCCGACACAGGGAAATCATCAATGGACTTGTAAGAGGAACTTGTTACTTTTCCTAAAAGGAACTCAGTGAGCCGAGATAAACTGATGTTATTCTCATCAGCAAACTTTTTTGCCTTTCGAATAACTGATTGATCAAAACTTAAAGTGATTTTGGCATCCATAACTTTTTATTTATACGACAAAGATAATATATTTATACGACCTAATGTAAAAAAATAAAAAATCCGTCCCGAAACTTAGGAACGGATTAAAATTATATATTTCTATTTCTTACAAGTGCATCTTTTCTTTCTTGCCGGTTAATTCTTCTTTACTCTCGCGGAAAGCAGGATCGTCCACACAGCAATCAACGGGGCAAACGCTTGCGCACTGCGGCTCATCATGAAAGCCCACGCACTCGGTGCATTTATCAGGAACTATGTAATAGAGATCCATTGATACAGGTGTTTGAACAGCGTCAGCATCTACCTCGGTGCCGTCCATTTTTTTAACCATGCCTTTCAGTGTAGTGCCGTCACCAAAACGCCATTCAGCGCCACCTTCGTAAATGGCATTGTTAGGGCATTCCGGTTCGCAGGCACCGCAATTGATACATTCTTCAGTAATAATGATTGCCATAAGGATTCGTTTCTAATTTTGTCGCGCAAAAATAGAGAATATAAACACACTACAAAATTAAGAGGGAATTTTTTTCAAATGAACACTCAGAAACGGATTGATGCATTGGTTTTACTGGGTAAAGCGCTTAGAGAAAAACTGAACCCGGAGAATGAATTGTTTCAAACTCTTTGCAGCCATGCATATCTGAAAAATAACTGGTTTACGAAGGAGAATATTTTTCTTGCTGCGGGCGCATGGGCTGATCTACTATCTGAAAAAAATATTTCGGCATGGGTAAAACCATATCTTCAGAAACTGAATGAGAAAAAATTTTCAAGTAAGGTAGGGGTAATCAATGCAGGAAACATTCCGTTTGTGGGATTGCACGATTTTATTTCTGTGCTGCTCACAAATAATTTTTATTCAGGAAAAAATTCTTCTGAGGACAATCTGCTGCTTCCGTTTGTTGCTTCGATGCTTGCGGAAATTGAACCTGAATTTAAAAACAGAATTCAGTTTTTGGATCGGCTTACTGATTTTGATGCCGTGATTGCAACCGGGAGCAACAATTCTTCCCGCTATTTCGAGAGTTACTTTGGAAAATATCCCCACATCATTCGCAAAAACAGAAATGCTGTGGCAGTACTTTCAGGATTAGAGTCAAATGAAGAGTTGCAAGATCTCGGTAACGATATTTTTCAATACTTCGGGTTGGGTTGCCGCAATGTTTCTAAACTTTATGTGCCGCAGGATTATGATTTCAAAAATTTCTTTGAGGCAATTTATAAATTCAACCAGGTAATGCAGCACAACAAGTACATGAATAATTTCGATTATGTAAACGCGGTTTTGCTGATGAAGCAGGTTCCGTTTTTGCAGAATGGTTTTTTAATTGTGAGGGAGGAGCAAGCAATTGCTTCGCCCATTGCGGTGCTTCATTATGAAAAGTATAAAAGCAAAAATGAGTTGCATGATACGCTGGATGCAAACGAAGAAAAAATTCAATGCGTTGTTTCGAACTCAGGTATGGATCTGAAAAGTTCTTTAAGAGATCGTGTTGTGAATTTCGGCAACGCGCAATGCCCCACTCTTTTTGATTATGCTGACGGAGTGGACACTTTGGAGTTTCTATTGCAGGTTTAGCAAGATGAAAAAATATTTGTTCAATACCTTAGAATTACTTCCTTTGCATCGCTTTTTAAACATACCAAGTGAAATGAAAGCAACCAACAACCAAAATATTTTTTCTTCCCCAGAGGCAACACCCTCTGAAACCCGCATGGTTGTAGGGGGGGGGGGAGCCCGCTCACTCTGTAGCCGCTAAAAAAATTTCAGGGTACTTACAGTACCCGTTTTCGCAAAACAATCAGCACGCTATTTCTTTTTTTTATCCCGCTTTTGTAAATGGCAAGAGTGGTTTTCGCAATGCGGATAGCACGATCTGCAATCTCCATCGTGCAATGTGCAATCTGCATCGCGCGTTTCGAAATGCCGCGGGCGCTATTCACATTCTTCATCGTGCTATTTGGATTTACAAGAGTACTATTTACAATAGAAATAGTACTGTGTTATTATCCGGAGTACTTTGGAGAATAGAAAAAGTGCGCCCGACAATGCAATTAGTACCATGCCCGACAGAAATTGTACTCAGAACAATAAAAATAGCACTATTTCAAAGCCAAAAAGCATTATTCAAACCAAATTTCAATAATTAACAATTAAATCAAACTACTATGACAAAGTTTATTCAAGATGAAATTACCCGACTAACATCCGAAAAATCGGGCATGGCAGCCAATGCTGCAAAATGGGTTGGACAACCCGTAACCGAAGCCGATGTGGCGGCTGCTATCCTTCTTTTAAAGAACAAGGATATCGAAATTGAAGCCGCAAAAGATGCACTAAGTGTGAAACGCAGCGAGGGGCGCACCCTAGTAAAAGATCAGGCGAAGGTGGGCGATCAAGTAGAAAACCTCGCCATCGGCATTCATGCAAGTGATCCGGAAAAACTGGTGGATTACGACATTAAGCTGCGCAAGGCGGGCACAACCATTCCGGTGCCGGGCACTGCCATTCTGCTTCCGCTTAAAGATGATGTGGATGGCATCGGCTTCATCATCACCATTCAGAAGTTAGACAACGCTACCGATTTTGAAATTGAACGCGCCATTACTGATGCCGCAGTAATGACTGCCACCGATTTTACGCACCTGAAAACAACTAAAAAATTAACGTATGTGGACGATGATGTTATCTCCGGCAAGCGTTACCACTACCGTGTGCGCGGCTATAACCGCAACGGCAGCGGGCCCGTGAGCGCAAGTGTGAGTAAGACACAGTGATGAGAATTAGAAATTAATAATACGCCCTGCCCCAAGTTTCTGGGCGGGGCGTTTTTTTGCAATTGAAAACAGCGATGAAAAAAATAATTAACTGGTGGAGAAGAGTGATGAGGGTTTCTGATGAAACTTCTGATAACGTATGCGCTTTTCATATTTCTATTTATGCACTTTTGATTTGTGTTATTTTGGTGTTGGCAGTTTTGATTGGGAGAGAAGCAGAGAAGAGAAAGGATGTGCAGTGCCATGTGCAGGAGAATAAAATTTGAGATTAGAAATAAATTTTAGTTTTGGAGACGAAAAAAAAAAAACATTAAAATGAAATGAAAACAACCGCCACCTGACAGGAGAAAAAACTACCTGTCAGGAGGTGGGTTCACCAAAAAATTCTCACAACACTTATTGACGAAAGTTAAAAGAGATGTTTACATTTAAACATTGGAGTTTTGCAACCAATTAAAAAACGAGGCGATACCGAAAAGCCAAACGAGTAGGAAAATTTTTAACAATTAAATCATATAAAAATGTACAACGAACAAATTGAAAATCTCATCAATCTTGCACTTGCAGACGGTGAATTAACAGAAAAAGAAAAACAAATCCTTTTCAAAAAAGCAGAAGCCGCAGGTATTGACCTTGACGAATTTGAAATGGTACTTGATGCAAAACTTTTCGAAAAACAACAAAGCAACAAGAAAGCAGCTGAAACACCTGCTGCTTCTGCACCTAAATCTGACAAATTTGGTGATGTAAAAAAATGCCCTGCTTGCGGAGCAATTGTAACTTCCTTTTCTGCAAAATGCATAGACTGTGGACACGAGTTTTCAAATATTGAAGCTAACGCTTCAATTCAAAAACTTTTTAAAATGCTGGACGAAGTTGAAAGCAAAAGGGACGATAAGGTAACAGCAGGTGGTGTAATTGGAGGATTATTTAAAAATTCTATCGGTGGCGGAGCACTTTCACAGGCTTTAGGTGGTGGTAGTAAAACCGATAAAAGAAAAAAGGAAATAATATCTTTATTCCCCGTTCCAAATACAAAGGATGATATTTTGGAATTTTTATCATTAGCATTTCCTAAAGCTAAGTCGAAAGGAAATTTTCTAACGAAGAATAATCCAGAGTATATAGAGCATAATGAATTTGTTTCTGTTTGGAAAAGCAAATGCGAGCAGGTAATTATGAAAGCAAAATTTTCAATGAAAGATGACAAAAAATCTCTCGAAGAGATTATGCAATATGCTAAAGAACTTGGAATTAAATAATTTTAAAATTAACAATAAATGGGACTATTCGGCAACAAATCAGAAGGCGGATTAATGGATGTAATCCGCTGTGACGAACAAGAGTATCTTGTTTGGAAATGGCGACCCTCGGGAGAAGCCAATTCAACAAAAAGAGAAAATGCAATTCGCTATGGTAGTAGTTTGCGTGTGAAAGATGGAGAACTTGCCGTTTTTGTCTACAAACAAAAAGATGGAGAAATGCAGGATTTTATTGTTGGACCATATGATCAAGCAATTAAAACGGCAAATTTTCCGATACTGACAAGCATTGTAGGTTTAGCATTCGGTGGTAATTCACCTTTCCAAGCCGAAATTTATTTTATGAATCTTTCGGGTAATATGCAGGTAAGATTTGGCATTCCTTATTTTGATGTATTTGATCCGCGGTTCTTAGATTTTGCTGTGCCAATGGCTGCGAGAGGTACAATTACTTTTAATATTTCCGACTATAAAGGGTTTATTAAATTAAACCGTTTAATAAATTTTGAGTTAGATGATTTCAACAAGCAAATAAAGGATGCGGTTACAAAATATGTGAAGGGCGTAATTACAAACATCCCTGCCGACAAAGGAATGCCAGTCCTTCAAATGGAAAGAAGAATATTGGAAATAAACGATATTATTTCTGGTTATCTGAAATCGAGACTTGAGAATGACTTTGGTGTAAATATGAAAGGGTTTGATTTAGCTAATATTGAAGTTGACAAGGAAAGTGAAGGTTATGCTGAATTAAGAAAAGTTACTGCCGAGCAGGCGACTAAAACAACAATTGCTCAATCGGATGTTAATATCAAAAATATGTCGGAAATGCAAGGTATTAACGCTATAAATATGGAAGATACTTTACGTATTCAAAGAGAAGAAGCACAGAGAGCACAAAAACTTCAAACCGAAACTAATTTTATTGGGGCTCATGCTTTAAACCAACAAACAGATGTTTTAAAAACTGGTGCAGAAAATCTTGGGAATATGGGCAATATGGATTTAGGCGGAGGCGGTGGAGGAATGAATCCCGCAGGCATGATGACAGGCATGATGATGGGGGGAGCAATGGGTAATCAAATGGCTGGAATGATGAATAATATGGGGCAAAATATGCAACAACAGCAAAACACACCACCACCACCGCCAACAATTGCTTATAGTGTTTCAGTAAACGGACAAACTGCTGGGCCTTTCAATTTACAGCAATTGCAACAAATGGTTCAAAACGGACAACTTACAAAAAACACTCACGTTTGGAAACAAGGTATGGCAGGTTGGGAAATTGCAGGAAATGTGCAAGAACTTTCAAATTTGTTTGGTACAGTTCCACCGCCACCACCACCACCAGTATTATAAACCTAAAATTATAACATTATGAATGATGATAGTTTTTTTTCAATAAATAGATTAGTAGAATTCGGAATGGGTATGGCTGTTGCACAACAAATGGTTAACACCATGAATAGTGCAATGACAAATATGCATGTACCAGGTTCTATGAATCCGATGCAAACAGCACCACAATTTTATTATGCAATGATAGAAGGTAATCAAGCTGGTCCATTTTCGGAACAGGAATTATCAAGACTAATTGCTGAGAAAAAAATTGTTAAGGAAACTTACATTTGGAAACCAGGTTTACCAAAATGGGAAATTGCTGAAAAATTGCCTGAAATCTTAAAATTGGTAGCATTAGCGCCACCACCATTTAATCAAAATCCATAAAATTATGAAAGTAAATTTTGTCCAAACAATTATAGCCATAGCGGTAAGTTTGCTTATCGCATATGGTTTGTATAGCTTTCACGATATTGAAAACACTATGCTTTTATTTGCAGGTAGTTTTGTATTTCTTGCAGCAACATTGGTAATGACAATTGGAACAAGTTTTAAATTTCCACGAACAACTACAAATATTAGAGTTGTTTCTGGAATTTTCTTTGCTGTGGCTTTGATTAGCAATTTAATTTTTACGTTTATTAATTTTTCTGTTCCAAGTTATGTAATTATCAATGGGATTTTATTATTGGTTTTTATACTGATTGCATACTCCATAAATAAAGCAAAACAGTAACTCCAATATTTAATAAAGAATCATATGAACCCAAACCCCGAAGGAGTTCCGCGTGCATGCGAGCAGAACTCCTCATATGTTTGCCGAAGATACAAGTTCTTTAAAAAGTTAGAACCTTGCAGAAAAAATAAAAGGGAGAAGAGTGAGAGAAGATGAACCCCTAAGCAGCTTTAATAGCATGCTGATCCGAAGAACCTTCCTCACTCTTTTA
>JBBRND010000059.1:0-13675 GCA_038230515.1 Bacteroidia bacterium | reverse complement strand
CTGGCTTCCCGAACTCATTTCCTGACGACAAAATATGATCCCCTGACGACCGGACTTCTGTTTAGAACGTCCGGGGATGAGATCGGCAAGACAGGCGAAGCGAATGTGAAGCCGGGGGACGCGGTTAGCTCGTGCGCCCCTCCGGTTGTGAAGACAGGAGAACAGATCTGAAAGCCGCGCCTTCAGATTTGGAAGCCAGCCGAAGCGATAAGCACGCGGGAACCTGCGACCGGAAAGCCGCAGCTTAAGAATACAGCAAAAATTTTGTGTGAAAGATTGCCCGCAAACCAGCAATTCGAAAAGGAAAGTATCGTAACTTGTATGCCCTATATTATAGGTACTCCGTACTCCGTACTCCGTACTCCGTACTCCGTACTCCGTACTCCGTACTCCGTACTCCGACTCTCGACTTTCGTCTGCCGCGCGCTAAGGTGATATGTGGTAGTAGTCATCTCCATGAATCAGCTTCCATGAACAAGAGCGCTAAGAAAAATAATGTTTGAATGATGAGCAAATATTTTTTTCAACACCCATAAAAAAACAGCCGCTTGCTTAATGCAGGCGGCTGCTCTTAATTAACTAATTAACTTAGTTAACTTAGTTAATCAATCAACTATTTTGTCTTTACTACCTTAATAGTAGAAACTGTTTTTCCTTTTTCAACACGCAGAAAATAAATTCCCGCGGGCACATCAGGATTAATTGTTTCCGTTGATTTGGAAATTGTTTTCTTCAGAATAATATTTCCCAACACATCGCAGAAGGTGATGGTGATATTTTTTTCATTCGCGTCTGAATAGATCGTAAGTTCATCGCTGAACGGATTCGGATACACAATAGCAAGAGGCGGCTGCTGAGTTATAGGGTTAATGCCTGCGCAAATATCAAACATAATATGGATGTTGTCGTTTGCAGTGCAGTTTGCAGCATTGCTAACGGTAACGGTAACTATAGTAGTTCCGATACCGATTCCCACAGTATCAACAAGAATGCTTTGCGTAGTTGCACCCGTGCTCCATAGATAAGATGTGTACCCCGCACCTGCATCAATAAGGATATTGCTATTGGCGCAAACAGTAGTATCAACACCAAGCGCAACCACAGGGTTTGCATTTACAACTATCGTAGTGTTCGCATGGTTGGTACAACCGTTTCCGTCAGTATAATTATAGATGACGGTATTATTTCCCAAGGTAGTTGAATAAAAATTTCCGGCAGCAACTCCGCTGCCTGTCCATATTCCACCCGCAGGGCTTCCACCCGTAAGTGCAAATGCGGGAGTATTCTGACAAACGGGATTGAACGGAGAAACCGTAACCGTTGGTAAAACATTTACCATGATGGTAGATGTAGCAAAGTTCGAACAGCCGTTTCCATCGGTATAATTATAGATGATCGTATTGCTGCCAACAACAGTTGGAGTAAACACACCACCGCCAACATTGCTTCCGCTATATAACCCACCGGCAGGCAATCCACCCGTAAGAGTAACCCCTCCGGAATTTTGACACACTGCATTGAAGGAACCCAGCGTAACGGTTGGAAGTGCATTTACAGTAATAGTATTGCTTGCGTTATTCATGCAGCCATTCGCATCAGAATAAGCATAGGTAATTGTAAACTGACCAACACCGGCAATATTCGGATAAAAATTTCCACTCACAACGCTTGTGCCGTTATAGGTTCCACCCGCAGGAGAACCACCGCTCAACACAACTGCAGAGCCATTCACACAAACAGAATTAAATGTTCCGAGTGTAACAGTTGGTAAAGCATTTACCATGATAGTTGCGGTGTCAGAATTTGCACAACCGAAAGTATCTACATAAGAATAAGTGATGATCTGAACACCTGTACCTGTAACAGAGGGATCAAAGTTTCCGCTGCTTACCCCGGTGCCGCTATAAGTGCCGCCCGCAGGAGTTCCGTTCGTCAAAGCAACCGGAGACGCATTTATGCATACTGAATTTTGTGTGCTCACATCTACCGTAGGCAAAGCGCGCACATTAATGCTCGCAGTATCCGCATTTGAACAACCGTTTCCATCCGTGTAAGAATAGAAGATGTCGTGAGAACCAAGCCCTGCTGACGAAGCATCAAATGTTCCTGCAGTTACAAATGAACCACTGTAAGTGCCACCTGCGGGACTTCCTCCGGTAAGTGCTACAGAAGTTGAAGTGATGCAGGCATCTGTTAAATTATTTAGTGTTACTGTCGGCAATGGATTTACAGTTACCGAAACCGTAGTTGCAGCATGACATCCGTTAATGTCCGTTGCATTTACAGTATAAGTCACCGATGAATTCAGCGTTGCATTTACAGTGCTTCCTGTAGTAGCATCCAATCCTGTAGCAGGCGACCATGTATAGGTAAGCCCACCTGAAGCCGTTAGTGCAGCAGTGCCGCCCGGGCAAAATGAAGTTGGAAATGATGACGCGGTTACATTAAAGCTGTTTGCAATTGCGTTGGCAGTGAGATAGGATGATGTGTTGTAGTTAGAGGTAACACCGCTTCCGTTAAATTCAACCACAGCAAAATAATAATGCGTCCCTACGGTGAGTCCTGTAACGGTGCATGAATTTCCGCTACCCGAATATACTACATAGTTTCCGCTGCCGAGATAACTACCGTTGCCGAATGTTGAATTGGCGGTGTAATAATTTCCATCAACAGGAAATATACTTACTGCCGATCCTGCTTTTGCAATCACCATTCTTGAAGAGCCATTGCCGCTCGTCCAAGTTAAATTAACATCATTGCAGTTGATGATAGTAGAAGAAATGTTAGTTGATGCTGTAGTTGGTTCCGATGCAAATGCAGGAGAAATTTTAGTTACAAAAATATTCGCCAGGCTATCACCACTCACCGTGTTAGTACCGAATGAAGCAGAGGGAAAATCAAAAAATCCTGTGCCGAAAATATTTCCAAGCGTATCATTTGCCACAGCAAATCCTGCATCACGCTGCGAACCGCCCCCGGTTTTTATCCATTGAATACTTCCGCTTGTATCCCATGCGGAAATAAATACATCTCTGTTTCCGGCACTGGTTACGCTGAGTCCGTCAAAAGTTGCCTGTGAGTCAAACTGACCTGTAACATACAGCAGGTTGCTTTTTTTGTCGAAGCTGATGCCTTGCCCGAAATCCTCATTGGGACCGCCTCCGCGTTTCGCCCAAATTAAATTGCCGCTTGCATCATACTTTGCCATGAAGAATTCATAACTACCAAGAGAAGTTAATGTTGTAGAACCGAAAGTAGTAGAATTAATAAAATATCCGGTTATGTAAACGTTTCCGTTGTTATCGCAAGCGGCCGCCATTGCCCTCGTAGTATCAGTTCCTGATCCTGTACGAACCCATTGCAAAGTACCGCTCGAGTTATATTTTGCAGTATATGTATCATTCCACCCGGTACCCGTAATATTGGTTCCACTGAAATTAGCAGACGATGTAAAAGTTCCGGTTACAAAAACGTTTCCACTTGCATCGAGAGCAAGTCCTCTACCTCTATCTTCCGAATTACCTCCACCTTTCTTAACCCAAATACAGTTTCCTGCGGTATCCCATTTAGCTAAAAACATATCGTTGCCGGCAGTAGCTGTGATATTCTGAGTTCCAAAATTGGCAGCGCCAGTAAAATATCCTGATGAATAAATGTACCCTGCCGGATCAACAACAAGAGGACGGCCCTTTGCATCAGCATTTCCTCCAGCGCGTTCTACCCACAGAAAAGCTCCGTCATTATTGTATTTAGCTAAAAAAGCATTGTTTGGTCCTCCATTAACATAAATAGTGTCGCCAGGAGCAAAACCAGCACCGTTTTCAACTTCGCCCGTCAAATAGATATTTCTGCTTGCATCAAGCCCGATTCCCCATCCCACATCTCCGCCTGGTCCGCCCGCACGTTTTGCCCACTTCAGAGTTCCTGCACTATTGTATTTAGCAAGAAAGATATCATGCTTTCCTGCAGTGTTTAGTACTACACCATTTCCAAAATCGCAACTGTATTCAATCTGCCCCGCGATGTAAACGTTTCCTGAATCATCAGTGATGATTCCGTTTCCGTAATCATATCCTTGTGAGGAGGCGCTCTTTGCCCACTGGTAGGTTTGAGCAGTGCTTTTTTCAGAATAAATAATTGCACAAAGGGCAAAAAGGATTGCCATCGGATTAAAGGTAGTTTTTTTCATAGGGACTTTTCTTGAAAATTTAATTCTATTATACTTTGGAGATTAAAGAGTGGTTACTAATTTGTACGAAGTTACTGTTAATTGTGTAAGAAGATGGTCACATTTATACTCAATCTGGAAAAATAAACTACGGTAGAATCCCTTCGCTTACCCATTAACGCGAAGCACCTTCTTGGTCTCAAAAAATTCATCTTCAAAATAATCTTTCAGTTCAAAAACGTGAACAGGTTTGTTCAGTTCCTTTATTTCCTGAGTAAGATCACCACCCTTTAAAAAAAACATGCCATTCTGAGCAGAATTTTTTCTGCTCCTATTTAAAAGCGGAGCAAGCCAATGATGCATTTCTTTGAGCGAAGCCACCGCACGGCTTACCGCAAAATCAAATTTCCCTTTCACCTCCTCAACTCTACTCTTTTCGGCAGTAACATTTGATAAATGAAGTGAGGAAACAATTTCATCTACTACTTTAATTTTTTTTCCGATGGAATCAACAAGATGAAATTTTACTTCAGGGAAAAATATTGCAAGCGGAATGCCCGGAAAACCACCTCCGGTACCTGCATCAATTACATGAGTACCTTTAGAAAACTGAACAACCTTTGCAATGCCCAACGAATGCAGCACATGCCGTTCGTTCAAATGATCAATATCCTTTCTGGAAATTACATTGATCTTTTCATTCCATTCTTTGTAGAGAGGAAATAATTTTCCAAACTGATCAAGTTGTTTTTGGGAAAGATCAGGAAAATATTTTTTGAGAAGATCAATGCCGGAATTCATCGGAGAAAAAAGCGACAATTAAAAACGCTTTCCTGATTTCATCAGATTTTCTCGTGATCCGTTTTCAGAATCTGGTATAGAAACTCTCTCGCCCTAAAAAGCTGCGCCTTCACCGTACCAAGCGGAAGCTGAAGTTCGGTGGCAATTTCTTCATAGC
This sequence comes from Bacteroidia bacterium, assembly GCA_038230515.1. Classification (GTDB taxonomy): domain Bacteria; phylum Bacteroidota; class Bacteroidia; order AKYH767-A; family 2013-40CM-41-45; genus JAPLDB01. Next base: position 8,549 of record JBBRND010000059.1, on the reverse strand, counting down.
TACGCTCCTGAAAATAACGAAGCTCAACCAATCTTCGGTAACGCGGTTTTAATTTTTCAACCACTTCGCGCATCAGCACTGCCTTTTGTCTTTTTATCATCCGCTCTTCGGGATCCAGTGTTGGAGATTTAATTTCAAACTGCATTTCCGAACCGTTATCTCCTTCTACTCCCTGATCAATACTGAAAGTCATTTTTCTTTTTCTGCGAATAAAGTCAATGCAGTTGTTTGTTGCAATTTTAAAAAGCCATGTGCTGAAAGCATAATCCGGAGTGTATTGATGCAGATTCTTAAATGCTTTGCCGAATGCTTCGATGGTTAAGTCATCAGCATCATCGCGGTTGTTCACCATCTTCAACAACATAAAATAGATAGAGTCCTTGTAGCGTTGCATTAATTCTGCATACGCTTTCTGATCGCCCCCCATTGCCTGCCCGACCAATTTAAAATCAATCTGTGCTTTCTCTGAAAGATTCGGATTTACTTCCATGCTTGTTTTTTAGTTGTTAGTGAAGAGATGTAGAAAACAGGTTGCAGCATTGTGTTCAGCAGTTCGTGCAGCGGATAAAGCCACATCAATTCTTTTGCCTGAAGTTTTTTTGCTGCACCGTAACTTACAATCCATTGCATCATCAATTTTATGCCGTAAAGTAACAGCACTGCTTTCCACTCATAACGAAGTATCAACAAAGTTATGAAGAGTGCAATGAAGATAAGATTAGAAATACTGAGAAGCGCCAACTGCACTTTGTGTTTGCCTTTGTAGAATTTTGCCGTAGTGCCGTGTCTTCTTTTCTGAGAGAGCCATTCAGCAAATGTCTTCTTTGCAGATGTAAACGTAAATGAGTCAGGATTTATTTCAACAGCAACATTTTTACCAGTTGCATTTTCATTTACAAACAAATCATCATCGCCACTGAACAAATGATTGTGTCGCGCAAAACCTTTGGTAGAAAAAAACAATGATTTTTTGTACGACAAATTTCTTCCCGTTCCCATGTAGGCGTTGCCAGAAATTGCAAAAGAAAAATACTGCATCGCAATCTGAAATGCATCAAACCTGATCATACGATTCAGAAATCCTTTCTCTTTCAAGAACGCACCATAGCCGAGAACAATTTCTGTTGATGAAGAATAATTACGCTGCATCAACGTGATCCAGTTCTTACCTGCAGGCAGGCAATCAGCATCGCTGAAAAGAAGTAATTCATTTTTTGCTGCTTTAATTCCAAGAGTAACGGCAAACTTTTTTCCATGACGATATTTATCCTGCTCAGGAATTGTAACTACTTTTAGTAGGGGATATTTTTTCTTCGCTTCATCAAGAACTTCTCCCGTTTCATCCCACGAACAATCGTTCACAACGATGACTTCAAAATCAGGATATGCCTGCTCCATCCATGCGTGAAGATGATTGCGGAGATTGTCTGCTTCATTCTTCGCGCAAATGATTACAGATACCGATTGCTTCTTCACGTCATGTTCCTCCTGCTTGTAATAAGAAAGCTTTGAAAAAATGAAAAGGAAAAAACAAACATGAATAGCTGCAGCTAACATGCAGGCAATCCACAAAAAGAACAAGATGTTTTCTGAAATCATTTCCTGTTAAACTTGCACAAATGTATCTGCACACCAAACTACAACTGAAAAAACATGGTGTAAATATCAACGAGGAAATGTTGACAGATAAGTGCCTGTTTAAAATGTGGGATGATGAAACAAAATTCCTTTCACCAGTTCATTTTTCGAAATTCAATTTGCATTCACCGGCACTGTTGGCTTCGGCACATTGTTTCCGGAGGCAACCACATGCTTGCGTTCACCGATCTGCTGTCGCCACATTGCATAATACAAGCCCTTATCTTCGAGCAAGTGGTTGTGCGCGCCCTGTTCTACAATGCGACCTCTTTCCAAAACAAAAATGCGATCGGCATGCATGATCGTACTCAACCTATGAGCGATTAAAATTGTAATGTGTTCTTTACGCGAAGAAAGTTGACGCACAGTATCTGTGATTTCTTCTTCAGTAATTGAGTCGAGCGATGATGTAGCTTCATCAAACACCAGGAGATTTGGTTGACGAAGCAGTGCTCTTGCAATTGAGAGTCGCTGCTTTTCCCCACCGGAAACTTTTACTCCGCCTTCTCCGATCAAAGTGTCCAATCCGTTTGAAGCTCGTGTAAGTAAACTTTGACATGCTGCTTTCTCCAATACTTCCATGCACTGTTCATCAGTTGCATCGGGTTTTACAAATAAAAGATTTTCACGAATTGTTCCTGAAAATAATTGAGTGTCCTGCGTTACAAATCCGATCTGCTCACGCAATTCATCAAACTCCAATTCATTTCCTGGGATATCGTTGTAATAAATTTCTCCTTCAAGAGGGCGGTATAATCCTACCAACAATTTTACGAGTGTTGTTTTTCCTGAACCTGACGGACCTACAAATGCAATGGTTTGTCCCTTCCTCGTTTCGAACGAAATGTTTTCCACCGCATTTGTTGTGGCAGTTTGATGTCGGAAGCGAACATGATCAAATTTCAATCTTGAAATCTCCTCGAGCTTTTTAGGATTCGTAGGTTTAGGTTCAACTGGCGTATTTAAGATGTCTTCGAAAACCTGCAATGATGCCTGCGCTTCACGATACACAGCAATTACATTTCCCAATTCCTGTAGCGGTCCGAAAATAAAAAAGGAATAAAACATCAGCGTCATTAACTTGCCCGGAGTAATGGTATCTCTAAAAACTAAATAATAGAGAAGAAAAATTAAACAGGTGCGAAGAAAATTTACTGTTGTTCCCTGTACAAAACTCAAACTACGGATGAACCGGACTTTCTTTAATTCAAGAGAAAGTATTTTATCAGTCACGGAATTCAATCTTCCGATTTCTTGTTTTGCCAATCCTAAACTTTTTACCAACTCAATATTGCGGAGCGATTCTGTAGTTGATCCGGCAAGTGAAGTGGTTTCTTTCAAAATAGTTTTTGAAATCTTTTTGATACGCTTGCTCAGCACGCTGCTAACAACACTCAGCAGTGGAACGGTGATCAGAAAAATGGGTGCAATAATCCAATGAACATTGATTGCATACACAATTACAAACACTACTCCCACGAGTGATTGAAACACAATGCTCACAAATGCATTGATGAATTTCTCTGAATCGCTTCTTACCTTTTGAAGTTTGCCAAGTGTTTCTCCGCTTCGCTGGTCTTCGAATACGTGATATGGAAGCTCAAGCGAATGACGGATACCATCGGTGTACATCCGCACTCCTGTTTTCTGCACGATAACGCTGGTGAAATAATCCTGGAAGTTTTTCGCGATACGCGATACCATTGCTACACCCATGGAAGCAAGCAACAGCCACATGATGTCGTAAGCAAAATTCTTTGCTGGATCGTTTCGGTAATCGCTAATGTGAACTCCGAAGCGATCCATCATTTTACCTGCAATGAGCGGATCCATCAACGAGAAACATTGGTTGATAGTGGCGAGCAGGAGCGCGAGAAAGACTAGTGATTTATGTTCTTTAAGGTAACTAAGTAACAGTTTCATGAAATGAAGTTAGGAAAGCAAGGGTTGGTGCTTCGTCTGTTTTGATCGAAACAAAAATAGAAAATAAAAGTTGCCTCATCTTCCAAATAAAAAGGGCCGCGCTGAAATACCAGCACAGCCCTTTCTGAAATTCAAATATGATTTACTGAATCACCAGCTTTTCCTGCGTTCTTTCAGTTGCGGAAGTAAGAACGAGTGAATAAATTCCTTTTGCAAGAGAAGAGAAATCAAATGACTTCTTCGCGATGTTTGTTGCTGAAAATTTTTCAGCATATACTATTTTTCCCATTGCATCTATTACCTGCACGCTTTGAACTTTCGATTTCATATTCAAAGTAACGATGCCTGAAGTTGGGTTCGGATAAAGGTTGTAGCTCTTGAGATCAACAGCAATTTCATGAACTGCAAGCGGAAAACCGTCATACTTAAAAATACCTCCTGACTGAAATCCTGCGCTAAAGCCACCGCTCCACATTCCGTTGAAGCTGCTAGCTCCAAGTGCAGTATGCTGCGTGCCTGAATCAATATCATACCAGGTAGTTCCGGTATCTTCGCTGAAGCTGGACCCTGTAAAGCCGGTTGCCGCGCCCGTAGAAACTGCAATTCCTGTATTGGGAACAATTACCAGATCAGAGGTCCAGAAATTTCCGGTGGGTGTGTAAGCAGTCCATGTTGCGCCTCCGTCAGATGTTCTGTAAGCTCCAACAAATACGCCTCCGGTGCTTGCTACGTTTGCGATTCCGTTATTGGCATCATAAAATTTCAGGTTCATGTATTGAGTGGTGGTGAGCGTGTGTACTGTTCCAACTGTCCAGGTAGTGCCTTTATCAGGAGAATGATAAACTCTTCCTTTACTGGTATAGAACCATACGTTGTCGCCATAGGTATCATACCAGTTAGTGATTCCTGCTTCTGCCGACAGATTAGCGGGAATATTTGCCTGAGGAGTGCGGGTCCAGGTGGTGCCTCCATCAGTAGTTGTATAAATTTCAAAGTATCCGTTGTTAGGATCGCCAATGGCTACACCATCGGTGGCATTCCAGAAATGAACTACATCAGGAAAAGAGCTTGCATTGAAGATGGTGCCTACGCCCTGCTGAGTCCAGGTAGTGCCTCCATCCGTTGTATGCCAGATGCCGCCACCTAAGGTAGCTACATGATTGAACATTGCTACCCATGCAGTGTCGTAACTGATGGCTGAAATGTTAGAGAACTGAAAAGTAGTATCAGTGCCAACTGTTCCAATATTAAAGGTAGTGCCGCCATCGTTGGTATGGGCGAAGTCAATAAAGTCAATTCCGGTGCCGGTGCCGTCATAGCCAAGCGCCCAGCAGGTGTTGTCGTCAACAACTGAAATGTCTAACACACCTTCTGAGGTGTTTGTAAAGTTTGAATTCTGCTCAATCCATGTCTGGGCTTTGAGCGCTGAACTACCGAAAAGAAATGCTGAAGAAACTAGAAGTAAAATTTTTCTCATAATGATTATTTGGTTTTTTAAAATTAGGAGCTCAAAAGTAGTTAAACATTCAGCACGCAAAATGAGCGTTGTGTAATTATTTAATGTTCCGGAATGGCAGCACGGAAGTAACGGCTTTTGAGAGCCGTTTAAAAAAATCTGTTATTTATTCGCAACTTTTAACAAATTCTGAGAGGTTTACCTTAGTCATGAAGAATTTTATCTTAAACCTTGAGAGGTTTGAGAAAAATAGTTTGAATTTATCAAAAAAAAAGGGCAATTTTTAGAAAAGCCAAAAACGCGCCTTTTAAAAAATGGAGCATAATGATTTCAGGTAATCCTCCCCACCACTTCCATCAGCGAAGAATTTGCCACAACCTTAATGGTATTTACTCCTACTTTGTGCCCTGCCTGCATGTCGCGGTCGGCATCGCCAATAAAATAACTAAGGGAGGCATCAATGTTAAAGCGCGCCAATGCTTTTTCTAAAAGCAGCGAATCGGGCTTGCGGCAGATGCAGTTTGTAAAATCGGGATGATGCGTGCAGTAATAAATTTCAATGAGAGTGATGCCGTTTTTATTGAGGGCACGCTCAAGATGCAGGTGGAGGTAATCTGCCTGCTCTTTAGTGTAGAGTCCTTTTGAAATGCCGCTCTGGTTGCTGATAACGATGAGCAGGTAATTTTTCTCCTGAAAGATTTTTAGCGCCTCCACTACTCCATCGTTGATGATGAAATCTTCGAGATTAAAAACGAAATCGCCAATTTCGCGGTTAAGCACTCCATCGCGGTCTAAGAAGACGGCTTTGTTTTTTTCAGAAGGCATGCTGAAGAAAAGGAAGTTGCTTTAAAAAATAAAGGAAGAGATCGGGCTTGAGCACAATGGTGAAGAAGAAACCAAACACTGCGCCCCACAAATGGGCATCGTGATTTACAAACCCGATGTTGCGCTTGCCTGCATAGTAACAATACACGAGGTAAAGCACACCGAAAATAATTCCTGGCAGGCAAATAATTCCATAGAGGCAAAGCTTTTCAAGGGGATCGAAAAGAATGTAAGAAAACACAATGGCACTCACCGCGCCTGATGCGCCCAGCGCACGGTAGCGGTTATCGAACTTATGTTTGTAGTAGGTGCGGATTGTGCTGACTGCCATTCCTCCGAAATAAAGCAGCAGGAAATCAAATGGTCCCCTCCCTTCAAAAACGGAATCGAAATACCGTTCTACTACAGTACCGAACATGTACATCACAAACATGTTTATCAAAAGATGAATCCAGTCTGCATGAATAAGTCCGCTGCTAATGAAGCGGTACCACTGCCGCTGCTCACGGATGATAAAGGGATTAAAAATAAATCGGTCGCGCAGCTCATCATTCTGAAAACAGATAATGGAAAGAATGCTGGTAGCGATGATAATATAAAGTGTGAGTGACATAGAGCGCACAAAAGTAAAATCAAAATGATTCAAACAATCCGAAGATGGTGCGAACTGTTAACCGATAAGTGTGAACGCATGCACCGAAAAAAGATTCTATCTTTGCTCACACAATAAATTAACTTAAACAACAATGAAGAAACTCCTACTCCTTGCAAGCTTGCTGATTTCACTGAACGGTTTCGCGCAAACTTTTTATGGTGATACGGGAGCCATTCCTGACTACGACACCGTTGCACACCCAGTTCGCTTTGCCTGTGTTGTAAATGGATTGCCGACTGCAATTGATACCACCTTCGGCATTGAGCGCGCCTGCCTCGATACACTCCTGCATACCTACGATGGAGATCTCCGCATCGAACTGATAAGTCCCGATAGCCAGCAGGTAATTTTAAGTTTCCGCAGAGGCGCAGGAGGAGATAATTTTATCGGCACTTGTTTTCGTGGGCACGGGGCAAACGGATTAATCAGTGATCTGTCAAATGTTCCGCCTTACACGGGTGAGTATGATCCTGACGGAGAACTTTCGCTTTTCGACAACGGACAAAATCCTAACGGCACATGGTACCTCCTGGTAACGGACATGGCCGGAGTTGATGTAGGGAATGTGCGCGAGTGGCATCTTACATTCAGCAACAACCCAACACCACCCATTGTGATGCCATGTAGTACAACTGATGGAACACTTTGCCAATGCCCGGATGGCACGCAGGACTGCGACCTCTTGCCAGACATGACCTCCTCTTATCAATGCATTATGAATGATCATCACGAAACCGGCAATCAACTATTCATCGGCAATGCAACACCAAACATTGGTTGGGGCCCGCTGGAAATTCATGGAACAAATACATGCTATTGCGATACTGTAATTGTGCCCTGTGCAACTGTAACCTGCCCCGGCAACGGACTTCCGCCAACGCAATTAGTTGATCAAACAATTTATCACAAGCACAACAACACGATGACAAGCTGGACTCGCCCTGCCGGAACGATGACTTATCATCCTTCACACGGACATATTCATCTCGACAACTGGGCACATTATTCTTTGCGCAGACCTGTGTACGGGTTGCAACCTTACGATTGGCCCATCATCGGAACAGGAAACAAACAAAGTTATTGCCTGGTGAATCTCGGTGATTGCACGGGCAATGGTGGATTTTGTGTTGATACTGCAGGCAATGTACTTACAATGGCAGATATCCCCAATGCACCAATGGGGGCAATAACAGGATGCACTACCGATCAGGGAATTTTTACCGGCAAACTGGATATTTACAGTTCCGGTCTCACGGGACAGTGGGTTGATCTTCCTGCCAACATCTGCAACGGAGATTACTATGTAGTTTCAATTACCGATCCGCTCAATGTTATTCTTGAAACGAACGACAGCAACAACTGGGTGGCTGTTCCTGTTACGCTTTCCCAACAATTGAATGTTCCGTTTCCAACCTGCAACTTTACTTACGCTGCAAATGCATACACGTTGACTTTCTTCAACAGTTCTACTAACTACGATTCAGTGATGTGGAATTTTGGTGATGGCGGCTACAGTGCAGGAGTAAATCCGATTCATACTTTTCCGGGACCCGGAGATTACACCATTGTTCTTACTGCATACAACCAATGTGGCTTTACTCAGCAAGTCGTGACCGTTACTTTTACAACTACAGGAATTTCTGAAGCGAAGACAGATGTATTCGGGTTTGCAATTGCTCCGAATCCTACTGCCGGTTATTCTAAAATTTCTTTTTCTATTGCTGCTAAAACCAATCTAACGCTGGAGGCATTTGATATGATCGGAAATAAAATCACCACTTTTACTTCAGGCGAACACCAGGCAGGGAACTTTACGTTTGTATTTGATGCAGATCAACTGAATCTCTCAAAAGGAGTTTACACAATTCGACTCACTACTGATTCAAAAATAATTTCGCAACGGATTATTGTTTTGAAATAATCACTGAGTTGTCATGCCGAACTTTTTTCGGCATCCCTCGAAGAACAAATGGATGCCGAAACAAGTTAGGCATGACACTAAAAAAATTATGCCTCCACTGCCAGCTTCACCCACAAAAGTGCGATCGTCAT
>JBBRND010000058.1:0-15324 GCA_038230515.1 Bacteroidia bacterium | reverse complement strand
GACACTGTTTTGTACTAAACAGGACACTGTTTTGTACTAAACAGGACACTGTTTTGTACTAAACACGACACTGTTTTGTACTAAACAGGACACTGTTTTGTACTAAACACGACACTGTTTTGTACTAAACACGACACTGTTTTGTACTAAACACGACACTGTTTTGTACTAAACACGACACTGTTTTGTGCTCCACAGGACACTGTTTTGTACTAAACAGTGTACTGTTTAGCTGGCGTTTGCCAACATTTTTGCAGAAAATGAACACGGGCGCGCATTTTCTTACACTGCAAAATGGGATGATGAAGAAGCTTTTTTTCTGGAAAACTTTATTTTCTTTTTATTTTTCAAGTTCATGCTTTTGCTACGTTCAATTCGCAGCAGTAAATCTTACAAATGCAAGATTCAATTTTTTTTTGCTTTAACCGGATGGCTGGCGACTAAGTAAAAATTTCCGGGCGGGTGTTGTGCGTTGGGTTCGTGCGCTGCTCACCTGCCAACTCAGGTTATGCAAGTGTAAGGTCAATCTTGCACACAACCTCTCGCGGTAAGACATGAGACCAATGAAATTTTTCTACTTTGGATGAGTCAAAAAGGGACAACGGTAAAATCAGAGATTAAGAGTTCCTATGCCCTAACTCAAATGGCAGGTCTCGCCCCCGCGCAAGTCAACTCCCGAACAACTGACAACACTGAAGATATATTGCCAAACGTGAGTTCTTAAATTCTTGCAGCAGCCATAAGCAAATCCAGGTCTTTGTAAGGCAGTTTGGTAAACTCGCTTATGTAGCGGTTAGTCACTGAGCCGCGGTAGAGGTAAACGCCCTTGCGCACCGCTTTATTTTTCCAGAGCATTTCATCAATGCCGCCTTCCTCGCCAATGCTTAGCAGAATGGGTGCGAAAATGTTGCTGAGTGCAGTGCTTGCTGTGCGGCTAACGCGGCTTGCAATGTTAGGCACGCAATAATGCACTACTCCGTATTTTCTAAAAACAGGTTGCGAGTGGTTGGTAATCTCGCTCGTTTCAAAACATCCGCCCTGATCTATGCTGACATCAACAATAACAGAACCCGCACGCATTTCGCTCACCATTTGCTCCGTAACCACTACGGGCGCCAGGCCCTCGTTGCTGCGCAATGCACCGATTGCCACATCAGCATTTTTTAATTCTTTAAGAAGAAGAGTAGGTGTGATAATGGATGTGAAGATGCGCCTGCCTAACCGGTTCTGCAACCTTCGAAGACGATGCAGCGAGTTGTCGAAAACTTTCACCATCGCTCCCAGTCCCAACGCAGCCCGTGCAGCATATTCGCCCACCGTGCCCGCACCTATAATCACCACTTCAGTAGGCGGAATGCCCGCCACTCCTCCAAGCAATTCACCCTTTCCGTTAAAAGCATTGCTCAGGTATTCCGCAGCAATGAGGATGGAAGAACTACCTACAATTTCGCTCATTGCCTGAATGACGGGATACACGCCACTTTCATCGTGCATGTATTCATACCCGATGGCGGTAATTTTTTTTGCACCCAGGTTGCGGATGTACTCTCCCGTTTGAATGCTCATCTGCAAAATGGAAATGAGTTGCTGCCTCGGTTGCATCTTTTCCACTTCTTCAGGAGAAGGCGGAGCAACTTTAAGAACAATGTCTGCCTTGTAAACTTCGTCAGCGCTGTACGCAATGCGCGCACCTGCCTCGCTGAAATCAGAATCCTGAAAGTTGGAAGTATTGCCGGCATTGGTTTCCATCACAATCTCATGACCGTTGGCAATAAGCAACGCAACTGCTTCGGGTATTAATGGAATTCTGTTTTCCTGAAAAGAAATTTCTTTCGGAATGCCGATGTATAATTTCTTTTCCTGCTTCTTAATCTCCGCCATCATTTCCCTCGGCATGTATGCCGGATTGATAATGCTGGAAAAGCCCCGTGGTTTTTGTTCAGACATTGTTAAAAGTTATTATCCTTGTATTATCTTTTAGATTGATGCTGATGCGGCAGGCATCTTCAGGCAATAAATGTAAAATTTTTTCCGGCCACTCCACAAAACAATAATTGCCGCTGTAAAAATACTCGCTTATTCCGATATCAATCGCCTCCTGCTTCTTCTCAATCCTGTAAAAATCGAAATGATAAACAGGATTTCCGTCCGCACTCATGTATTCATTTACGATAGAGAAAGTAGGGCTTGTAACATTTTCCAAAACCCCAAGCGCCCTGCAAAGCGATTTGATGAACGTTGTTTTACCTGCACCCATTTCTGCAGAGAAGGCAAACACACGATATTGCATAAACGCTGATAAAAAATCTGCTGCAACATCATCAAGTTCGCTTACCGAATTTACCTGCCACTCCTTCATAATTCTACCGCACGAAAATAATAATTGATGAGTGATGATGCTACGCTGAGGTGAATAGTTATCAAAACAGAATATTTTGTTTCTGAATTTTAGTGAGCAGATGAACTTGCCTGTCGAAAAGTAATAGTTGGTAAAATAGTTGCTCACAGGCAGAATACTATTTTTGTCAACCACAATTGATTGTGAAAAAGTCAGCGCGTTTTTTTCTTTTCATCAGCACGGTTTTTGTTTTGGCTTGTAATCCGCTGAAAAAAATTCCTTCAGGAAGTTATTTCCTCAGCAAAAATAAAATTGATACAGACACGCTTCATTTTAAGAAAGAGGAACTCACATCGCTGATCAAGCAGAAAACGAACCGGAAGATATTAGGCATTGTTCGTTTGCACCTTGGCATTTACAACTTTGGCAACACCGGAGACACCACAGTTGCAAATCACAACTGGTTAAGCCGGCAATGGAAAAAAGTGAAACGCGGCCTGAGGGAAATTGGTGAAGAGCCAGTACTAGTTGATACATCGCTTACTGAAAAGAGCCGCCAGCAACTGGAGATTTTTCTTCAGCGGAAAGGATTTTTTAATGCAACTGTTTCTGATTCGGTTTTTCTGAAGAAGAAAAAGGCAATTGTGCAATACAAAATGAACCCGCGGATACCTTACACTGTCAGGAATGTTTCTTACTCTTCTTCCGATGAAGTTATATCCGACATTTTGAAGTATGAGAAAAGTAATTCATTGATTCTATCCGGAAAGATTTATGATGAAAATATTCTTGACAAAGAACGCGACCGCATAACAGCCATCATCAGAGATCTTGGATATTATTTCTTCAACCGGAACTATCTCACTTATGAACTCGATACTTCGCTTGGCAACCATCAGGTGGACATTTATTTGTACGTGAGCCGCCTCTTTGAAAATGCAACTCCCGAAGAAAGTGCTGAACATCCAGTAGAAGATCACCATAGCTATCACTTCAACAATATTTACGTTTTCACTAATTATGATTCGCACATTGAAGAAGGTTCACTGGTCATGGATACGAGTATTCTGAGCGATTATCATTTCATCAGTAACCTGAAAAAGGATTATATAAGAAATGAAGCTCTGGTGCGTTACATCTTTATGAAAAAGGGAGATCGTTTTTTGCAGAAAGATGTGGACTACACGTACGCACGACTCGCTGATCTGAATATTTTTAAGTTTATCAACTTTCGTTTTCAGGAGGTGCCAAGAGATAGCAACCAGCACGAATATCTGCTTAATGTATTCATACAACTTTCTCCCATTGCAAAGCAGGAATATAAAATAGAAAGCGAACTCACCCACAATGGTGGCAATCTTGGAATTGCAGGAAACCTTACTTATCAAAGTAAAAACTTATTCCGCGGTGCCGAATCCCTTGAATTGAAATTAACGGGCGGGCTTGAGGCGCTCCGAAATCTTAATGACAACACTGTAACAAAATCACTTTTCTTCTTCAACACCTACGACTTCGGACCTGATCTGAGTTTAGGGCTTAAAAAATTCCTGATTCCCGGATTTCTTGAAAGAAGAACTTCGAGATACTTTAATCCGAAAACCTATATCACCATCGGAACAAATTACCAGGACCGACCTGACTACAAGCGTATCATTTGGAAATTTTCTTTTGGATATCAATGGCGGCCTTCGGTGCGCCAGAGATTGCAGTATTATCCGTTCGAAGTCAATTCGGTGATTGTTGATCCACGAGGAGCGTTTCAGGATAAATTAAATGCAACAAAAGACCAGAGTTTGATTTACAGTTATGGTGATCATTTAATTGCTTCATCGCGGGTTGCATGGTCGCTGACTAACCAAAGTGTTCGAATCGGAAAAAGTTTTTTCTTCTTCCGTACCAATTTTGAAACAGCAGGCAATACTTTGTATTTATACGAGAAGATATTCCCCAATACATCGAAAGATGAGAACGGAAAATACACGGTTTTTAAAAATGTTTTTTCTCAATACATAAAACCGGACGTGGATTTCACATACCACATGAGGATAAATCAAATCAACACAGTTGTATATCGTATTGCAGGGGGCATCGGGTTTACATACGGAAATTCAGATAGTATTTCCCTCCCGTTTGACAAAGCATTTTTTGCAGGAGGCGCTAACGATATACGCGCTTGGCTGGCAAGATCGCTAGGTCCTGGCTCTTTCAAAGACACGAGTCAGATTGAAAATGGTGGCGACATTAAATTAGTCGCAAATGTGGAATACCGTGTTTCTATTTTTAAAACTATCGAAGCGGCTGCATTTGTTGATGCAGGAAATGTCTGGCTGCGCAAAGCTACATCTGGAAATGATCCCACAAAGGAGTTTGATACAAAAACCTTTGCAAGCGAAATTGCCGTAGGGGCTGGCTTAGGACTTCGATTCAATTTTAACTTTTTTATTATACGCACAGATTTTGCGATGAAACTTGTTGATCCCGCATTGGATGCTTCCAACCGATGGGAATACGCACACAAACAACTTGTGATCGGACAGATTGCGGCAAACTTTGCTATCGGTTATCCGTTCTAAGTTTTTGGTTAGATGGCTATTTTTCAACTTCCACCCTCTTCTCTTCGTAACCACTAATGCTTAATTATCTGCCACTTTTATACCAGATAATACCAACTGCTAAATAGTCATTGCACTTGTTTCTTTTTGGTTGCATCTTTGCTCATCATTAATAAAAACCTAACTCATGGCAATCACTGAATTTCAATTTCGCAGCATGGCTGATACACTACAAGTAGAACCCGCTTTGCTGAAAGCCCTCAACGAAGTGGAAGCAAAAGGAAACGGATTTCAATCAGACGGTCGTCCGAAAATTTTATTCGAAGGGCATATCTTCTGGAAGGAGCTTGAACGGAGAGGTGTGAATCCGAAAGAGTTTGTAAAGGGAAATGAGGACATTCTTTTTCAGCATCGCGACAAATTCAAATACAAACACGGAAGAGAAGAATATGACCGGCTTGATAAAGCAATTCAGATTCATAATGAGGCAGCGTTATGTTCTGCTTCATGGGGCGCATTCCAGATTATGGGTTTCAATTACGCTGCTGCCGGTTATCCGAACATTTATTCATTCGTTGAAGCCATGCACCGTGAGTCTGAACAACTAAATGCTGTCGGGCATTTTCTGGTGAGTAATAATTTACTCCGGAAGATGCGCTCGAAAGATTTCAAAGCTATTGCCCGTGCCTACAATGGCGATGGTTTCAATCAACATCAGTATGATCGCAAACTTGAACGCGCGTTTAAGAAATTCAAAAAGATGGAAGAGAAAATGCAGAAGCTCGAATTCAGTGATAGCGAAGGAATGAACGTTCTTGCAAAATAGCACTGTTAACATTTTTTAGTTGGCACACCCCTTCAATAAAAAATCCGCTTCACTGAGCGGATTTTTTTATTGCCTTAAATTTATGATACTACTTTTTAGGAGTATCTCCGGTAGCAGCGGGCTTTGCTGCATCTTTATGCTCTTTGTAACGTTTGTCAGGTGTGCCATCCTTCTTCATGTGCTGATTGCTTTTGTAACGTTTGTCAGGAGTGCCGTCTTTTTTCATTACCGGTCCACTCTTGGTTACTGAAGCCGGTGCCGTTTTTCCAGCCGCAACTTTTGCAGGTGTCACTTCTTCCTTTGCAGCGGGCTGTGAAGAAGCCATTTTGGGATCAGTTGCCTGAACGCCCGATGGTGTTGCTTTTTTAGTTTGTGCAGGGGCAGGTGTTTGAGCATTGATTTGCGCGAAGACAAATCCACAGAAGGCAATTGCCAGAAGAATCTTTTTCATTTTAATTTTTTTAGGTTGTTTGAAATAAAATTTATTCAGCAAAAGTGCATAGAATTAGATGATAGAATGGTGAATGTGTAGAGAAATCTATTAACAGGAAGAGTTCCGTGAGAGAAAACATAAAAGTGAATAACGTTTCAGATTTCCGTTTTCTCTCTTAGTTTTGCCGATCGTATCAAAAACTGAATTATGTTATCTCAGAAAATTACTGAACTGCTTGGGGCAAATGCTGACAACTTACTGAAGCATGAGTGTAAAACTGTAAACAAGGAAATGCTTCACCTTCCGGGGGCTGATTTTGTGGACAGGATTTTTTGTTCTTCAAACAGAACAAACCAAACCCTAGTAAATCTACAACGATTGTACAACACCGGGCGGCTTGCAGGCACTGGTTATGTTTCCATTCTGCCGGTTGATCAGGGCATTGAGCATTCTGCCGGAGCTTCATTTGCTCCCAACCCGATTTATTTTGACTCAGAAAATATTGTTAAGCTTGCGATTGAAGGTGGTTGCAATGGAGTGGCTTCCACGTTTGGCGTGCTTGCAAGTGTATCGAGAAAATATGCGCACAAAATTCCCTTCATCGTAAAATTAAATCACAACGAGTTTCTCACTTATCCGAATAAGTTTGATCAGATATTTTTCGGAACTGTGAAAGAAGCATGGAACATGGGTGCTGCTGCTGTTGGTGCTACCATTTATTTTGGTTCTGAGGAATCATCGCGGCAGATTCAGGAAGTGGCGCAGGCATTTGCAATGGCGCACGAGTTAGGTATGGCAACCATACTTTGGTGTTACCTGCGTAATAGTGGTTTCAAAAAAGACGGAAAAGATTATCACACGGCTGCTGACCTTACAGGACAAGCGAATCATCTTGGAGTAACAATTCAGGCCGACATTATAAAACAAAAACTTCCCACAACAAATGGCGGTTACACGGCATTGAATTTCGGGAAGACAAATCCGAAAGTTTATTCTGAATTATCGAGCGATCATCCGATTGATCTTTGCCGTTACCAGGTTGCTAATTGTTACATGGGAAGAATGGGACTTATCAATTCAGGCGGAGAGTCGAAAGGTGCAAGCGATCTGTCAGAGGCAGTTACAACAGCCGTGATTAACAAACGCGCAGGTGGTCAGGGTTTGATAAGCGGACGCAAAGCATTTCAAAAACCAATGAAGGATGGTGTGGAACTTCTTAATATGATTCAGGAGGTTTATCTTGCGAAAGAAATTACAATTGCATAATCGTCAATTAAGTTAACTCAGTTGATTGAGTTAATTAGTGATTGATTTTCCCAATCAACCGAATCAACCAATTAACAAAACATGTCCTGGTTC
This sequence comes from Bacteroidia bacterium, assembly GCA_038230515.1. Lineage (GTDB taxonomy): Bacteria > Bacteroidota > Bacteroidia > AKYH767-A > 2013-40CM-41-45 > JAPLDB01. Next base: position 7,816 of record JBBRND010000058.1, on the reverse strand, counting down.
AAAAGAATAAAAGGCGGTATTACTACTTCTACTCGGGAGAAGAAAGAAACTCCGGAAGGGTTGTGGCATAAGTGTCCTTCGTGCAAACATATTGTTCTTGCAAAAGATCATGCAGCAAATTGTTTTGTGTGCGAGAAATGCAACTACCATGACCGCATTAACTCAGAAGATTATTACGCGATTATTTTTGACGAAGGAAAATATTTAGAACTTTTTCCGAATATTGTTTCTGCCGATCCGCTCAACTTTGTTGACACAAAAAAATATGCTGACCGTATCGTGGAGTCGCAGCAAAAGAGCGGACTGAAAGATGCTATCCGTTCCGCACACGGAGAAATAGATGGTGAAGACCTCGTTATCTGCTGCATGGATTTTACTTACATCGGTGGTTCGATGGGTTCTGTAGTGGGAGAAAAAATTTCGAAGTCCATTGATTATTGTATTGATAAAGGACTTCCGTTCATGATTATCTCTAAGTCGGGCGGTGCGCGAATGATGGAGGCAGCTTTTTCATTGATGCAGATGGCAAAGACTGCTGCACGGCTCACGCTGCTTGCTGATGCGAAACTTCCGTTCATTTCATTACTTACTGATCCTACTACAGGTGGAGTAACTGCATCCTACGCAATGCTTGGAGACATCAACATTGCTGAACCGGGTTCACTGATTGGTTTTGCCGGTCCGCGGGTTGTGAAAGAAACTATCGGAAAGGATTTACCGAAAGGATTTCAAACTGCTGAGTTTGTTCTGGAACATGGCTTCCTCGATTTTATAGTGAGCCGCAAAGAGCTAAAGAAAAAACTCTCGCAGGTGCTCGGGTTTTTTCAGAATTAAAAACGCCTCTCCTACGCTCTCAGAAAATTTTATTCTGATTCATGAAAGATGATTTCATGATTTGCGAGTTCCTTCAAAACAGGATTGTAAATTTCTTTGGTAACAGGAATTAAAACTCCTCTCGCTTTTATTTCTCCGTTCAGAATAAGCTTTGAAGCAATGGCTAGCGGCAGCCCTACAGTCTTCGCCATGGCGGTATAAATTTCATTCTCTCCTTTTACAACCAACGATGATTTCAGTTTTTGAATTTCTGATTTTGAGTTTCTGATTTCAAACACATGCTGCATTACAATGATGTCTTTGTCTCCGTCTTGCAATTTCCATTTTGTTTCGAGAAGCTGCTGAAGAATTTGTGCAGGTGTTGCCAGTTGCAGGTTGATGGGAGTGTTTTCAAAAATGCCTGTCCATTCAACCAGTTTTATTTCATCAGCGTTCTCATCTACATTCATGAAAACTGCCACGCGTTTCTTCAGCGAATTATTTTCTTTATCAGCAGGAAGAAAAGATTCTACTAATTGCGAATAAGTAAGGTGAGCGGAATCTTCAATTGCATAGCTGTCGTCTGTTAAGCCGAGTTGCACAAATACGTCCCATGCTTTGCAATATCCCTGCTGCCTCAATGTTCCGCGGAGCATGGTGGGAATTTTTTCGAGACCGTAAATTCTGCGGTAGCTCAGTGAATCGCGATTGGCATAACCATCATACGTTCCGTGATTGCTAACATTTATTTTTTCGATCTGAGAGAACAATCTGTTGTAAGGAAGGTAGTGATGCTTTCCATCTTCCATATATTTTGCAGTGCCTTGCCCGGCAAGAATTACGTTGCGCGGATTCCATGAAAACTTATATCCCCACGGATTGTCGTTGCTCTCCGGTGCTACCAGTCCTCCGCAAAATGATTTGAAAGAAGTGATCTCCCCTCCTGCTGCTTTTGCTTCGTCAATAATTTTCATGGCGCTCATGTGGTCAATGCCGGGATCGAGACCACATTCGTTCAGCAGCGCAACTCCGCTTTTAATTGCGTCCACATGCAGGTGCTGCATTTCTTTGGTAATGTATGATGCAGTGGCAAGATGTTTTTTCTGAGCCACACATTCCTGCGCAACGGCAAGGTGCATGTGTGCAGGCAGCATGGAGATTACAATGTCTGCTTTGGCAATTTCTTCTTTGCGCTGCTGCCCGTTGTTGATATCGAAGGCAATGGCGGTTGCATTGGGATGATTTCCAGTTTTGCTTTGCGCCAACTCAACCGAAACATCTGCCACTGTGAGCTTCCATTGCTGCTGTTGAGAATGATCGAGAAAATATTTTATTAAACAGGATGAGGAACGCCCAGCTCCTATCAAAAGAATAGTTCGCATACCGGAAATTTTGGTGGCGAAGGTAAAAAATAGTGAACGCGCTTATTGGATTACCAGCTTCTGCACAGCACTCCACTTATCGCCTTTTACTTTTACAAAATAAATGCCGGGAGGCAACGCTGAAACTTCAACGCTCATTTCTGATTTTTTATTTATGAATTCTGATTGAACAGCCACGCCCACCACATTGTAAATTTCTACCTGTGCGTTTTGCAGTTGCGCTGTGGTGGTTATGGTGAAGGTGGAAGAGGTGGGGTTGGGGGAAAGGGTTAAGAACGCATTTTTCTCTGAACTATTTTTCGCCTCATCAATGAATGTATAATCCGGACAATAATAAAACACAGTGGCAGAAGAGCCGACAAGAACAATATTGTCCTGAATAAATTCCTGAAGATTTGCAAAAGTTTCAAAACAACCTGGACCATTCATTAAGCCTGATATGCATCCGATGCCTTCTATCATTGAAGAAATTTCAAAAGCACAAAATGCCGAGCTATCTAACTGTTGATAATTGAAACGCTTTCTAAATTGTCCCCCTATCAAAACAGAATCTATAGAGGTTACAATATACGGAAACTGTGTGAGGTTGGTGCTGCCCCAACTAATTCTTGACTGTGTAAGGGTATCTCCAACCTGCAAATTAAAATCATAAAGCAGAGAATCAGAATGAGATGAGAAGTTGTAAAGAAAAACTTTTTTCTGCGCTGTATCTTGTCTAAAATAATAGGTGGTCGTGTCAATATACCTTGATGGCGTGTCACAATTAAAATAGTATGTACTGATTCTATAGCTTGACAATCTATTGTAAGTAATACTATCTATATCATATTTTCCATTCAATTGATAGGTTGTTCGGATTAATACATCCGGTTCTATTAAAAATGGGCAAATATGACGACCACTATCGTCACACCAAACAGCATCCGAATCAGGAAAAGGATGATACACGCTAATCTGTGCTCTAAGAGGCATGCATAAATACATGAATGCAATTAGTGATAATATTTTTCTCATTTCAAAAATTTTCATTCCTCAAATCTACACAAAAAATAGCCCACGGTTTAAACTGTGGGCTATGAGAGCAGGAAATTATTTTACCTACACCGCCCCGTAAACCGTTACGCTTATTTCCGCGCTCCAATTGCCGGTGATTTTTGTCGTTGTAGATGTAAATCATTTTATATTTTCACACTGCACTTTTGCAGCAAGTAATTTACCTGACGGATGGCAGGTCAAGCCGCGCACATGCTCCCAACTAAGACCAACACAACAATAATTAGATAGTTGATTTTTGATTAAATTTCGAAGTGTTGACGTTCAAAACTCATCCGGAGTTATTAAAATCTTAGCCGGAGCCGATCAAAACTCTTCCGGTGATGTTCCAATCGCTTCCGTAGTTATTCAAATCTCATCCGGTGATGTTCCAACCGCTTCTGGAGCCGAACAAATCTAATCCGGTGATGTTCCAACCGCTTCCGGAGCCGAACAAATCTAATCCGATGATGTTCCAATCGCTTCCGGAGTAGTTCAAAACTCAACCGGTAATGTTCCAACCGCTTCCGGAGCCGTTTAAATCTCTTCCGGTGATGTTCCAACCGCTTCCGGAGTCGTTCACGGTTCATATCTTGATGCCACCGGAAGAGATTGTGAAGCCGACACTTCAGATTTGAAAGCCACCGGAAGCGGTTGGAACGCCTCCGGAACTGATCAGAAAGACACCCCTTCAGGTTGGGAAGCCAACGAAGCGATCAGAAAGACGCCCGTTCAGATTACGAATCCACCGGAAGCAATTAGCTCGTTCACCCATCCAATAGTGAAGCCACCGGAAGCGGCCAGCAAACCGCCCCGTGCGATAGTGGGATAAGCTTTCTATAAAATATAATGCGAAATTGCGGCTGATGACTTTCGACAGCGGCACGCTAAGGTGATGTGTAGTGATACGCTTGCTCATGATCAGCTTCATGAATAACGGGCGCTTAGGAATATTTTTTTCTGATTCAAACCAAAAATTTTTTTTCAGTTCTCCCCAAAAAAAAAGCCGGAGATTCATTGACTAAAAAAAACTTTTCAATCAACGAACCTCCGGCTTCTGCCGTGCGCAGTATTATTCTACAACAATCTTCTTCACCAACCGGTCTTCATTCATTTCGAATGACAGCAGGTAAATTCCTTTTGCATAGTCCGCAAGATTCAGTTCAACAGAATTATTTCCTTCGGCTGCATTTTGCGTGGCTGAATAAATTATTCTTCCGGTAATGTCACTCATGGCAATATGATAAAATCCATCAGCAGTTGAGTTGAAAGAAATCGTCACATTTTCATGAGTCGGATTCGGATAAATAGATAAGTCAGCCACCGGCTCCGCTGTTCTGCAGGTAACTGTAATAGTCATTGCGCGTGCAGCACTTTGTCCGCAGGCGTTGTTAGCTTTTACAGTAATGGTTCCGGGCGTGGTTCCAAAGTTTACAACAATGTTTGTGCTGCCCTGTCCGCTCATAATTGTAGCGCCCGTTTGCACAGTCCATGTATAGGAGGTCGCATTTGGTACAGCAGCAATTGAATAACTCACGCCAGCTTGATGCGCGCAAATAGTTGCCGGTCCGGTAATAGAACCCGGAGTGACCGGAACCGAATGAACCACTGCAACTCTTGCAGCGCTGCTTCCGCAATTGTTATTAGCAGTTACTGATAAGTTTCCTGAAGTAAATGCCCCGCTGTAGTTTACAGTCACAGAAGTTGTTCCCTGTCCGCTTGCAATGGTAGCTCCTGCAGGCGCAACCCACGTGTAGCCCGTTGCTCCGCCAACTGAAGGAGCAGAATAAGCAACTCCAGAAGTGCCTGCACACACATTGTCAATCGTTCCGGTAATTGATGCCGGAGGCACAGGTTTTCCGTAGATGGTAATTATCTGCTGCGCACTGCTCCCAATGCAATTGTTTGACGTTACCCGCAGGTACCCCTGCGAAAAACCTGGAGCGATGGAAAGTAAAATACTGTTTGTGCCTGCACCGCTTGTAATGGTAGCACCTGTCGGCAATGTCCATGTATAATTTTCCGAATTAGCAACAGCCGTACATGAATATGCATTTCCTGTGGAACCCGGGCAGGCGGTTGCAGAACCGATAATGCTTGAAGGCGCAGCAGGTTTTGCAATAACGACAGCAAGTGCTTTACAGGTTGGCGCACTGTTGCCGCAAGAGTTAGATGCATACACGCAAATGTTACCTGACACTTGTGTTGAACTAAAGCTGACAGTAGCACTTGCCGAACCTTGTCCGGCAGTAACGGTTGCTCCCGTTGGCGCACTCCATGTGTAAGATGTAGCGCCTGTTACATTAGCTGCATTGTAAAGATTGCCGATAGAACCTTTACATATATATGTAGTTCCCGTAACGGAAGCAGGTGCGGCAAGCACAGAACCGTTCGTGCCAACTGTGTATGGCTGGCTGACTGTGCAAAGATTTGCATCCGTAATCAGCACAGAATAATTTCCTGCCGCAACACCTGTAATATCTTCAGTCGTTGCATTGCCCGGTGTCCATAAATATGAATAAGGAAAAGTTCCACCTGCAACCGTAATGTCAACCGCTCCATTCGATGATCCGCAACTTGCATTGGTAATGGATGCCGAAGAAGATAATGCAGCCAATGGTTGACTTACATTTTGTGTTGATGAAGAAGAACAACCATTCGCATCAATAACAGTTACTGTATAATTTCCTGTCAGAAGATTAGTAGCAGTAGCATTGCCTTGAACAGGTGATGTATTCCATGAATAATTATACGATGGCAAACCTCCCGAAGCCGAAGCAGTAGCAGTGCCATTATTTCCTCCAAAGCAACTTACTCCTGTTGATGATAAACTTAAAGAAGGATTTGCATTTACTGTTACTGAAACACTGTTATTTCCTGTACATCCCGCAGTTGTTCCGGTAACAGAATAGCTCGTGGTTGATGATGGAGAAACAGAAATACTGGATGTAGTTTCACTCGTACTCCACAAATAACTTGATGCTCCACTTGCAGTCAACGTAGTGCTTGCACCTGCACAAATTGCAGTAGTTCCACCAATAGCAATTACAGGAACCGGGTTTACAGTTATTGCAACGCTGTTATTTCCTGTACATCCCGCAGTTGTTCCGGTAACAGAATAGGTTGTTGTTGATGACGGAGAAACAGAAATGCTTGGTGTAGTTTCGCTGGTGTTCCATAAATAACTTGCTGCACCGCTTGCAGTCAAGGTGGTACTTGTGCCTGCACAAATAGATGTAGTGCCACCAATGGCAATTACAGGAACCGGGTTTACAGTTATTGCAACGCTGTTACTTCCTGTGCATCCCGCAGTTGTTCCGGTAACGGAATAGCTAGTGGTTGATGAAGGCGAAACAGAAATGCTTGGAGTTGTTGCTCCGCCCGGATTCCACACGTAGGAAGTAGCACCGCTTGCAGTAAGCGTAGTTGATTGCCCTGCACAGATAGTTGTTTGCGATGCGTTGATCCCAACCGTAATTGTTGATGTAACATTAGCAGTTACAGGCACACGTCCGCTCAACGCAGTAAGATCAGCCGCCTTTACTTCAAAATCATAAAAGAAGGGATATGTATTATGACCTGAGTAGGATCCAAAGATTGTGCAAAGCCCGGGAATAGTATAAGGATAAGCAACGCCCGTAGTATTGTAATAAAGGTTTGGTGTTCCGCTTACCATTAATTTATAACCCGGTCCTGTTGGGATGGACCAGTTGAAGGTAACCCGGCTTGTGCCGGCAGGAACATTCACCGTGAGTGTTTTTAATTGAGTTGATGCGCGATCCTGAAGAATAAAAGTACGGTTGCCTGCAACCGAGGCAATTACTTTCACGGTATTCAAAGTAATATCACTCACTGCATCAAACTGTAGATACCAGGTAGTAGAAGGAGTGGTGGTTTGATACGCACCGGCTCCAATCGTATTATCAGAAGGGCCAAGGAAAGAAATCGCACCTGTATTGGTTACTTCGTTCTCAACATAATAGGTAGTAGTGCTTGTAAGTGGAGGAGTAGTGTATGAAGTTCCGGTAGTAAGTGGTATCGTAGATAATGAGGTGTTGTACCACTTCATAGTGCCCGTTCCTCCGTTGGTAGCGCTAAGCGTTGCAGTTGATCCGGTGCACATGTTGGCATCGGTAGTAACAGGCACATTCGCTGAAGGCAAAACGCTGACGACAAAAGGCGCTGACGTAGCAGTGCCACAATAATTGGTAACATTGCAAGTATAAGAACCTGCTGCGCTCACTGTAATACTCTGTGTTGTCTGTCCACCCGGACTCCACAAATAGGAGGTTCCAGCAGTAGCAGTGAGCGTGATTGAACTTCCCGATAAAATAGTTGCTGGCTTATCTGCGGAAATCTTCATCACAGGCGATCCCGCTGCTGATTGATTTGAAATGGTAACAGGCACAGCAATCACATTATTATTTTCATTCAGTTCCGTCATGTTGTTGTTCGGATCAATCTGAACTACGATGTAGTAAGTGCCGTTGCATGTTCCCTGAGGAATATCAATCCACATTCCATCAAGTCCGGAACTGTAGCTGTCGTAATATCCATTTGAAATTCCCTGCAGGGTTGATGAGCAGCCG
>JBBRND010000057.1:0-15521 GCA_038230515.1 Bacteroidia bacterium | reverse complement strand
CTGTTGTGCAAGTGGAGCACGCACCTCCTGAGGGAGTCCATACATAGTTTGCGTAGGGAGTAGTCCCTCCAGCTGTAGTCACAGTTGCTGATCCACTGCTACCTCCATGGCAACTCACATTTGTTTGAGAATTAATTGAGACAGAAAGGTTATTAGAAGGTAATGGGTTGACGGTAATAGTTCCATGATAAGGGCAGCCAGACGCGTCGAAGGCTAGTACATCATATATAGTGTTAGATGTCGGATTAACTGAAATCGAACATGTGCTACTTCCAACTACATTTGTGAGATCTCCAATATACCAAGTCCAGCCCGTAAGAGTTAATGTGGTACAAGCCGACAACGTTATATTAGTACAATTCGGAGTCTGAGTAATTGGCAAATCAGTGGTTGCTTTAACTGAAACATCATCTATTGAATATTCAGCTAGGTTCCACGCATTTGGATCACAAGACGGAAATTGTCCATTGGGGCAACTTCCAATAGCTGGTGATGAGCTAGCATAAATTGTGTTTGCATCGCTCCTAAAGTTACCAATCATTACCCAATTTGCATTATTAGCAGCTTGAAAAACTCCAGATATTTGGGTCCAATTAAGTTTGTCGATTATTGTGTTGTTATTTCCTGAATGAATTTGAGGAATTCCTGTAAATAAACCATTTATATTTAGTGTAATAGGAATTCCAAAAGAGTAAAGGAATAACATTCCAATATTGGATCCTACTGTACTTATATCGGCAAGATTTACCCAAAAAGTTACGTAATAATTGACCCCGGCAGTTAAAGGAGTTGCTAATTGTTGTTTTACATAACTTCGAAAATCTTGACCCGTTCCACCTGGGCACACATGGTCTGTTGTGGTAACCTGAATGTAACCTCCCGATGTTGCGCAAGAACAATTAGATGCACAGCCTCTAAGATGTTGGTAGCCCAAAAAATTACATGGAATTCCTGCAACTGCAGTGCAACCTGCACACGTATTATAATATTCTGTAGTGAAATAATTTCCGTTCGAATTTCCAAGCTCGCTCCAACAATTTAATATATTATTTGAGAGATGTTCAGGCCAACTTGGACAAGGAGTAGTATAAGAGTCAAAATTTCCATTTGAAATGTATTCGCAACCACTTATTTGACATGTGGAAAGATCGTTATTGACAACCAGACTTTTTGACACCGATAAAGTATCTCCTGTAAACTCAATTGTTTTTAATTTTAATGTAAAAGTTCTATAAGTGTTAAAAATATGTGATGTAGAATAAGTACCTAAAACAGAATCAGCGCAAGAAATTGTTGGAACAATATGAACCCCATCCCAGCTAGAATCATAACAAGAAAAATCATTAAAATTCCAAATAAATAAAGAAGTTGAATTAAAACCAATAGAGGCGTTTGTAAGAAATAAAGTATCTCGAATCTTTATCGTATCGGAATTTAGTAAAAAATTAAGTTGCGGTTTGCTAGCTATAGTCAATAAATGTGTCAGAGATGACGTTATATTTATATAAGATAGGCTATTAATTATGCCATTATTTGAATTTGATGTTGCGTAGCTTTTTCCACAATTCGACCAATTGGTTCCGTTGTATTTTGTTATTAAAAGTGTTGTTGAATCATGTACCTCACAGCTATTCGAATTCCAACCTAGCCCCACTTTAACCGAGTCTGTCCCCACATTATGCTTGAGCGACCAATATTCACAGTTAGAAATATAAATGCTGTCAAGGTTGTTATTTATTGTTGAATTCAATGGATAATATTTTGCTGTAAACTCATTACTTGAATTTGATGGTGCAGTTATCACAAGGGGGTGATAAGCACCAACATGCAATGAAGTATCACCTAAGGCAAACATGAAGGTATCATTCCCGATCTTCTTTAGCGGCCCATTTATGTAAGAAGAATCGCTCCCTCCAGAAACAATCCCATTGTCTGGTACCGTGAGAAGATTGGTTGTATCCGTTGCCAGAACTCCTTTCGTTAAGAACAAGGTATCTGCTGTTGTGAGCGGATAAGCAAGTGACACCACACCACCCGACTTATTGATCTGTATTCTTTTAAATGTTGGAACGTAAGAACCCGATTTACTCAGCGTTTGATTTCCGCTTCCATCAAAAATTACTTTGCCCCCATTATTTCCGAAAGCAATTGCTGCGCTTCCATCGACAATAACATCTTTAGCAAACGTTGAGTTTTTTGTGTAAGTCGGATACAACTTATCATTCGTACCGTATTGTTTAAAGATAGTGTTGCCGTTGAAATCATCGGCAGTTGTGTTAGCAAGCACAAATGAATGTGAGGTTGCATTGCTGTCAATAATTGTAGTAGTGCCGTTGAAAATATTGCCTCCGGTACAGGTATCCGTACTGCTACTTGTGCGCTTGAGGTAAAAAGTGCTGTTAAAGGTGCTGCCGTTTAACTGTGTGCGCTGCACATTGGCGGTAAATGAAGCATCCCACGTGCTGCCGCTGTTCAGATAAAGTATGCCGCTGTTACTTTGAAACGGAACACTCACAGCATGGCTCCCATGCTGTGCCGTATTCTTAAAAGTCAAGCTGCCGGTATAAGAAGAAAGAATGTTGAGGTAGCTACTGCTGTCGAAAGACACGCTGCCTCCTGTATTTCCGAAGTTCATACCGGAGGTGGTATTATCAAGCGTTACGCTGTCTTTAAAGATACAGGTTCCTGCCGTTGCAATAACGAAACGGTCAGAAGCACTTTCTGTGTTTTGGTTTTTGAGGGTTACTTTGTTTTTGAAAATTGCATTCACTACGGATACAGTGCCGTGGCTTTCGTCTTTAATAGTTACTACGGCATTAAATGTATCGGCTGTCGAAGTACCGATTGAAAATGTTCCACTGCTAGTTGCATTTCTGGAAAGTGTGGTGGTGTTGCCGAAGTAACAACCTCCCGCAGAAGTACTGGTGTTGTTAGCGGTGTACGTCATACTTACTACTCCCAAAAAGCGGCTGCCGCTAAGACGCAGATAAGGTGCACTTGCTGTTACAGCACCATTCCAGGTGCAGCCACTCGCAAATTGCAGAACACTTGTACCTGTGGTTGTAAGGGAAATTGTTTTAGTGGAATCGTTCTGGTTCACACTTCTTAAATATAAAGTGCCCGTAGAGCTAAAGCCGGATGAGCCAATTGCAATAACGGAAGTATCAAGTGTGCATGAGCCGGTACTAACTCCGAACTCGACACTGCCGCCTGCTGTTGAATTTACAATCACGCTATCATGAAAAGTTGCCGTGCCGTAGTAATTTGAAAAAATAGAACCTGTGCCGGTGGTAGTGAGAGAGACCGGAGCAGAGAAACTATTTCCGGTACCGTGGTGAGAAAGGTAAATGGTTCCGGTACTTCGCTCAATAACGGTTACACTTCCTGAATACGTATCTGGATTTACATTTGATAATGTCCAGCTTCCACTGCCGGAATCTGTAAGTGATAGAGTTGATGAGAAGGTGCAGTTGCCATCTCCGACAGAGTTGGTCGAAGAATTTTTTACAACAGTAACAGCATTGCTGAATGTGCCGCCTGAGAACTTTACAGAGTTGGCAGTTACATTTAGCGTAACACTCACTGTTCCGCCACTGAAGGTGGCAGTACCAGCGCCATTGATGGAAAGTGTTCCGTTGGTGATAAATCCTGTGGTGATTGTTGCATTGTTTGAAACCGTAAGAGTGAATCCATTCAGGTCTATCGTATCGCTTGTCAGCGTAAATTGTTTGACCGTTGTATTTGCTGCCAGTAAACAGTTAAAAGTTCCTGTTTGGATAACAACGGTATCAGTGGTTCCCGGTATTACAGATCCAGACCAATTGGTTGCTGTATTCCAGTCAGTGCTGGTACCACCGCTCCATGTGCGAGTTGCAGCAAGGGATTGGTTGGTTAAGAGAAATACAGTTATCAGTATAAAAGAGAAAAAGAAAACTGAAAGGCGATTGAGGAATATATATTGGATTTTCATTGGGTGTAAGTTTAGTTGGTGAGTTATCTTGAAAAAGTAACAGCATCTTCATAGCTGTGATCTGTTTTTTCTATTTGCACTTCTGCGTAATAGTGGATCATACCAGCGTATGCGCCAAGCCCTAATAGAATCGTGCTTCCGGTTTGGGAATAGGTAGTGCTGCCGAATGTGCCAGAAACGTTGTAATCAAAAACAGCAGATATAAATTCAGTACCGCCTTGTGTTCTGCCTAGCTTTACATGCAACTTGTAAATTGAATCGGTGTTGTCGAGGTTTACATTCATCACAGCATGGATGAGTGTGTTCTCGTCAATGACGGGCAGTCCTTCAGGAGTGGTGTCATTGCTTGATGTTTCCACTGCCATCGCAAGCACTTTTTGTTGTGCATGGGCAGTGGTAGTCAGCGCTGCAGTAAAAAACAGCAGGAGCAGAATGTTGAGAGTGGTTTTCATTTTTATTTTATTTGGTATTGTAATGAGCTTCCAAATGAATACTAAAAAAATTCGATATTTCCCACCCCTCTGGGGTGGGATTATGTTAACGGCTACTTTTCGTGGGTGAATCTCAAAAGCAAATCTCTATCCTGATCATTGATAGCAGCGAAATCGGCTACTTGCATTTTTTGATGCACAGTCTTTCTATATCCTTTTTCAGTGTTTAGTTTAATGTTGAGTGAGCGGCATATCTGTTGTTGCTTGAAATTTCTTAAAATAAAACTGAATACTTTTCCCTCCTGTCCCGTCAATGAATCATATTTCAATTTCCAATCATTCTCTCTGGCAACAGGAGCAGGAAAAGAAGTTGCGAACCTGAAATTTTTTCCCTTTGCATTTTTCTTTTGCTTCGGGTGCTGATATAGAATTTCGACTTGTACATTTTGTGGTGATTTGGAAAGCAAAATCAGGTAATCAATAAATGCTTCCAGATTTTTAGAATATTCGCCTGTCGGATTGATCATTTTCAAAGCGTGTTCAGTAAGAATAAGACAGGTTTCAAACTTGCACTTTGAATTTTTGCGATTCTTAAGAGTGATGTTTTTAATCATGAGATTTAGAGAATGGTGTTAGAAATATTTTTTTTTACAGTGCAAGTTCAGGAGAATAAAAATAAATACGATGGACAAACTGCTATCATTTACTGCATGTTTTTTTAGGTGGAACCTTACTTGGAATAAAAACATGAAATTTCATTTATGAGAGTGAAAATTGATTCAAAAACAAAAAATACATTCAAAAAAAGTGTCCGACTTGTTGCGGACGTCTTGCTACTTAAAATGAAATAATTCTACCTACAGAGCCAACTGTGCTAGTAATTGTTGCCATTTTTCTTAATTTTTTATCCTAACGCATTGTCTATCCTATCAGCGCTTCTGGCATTGTTTTAAAATGAAACGCTACATTCAAATACATGAGGGAATGAGTTTTTTCACGAATAGTTTTTTTATCGGTACTTTCACATAGCTTGTTTTGAGATTCTCTATTTCATATTTAGCTACTCAAGTCGATATTCTATGGATTGGAATTGATCTTTCTTGTTTATTTACTTATTTATTTATTACAAACCCTTCTATCAAGTCGGTTCCTGCATACCCAGCTGCGATGAAAGCAAATATGTCTGACTTGCTAAGTTCTGAAATGCCCATATTATTTACAGCTGCTAGAATACCTGCAATGGCTCCAATGGCAATTGCGATGAATAAACCAAGAGCTAATTGTTTACCATCTACGAGTTCAACTGTTGACTTTTTTGTTCCATCAGCGTTTGGAGGTGCCCCTTGATTGGTTTTCTTTAGACCTACCATCAAGCGGATGACCTGTCCTGCCATTCCAAGTAAAGCAGCAAGCAGTACCAGATAAAGCATGTTTTGCGGAGTCGTTGTAGTATTCATATTCGTAGAAGGTTTACTTGGGTTATTATTCGGATTGACTGGGACTGATTTAATTAATTCTGCAGGTGCTAGATGTCCAGCAGAAGCAAAAACACTACCTTCGGAAGTGATTATATCTGTAACCGGATGTATTTCGCGTCCATTGGGAGGCGAGCCTGTTGCATGCAGAGGGGCATCGAAAAATTTGATACCTTGAATTTGTACCGTTATGGCGGGATCACCATCACCACTGGTTCCTGATACATTATTGTCGACCCAATCCCGTAAAATCTGAAATCTGTTTTGTAATTCTGAAATACCACTGAATGAGGGACAGTTCGGATCGGGAATTTCTGCTACCATTTCTTCATTTGTATTTGGGTCTTTCAATACTAAATGATAATCATGATCAGCTTCGTGTTTCACCTCTATAATATTGGCAGTAAAAACAACTAATTGTTTTTCACTGTCGAAGCGAGGTAACTGCCCATCCTGAGGGCTCGTTGTTGCTAAGTGGTGGGAAAGAGGTTCCGGGTCAGTGAGGATTTGACTTATAGTAGTGCTTGTCGGCTGTTGATTGAGCAAATCAAGTGCGCCCTGATCGGTAAGTGTTTTTATTGACCAACGCCATTTCCCACAATCTTTCGCTTGGATTGAATAGACAAGAATGACAAAAATGAATGGAGTGATTTTTTTCATTTTATTGATTTATCAGATTAATTAAACAATGATGTTTACATATCTTAGAGCTGCATGTGTAATTAAGCTCCTTGTATATCAATTAAAGTTCTTCATGTAACTGCCCTGCAACCTCGTGCATAAGCGGACGCAAGGCTTGAAGAATGGATTTTTCTACAGTGGGATTTTCTAAACATTTTGCCAAAGCTGCAATGGCTCGAATCGTGGATAACGAACTAATATTTTTATTGATTTGTAGAATATCAATTGGTCCGGGATCACCACCGTGTATGAGCAACCACAATTCAATAATCCATGCTGCAGTTCGTTCATGGGCAGAAAATACAGGGTTAAAATGACGAGGAGGTGCATAATTACATGCCTGATTGGGGTTAGTTGGGCAACCAATTGCAAAAGCGGGTTGTACAATTGAATTGATATAAAAGGTATATGGAACTGCTGGTGGAAATGATTGCAGTGTATCAATATACCCATTCGAATCGAAATAGCTTGCAAAGAAATTACCACAGTTTCCAGCGCAGCCATCGCACACTTCAGGATTCACATCATTGGCAAGTGGGTCAACAACCATTTCGGCAATCTCATGACTTAGAATGAAGGCGTAAGAGAAATTGGCATCTGCTACAGTAAGATTCTGTCCATACATGTTTACAAAGCAATAAGGTATGCTTGCCATTGAGTGATAGCCACCAATGCCGCTTGCCCTATTACCGTTAGTATTAGTCATACCCATTGGATTTAAAACAATGACACATGAATTGGAGGGCAGGTTGTTTATGGTAACAATGTCATTGACCCAACTTTGAAGTTGTGTGCCATTGTAAGATGCACTTGGCAAACTGACAGCGTATTGGATGACGGACTGATGTACCGTCATGCTATTGGTACCGTATTGGGAAGCGTATGCAGAGATTGGATAAACAGCTAAAGTAGCGTACTGTAATGCAGTGGTAACATCGGTCTGGCTGACGGAAATGATTGCGTTATTTTGATTCTGAATTGTAAATTGAATGCGTACGAAATATAATTTCCCTTTGAAAAGAGGATCAACGGCAGTGTTACTTATGTTGGGGAATTGAATGTCTTCTAGTAGTTTTGCCATCTGTTTATCAATTCCCTTGGGTTTATCCGACTTATGAAGTTGAGATAACACATCAAACGGAATGATACTTCCATAGCCCTCTGCGGGCTCAGTCTTAGGCATAATGTGAGGAGCGATATTTTGTAAGTGCTTCGCATTCTTAATAGCCCGTGTTGCTGATCTTCTATTGGCAACTGAATTGACCAACAAATTTTCTTCTTTTGGATTGTTTGACATAATTATTTTTGTTTAAGCGTGAAACGTTCATTACCCGAATTTTTGGAAACCTGCATTACTATTTTTAATCAGTACCATATTTTTAGTCACCCTATTTATTAATCGTAATTCCTTTAAAAGTTCTGCTGTTTGATTTATTAGTTTATGCTCTTTTACATTGGATGTATTGTTTATTTTTTTTGAATAAATTACATGCATAAAAAAAATCAGGTAAAATGTGCCGTAAAGGTTTTACATAAAAAATGAGAAAGTCAATGTGGAAAGTACTGGAAATCGTACCGTAGAAGTACTGGAAGTTTACCGTAGAAGTACGGTAAATGAAGCTCCCTGATAAGTCAATCTGTGAATGAAACCTATTCAGAATTATGCGTTTACTGGTTGAAGTAAAAAAATAACAGTCCCGAATTGCCAATCAACATCTTGGTTCCTGAGAATTCTTATTCTACTTTTCCACCCTGAATTTAAAAATATCACTACTAACTTTCAAAAACAATAAGGAGGAAACATTATGGCATTTACAGGTTATGAAATTCACGACATTTCTTTTGCGAAGGCAGGCGATCTAACTAAAGATTATCGACTTCAAATGTCACCCGGGCAACGCAAGGGTGGCTTCTTTGGCCAAGCAGCTGTGAAGGCATTGCTGGCACAGGAAAATTGTGTCGGAATGAGATATTACTACGGATTGGATAAAGATGGAAAACAGGTTTTAGTTCTTGTAGGAACTGATGCTTCAGAAAATGATTTGGTCGGAGAAGGTAATTTTTGTATGGAAGTGGCCATTCCTTGTCCTGATAGATGTGGTGCAAACAATATTCTTAATTCTTAATAACAGTACTTAAAAGCAGGTGGAATTAGTATTTCACACTTGCTCTGTTTTGTGATTTTATTTTATTATTGATGACTTCTGAGTGTCTCGATTTATTATCGGCAGGATCCATTTTAATTCCGGCTGTCATCTCAATTGCTAAATTTAAAAAGCTGAACTTTGAATTAAGAGTATTCGCTCTTTTTTTTTCTTTCGCTACAGCTATTGAAATCGCTTCTACTGTAATGTCGCAATGCCGGATGAATAACCTATGGCTGATAAATGTTTATGTACTTATCGAGGGCTTCGTTCTTTGCTACCTGATCGGAAAATGGTTTGAAACGAAAAAACTGTTTGCTCTATCAATGGTTATTTTCGTTGTGTACTTTATTGTTTGGTGCTACACCACGTTTCTAGTGAGAAGCATTTTTTTGTTTAACAGTAAAGAGATGTCAGTGAAGTCTATGATGATGATTTTTCTTTCCGGGTATCTGCTGATAAAAGTGAGCTTAAAGGATGACGAACCTTTGTTTCAAAACTTCAAACTCTGGATGGCTTCTGCCATGTTGATTTATTTTTCCGTAACCCTCATTGTTTTTTCAACTGCTGATTTTATGCTTGATGATAAATACGAGGCGATGCATTATAGTTGGACGATTCATTCCATCATAAATATTATTGCTAACTTGCTGTTCGCTTACGGATTTGTATGCTATTACAAAAAGACCAATTCATCTTCCTCGTAGTCGTAATTGCAGTTTCGTTCACACTGTTGTTTCTATTCTTCTTCATGCTTATTGCACTGAACGGGCGAAAGAGAAAGCAGAAGGAAATACAGGCACTTAATGCCGTGCTCGAAATGCAGGAAAGCGAACGCAAAAGAATTGCTGAAGACCTTCACGATGAACTTAGCCCGATGCTTTCAGCAGTGAAACTGAAAATAAATTCGATACGGCAGATGCAAAGCACGGATGAAATAGAGCAGATAGTAAAAGAGACAACCACTTACGTGGATAGCATTATTCAGGATGTGCGCCTTGTAGTACGCAATCTTTCTCCCACAAATCTGAGCAAATACGGTTTGGTTCAGAGCATTGAAGATTTTAAAAATACAGTTGAAAAAAATAATAGGATTAAATTCGATTTTATGCACGAGGGATTGGAAAAAAGGTTCAAGGAAAGTGCAGAGATAAATATTTACAGGATTCTTTCAGAGATGATCAATAATTCAGTAAAGCACTCCAACTGCGATGCAATTAAGCTGCTCATTAAAGTTTATAAAGATAAAACCTCCATTCTCTACACTGATAACGGACAAAAAATTCAAACAGAAGAAAAAAGCCATGCGGGGATGGGCTTGAGAAATATTACTTCAAGAGTGAATTTATTTAAAGGGGAGCTTCATAAAAAAAAAGATTTTTCAACCGGGGCTTTTTACCAAATACTTTTTGATAATCACATACTTTTAGCCAATGAATAATACTACTGACCCACTGCATTTAAAAGTAATTGTTGCAGACGACCATCCTGTTTTCCGAAGCGGTGTAGAAGGGGCGTTGAAGAGGATGAAATTTATTTCGAAAATTTCATCCGCTGCAAATGGAGTTGAAGTAATAAAGCTGCTTGAACGCTGCCAGTATGATCTCGTCCTGATGGATATTCAGATGAACCCTATGGATGGAATTGACACTACAAAACTTATTCAGAAAAAATTTCCTACAACAAAAGTGATTGCTTTGTCAATGTATGAAGACGAGCGAAGAGTAGTGGGAATGCTTGAGCAAGGTGCAGCGGGTTATTTGCTTAAGAATGCAGACAGCGAGGAAATTGAGCTTGCTATAAAAGAAGTGATGAGAGGAGGGCAATATTTTTCCAAAGAGGTATCGGGTGTTTTGGTCAAACACCTTAACCAGATGAAAGAAGTTAGCGATGAAACTCCGTTTCATAAAGAACGAATTCGCGAAATCATTTTTCTAATAAGTCATGAGTTTACATCTGCTGAAATCGGAGATGCGATTTCAATTTCCGAACGCACGGTTGATGATTATCGAAAGGATATACTCAAGATGACGAACTCGCGCAATTCTGCGGGCATTGCAAAATATGCTGTCTCCCAAATTGATAAGGATGTTTTACTGTTGAAGAAATTCAGAAAGATTCTTGATAGAAGCACATAATTGTGATGTAGATTTTTTACAATAGAATTTTTATTTAGGACTGCCGCAATTTTTTTGTTTAAAGTTTTTCTTTGAGGATCGATGACAAAAACATCGGATGAACTCAAGACATTCTCATATCTGACATAACAAGGGAAATTTTAGACGATTACTAAAATCGTAAAGTGCTTACGATGCAACTTCCCTGATTATGTATTTCCGGAGGAGAGTTTTGGCTTTCAGGAATGACCTTACCGTAGTTCTACGGTATGAAACCCGTATTTCCACGGTATAAAATACCGTAATTCTACTGTAAACGTATTCAAATTTTTAATATTTAATTGCACGCGCAAAATATAAGGTAAACTAAAATTTAATAACACGAAAAAGTAGGAAACTGAAATGTTGAAAGAAACAACTCTTAAAGGCAAACATCAAACATTAAAAGAAATGCCTGATACTGCATATACAGTAGTGCCACCACTTACCTCTTTGATTTTAATGAAGGTGCTACCTGACACAGCCTTCATTCTCCAAAAGATGAGAAACAGGATCACAAAAAAAGTCTCAAACTGTTCTCGGATGAAATCGGAATTACCTCTTTCAATATCTGTTTTGCAAAAGAATCTGAATCTATTGCTAAACTTTCTCTTGACTGCAATAAGGATGGTAATCCTTCTACGCGAAGCAAAAGAAAAAAAGATTGAATAGTAATGCCGAGCGAAAAACATTTAATCATGCTTCGTGCTTACTTCAAAGAGCACAAGTCCAAAGTATGGATGTTTGAAGGACAGCATCGAGAATCACACAGCATCCGAGGCGTTCAACAACTATTGATAAATGCAAAAGAGAAAGCGGGAATAAAAAAGAAAGGAAGCGTTCATGCACTGCGCCACAGCTTCGTAACTCACTTAATTGAAAGCGGAACAGATTTGATCTCCATTAGGCATCTGCTCAGACATAACAGCTTGCGCTTGGTTACATACACGTAAGTAAAAAACTCATAAGTCAAAAATAAAGTCCTCTTGATAAACTATAAAAAAATAAACCGCAATCGTAGTTGCGTATATGCAACATATGGGATGTGGATAAACGCAAGTTTTATGATAGGAGTTGAGGGTATTTAATGTTATGCGTTATGCTTGGGGACACTGTTAACCCGAACATTTGAGCAAGAAACGAGCAGATAAAAATAAAAGGTAACATGAGGACTTACCATCCAAAGTCGGACAAGCTGAACAGCGACACCAAAAAAATAAAGTAAGCAACAGAGATGCTGAAAACTGAATAGAGTAAGCAAAGAAATTAAATTAATTTACAATGGCTAAACAAACAAGCAAAAAAGAGACGGTTAAAAATAAAAAAATCTCTCCAGTGGAACAACACAAACAATTCCTTAAAAAGTTAGAAACAGCAGCTAGTGATGATTGCTGGATAATAATTTATAAGGATGGTGGTATGGGAGGCAAAAGGCTTCTACTTTCAGGGCCCGCATCATATAAAAATCTCAAAAGTTTGCCGGGTGCAGATGAAGATTGGGGTGATAGTATTGGAAGTATTGAAACTGGACCCCATGCCCGTTTGACCGTGTACGATGATGAGGATTTTAGTGGCGACCACATTGACACCTATGGTCCAAATACGCGAACCACTGTTTCGGGAGATTTGGATGATAATATAGATTCAATAGTGATTAGTCAAGCATAGACCGTGATTAACAATTCTAATTAAAGAGTGTCATTTGAAAAAATAAATGGCACTCTTTTAAAACAAAAATAATTATGACAAACTGTTCTATCTATTTATCAAAGCAACAACAAAGCACAGCTTTATGTATTCCTGTCAAAGATGATTTTTCAAGAGTGCCACAAGAAGTTTTAAACCAACTTGGCAATCTTGAATATTTAAAAACTATTGACCTTGACATTGTGACCAATCCAATGGGTATGGACAATGTTGAGATTGTCAAAAGGAATTTTGAAACTCAAGGATACCACATTCAAAAATTTGCAATTCAGTTTAATGAACTGGGTTAACTTTACGCGACACGATAACGAACTTCTAATAAACATTTGTTCGACCTTAGAGCAGATGAACTCCGAACGAGCAGTAGCTCGAACACATAACAAAAAGTCAATGCTGCACAACTCACATTGAAGAAGAATGGCTTCGATAAAGGAAGTTAGGAGTTCAATAAAAAGGAAAAATCGAAAACTATTTTTTACATGGAGTTCACGAAAGTAGAATTCAGGAGTTGTGCAACAGACACAGGAAGATATAGGCAAATTTTGGGCGACAGTGCTAACAATAAACGGACTGACAATAAATAATAAGTAATGACAACACGGACAGACATATTTACAGAGAAGGAAAGAGACTTTCTTAAATCTCAACTTACTTCGTTATACAATGAAGATATTGATTCCTTGTCTGAAGGGGCTGCGGAAGAAATACTAACACCCGATGAATTAAAAACATTTCAAGAGATAAATTCTTTAACTACAGATGAAAACAGTTCTTTATCTTCTCATCTTTTTGTGATAATGAAAGCGACAAGGCTGTGTAACTTGAGATGTAAATATTGCCACTCGTGGAAGGAAGGGAATAATCAAAGAATGACTTTTAGGGTTCTGTGCAAAACAATCAAGGAATCTCTTTCCGACAACAATACAAAAATTGTTGATTTTGTTTGGCATGGTGGTGAGACGCTAATAATGCCACAGACGTTCTATACCAAAGCTCTATGGCTACAAAATTATTACAAAAGAGATTCACAAAAAGTTTATAATAGTTTACAAACAAATGCAACACTCATTAATAGCAACTGGATAAGTTTTTTCAAGAAATACAATTTTAGTATTGGCATTAGCTTGGACGGACCTAGGGAACTTAACGACAAGCAAAGAGTTTATAAAAATGGCAACCCAACAAGCAAGATAATTCTTGAAAAACTTGAACTGCTAAATGATAGTAATATTAAAGTTGGATTACTACTCGTGATTGACGAAAATTCAATCCATTACGGTGCAAAAAATATTTTAAACTTTTTAAGTGAAATAAAAGTTGCAAGCATTGCTTTATTAAATGTAATCCCTGACAGCAACGAACAGGGACAATTTATTTCCTTTGATACTTATGTTCAATTTCTAATTACATTATTTGATGAGTGGTGGAAAAATTACAAGCAAACAATTGTTATCAGGGAGTTAGCATCATTAGTCAATCAAGTAAAAGGAGAAAACCCTTCTGTATGCGTTTTTGCCGGTAACTGCTTAGGTCAATTTTTGACAGTTGAACCAGAAGGTGATGTTTCTGCATGTGATAAGTATATTGGAAACACTGAATATTATTTTGGAAATGTTCTTAATGAAAATCTGTCTAAGCTTATCAAAAATTCTAACAACTACAATTCAAAAAAACAACAATTAATTAACGAATCTAAATCTTATTCAAAATGCGAAAACTATTCAATTTGCCACGGTGGGTGCCCCCATGACAACATGCTAAGAAGTGTTCACACCACCAACTCATGTTGTGGTTTGAATCCAATAATCTTTCATATTAAAAAAGTAATCTCAAACAATTAAATAAAATAAAAATGGAAAAAGAAATCAGTTTAAATAGTGAAGAGCTTAAAGCTCTTTCAGACAAACTATCAAAGTTTGGCGATGGTCTTTCAGAAAAAGAAAGAGGCGTTTTAAACTTAATACTGAATCGTGCAAGTGGTGGTAAAGATAAGTTAGAACATGCTAAAGCCGTATCTAATTTTGCAGGCAACAAGGACACATTAGTGAACCTTGCAAATGCAATTGAAGGTAAACAATCTGCTAAGGCAGATGGCGGTTGGTATTTTTCGTGGACTTATCGTTTCTAAATTAAGTCAAACAGAAAATTAGGTTCGGCACAGAGTGCCGAACCTAATTTTCTGTTGTTCAAAATCATAAAATAAATTATGTCAAAAATAAAAGTTGAACTAAACCCCAATAGAACACTTGGAGGTTCATTATCAGTAAAAAAATCAAACGGACAACCTCATGGATATGGAATGTCCGTATTATGTAAAGCTGCATTTAATGATGCAACACAACATGGGAATCCCTTAGCTGAACAGATAAGGCAGTATGGAGACACCCCAACGCGGACATACAGAATAATAACAGTAACCAACTACGGACCACCGTATGGCGACCAAAGTAAATATAGTAATCAAGGTGTAATTAAAATAGACCAGCAGACGGTAACGCATTTACAGCAAAAAATAATGGCAGGATAGGATTGTTAATTCATGGTGGTTCTTTAGTGCTGGAGGACAACTTAGACGCACAAATGGTTGCCTAAGAATGACAAATGATGAGTTGGCGTATGTAAAGCAACTTATTAGTGAATTATCAATTTCAGACCCGATAACCAGTGTTGAGATTTTGGAGTCAGGCATCCCTAATATAGTATTCTTCGACAACGCAAGTTGCGGAGAGGGAGACTCTCCACCAGGATTTTAAAGCGATGGAATTTTACCTCAGAATAGATAACTCCATATGACAATTCAAAGTAAAACTGCAGCCAACAAAAAGATTCTGTGTTATCATCCAAATGTTTTTGAACTATTTTATGTTCTTTTGCAAAATCAAATAAGAGCGGTCATTGAGCCAGCTCGGTAAGGGCAATAGGATTTTCTTCTTGCCCTTTATTTTTTAGTTGTTTTT
>JBBRND010000056.1:0-16298 GCA_038230515.1 Bacteroidia bacterium | reverse complement strand
TTCACGTCACGTCAAGTCGCGTTCATGTCATGACGTGCCGCGTTCACGTCACGTCAAGTCGCGTTCATGTCATGACGTGCCGCGTTCACGTCACGTCAAGTCGCGTTCATGTCATGCCGTGCCGCGTTCACGTCACGTCAAGTCGCGTTCATGTCATGACGTGCCGCGTTCACGTCATGACGTGCCACGTTCACGTCACATTAAGTCGCGTTCATGTTTTTATATCGTAAACTGCCTTTGCAGCAAAAAATCAACGTTCTTCACAAAAAGTGTAAGAAAAAATAATTTCCTGTAACCTTCTTTTCGAAAAAAATGTAAGAAGTTAAAATTTTAATCCAAAAAAACATTTATGAAAACAATTGCAGTTTCAAACAATGCAGGAAAAACTCCTGCTGAAAAAGTAATCTTTGGTGGTTCTATTCAGGACGGTATTAACGGGCATCTACTTCTGTTTCCTGACGGTGCGCCTGTAACAGCGAAAGTAAAAACCGTTACGGATGCCTTGAAAGATGCCCGCGCAGCTTATGAAAACAGTCATTCTTCTGATGACCTCGACACTGCTGATAAAGCAGAAACTGCTTTCGATCTTGAAGTTGACAATGTAGTTCTTTATGTGCAAACAAAGGTGAATGCGGATCCTGCTAACGGCATTACTATTTGCACTGCTGCAGGTCTTGATGTAAAGAAAAAAGGTCAGAAAAACCCTGCACCTGGTGCGGTGACTACCGGTAAGGCAGTTTTCACGAATGATCCGGGTAAGATTTTATTAAAGATAAAAAAGTATCCGAAGTATACCAAGATTATCGAGGCATGGATAAGCACCATGCCTGCTGACGAGAATAGCTGGAAAATGATAGGTACAGTGGCAGCTAGAAAGCTGATGGTAGATAACCTGGTTTCCGGCACCCGTTATTATTTCCGCTTCGTTGCGCGCAACATTGCGGGCAAGAGCGCACCTAGCAATCCGGTAAATCAGTTAGCAGCATAAATTAAAGAGTCAGTCAATAAATAGAAATCCCGCTTCTGAAAAGAGGCGGGATTTTTTTATTCATTACACAGATTCAGGGCTCTCCCCCACCCTACCAATTGTAGTATTTGCTGCTCCACGTATTGCACGAAAAATTTTTGCTGAACGAAATACCGATCCACAGCACCATGCCGCTGAACATAATAAAGAAGTGAGTTGCCAGCCATAGCCGCAGAAAAACTTCGCTTTCAAAATTAAATGCGAGTCCCCTTTCGTTCTTCGGAAAAATTCGCATTGCGCTTCTTTATTCCCTAATTTCGAATTTCCATTTTCCCGTGAACCAATTCAAAATCTATAAATCCTCTGCCGGCTCAGGCAAAACCTTCACACTCGTAAAAGAGTACTTGAAATTGGTATTGCAAAACCCCGCAGAGTACAAACACATCCTCGCCCTCACCTTCACCAACAAAGCCACCGAGGAAATGAAGTCGCGCATTGTGGAGTCGTTGATTCAACTTTCCAAAAATGAAAATGAAGGGCTGAAGAAAATTCTTGCCGATGAAATATCACACACAAACATTCAGGTAAACGCCCAACTCGCCCTCGACAACATTCTCCACGATTACAGCAACTTTTCCGTTTCCACCATTGACAGCTTCTTCAACCGCATCATCCGCTCACTCGCGCGCGAAATTCAGCTTCCCTTGCGCCTGGAAATTCAGTTAGATCAGGATGAAGTCATCACCGAAATAACCGCACAGCTCCTTCTCGAACTAAGCACTGACAAGGAACTCCTCAAATGGCTCACCGATTTTGCAATTCAAAAACTCGGAGACGACAAGGGCTGGAACATTGAAGGAGAAATTTATTCCATCGCCCGCGAACTCTTCAAAGAGAATTCAATAGATCAACATTCGCACACCAGGGAAGAAATCAAAAATTTTTTCAGCGAATTGCGCAGCATCAAGTCGAAGTTCGAAAACCAATTAAAGAATTTCGGGGAAGAAGGAATCAGGATCATTTCAGAGAATGGTTTGTCATTGGAAGATTTCTCGCGCAAGGCAAGTGGTCCTGCCGGATACTTCTGGAAAATAACAAAGCGCGATGTAGATTATACACTCAACTCCTATCAGCTTGCAGGTTTAGATTCATCCGAAAGCTGGAGCACCAAATCCTCTCCGCTCAAAAAACAAATTATCGCCCTTGCAGAAGAAAAACTGGTTCCGCTCCTCAATCTCGCATCCGGTTTTGTTGATCAACAGCACCCCGTCTATCTCGGCAGCATCGAAGTATTGAAACGCATTTATCTCCTCGGCATCGTGGAGGACTTAAAAAAGAAACTTTCAAAGTACCGCGAGGAAAACAATCTCCTCCTCATCAGCGACACACCCAAAATTCTGAGCACCGTAATCAGCGAAGAAGAAACGCCATTCATTTATGAGAAGAGTGGAAACCGTTTCCATCACTTTCTCATTGACGAATTTCAGGACACCAGCGATCTCCAGTGGAAGAACATGCTTCCGCTCATCATCAATTCTCTTGGCGCGGGCAATTTCGCAATGGTAGTGGGCGATGTAAAGCAAAGCATCTACCGCTGGCGCAGCGGCAACATGAAACTCCTCGACTCGGAAATAGTAAAGCACCTCCACAATTTCCGTTCAATCATCAGCGAAGAAAATCTCGCCACCAACTACCGCAGCAAAAAAACAATCGTTGATTTCAACAATTATTTTTTCACCGCCATCCCTCCCGTCATCAATCAGGTATTGGAATTACAGGGCGAACATCTCCTCGACCGCGCCTATTCAGAAGATTCAAAACAAATCGTTGCTGAAAAAAATCTGCACGGAGGCAAAGTAGAGATTCACGCCATCGCTGACGAAGAAAGTGAGGACGGAAAAGTAAAGTGGAAAGAATCTTCCAAAGAAAAAATGCTTGAAAAAATATGGGATGCTCTCAATCGCGGATATTCCTTTGCTGACATCGCAGTCCTTGTCAGAAATAATAAAGAGGGAGATGATGTCGCCACCTTTTTAATTGAGAACGGAATCACAGAAGTAATTTCACCTGATTCTCTTTTGCTCATTCGCTCTCCTGAAGTACGTTTCCTTCTCAACCTTTTTCTTTTTCTTGACGATAAGCAAAACCAAATCGCAAAGAGCGAAGTGTTGTTTTATTATTCCACGCATCACAACGAAGAGAAGATAAACCTCCATCAACTCTTTTCATCTGCATCTTCAAAAAACTCAGGAGCAAAATCAAAATCTGCATCCACACTCTTTGAAACCGATCACCTCGATGAATCATTGTTCAGCAAAACACTTCCACAGAATTTCACTTCAAAGATTCGCACACTCTCCAAACTTCCGCTCTATGAATTAAGCGAACAACTCGTTTCAATTTTCCAATTACAGAAAACCGATGCCTACGTACTTCGCTTTCTTGAAATGATTCTCGAATATTCCGGCAAGCACGATTCATCGCTCCGCTCATTCTTAAATTGGTGGAACGAATCAAAAGGAGAAGAAAAAATTTCAGTCGTCACTTCCGAAACAGGGAACGCCATCCGCATCATGACCATTCACAAATCAAAAGGACTGCAGTTCCCCATCGTCATCATGCCCTTTGCCGATTGGAAACTAATGCCCGATGCCCGCGATGTAATGTGGATTGAAAGCGATGTAACCCCTTTCTCCGGATTCGGAAAAATTCCAATCAGCCCAAACAAGGCAATGCGCCAATCCTGCTTTGCAGATTCTTATCAAACCGAAACCGTTCAAGTCGCCATTGACAATGTTAACCTGATGTACGTTGCCTTCACCCGCGCAGAAGAAGAACTTTACATCTTTACTTCTGCAACTGAAATAAAAGAAATCAACTCTGTCGGCAAGCTGTTAAGAACAGTCATCGGCAGCAATGCAGAATGGACAACTCAATTGTCCAATGAAAACACACTCATTCTCGGAGAGAGTAAACAAAAGCAGGAGAAGAAAGAAAAGAAATCAGTCGAAACTTTCGAATTGAAAAACTACACCGCATTAAACTGGCATGATAAAATCCGGTTGAGTTTAAAATCCGATGAACTCATTGAAATGTTCGACAATCCTGTAAAGCGCGCCATCAATTACGGAGTGCTTGTACACCGCGTGCTTTCTTCCATCGGGCAAGTCGGTGATGTAAATAAGGTAGTAGAGAAGTTTTATTCTGATGGAATTATTTCCTCCGAAGAAAAAGAAAAACTGTTTTCTGAAATAAGTTCTCTCCTCGAACTAAAAGAGATTGCCTCCTTCTTCAGCAGCGAATACAAAGTAATGAACGAGCATGAAATCATCCTGCCCAATGGCGAAACCCTTCGTCCTGATCGTGTTTTAATCAGAGACGAAAAAGCAATCGTCATTGATTTCAAATCCGGCAAGGAACATTCATCGCACCACAAGCAAATCAATCTCTATGCGGACACATTGCTCAAAATGAATTTCACCAGCGTTGAAAAATATTTGATTTATATCGCGGAAAAAAGAATCTTGCACGTTCAATAATTTATACTTTAGCACAGCGCCTCTGGATTTCCGGATAACAAATAACTGTTAACGAATAACTACTCCATCATGTACGTAAACCGCAACCTCAAAATATCTGTCATCGAAGACAACTTTCAGATGTCTGAAATGATTAAAGATTATCTCTCCACAAAATTTCCTGCTTCTGATATCAACGTTTACAACACGGGTGAAGACGCCCTAAAAGGAATTATTACCGAGCAGGACATCATCGTTCTCGATTATCACCTCGACTCCGAAAACCCCAAAGCCCTCAACGGAATTCAGATTTTAATGAAGCTTAAAGAGCGTTTCAATGCCCCGGTCATCTTTTTATCATCTCAGGAGCGAGCAGATATTTCTGCCAACACCATTAAATATGGCGCGTACGATTACATCGTAAAGAATGAAGGCGCGTTTCACCGTCTTGAAATTGTAGTTAACAACATCCTCGGTCATGCCGATGTGAAGAAAAACCTCGGCACACAAAAATTTTTCAATACCATTCTCGTTGTGCTGATGATCGTTCTCGTTACAGGTTTTATCCTGATGAGAATGTTTTCCTGATTAATTCTGACTGAAGAAAAAATCAATCAGCTCGTAAAACTGCGGCACGGTGAAGTTTGATTTCCCGTCAAGGTAAAGATCAATAGCTGTAGCTATCTCACGCGCACTAATCTGATTATTGCCATCCACATCCAGCGAACGAAATGCATAAGGAATTTCCTTTCCTGTTTTCTTCCCATCTGCATTCAGTACGTTGATGAACTTCTCGTCAGAAGAATTTGCTCCTGATGAATTATCTGCGTGATGAAGATACTCAACAATGGCAGGTAATGCGGAAAGTGAATCCTGTTTCCATTTTGCTTCAATCATGTCTTCGGTAATCGTAACACCTTCTTCATTCACCAGTGCATCCTTTGCAGAGTTGGGTTCTTTGTCGCGGTAATCAGGAATCCCGTCATTGTCCGTGTCCGTTGGTTTTCCGTTCGCATCCGTTTTCCCTTTTGATGCAGTGTCAACCACCGCATCAATCACATCAGGTATCCCGTCATGATCGGCATCTTCACTTCCAAGCGCAGCGAAGTCAACATTCTTAAAATCTGCCTGGTTCTGTTTCATCTTAATTTTCCTCGGCACTTCACGCGCTCCCGATATGTCGTAACGCAACGAAACAAAAGCAAAAATAATTTTATCCTTTGCACCGTTGCCCTGCCGCGAACCTTTGCTCTCACTGTTTATGTTGTCTATCAAATCCGTTGATGTGATATGATAGTTCGCACCAAAGTGCATCGCCACCCGATTGGAAATTCTGAACTTCACTCCCACACCAATCGGAAACCCAACAGTTGACTGTCTGTACTTTCCAAAGCCATCAAGATTTGCATCGCGCAAATCAGTTTCATAATTGTAATCGCGGTGCACAATTGTCGCGCTTGCTGCACCCGTATCATTCTCAGCAACGCTCCGTATAGTTCCATCTTTCCAATAGTGATAATAATTCCCATTCGCATCTTTCAAGTCACCCCGCGCATGAAAAACCATGTACTCAATACCCACGCTCAAATATGGGGTGAGAAACTGATTCGGTCTTTTCCTGCTCGTAAAATCATAACGCAGTTGCAAACCTTCAGCAACAATTCCCGATTCAAAATCAACCTGGCCAACATCTAACTTCTTTTCTCCCGCGACTTTTCCTCCAAGAATAAAAAGTGAAATGGATAATCGGGTGTTCGTGTGTTTCTGCAATTCAAGTTGCAAGCCGCTTTTGGAAGTAACAGGTTCGTTAAGGTGGGAGTAGCCAACATCACCAAGAAAATACATCATTCCCTGCGCGAATGAAATAACCGGAAGTTTAGAACTGGCTGAAGCAGATGTAGTATCACGGTCTATTGAAAAAGATTTTGCGCTGATTAACATCAACGCATAAAAGAAAACTCTTTTCAAAAAACCACGACCCATTAAATTGTTTTTTCGATTTCTTACTTCCAATCTTTCGCTCCCGAATCAATCCCCTTTTCGTTCGATCATTGTCATTGCCTGCTTCACATTAATTCGCTCTGCGTTGTGATACGCCACGACAAATGCATCAGAAATTTTCTCGCGCACACGAGTGTTGAATGTGGAAGCAGAAGCGTAGCTGTCGAAATTCCCGAGCATATATTTCCTCCAACCTACTTCCTCCGTCAAATCAACATGCTGATCGAAATGATATTTGTTCTGAAAGAAATGATCGCTCCGCACGGGACTTCTTTTGGTAGCAGCAATCTGTACCTTATAGAAAATTCCTTTTTGAGGTGCTGGAATAGAGATGTAGTTATTGCTTTGCGCCAGCGATTTTTCTTTTTCTTCTTCAATGAGATTAGCGGCAATTTTTTCCGTCTGTTCATCCTGAACTGATTTCTTTTCAATTACTGCTGATGCAGTCGAATTCGTTGCAACAGCACTTTTCTCCTTTGCATCGTCACCATAAACCAACATGCCCGTCACAGTGGGATCTTCAGTATGCTGAGTAGTGGCAATAAGATTGTAGCTGATTTTGAAAACAGAATCATCTGGTAATTTTGTCCAAATAAATTCCGCATGTTGATTGCTGAACAAAAATGTTCCGCCATTGGTATTCGTTGCCGTCACAGAATATCCTTCAGGAATATTGTCAATGTAACGTGCCGAACTTCCCTCGTTCTTTCGGTGAACAGTGAGTTCAACTTTATATTCTCCTGTTTCAGGGGTAATCGCAAATATTTTTCTTTCCACTTCGGGCTTGCTTTGTCCAACGGCCGATGGAGAGGAAAAATTAAGAACCATGGTTTCCATTCCAATTTTTTTTGTCTCATCCTGCTCGATGTAAGAAAATGATCCGCTTACGGTTTGCGTTCCTGAAAAATCAGGATCGGATTGAATACGGTAGGAAATAGTAAAAGAATTTTCTGACGGAAGTTGAATCCAGATAAACTTCACCACATTATCTTCCATGAAAAATTGAGCGCCATTCGTTTCAACGGGTGAAGCAATGCAGCCGTGAGGTAAAATTTGCTGCAGTCGTGCATAGCCGGATAAATTTCCTTTAGTTACAATAACGCTTACAACCCCACCTGATGCAGCATCAAGCACAGGTGGCACACTTGATTGTATGCTGATGGTTGCCGGAGTACTGATAAACAATGATAAAAATAAAATTACCATTGCCGATACAGCAACGCACAATAACTTGATCATTTTTTTTTGCTTAAATGAAAACGAAAAGTACAGGGTGCAATTGGTAGTTTCTCCTCTTAAAATCGGAGTTATGCAGAGAGAAATGTTGATAAAGGGAGGCGAAAGCTAAACCGTTGCGCCTTCAAACTTTTTAAGCGCCTCTCTCCAACGATCGGGAATAACAATGGATTGGTTTGTGGTGTAGTCAAAAGCGACCATTACCGTTTTACCATCAGCGAGTAAAATTTCCTTTCCGTCTTTTAGTTTGATTATTTTACATTCAATGTCAAAACTCTTCGTGCCGATGCGGGAACAGCGCGTCATAACTTCAACTTCATCTCGAAAAAGAGCCGGCATGGCGTAATTTATTTCTGCGCGCGCAAGAATGATTCCCTCCTTGCTCCAGTCGTATTCCCAATCAACGATGTCATCAAAATATTTTATTCTCGCCTGCTCGAAGTACGTGAGGTAGTGCGCATTATTTACATGACCAAATGCATCAATGTCAACAAAGCGGATTTCAATTTTGGTGCGATGGCGAAAAATTGTGTCAGTCATTTAGCTTAGCGTATCAAGTTTTTCGTAAACAGAATTATGAGAAATATATTCTGGCACAATCTCTTTCATCTTCCTCACAATGGCTTCGTTGTTTTGCTGATCAAACAAACTGTAGAGGATATCAATCTCTCTTTTCACATTGCCCAATTCGTACTCATGCACTTTTGCAATCATAATTTTTTCGTGATGGGTGGGCTGCGTTTTTTCTTTGTCGTTCAGGAGTTCCTCAAATATTTTTTCTCCCGGGCGAAGTCCCGAAAAAATAATCTGAATGTCTTTGCCAAGAGCAAGCCCGCTTAGCTTAATCATTTTCCTTGCAAGGTCAGCGATCTTTACACTCTTACCCATATCGAAAATATAAATCTCACCACCGTTGCCCATCGCACCTGCTTCAAGCACGAGTTGACTTGCTTCGGGAATGGTCATGAAGAAGCGCGTAACGTCAGGATGAGTGACTGTAACCGGCCCCCCGCTTTCAACTTGTTTTTTGAAGCGCGGAATTACAGATCCGTTGCTGTCAAGAACATTTCCGAAACGAGTGGTAACAAATTTTGTTTTTGAAGCTTTCCCGAGCGATTGGCAATAAATTTCTGCAATTCGTTTTGTAGCGCCCATGATGCTTGTTGGATTGACCGCTTTGTCAGTACTTATCATCACAAATTTTTCCACACCATATTCGTTTGCAAGATCAGCAAGAACTTTAGTGCCGTAAACATTTGTAAGAATAGCTTCGCTGGGATTATTTTCCATCACCGGTACATGCTTATAGGCCGCAGCGTGAAAAACAATCTGCGGATGAAACGCATCGAATACTCTTCGCATTCGTTCTTCCTTTGTGATGTCCCCAATTACAGTTTCAAAATTTTTTATTCCGAATGTTTCTGCAACTTCGAGTTCAATATCGTACAAAGGTGATTCCGCCTGATCAAGAATAATCAGCTTAGCTGGTTTAAAAGGAATTATCTGCCGAACCAATTCACTGCCTATACTTCCTGCGCCTCCCGTGATCAAGATAATTTTTCCTGAGAGTTCTTTACGGATACTATCAGTATTTAATTTGATAGGATCTCGTTCAAGCAGATCCTCAATCATTACTTTTTTAATCTGCTTAAAACTGAGTTCCCCGTTTATCCAATTGTTCACGGGTGGTACGTTCAAAATTTTGGCATCATACTTCAAAACCTTTTCAATGATTTCCTGTTTCCGTTGAGGTGAAATATTCTGGATGCTGATGATGACATGCGCAACATTATTTGCTCGAAGCAAATCTTCAAGATCATCTTCGGTGTGATAAATCGTTACGCCCTCAAGGCGTTTTCCTTTTTTCTTTTTTTCATCATCTACAAACGCAATTACATTATA
This sequence comes from Bacteroidia bacterium, assembly GCA_038230515.1. Lineage (GTDB taxonomy): Bacteria > Bacteroidota > Bacteroidia > AKYH767-A > 2013-40CM-41-45 > JAPLDB01. The sequence goes on along the minus strand of JBBRND010000056.1, from coordinate 6,674 downwards.
CTTAGTACCTGCATCACGATCGAGTGCCCGCTTGGTGATTACCCCTGATTCTCCCGCACCGTAAATGATTACATCTCTTTTGCCGCTTGATGGGTTTTTCAATTCCTGATACAATGCCTTTACCAAGATGCGAAAAGCAGTAATCGAAAAAACAGAGGTGAAGTAATCAATAATGAGGATTGAAAACGGAACCAAGTAGATACCGGTAACAGGAAGGGAAATTAAATTAAGTAAGCAAATAAATAGAGTTCCCGTGGTAATGGTATAAAAAATTCGAAGTGCATCGCGTGTGCTCGTATAACGAATTATGCCTGCATAGATTCGAGAAATGTAAAAACTGATAATTCGTACTCCAATCAAACTTGGAATGGAAATAATCCAACGGTCAATTTCAATTTTAGGTACTCTGAAATTAAAACGCAATTGGTACGCCAACATCAGAGATGCAGCGCAGATGAAAACATCAATGGAAAAAATAATCCAGCGCGGGGTATTTTTTTCTGAAAGGAGTTTCATGAATTGAAATGGCGTTCAAAGGTATGAAATCCCGAAGGTCAGTTACTCATCATTCGTTAATCAGTCTTTTTATTTCCAATTGAAATATTTATTTCGGGTTAAGCGTTGCCTGCATACCCGATAACTGATGAGAGGTTTCTATATTTGCGCGCCTCAAATGGAAAATCAGCAACTGAAAAAGATATTATTTATTACTCCTTATCCTCCAGGCAAGGCGGGAAGTCAGCGATTTCGTTTTGAGCAATATTTTGAAATACTTAGAGATGAAGGATTTGAGTTTGAAGTGTCTCCTTTCCTTTCTGTAGATGCATGGAAAGTTTTATACCTCAAAGGTTTTTTCTTTAAAAAGATTTTGGCAATTGCGAATGGGTACCTGAAAAGGATTTTTGATTTAGTTCGTCTTAAAAATTTTGACTTCGTATTTATTCATCGTGAAGCAAGTCCATTTGGTTTGCCCTGTGTGGAGTGGGTGATTACAAAACTTTTTCGAAAATATACCATCTTCGATTTTGACGATGCTATTTGGCTTGCGAACACAAGCGAATCAAACTGGATGACGAAATTTTTCAAGCGTTACCGCAACGCAAACAGTACAATGCAATGGTCAAAGGTAGTTTCTGCAGGAAATAAATTTCTTGCTGATTATGCCCAACAATTCAACTCAAATGTAATTATCAATCCGACAACTATTGACACAGATAAACATCATAACGAAGTTAAACAACATAACGATCATAAATTTACGGTTGGGTGGACCGGTTCACATTCCACGGTTCAATTTCTTGATGAAGTTTACCCGGTGTTGCAGGAGTTGGAAAAAAAATTCGACTTCGAGTTTCATGTCATTGCTGACGTAGCTCCAAAGTTTCAATTGAAATCAATGAAATTTATAAATTGGACCAAGGGAAATGAGATTGCAGATTTACTTCGACTAAATGTGGGTATTATGCCGCTCCCGGATAACATCTGGACGCAAGGAAAGTGTGGCTTCAAGGCGCTTCAATATATGGCTCTTGGAATTCCTGCTGTAGTTTCTAATGTGGGAGTGAATGCAGAGATTGTAGATCACGAAGTGAATGGCTGTGTTTGCAATACACTTGAAGACTGGCACTTCTATCTTTCTAAACTGATGAGCGAGAAAGAATATTTATTACGGCTCAGTAGCAGAGCACGCGAAAAAATAGTTTCAGGATATTCGCTCAAATCCAATAAAGAAAATTTTCTTTCTTTGTTTCAAAATTAAATTGACTCTATTTTTGTTCTTATTACTTCACTGACACTAAATCTAACATCTTATCTTTTATTTTATGGAAACAACCACAACAGAGTTTAAAAATACTGTACTCTCAGACATGCATCAATCATTGGGAGCAAAGATGGTTCCCTTTGCGGGTTACCTGATGCCGGTTAGTTATGAGGGCATTAATGCAGAGCACGAAACTGTGCGAAAAGGCGTGGGCGTGTTTGATGTATCTCACATGGGGGAATTTATTCTGAAAGGTACTGATGCACTTGAACTCATTCAGCGGGTAACGAGTAATGATGCTTCAAAACTTGTTGACGGGAAGGTTCAATATTCATGTTTGCCAAATGATGCGGGAGGAATTGTTGATGATCTCCTTGTATATCGCATTGATGAAAAGACATACATGCTTGTTGTGAATGCATCGAATATTGAGAAAGATTGGAATTGGATTCAGAAATTCAACACCAGAAAAGTAGAGATGCATAACATCTCTGACAAAACTTCGTTGCTTGCAGTACAAGGGCCAAAAGCGGTTGAAGTGCTTCAACCGTTAACTGAAATGAATTTACGCGGCATGGAATATTACTCTTTCTCAAAAGGAAAGTTTGCAGGTGTAGAGAATGTGCTGGTATCTGCGACCGGCTATACTGGCGCTGGAGGATTTGAAGTGTATTGCGAAAACAATCAGACTCTTCAACTATGGAATGCAATTTTTGAGAGTGGAAAATCGTTCGGGATAAAGCCAATTGGGCTGGGTGCAAGAGACACGTTGCGTTTGGAGATGGGTTTTTGTCTTTACGGGAATGATATTGATGATACTACATCGCCTATTGAAGCGGGGCTTGGATGGATTACAAAATTTACAAAAGAGTTTACGAATTCTGCTGAACTTAAACTGCAAAAGGAAAAAGGTGTGGGATTAAAACTTACGGGTTTTGAAATGATTGATCGCGGGATTCCGCGGCATGGGTATGAGATAGTGAATGAAAAGGGTGAGAAGATCGGGAATGTAACTTCGGGTACGCAATCGCCTTCTCTGCAAAAGGCAATAGGCATGGGGTATGTAAAAACGGAGTATGCTAAGGAGGGAATGGAGATTTTTATTCCGGTTCGTGACAAAAATCTTAGGGCAAAAACAGTGAGGGTTCCGTTTTGGAAGGGGTGATTAATTTTTATGCTGCACCAATGATTTGATTTGTGTGAAGGTGTGGTTGAATAATTTCTTCTCTTATCTCATTAATAAAAATGGGTGATGGGGTTTTCTTATCTTAGATAAAATTTTTCTGCTGGTGTGACTTGCTTTTGAGTTTGTGGGGTGATTTTGTTTCCACTTGCAGGTGTTTTGGTGTTTGTTTGAATGGTTTTTTGGAACGGTGCAGTGGTTTTGGGTGCCATCTTAGTGGGTTTGGATTCCATTTCAGTTCTGTATTTCCCGTTTGATTGATTTTGGTTGCTATGTGAGTTTGTTTGGTTGCCTTTTTAATGAGTTTGGCTGCCGTATCAATTAGTTTGATTACTTTTCGATTGGATTTATGTTGGATTCGTATTGATTTTACTCTTGTGTGGATGAGTTTGGTTACCATCCCGATTTTTATTTTATTGATTTTCAATGTTTTTGAATGGGTGGTGTTTTTGTGCTTGTTATTTGGATATATTTACCGAGAATTTTTATCACCCTAAATTTTAATTGGTATGAAAGCGACTGATAGTAATCGTGTGAATATGATTAATGCTGTGATTGTTTTGAGTGATTTGCCTGGGAGCGTGACTGCGACTTCGGGAATTTCTGCTTATGCGACTGTGCTTGGTCAGGTGAAAACGAAAATGGTTTTGATAAATGGGGCTAATATTATTGGGGGTGGTTCGACTAGTGGTGTTACGCTTGATACAAAGGGGTTGCGCAAGGCGATGGAGTTGATTGCGATGAAGTGTGCGAATGCGACTATTGGTTTTGCGAATTCTACTCATAATAATACGTTGAAGGCGTTGGTGAATATTAGTGCGAGTAAGCTGGCGGGGACGCAAAAGGAGGATGTGGATGATGTTTGTGAGGGGATTCAGAATGCTACGGCTGCGAATATTGGGGGTGCGATTACGTTTGGTGCGTTGGCGACTGATCCTGCTGATTTGGGTAGTGCTATTGGGTTGTATAGGACTGCTTCGCAGAAACCGCGGAATGCTGTGATTTCACGGAGTCAGGCAAAAAAGGATGTTTCGAGGATGGTTGGGGAGGTGGTTGCGGATTTATTTGTTGGGCAGATGGATAAGATGGTTGATACGCTTAAGGTGAGTAATGTTGGGTATTGGAAGTCTTATAAGCAGGCGCGGGAGATTATAAATTTGGGTAGTACTACTGCAAAGGTGAGGGGGAGTGTGAAGGATGAGCTTGATGTGCCGAAGAGTAATGTGAGGTTTAGTATTTTTAAGACGGGTACTGCTACTTTGGTGACGATGGTGATTACGGATGCGAAGGGTAAGTTTAATGCTACTAATTTACCTGTGGGTGATTTTGATTTTAAATGGGAGCTTGATACTTATATTACGGTGACGGAGACGAATGTTCATATTGCTGCGGGGAAGGAGTTGCAGAGGAGGATTGTGTTGAAGAAGGTGTGAGCTGCGAAATACGAAAGAAAAAAGTCTGCTGGTGAGCGGACTTTTTTTTTGCAGCAAATGTTATGAAGAAGAAAAAGGTGACCAACGAATAACGAATTGGTTACGAATTTACGAATGAAGAAAAAAGGTTGCCACTAATTTCACTAATTAGCACGAAGAAGAAAAAGGAATTATTGCTCAAGCCGCGTGGCTTCGTCATGCCGCCCACGCTGTTTAAAAAATTTGCCTGTGGCATTCCGCTAACGCGGAACCAATTTTTAAAAGGCGTGTCTGGCATGACTGGGTTGATTGAAGAATGCTGGGGAGGGGGTTTTTTTTTGAATTTATGCTTACGAAATAAATTAACAACAACTATATTAAAATAATTTTTTTGATTGAAGTTTGATTCTCGCTTGTTACTTTAATATAGTAAACTCCTTTTGGATATAAACTGAGATCGAGTTGCAATTCATTTGAAAGAATGGCAACTTTTGATGTGATGATATTTCCGAGCGCATCGTATATCCAAATATTTTTTGGTGTGTCTCTGCCGTAGTCGCAGATGATTTTGAAATGACCATTGTTTGGATTGGGGAAAACAAATACATTATTATTGTCCTCTCCTTCTGTAATTGAATTGTAAAGACCGCAGGTAACGGGTACGAAATATGGATATTCATACTCTAAGGTTCCGTTTTCATGTACACATAATATTTGGGCAAAAACTGTATCATATAAAGCATCGTTCACAAAAGGTAGAGTTAGATTACCGATGCCTTCAACCCAAATAATTGGTTGTGCCGGGTTGTTGGAAAAAGTAAAACGCCTTCTATATCCTTGACTTGTAATCATACTGTCAATTGTTGTAAGAGCATAACCAGGAAAATTAATACTTTGAAGAGTATCTCCAATTTGCATTGAAAAATCAAAAATTAAACTCTCTCCCATCCATTGCCGATATTGAAATAATTGTTTAGTAACAGTGTCTTCCCTGTAAAAAAGGTAGTCATACCCTCCGATTGTATAAGGATTATTATTGATACCCGGTAGTTGTACATACAGTCTGTATATTATTTTATAGTTGCTTCCGTTTATTACAGTATCACCAATAATAGTTTGTAAAGAATTAGTATATCCTTCAAAATCCAATTCTGATGATAACCAAACGGAATTATTTAATATTGGTTTGTAAGAAGCAGTGTTATGATGTAATGCGAACGAATAAAAAGCGCCAATGGCAAAAAATAAAAAAAAGAGTAATTTTTTTTTCATGCTTTTAATTCCTAAGATCCATTTACCAAAATTAAGCTATTTTTTTTCAATGCTTGAAAACTCAGAGAGGTTTTCCACCTCTCTAAATAAAATTCAAACGAAGATGACTGCTTTTTTTTGTTTTTGGATTTAATACCTGTTGCTATGAAACTGTGCACTGAGTGCAATAGCCCTGACAGAAGCGGAAACCCCGCATAGCGAAAGCATGTGCGGATAGCCGGAGTTACAGCGGATGGCAGGAAGACAGGTGATTAGACGAATAAGAAAAAAGTCCGCTGGTGAGCGGACTTTTTTTTGCAGCAAATGTTACGAAGAAGAAAAAATGTTGCTCAAGCCGCGTGGCTTCGTCATGCCGCCCACGCCTTTTAAAAATTTTGCCTGTGGCATTCCGCTAACGCGGAACCAATTTTTAAAAGGCGTGTCTGGCATGACTGGGTTGATTGAAGAATGTTGGGGAGGGGATTTTTTTTTGCAGCAAATGCTACGAAGAAGAAAAAGGTGATCAACGAATAACGAATTGATTACGAATTTACGAATGAAGAAAAAAGGTTGCCACGAATTTCACTAATTAGCACGAAGAAGAAAAAGGAATTATTGCTCAAGCCGCGGGGCTTCGTCATGCCGCCCACGCTGTTTAAAAATTTTGCCTGGGGCATTCCGCTAACGCGGAACCAATTTTTAAAAGGCGTGTCTGGCATGACTGGGTTGATAAAAAGGGGACGGTGAAAGCGGATTTTTTTATTGCAGTGATTGCCACGAAGAGGAAAAGAAATTATTGTTGATACCTGACAGGAGAAAAAAACTACCTGTCAGGAGGTGGATTCAGAGGAGGATTGTATTGAAGAAGGTGTGAGCTGCGAAATACGAAAGAAAAAAGTCTGCTGGTGAGCGGACTTTTTTTTTGCAGCAAATGCTATGAAGAAGAAAAAGGTGATCAACGAATAACGAATTGATTACGAATTTACGAATGAAGAAAAAAGGTTGCCACTAATTTCACTAATTAGCACGAAGAAGAAAAAGGAATTATTGCTCAAGCCGCGTGGCT
>JBBRND010000055.1:0-16487 GCA_038230515.1 Bacteroidia bacterium | reverse complement strand
GTTATATGCAACCAATTACGCGACTTCAACCGTTTGGAATTCTAATCAGCTTTATTGAATAGGTGAATGAAAGAATACAAGTTTGAATACACTCCTCAAATAGCAATGCTAAAACTAATAGGGATATGTTTTCTTGTATTCTTCGCTTTTTTGTTTTCGGGACATTATCTAAAAGACTTTATCGGAATATGGACAGTTTTAATAATGACAATCGGCATTCCAATTTTGATTTTTAAATTATTTAAGTCGAGTTGCGTAAGATTTGGGACAGCCCAAATCAATCAAGATTTTCTTGAGCTTAACTTAAACGGTCAAATACAGACAATTAGTTTTAGTGAAATAAGCAGTTATAAAGTTGAAGAGCCACATAATGGAGTTGTTTTGAAATTACATTTCATGAACGGAGAAAAGTTGAAAATAGGAGTAAATGATAATTATTGTAGTTCTGCTGGTTTAGATAAATTCAGTAATGATTTATCCGAAATTTTAGAAGGATTTAAGATTACCAATCACAGTCCATTAGTGCGAGAAAAAAGTTTATATGAAAGTAATTTTTATTTGGCGTTCGTTATTTTAATTACTCTTACTTTCATTACCGTATTCATTTATTCTATTAAAACCGGAGCGAATAGAGCTCTATTACAAATATGCTTTGGAACTCCAATGCTAATATTTATTTGGACTCAATTTTTTGTAATCAGACGGAAGTATAAAAATAAATCGCAAATGCCTGAAGTGCCTTGAATAAACAACTTAGCTTTACATCAACAATTGAAATTCTCTCGAACAGCTTGGCTGCATATAACATTAAGATAAATGCAAATTTTTAAAAGAAGGGCTTTGATAGGTAAACGAACAGTTGTGCATCTAACAAACATTGTGGGTTATCGGAGAGTTGTGCTTCTAACCCCTTCTTTTAAAAACTTCATTTATCCCCTATGCGTTAGCTGTAACCCATTAAAGGGGCGGCTCACTTCGCATGAGAGAGTTAGAAGTTATTCTTAAAGCCACCGCACATTGCAAGCACATTTTTATTTTTTGCTTTTGCTTATGCCTTTATGGAATAAAAAATAAAAAAAAGCTTGCAATCCCCTCCCCGCTCGCTTCGATTTTCCGACCTCACAGTAGCAACTTGATACTGCCTGCTATTCAGTCAAGAGGGCATCCAACCTGATTTCTTCGGAGCACCGAAAAGCAAACACAAAACATTTATTCAAACAAATTTTATTTAACCCGTTTATTATTCAATACTTTTGAATCGTAAACCCAAAACTTAAATCTTATGAAAACTCGAATCTCTCTTAGAATTCTCTTTGTCTTACTCTTTATTAATGTCTGCGCTAACGCGCAGACAACACCCGCAATCATCGCTGACTGGATGGACTACGCAGGAATTTCAGACACCCTCACCGTTATTCCAATTGCACAGGATGATAGCAGCAACATCATCTCAGTTGGTGTAACGATTGAAGACACCACAACAGGCGCAAATATTTTAATTTCCAAAATGGACAGTACAGGTTATTCCATTTGGAAAAAAACTTATTCAAGCAGCGGAAACAACCGCGACCAACCAGTTGCTGTAACAACCGATGACAAGTCCAGCATTTACGTTGCAGGAGTTTCTTATTCCTCTGCAACAAATTTTGATTGGGTAATTTTAAAGTACGGTTATGACGGCACATTGATATGGACTTACACCTTAAACGGCACAATGAATAATTATGATGTGCCTGCTGCAATCAAAGTCAAAAACAGTTTTGTGTATGTAACAGGCGCAGTTTATGATTCAGTAACGCAACTCAACTACGCCACTATTCAGTTAAACCGCACCACAGGTGCGCTCAACTGGAAACGCCAATACGATTTCCATAGTTTATATGACCTTTCATTCGCAATGGATATTTCTCCAACAGGAAAAGTCACTATTGCAGGTGCGAGTCAGGATACGCCTACAAAATGGAATTATTGTTCTGTCACTTATGATTCCGTAGGGACTGCAAAAGATACTACTCGCATCGGAGGAACAACCAACAGCTTTGACCGCCCAATGGCGGTCAAGTGCGATCACTTCGGAAATTTTTACATTACAGGTGCAGCTTCTGATAGTGGCGCAAGTTTTAATGTAAAGACCGCAAAAGTTGACAGTGCGGGAAATCTTTCTTGGGTAGTTAATTTCGGAACCGTAGGCAAGCCAGACGAGGGTAGCGATGTTCTTGTTGATGACAGCGGATATGTTTATGTCGGAGGAAAAAGTTATAATGGTTCTAACTTGGACTATCTTTTAGTAAAATACAGCAACAGCGGAGTAATGAAGTGGGTCAAGAAATTTGACGCAGACAGTGCCGATGATATAGTAACAAAAATGTGTTTTGACAATTACGGAAATATTGTAATGACAGGAACTGCAACGCGGGGAGATAAAGATATTCTTACGATTGCTTACAGCCGTGCGGGAGATTACCTTTGGAAAATTTATTTTGACGGTGAGTATAACGGAGACGATCAAGGAACAGGAATAACAGCCGATGCAAACGGAAATATTTTTGTTTCAGGCGAATCACAAATTACCGACAGCACCTATCAGAAAGTTACAATCAAATACAAGACCGATTATTTTTTAGTCCCACAAGACACAGTTCCCACTCCTTCCACTTTATTATTCTATCCAAACACAGGGCAGATTATTGGAACGGACGGAAACACACAGGATGATTTATACTTCTACACTATCAAGCAATTTCCAAAACTCTATTTCAAGCAAGACAGTGTTGCGTTTGTAATGGGAAAAATTCACAACGACACTACAATAACAGATTCTCTTGAAAGAATTACAATGAACTTTCAAGATGGGATATTAAGCGATGCCTATACAGATGGCTTACACGACAAAGATCAAGTATTGAATTATTTTCTTGGTCATTGCCCTGACGGCATTACTGGAATTGAAGGAAGCGAGAAAATAATGTATAGTAGTGTTTACGAAAATACCGATGTTGTTTTTTCAAACAACAGTTCAGGTATGAAATTTCAGATCATCGTAAACACCGAAGGCGACCCAAGCGCAATAAAATTACACTTTACAGGACATCAACAACTTTCTCTTGTAAGCAATTCGGATTTAAAAGTTCAGGGCGTAGTCGGATCTTTTATTTATGAAAGACCCCTCGCTTATCAACTTGATCGTGATGGAAACAGAATTTCTTTGGGTTGGCTTGCTTCTTACAATATTATTGATTCGGCTGATGTAGAGTTTACGCTTGGGGGAAGTTATGATGGAGAAAAACCGTTGGTATTAGAATGTGCAAGAGCAGTAGGCATAGCTGCCCCACCCGATTCAGGTTTATGTTGGGGAACAATTTTTGGTGGAGATGCAGAAGAAGTTAGCTTCGGTGTTGCTACCGACAATTCCGACAACCAATATGTCACAGGTGAAACTCGCGGCTCAACAAATTTTCCAATTTGGAACGCTTATCAGTCAGGTTTCTTTGGATTAGAGCAATGTTTTCTTTCACAGTTTGATACTGACCACAAACTCGCATGGAGTACATATTTAGGTGGAGCGGACGATCAATTTGCAACTGATGTAAAATGTAACAGCAGTGGAGAGGTTTGCATTTGCGGTTTCACATCTTCAGTTGGATTTCCTTCTCATCATCATACATCATCTTACAATGATTATGCTGTTGGAGGCGTTGGAGATGGGTTTATTTCCAAGTTCAGTTCTGACGGACAGAGTTTATTATGGTCAACTTATTTTGGTGGTAGCGGTTCTGACAGAGCATATAGTTTAGATTTTGACAGTAACGATAATCTATATGTTGCAGGGTATGGTGATGGAAGTAGCTTTCCACTGCATTCAAAAGGAGGTGCGTATAATCAAACTGCATCTGCTGGAAGCGATGCTTTCCTTGCTGAGTTTGATAATAACGATTCATTGGTATGGTGTACTTTTTATTGTGGTGATTCTTTAGATTGGGCAAGTTCAGTCAAAGTAGATAAAAATGATAATGTGTTTATGCAAGGCGGTACACGCAGTAGCAATTTACCAACTCTCTTTCCAGGAGGAAGTGCTTTTATTGACAGCACCATTGGAGGAACATTCGATGAATACATTGTAAAATTTAATTCATCAGGCGCAAGGCAATGGGCAAGTTTAATCGGAGGTTCAGCACATGAATACATTGGTGTTTTCACTCCACCAAATGCAGGAAACAGAATTGCTTTTGATAGTTACAACAACATCTATATTGTTGGATTAACAGCAAGCAGCAATTTCCCTCTTAAACATTCTACTGGTTTTAATGATTCTATTTTCCATACTGCCGAAGGTTACATTATGAAATTTAATCACTCTGACTATTCTTTAATGTGGAGTACATTCGTAAGCGGAGAAGGTCAGGTTAATTTAAGTGCAATTGCAATTGACCACGATGATGCAGTTTATGTTGGAGGCAGCACCAACGATACACTTTTTCCGCTAAGACAAGTTCCGAACATATATTATCAGGACAGAATTATCGGAGGACTTAACCCTGCCTATGCTCCAAGCGGCTGTATTATCGCTTTCGACAATGCGAATAATTTGCTTTACGGCACATTCATCGGAGGTGCACATTCTTTATATGGCATTCATGTAAACGATATAACAGTTCACGATGAAAAACTTTATCTCACGGGATATGTATGTGGGGATGATAACGCCTATAAAAAGTTTCCAGTTTTCGATTCAGGAAGCGGAGCATATTTTGATTCAACATATAGCGGTCAACAGGACGGATTTATTACAATGCTTTGCGTTGATAATGTTATTGGAATTGAGGAAATAACTAAAGAAAACATTCACGCAACATTATTTCCTAACCCATCTTATGATAAAATTAACTTGCTGTTTGATCTCAATAAAAAAGAGAAATTTAATTTCATTATTTGCAATAACCTTGGTCAAACAATTCGCGTTCTTCCTTTCTTGGGTATTGAAGGCAAGAACAAAATGCAGTTTGACATTAGTAGCTTAAGCGAAGGAATTTATTTTCTTCAAATGCAAGGTGAACAATCAAGCATGGGAATGAAGTTTGTTAAAATTCAGAATTGATGAAACAGTTAATCATATGCCTTTTCTTTTTGCTGCGCTTTGGGGAATCCAAAGCGCAGCATTGGATAGGCGCGAATCTTCCGCTTTACCCTTTGGATATTGTTTGCGTATATTCAGATACGACAAACGACTTACTTTACGTTGCAGGAAATATTTTTAATAGTCAAGGTGCGACAGATCAAGTAAGCATTTGTAAATACGATGGAATTAATTGGACAACCATTGGAACATTTAACGGCAAAGTTTGGTCAATAGTATATTTCAATGGCGAACTTTTTATCGGAGGCGCATATACTGAGGTCAATGGTATGCCGATGCCGCATATGACAAGATATGACGGATTTAATTGGTATGTAGTTGGCGATTTTAACGCCACAGTATTTAATTTGAAAATCATTGATTCTGAATTGTACGCGATGGGATTGTTTTCTTTAATAGATTCCGTGAATATGAATGGCATTGCGAAGTATCATTCATTTTTTTGGGGTAATGTAGATAGCTTTCCAGTTGTGAACGCTTCCATAAACAATATTGAGAAATACAATAATGAGATTTACGTTGGTGGAAATTTTTATGATAGCACACTTGGCTTAGAAGACATGGCATATTATCACAATGGCTCATGGCAAAAAGTAGGACAAGGTTTCTTTGGCGGCTTCACTGGAGTTAGTAAACTTCTTGTTTACAAAAATGAATTGTACGCAGGCGGTTTAATTGAAAAAGGTTTAGGAAATGCTGGTAACGGAATTCAGAAATGGAACGGAACAACTTGGAGTGAACCTTCTGAAAGTTTGCAAGGGATTAACAATACCTACGGCACAAACATGCAGCTTTATGATATGCACATTTACAACGATGAGCTTTATGTTACAGGAGGTTTTTATTTTGCCGATCATGTACCCGCTTTTTGTCTTGCAAAATGGGATGGAGCGAGGTGGTGCGGATTTGGTACAACTTACGATTTAGAAAGCCCCGTTGCGGCTTTCAATTTCTTTCACGACACATTATTCACTTTTTATTGGAATGATTCACTCAATAATAATTTCGTAAACCGTTTTATAAAATGGACTGGCGGAAATTTTGTTGATACCTGTAGTAGTCCAAACGGTATAAGTGAAAATGAAACTGAGGAAGAATTTTATTTTTACCCAAACCCAACTACTTTAACATTTACAATCAATATTCCTCTCATCTCAATTTCTTATCGCTTAATTATTTCCGATGTTTTAAACAGACAAATAAAAACTGAAATACTCCCTGCAAAAACAACTCGCAAAGAGTTAGACATCTCCGAACTCACCACAGGAATTTACTTCCTTACTCTTGAAAGCGAGAAAGGAAGGGTAACAAAGAAACTCATCAAAGAGTGATCTTTAAGAAAACCAATCCATCAGAATCACTACCCAATCTGTCAGAATTGCATCCTGTCCCATCAGAATCGCATCCCGCTCTGTCAGAAAGGCATCCTGTCCTATCAGAATACAATCCTGCTCCATCAGAAAGCCATCCTGTTTCATGGATATTCAACCCTGCTCCATCAATATCGCATCCTGTTCAATAGTTATCCCATCCTGTCAGATGGATAACCTCTCCCGCTCCATCATTAAGCCCCCCCGCTAAATAAAAAAGCCGCCCCAACGAATCAGGACGGCATCCCCCTTAATAATCTTAGAATCCTTTCGGACGGGTAAACTTAATTCCACTAACAGTTTTAGTTTCGGCTGCCTTAGCACCGTAAACACCTTTCACATAATTCTTGCAAGACAAAGAAACATCAACCATTCCAGTATCTTTTGCATACAACGCCTTGTCCCGAGTAATTCTTGCAGTACCAATCGGAGCAATGATAGCACCGATACCATCATTCGCAGCTTTCATCGCAGTAGCCAAAGCAGTAAGCGCAACAATCTTCAAGTCAGTTTCATTCGGAGCATAATTAACATCACTCGCATACAAGTCAACCAACTGTTTAAAAGTATCACCCTTCTGAACATAACCTTGATGGCTTGTAGAAACACTCGCAGGATCAGGAGTACCATCAGGAAGTTTAGAAACCTTCACACCAAAACCACGGAAGCGATCAGCCAAGCCCTTCGCATCTTTCTTTACTTGCGCACTTGCCTTCGTGCTGTTAAAATAATTCAGAGATCTCGTCACCAACTTTTCAGTCGGCTCAAATAAAATTTGTCGCGCATTGATAGGATTCTTCGCAAGCTGAGTTGCTGAAGTCAATGTTTGATGCGCAGTATCACCAGTCGTCCAGAGCGTAGTCATGTTCACGATAGTGAGATCAGTATTACTCGGATTGTAGGGCGCACCAAACGCAGTGCATTTATCAATCAACAACTTGAAGTTGCTGATGTTTACCGAGTGCCCAGTTTCTGAATTAGAAGCCATGTCGATATTTTTAAAGGGTTAATAAATTTATGTGCGACAAATGTAACAAGAAAAACAAAGAAGCAAGAATCACTGACCACACTTTTAAAGCCACCGCAGGTACGCACATTTTGCAGCACAAGCCACCACACATGCCTGCTGCAAAAAGAGCGCACCCGCCCCGCACACTGTACAGCGTCTCGAAAGAGTTCACTTCGTAGGAGTATGGGTATACAGCTAACAGAAAGATAAACGTCAATAATAAAAAAGGGGGTTGTGTAGGTCATTGAAAGTGTACAGCAACTTGCTACATTTGTGCATGTTCAAAAAAATTGCAACAGATCACAGCGGTATAAATTCTCTATTTGATTTGTTGCAATTTTTTTGGAGAGAGGGTCAATCATTTTATCCCCCTTTTTTATTACTGCGTTTATCCCTTATGCGTTATCAGCAACTCGAACAACTCCGATTGAAGTGCACAGCAAAACGAAAGTGCCAGCTCCGAAACGCGGCAAAGCCGGAAATCGCTATCCCTTCGTAAAAATAAAAGAGGCAAATATTTTTGCTTATTTATTTTCACAGCGGTATTTGCCACATTTATTTTAACCCTCCACGCTCACTGCTTCGTAGAAAAGTTCCTGCAAAATTCAAAAGCCGAAATTCCTTCATCAAAAAATAACACGGCAAAGATGCTGTTTTCAAAAATTCGTTCTCTACATTTACACCTTCAAAATAAAATCTTATCTCTAACCAAAAAAAACTCTCTATGAAAACACCAACAAAATCCATTGCAGGAAAAATTCTGATCACTCTGATCACGATTTTAAACTTAACATTTTCTTCTTCCATTCGAGCTTATGACAATCCTCTCCGAGGGATGTACGTTAACGGACTCATCACTCAAGGAATATTAGGCAGTAATGTGCTTGAAAATGCTTTGCTTCAGAATGCAAAAGACAATCACATTTCGTATTTGATACTCTACGAATTGAATAGTGTATGGGGCAATACAGGATTAGAAACAAATCTTTGTAACTTTATCACAAAAGCAAAATCTCTCTACTGTATTTCTAAAATTGGAGCAGCAGGAGAGTGCAATGATTTTTTTACAAACTTAAATAGCTTCAATGCTTTGATGATAACTCCTGCATATACTTTCAACAGTTCACAGTTGCAAACATTAGGTGGAAACACTTCCTTAAATTTTGTTCAACAACAATATACACCTGCTGATGGAGGAATCGCGCTCATGGCGGAAATAGTAAAATCATCTTTGAGGATGCTTGACTTTAATTCTACCTGTACTTATAAGATTGATGCACTAGTTACTGAACATGAATTTTGGAATGCAGCACCCCCATGCCCTGGCACTCATTGCCTTTGTCAAATTTATACCGACCCGACCGATGATTATCTTAATGATTACATACCATTGTTAGATTACATGAATGTTGTAAAAAGCATGAGTACGACCTATCCTCTTACGGTAGAAACATATATTGGCTGGTTCCAGAATGATGCCGTTCCTGATCTCACTCAAGTGCAGCAAATTGATATTCGGACAGATTTTATTTTGTTACACTGTTATGTCGGAAATCCATCAGGCGCATACGGCTACGCAAACGCTGTAAGCCGATTAGCTTATTTTGGTGACGCAACAACAAAGCCGTTAACAAAAATTTGTCCAATCTTTTCTGTCGAACCCGGTTTTATGGGTCCTTGGGTAAACAGTGACCCTACAACGACAGGACAAACTATTTTTGCAGCAGAGAGACAATTCTTAGATGACATGGCAGCAAACACAAATCATGCGTATGGAGATAATATTATAATTCCCGGAGGTTTTATTTATTTTGAATCTGGATACATGCCAACTCCTACAAATAATGCCTTGTATCCTGCAAACAATGTTTTATTTGAAGACCCCGCTGCAAGTTGCTCCGGCTCTTCTGTAACCTTTCATTATGTTGGTCCCTATGAAGCAGGCACAACTTTCAACTGGGTCTTTGGAGATGGAACAACAACTTCTGTTGTTAATCCTGCCTATGCCTCACAAGATATTTCGCATACTTATACTAACGCAGGTAATTATACAGCAGGTCTTACTTTAGTTTATCCCGCTTATACTAATGACCCAACATGGTTGGGCGGTTGTTCCTCTTATACTTACTCAAGAACAGTTGTTGTAAATGGTACTTCAATTTCTCCCTCCGGCTCAACAACTTTTTGTCAAGGACAAAGCGTCACTCTAACAGCAACAGGAAACAATTTCTATTGGACAACACCGACAGGTACACACCCAATCACCCAAAGTATTAGTGCAAATGTTGACGGCAATTACTCTGTAACTGTTACAAACTTTAACGGCTGCGCTACTTCAACAGCAACAATTCACATCACTGTAAATCCAAATCCAACTGTTACAGTTACTCCAACCGACATCACATGCAACGGTGACAACGATGGTCAAGCTTGTGCAACCGCTTCAGGAGGTACATTGCCATATACTTATTCATGGTCGTGTACGGGAACACAATCTAACAATTGCCTTACCGCAATGCCTCCTACAAATTCATGCACAGTCACCGTTACCGATGCATATAATTGTTCAGTCACTTCCTCATCTTTTGCAATTAGTGAACCCGCATTATTAACAGCTAATGTGAATGTTCTCTCTACTGTTTCTTGTCCATCACTCTGCGATGGATCAGCAGAAGTAATACCTGTTGGCGGAACTGCGCCCTATAATTATTTATGGTCAGATGGAGAAGCATCAGCCATTGCAATTACATTATGTAAGGGAACCAATATTTCCGTCATCGTTACAGACGCTCACGGATGTTCATTAACAATCAACAATATTGCTATTGACGATCCCGCTAATAGCTGCAATGAACTAAATAATTATTGCGATGCTCCTACGTTAGCTTCAAATGTTGGCACTAGTTTCCCTACGGGAACTGTTGGGCTGCATAATGATTTTATTGTAGATGCTGACTTCACGATTAATGGTTCTGATGTTCTAATTGATCCAAACGTAAACATCTTCATTGACCCTAACGTTACTCTCACTATCCAAAACGCTTCTCACCTACACGCATGTACAGACATGTGGAGCGGCATAACTTTAACAGACCCATCCTCAACATTAATTGTTGACGGTTCAGGCGGCACAAACATTATCGAAGATGCCGAAAACGGAATCTACTCTGATGTTGGTGGTGAACTTCATGTTTCAAAATCTACCTTCAACAATAATTTTCACGACATCAATTTAAGCAATGCTGATTATTCTTCTTCCGTAATTAACGATGACAATAATTTTAGCGGAGGAATATTAACGCTCGCACCCCACTCTGGGCAAATGTCATTCGCTCATATCTTTTTGCAAAAAGTTCAGAACCTTACTATAGGTGATGCATTAATGGCGGCTGGCAGAAATATTTTTTCAAGCTCCACTTATGCTATTCACGCAACTGATTGTGATAGGTTACTAATTGCTGATAACACTTTCAATTCTCCGACAGTCGGAGTTTATCTTTACACTGACCCAACCAATACATCATTTCATACCCATTATAGTCAAGTGGGGCAATGGTCTGTTTCAAGTAGCAATATTTTCAACACTTGCAGAAGAGCAGTTTGGATTGTCAATCAGGATATCCGAGTTCATTATAATGAATTCAACGATTGCTCGCTTGGCATATTTAGTCAAAGTTGCTTCGGCAGATACGGCTTTATTTACAATAACATAATGCATAATGCAGGGACAGGCATAAGTTGCTTAAATAATACCTACACAGAACTTGATATTACTGACAATACAATTACGACAACCACAAGTTTAACTTCTGTCGGTATTGTAGTAAACGATCTTCCTTCGCTTGCCAGCTACACTTCATCTTTAAATAATATTATTTCCAGTTATGGTAGCGGTATAATTTATCGCAACAATGTTGGAAGTATGATTTCAGGAAATACTATTTCTTTACTTGCCACTTCTAACACGCCTTTAACAAATTTAGATTACGGAGTTAGAATTGAGAATTGCTCTGTTATGTATTTAACTTGCAATACAGTCACAGGTGTAGATGGACACATGAGTAATTTTAACATAGAGAAAAGTGGTATTTCCGCAACATTTTCACCCAAGTGCACTTTCGACTGCAATTCTGCTGACTACACAACTCATGGTTTACAATTTCTTGCTAATTGCCAAAGTGCCTTCATAAAAGGAAACAGTATGTATCATCTCATCAATGGTCTTACTCTTGGTGCGGTATTCAACGGTGGATGGGTAAGCGGAGTAATCGGCTCTCAAACTTTTTTTACAGATCAATCAGTCAATTATACTTACGGCAATCACTTTTTGGGTTGGGGTTCAGGAATATTCTTAAACGCTTCAATGCATGTTATTAATTCTCTTGCAACAGCGTACTGGATTAATCCCGCATTAATATATGACCCTCCTCTGGCTCCTTTCACATTTCAAGACGTAGGTGGCTTTACAGGTTCAGTTCCATTTTTCCCATTTCCAACGGTGCTTCCAATCTATCAATGTCCAACAAGTTGCGTTAATCACTTACTGGCACCAAAAGCCGATGGAGGCATTCACGATTATTTGCAAAGCTTGTCAAACAATTCCAATGAATCCGATGAGCAAACGAATAATCTTAAGTGGTCTCTGCGTCAAGGACTATTTGAGCAAATCAAAAGCGATTCAACTCTTCTTGATTCATTTCCTGTCTTGCAAACTTTTTTTGATTCAATCCCCGCAACCAGCGAAGGCAAATTCATAGATGTTAAAGAACTACTTTCCTCCATTAAGGATTCAACAGTTGCTCCAGACAGCGCTTCAAAAGAAACAATCATTCAGCAAGCAGAAATAAAAAATAATTCTGCCAATGACGTAATGATTTACGAATATAATCGCAAGGTCATTAACACCATTACCCTTGAAACAATTGCACGCAATAATTTCAATTTTTCTGAATTACAAAAAGAAACTGTTGAAGGCATTGCTTTTCAGTGCCCTTACGTAGGAGGAACTGCCGTTATCGAAGCAAGAACAATCATGCAGAACTGGAACGATTCAGCATACTTCGATGATTACAACCTGTGCAATGCAGAATCATATTTTAGAATTGCATTCGAAAAAAATGAATCAAAAATTAATTATCTTTCTGTTTACCCAAATCCAGCGTCAGAATTTCTCAATGTAAATTATATTTCAAGCGATGCTCTGGATGCGGTTTTACATATTCATGATATTACAGGAAGAAGAATTTACTCCCGTAATCTAACTTCTTCAGCCGGTCAAATTCAAATAGAAACATCATCTTTTGCTCCCGGAAGCTATCTTATAGAAATTTCTACCGATAGTAATCAAATTTTAAGAAGCAAGTTTAATATTGTTAAGTAATTTTTTTTATAAAGAGTGATGCCTGAACATTCGGCATCGCTCTTTATTATTATCTCAATGAAATACGTCTCTGTATTCTTACTATTTTTATTTTCGTTATTTACAAACTGTTATTCTCAAAACCGAGATAATATATGGCAACTTGGTTATTTCACATTTAACAGCGCACCCAAATGTGGAGTAGATTTTAATTCCGGAAATGCAACTTCATTTTCTTTGATAAGACCAATGTCCTTCTTCATAACAAACGCAAGCATCTGCGACAGCAACGGACAGCTACTTTTTTATACCAACGGAATATATGTTGCAAATAGAAATCATGACACTTTACAAAATGGTTCTGATTTTAACCCGGGATATATTACAAATCTAAACGCAAGTGACGGGCTAGCTGTTTCTCAAGGATGTATAATACTTCCATATCCCGATAGTAACAATAAATATGTAATTATTCATGAGAGCGGAGAAGAATTTATGGCTCACAATCAAACACAAGACCAACCTTTAAATCTAAGCTATAGTATTGTTGATATGAATTTAGATGGTGGATTAGGCGGTATTGATTCCAGTAAAAAAAGTATTCATCTGATAAATGACACACTAGTTTTAGGACGTATAACAGCATGTAAACATGCCAATGGCAGAGATTGGTGGATTGTTGTACAGAGATTTTATTCTAACATCTATTATAAATTTCTGTTAACCCCCTATGGCTTTTCAGCCCCCTACTCTCAACAAATTGGTGACTCTATAAATTATGATGCTTTAGGTACATCAGTATTCTCACCTGATGGAAATATGTACGCAACAGTAAGCTACGACAATACATTAAATATTTTTCACTTCGACAGATGCACAGGCAACTTCTATGACTCTACATTCATCCAAGTTCCCAATCCAACCCCCGGTCAACCCGACAATGAGCCCTTCAGTTGCGCCTTCTCTCCTAATAGTAGATTTTTATATGTAGTTGAATACACCAGAATAATTCAATACGATGTTACAGTGCCAAATATTGCCGCTACACAAACTTACGTTGCACAATGGGACTCTTTCACAGCCCCCTTCAATACCTATTTTTTTCTTTCTCAATTAGCACCAGATGGAAGAATTTACATTTCTACTTACGGAGGAGATTCTTTAATGCACTATATTGAATACCCCGATTCCCAAGGAATAGCATGCAACGTAGTACAAAATAATTTTTTCTTCGTTGACTACAACGCGAGCATACCAAATTTTCCAAATTACAACTTAGGCGCAGACACAACAAGTATCCTTTGCGATTCCCTTTCAGTCGGCATTACATCAATAACTCTTTCAAAAGGCGAGTTGAAAATATTCTATCACCCCATTTGGCAAACCGCATTCATCAACGCCTCCAACCTCCAAGGAAAAAACTACACGCTCAATATTTTCGACATCACAGGCAAACAACTTTTTTCAGAGCAAGGAAAACTTTCTTCTCCATACTTCACAAAAGATTTCCACTGCAATTTTGCCAATGGAATCTACATTATTTCTCTTTCAACAGAAAAGGAAAATCGCAAGGGCAAGTTCGTAAAGAACTAATCCCAGCCAAAGAACTCCGAAGTTGTATTTTTCCGCTATCAGTGCGGAACATTTTTGTCGGCATGGCATATTGACAACAATCCAATGTAAAACTTTTCCCTTTGTTGCCACGAGAAAATGGCAACATCAAGATGTATTAACGGAATGAAAATTCGGTATTACCGCAAGAGAGAAAACTTGACGGAACAACAACTTGCAGACCTCCTTCACACGGATAGACAATACATCAGCGACATCGAATTAGGCAAAATAAATATCTGTTCAGATTACCTTGATAACCCTTAAGCAAAACTAAATGTCACCAAGGAAGAATTCCATTTCACAGTAATAGAAATAAATCTTCTTCTTGCCAACTACAAAGAACCTACTACCCAAATGTTAAATATTAAATCAAACTTCTAAAACCAAATTCCAATGGCAAGTAATTCAGAAACCGGTCACCCCAAAAATGTAGCCAACTTCGAAGATTTAATTTCCTTCTGCACTGGCTACGGTGCAACCTACAACCCTGTAAAAGTAAGCATCAAATTAGTTGCGCTTAATACGCTGCGCACAGCGGCACAAGGAACAATCACAGCAGTAATTACTGCTGGCACTTCCTTCATCAATGCAACCAATGCGCGGGTAATTGTCTTCGACCCAATTAAAAAGTTGGCTACAAGAATCGTAAACGCACTTGCAGCAACAGATGCAACCAATGAAATGGTAGAAGATGCAAAATCAATCAACCGCAAAATTCAAGGAACTCGCAAAAGCAAAAATCCACCACCGCCACCACACGACCCCGAAAACCCCGATGCACCACAACCTGACGGTACATCATCCTCACAGCAAAGCTACGACAGCTTGATTGAAAACTTTGCAAAGTTAGTTGACTTGGTAAATTCAGAACCTACTTACACCCCCAATGAAGTTGAATTGCAGGTTGCAACTTTAACTGCATTGGTAACAGATATTAGAGCTAAGAATACAGCAGTTGTAGGTGCAACCACCGCGATAAGCAATGCAAGAATTGCGCGGAACAAAACACTTTATCAGGATAAGACAGGTTTGTATGATAAAGCACAGGAAGTAAAGAAATATGTCAAGTCGCTTTTCGGAGCTACCAGTCCCGAATACAAACAAGTCAGCAAAATCAAATTTACCAAGCCCCGCAACTAATATTCTCGCATGACATTCGGTAAAGCTGCCTTGACAATTCATAAAGTTGCAAGGCAGTTTTTATTTTCTCGCAATCCGCTTTACAATGTTGTCATGAATTTTCATAAAGTTCGCAGTACGCTTGACAAAGTTACCGATACGCTTCATACTTTTCGCATCCGCAACTTAAAAGTTCGCGATCATAAGTTCAATGTTCCAATGATGTTTTTATATTCTCGCAATCCACTTTATACTTTTCGTATCACAAAGTATAAAGTTCGCAATCTGTTTCATACTTTTTACAGCAACTAACAAAATACTCCCAACTAACCCTGCCCCTTCATGTAAGCACATTTTTATTTTTCTCTCTGCCTTTTCCCTTATGGAATAAAAAATAAAAAAGAGCTTGCATCCCACCGCACAGAGTGTAACAGGGTGTGTGCAAGATTGACAGTGTATCACTTCGGAGGTTAAACGCTATCGAACAAAAAGCACAACAAAATTCAGAGAGCAAACTTTCGATTGAAAGCCGAGTGTGCTGATAACATGAAGATTAAACGCAATTAAAAAAAGAAGGGAAGTGTCGTTTATTGAAAGTGTCTGCAAGTAATTACCTTTGTGCAAGTCAAAAAAAATGCAACGGAACACAGCGGTAAAAAAATCTAACTATCTGTTGCATTTTTTTTAAGAGAGAGTATCGCTATTAAGTCCATCTTTTTTTAACAGCGTTAATCCCTTCTTCG
Source organism: Bacteroidia bacterium (assembly GCA_038230515.1). GTDB lineage: Bacteria > Bacteroidota > Bacteroidia > AKYH767-A > 2013-40CM-41-45 > JAPLDB01. Next base: position 139 of record JBBRND010000055.1, on the reverse strand, counting down.
TTATATGCAACCAATTACGCGACTTCAACCGTTTGGAATTCTAATCAGCTTTATTGAATAGGTGAATGAAAGAATACAAGTTTGAATACACTCCTCAAATAGCAATGCTAAAACTAATAGGGATATGTTTTCTTGTATT
>JBBRND010000054.1:0-16525 GCA_038230515.1 Bacteroidia bacterium | reverse complement strand
TCCCTGCGTTCTGTTGCAACATGCATGAACCGACCTGGCGCGGGCTTGCGCGAATAAATTTTTTCGTGTTTATCCACTTGACTAAACAAATCGGATGATGCGCCTGTGGTTTCGGATTTACCCAAGAGAAGAAAACCGTTTTCTTTGAGGGCATAATGAAAAGTGGTGAATGCTTTTTTCTGTAAAAAAGTATCCATATAAATAAGCACATTGCGGCAACTGATTAAATCCATTTTTGCAAAGGGCGGGTCTTTCAAAAAATTGTGCGGGGCAAACACGCACATATCACGAATGAGTTTGCTCACTTCGTAACCGCCATTATTTTTTATAAAATAATTCCTGTCTTGAATTGAAGAAAGTATTTCTACCTCGGCTTTGGTATAAATGGCTGCGCGAGCTTTCTTAATTGCTTTCTCTGAAATATCAGACGCGAAGATTTGAATTTTTGTATCGGATAATTTAGCTCCCAGAAATTCGTGCAGTGCAATGGCAACGGAAAATGCTTCTTCGCCTGTGGAGCATCCCGCAATCCAAATACGAATGGGTTCATCGCCATATTTATTTTTAAACAGAGTAGGAAAAACAGTTTCAGTTAATGCGTGGAAAGTTTTAGGGTCGCGAAAAAAAGAAGTGACAGGAATGAGCACATCCTGAAAGAGTGCATCCTGTTCGGCTTTATCGGTGCGCAAAAAATTTAAGTAGCCGGCAAGGTTTTCTTTTTTTACAATCGCTATTCTCCGCGCTATGCGCCTGTGAAAAGTGGGTTGCTTGTAGTTAGTAAAATCAACTCCGCTTCGCTGACGAAGCAAGAGAAGAATTTGTTTGAAAATAGTTTCATCGTCTTTTGGAAGTTCTTCTTCGTCTTTGTAAAAATGACTTGTTTTGTATGCGCTGTTGATTTGCAAAAGCTGCGCAGGAATTTTTTCGGGAGCTAAAATAAAATCTACTACTCCTGCATTCACCGCGCTTTGCGGCATACTGTCATAAGCAGCGGACTCCGAGTCCTGTGCAATGCTGATGCCTCCATGTTCTTTGATGGCTTTTAATCCAAGTGTGCCATCGCTGCCCGTGCCCGATAATACAACACCTACTGCAAACTCTTTGTGCACATCAGCAAGAGAGGTAAAGAAAATATCAATGGATAGATTGAGCTTTTTGTTCTCGCGTTCAATTAGCTTAAGCACGCCATCGGTTGAGAAAAGTATTTTGCTGGCGGGAATTACATAGATATGGTCGGGTGCAAGATGTATGTCATCTGTAATTTCTAACACGGGAATTTTTGTTACCCTTTGTAAAATTTCCGGTAAAATACTTTCGTGTGATGGGTCGAGATGCTGCACAAGCACATACGCCATTCCTGAACTTTTGGGGATTGCTGTGAGCAATCGTTTGAAGGCATCAAGTCCTCCTGCGGATGCTCCGATTCCTACGATGGGAAAATTCTGCACGGTGGCAGGCGGTTCTGTTTTCGTTTTAATTTTTTTGGGTGCAGCCATTTTATTCTGAGTAAAAAGTCAAAGTTAATCTTAATTACGACTGGATAACGCTTATGTTGTTTTTAAGAGTAACTTTGAGTTGTTTCCCTTAAATTCCATTTTCACAAACTCAATTTATAATGAACAGTAAAAAACTATTGATGATAGTGGATGATGATTCAGATGACCGTGAATTTTTTTGTGATGCGGTTACAGAACTTGATTCACCTGCTGAATGTCTCACTGCCATAAACGGTGAAGATGCATTGAAAATATTACGTAATGAAAAAGAACATTTACCTGATTATATTTTTCTGGATTTGAATATGCCGAAGATGGATGGCAGAACCTGTCTTGCTGAATTGAAGAAGGATGTGAAACTGAAAAATATTCCGGTAATAATTTTTTCTACTTCCTCGCAACCAAAAGATATTGAGGAAACTCGTGAACTTGGTGCAGCTTATTTTTTGACTAAATCATCTGACTTTAAAAAGCTGCAAAAGGAAATTGTTTTTGTGATGAGTGAGAATTGGGAATTGCATGGTAGGGTGACACATGGTTAATGGCAAAGCGCGACTAAAAAAAATTATTTTTTTTGTTGCACTTCTATAAAGTGTTGTGACTTTGAATTGTTGCAGGAGGGCAAGGTTAGTACCATTACTAAGACTGTTGCTGCTGAAAAGAAAGCGATTTCAAGAAGGAGTGATTTTAAAAACTTTATTTTTTTCTTCATTCTGAATTGTAAAAAAAAATTATTGTGCTAATTTGATGTTGTTATTTGAATTGGCAGAATAAGTAGTTTGATTATTCTTATTGTCTTTATTATTTTGTGAACGTTGTTGTGACACTTTTAAAGCAAGTGCATTAATGGTTTGTTCTGTTTTGCTGATAAGAGAATAGAATGTTGACTTTACTGTTTGCATTTTTATGATTTGTTTTTTCCTATGCGGCTACCGAGAAAAATAATAACTTTTGATTTATGACTGGTGTGAATAATTCTTATTGACTTCATTTTTTACTTCCTGATTTGCATTGTCCATTTTTGATTTTCCTTTTTCAACTAAATCTTTTGCATCATCTGTTACGGTTTCAACTTTGTCTTTAACTGTGTTGATGGTGTCCGAAATTTTTTCTTTTAAGTCGCCTGTGTAATTATCAGCCATGTCCATTATTTTTTTACGGGTTGCTGAACCTTTGTCGGGCGCGAATAAGATTCCTAATACTGCACCTGCGGCTGCACCGACTAATACTCCTAATACTACTTTTCCTGTACTCATGTTAATTTGTTTTTAAAATTGTTTGATTAATTGTTTGAAGAAAAAATTAAGATGAGAAAATCTTACGGGGTTTGCTCACTTTAATTTTTATTTGATTTAAAATTATTTTTTAATCTGCCATGCTGTTACATTCTTCTTCGCACTCACGACATGTTTCTCCACAACTTGTGCAGTGGGAATTGTTGTGTTTTTCACATTCTGTTGCACATGCGTTGCAGGCATCAGCACATTTTTGAAATACATCTGAATTAGTTTGTCCTTCTGCTATAACTTTGTTGCAGGCAGAGGCACACGCTGTGCAAAGACGGGCGCATTCGTCAAGCCCTTCTTCTTTGCAGTGTTTAGCGTTTTCTGTGCATTCGTCTGCGCATTTACGACAGAGGTCAATACATTCCTGATTTGAATTTTGATTTTCCATTTTGATTTTTGATTTAAATTGTTTGAATTATTACTTATGAATTTATTTTACTGGTTACTATGTTACCGGAATATTGATGGACTTCTTTTGCTGTTAATGCTACTGTGATGCCGAAAACTATGTGTCCTAAAATGCTTCCTACCATCATCAACATCATGCTTCCTTCGGGCGCAGGCATTGGCGGCATCATCATCGCCATTATTTTTATCATCATTTGTGCAAACACAAATACAATGATTCCGAAAACTGCACCTCTTAAAACATGATTTTCAATTTTACGAAGTAAGTGGGAGATATAGAATACGTATGTTGTAGCGAAGATTGTTCCTATCATGAAATGCAATATCCATCCAACTGCAATGGGCACACCCAACATGCCGGAAAGCATGTGGGGTGCACTCATTTTTGGCATTCCCATCATGGGTGCAATCATCATGAATAGTGTCATAATTGCTGTTCCGATTATTCCGGCTGTTATGGATTTGATTATTTTGTTTTGCATGAGTTTTTATTTTTCCATGTTGTCACCTGTCTTCATATCCATCATTTCTTTTTTCATCATCTCTCCCATTTTTTTAGCTTTCATCATGTCGTCTTCTGTAATGATGGAAGATGGTTTGTCTGCATCGGCTGTGTTACCGTTGGCAACATCAAATTGAAGTTTCTGCATGTATGCAGGTTTGCCTCCGTTTATAAATTCTTTAATTGTGGTAGCATAAAAATCTCTTGCACCTTTTACAGTCTTAGTTCCTTTTATAACATCGTTAGCAAGATTGATGGCAAGAAAGTTTGCTCCTTCTTTATCACAACGAGCAGACATTTCCCCATTAGTGCGATTGCAAACAACACTGCCGTCAAACATGGCGAGGTCATTAAATTTCTCCTGTGGCACTTTGTAATCAATCCATTGTTGCATAACATCGGTATGCGGCATTGGGAAATCGTGCTTAAATTCCTTTGCATACACAACTGTTTTTTTCCACTGACCTGTGTTTTTCCACATCATCATGTCCGCTGTTTTTGCTGCCGGTTCGCCATATTGTTTTTTCATCATCATTACTGCCATCTTTGAAGCATCGGACCAGCCGTTCATATCATCCATTGGCGATAAAATACTTTTTTCTGCAGGTGAAGCAGTTGCTTTCTCACTGGAGGAGAATTTTGCAATTGCGATTGCAGTAACTGCGATTACGGCTGCTGCGATAATAATTTTTCTTTTCATTTTATTTCTTTTTTGAATTATTTATTTAATTTATAGATTTATTTTTTATGCTGCCATGCTGTTACATTCTTCTTCGCACTCACGGCAAACTTCAGCGCAATTTGTGCAATGCGGGTTGTGGTGGTTTTCACATTCGGTCGCACATGCGTTGCAGGCATCAGCACATTTTTGAAATACTGCTGAATTTGTTTGTCCTTCTGCTACAACTTTATTGCAGGCAGTAGCACATTCGATACATAATTTCGCACATGCGTCAAGCCCTTCCTCTTTGCAGTGTTTAGCGTTTTCTGTGCATTCGTCTGCGCATTTACTGCAGAGGTCAATACATTCCTGATTTGAATTTTGATTTTCCATTTTGATTTTTAATTTAACTTGTTTGAATTGTTAATTGATATTATTAAGAAATGTGTTCGTGGTGTTGAATTTCTTTCATTGCAATGAGTTCTACTTTTTCAATTTGTGGTGCAGTTGAAAATAATTCATCAGATTTTGCCATTAGTGCTTTTGCTACTTCTCCGTTGAGGTGTGCATCTCTGCCTGATTCATCATCGAAGGTGTCGAAGATGCCGTATTTTCCATCGGCTGATTTGAATGCGAACCAGTGATTTGTTTTTGGTTCTTGTTGAACTAATTCTAATACGCTTTTGAGAAATTGTTCTACTTCGGATTCTTTTCCTGACTTTGCTTGCAGGGTTGCTAATAATGCTAATTTTTCCATTTTTGTTTTTGATTTTAATTGTTTAAAATAATTATTTATACGAAATTGATTTACTGTTTTCTCTTTTTTGTTTTTCTTCAGTTATTTCACGAACACGGTTATTTATTATTTGAATATTTGTTTCTCTTTTTCCCTCAAGGTAGTTTAGCTTTTCTATCTGTTCGTTAATTTTTTGCGAGAGATTATTTGTTGTGTCCATTTTCTCTAAAATTTTTTTGTGTAGCTATGGCAGTAAGAGTTACCTACTCCTTTGGTGTAATAATGCTGGTGCCTGTCTTCTGCTTTCCAAAATGTATCTGCTTTGGCAACCTGCGTAACCACTTTATGTCCTTTTTGCCGTAGGGTTTCTATTAATTTTTCTATGATCTCTTTTTGTTCATCATCCATATAAAAAACTGCCGAACGGTATTGGCTAGCAAAATCAAGACCCTGCCTGTTTAAATATCCCGGATTATGGGTTTCAAAAAATAGCTTGGCAAGTTCCTCATAAGATGTAAGTGAAGGGTCAAAGGTTACTTCCACAGCTTCGGCATGTCCTGTTGTACCTGTGCAGACTTCGGGGTAGGTAGCATTATCGGTATGACCGCCTGTATAGCCAACCGATGTGGAAATTACACCTTTTACTTTCTCAAAATAATATTCGGTTCCCCAAAAGCAACCTGATGCAAATATTGCACGTTCTGTTTTTACTGCTGTTGTCATTTTGTTTCGGGTATAAATTTTAGTGAAATGGAATTTACACAATGCCTCGTATTTTTTGGAGTATATCTTTCGCCTTCAAAAACATGACCCAAGTGTGCATCGCATGTTGCGCAAACAATTTCAATCCTGCTTCCATCTGCATCGGGTAAATGTTTTACTGCTCCTTTTATTTCATCATCAAAGCTGGGCCATCCGCAATGCGAATCAAATTTATCATTAGAACGATACAGAGGAGTGTTGCATCTGCGGCATACGTAAGTGCCTGCTTGTTTATTGTCATTGTATTCACCGGTGCCGGGTCGTTCAGTTCCTTTATGAACGATTACATTTTCTTCTTCCGGTGTTAGTTTGTTATATTCCATCTTCTTTAAAAATTATTGAGTTGTGTACTTTAAAATTTAGTTTCCTTTTGCTGCGCTTAGTTTACTCGTCACTGCATCCTGCTTAATCTCTATTCTTTTTAAATCTGTTGATGCCGGTCCGTTAATTACTTTTCCTTCAGTAGTAAAGCGCGAACCATGAAGAGGACAATCAAATGATTTCTCTTCAGCGTTCCACTGAAGGATTCCACCTAAATGGGGGCATACTGCCGTGCAGGCGTGAAGCTTATTTTGATCATCGCGATAGACCGCAATCTTTTTTAATCCCGATGAAATAATTCCCCCTTCACCTGATTTTAAATCCTCTGCTTCTTTTACATCACCAGCACTTATCCAATCAGCAAACTGAGCAACCATGTTACCTGCTTCATGCAAATAATCACCGGTAGTTTTTAAAGTAATGCGTGAAGGACTGTAAAAATCCACCCAGGGATTTTCTTTAACTGTGATAATATCTGTTAAAATAATTCCGCCAAGCGTACCGTGCGTCATTCCATTTCCTGAATCACCTGTTATGATATAGATGTTGTCGTTACTGGGATTCTTACCAATAAATGCCATAGAATCTATTGGCTCCATCACTTGTCCTGACCATTTGTATGTTACCTCCTGCATTGCAGGAAATCTTTTCAAAGTCCATTCAATCAGTTTTTCATACCTGTTTTCTTCGGCAATATTTTCATCGTCAGCCTGACCTGTTTTATGGTCTTCACCTCCTGAAATCAAAAGGTCATATTGGTTATCGAATTCTTCTAAGCGAACGTAGTGATAGGGAGCGGATATCCATTTGGAATCATGGTCACCGGTATCCCACCATAATGAATAGGATAGTTTTCCTTTAGGCACTTTGGCAGCAATTACGTAAGTACGATAGGGCCACTGCTTGGTGTGCATGGTTACTAAATCATTTATGGGAGTATTGGTAGCAACAACAATGTGCTTAGCTTTTATTTCATATCCGTTTGCTTTTGCTCCTTCTTTATTAATGTCTTCCGCTTTTGTTTCGGTATAGATTTTTCCTCCCATGCCGATGATTGCATCTGCTAATCCCCTGAGATATTTCATGATATGAAACTGTCCCTGTTCAGGAAATTTGATGCACCATTTTCCTTCTTCGGCTTCTAAACCGGGAACTTGCTCTAACATTTCTGTAAGCAATCCAGCACTTTTGGTTGCTGCATATTCTTTTTCCAAAGTTTCTTTTTTATCGCTTCCGCTTAAAAATAAATACCCCGGTACTTTTTTAAAATTGCAATCAATGTTTTCGTGTTTTATTGTATTTGCTATCCATTGTATGGCTGCGGTATGGCTGTTGGCGGCAAGCGTTGCTTTTTCTTGTCCGAATATTTTTTCAAGTTCAAAGTAACGGTCGTCAAGCGCGCAGGTAATATGTGCTGTGGTCCTGCCTGTTTCGCCACTGCCTATGTATCCATCTTCAACTAAAATTATTTTGCGACCTGCCTTTAACAGACAATAAGCTGTTGTTAATCCTGCTATTCCTCCCCCTACAATTAATACTTCCGTATCAATATCCTGATGCAGTTTTTCAAAAATAATTGGCTGAGCGGACGCTATCCAATATGATTTATTTTCTCCTGAGGTGATATTGCTATCAATAGGTTCTGAATTTGATGTTTGCATAAATTTAAATTGCTTTAACTAAATTTATAATTATTATATTCTTTTATTAGCTGTAAATTATTTTTTCTCTGCTAACGGTTTTCCGGTATTGGTATCAAGACCTTTTAAAAATTCAACTACATCGTTTCTTTCTTTTTCATCTTTAAAATAAAAGGCATGGGGTTCATCTTTTCCTCTGTCAGGATTTAATAATGCATCTAAACTTTTAACCGAGCCATCATGCAGAAACATGGTTGTGCGGTTAAGGTCGAGCAGTAAGGGCAGAGCAACACCGCGTGGTTCACCGTGGTCGCTTGCGTCCACTATTATCATTTTATCATCGTAACCACCCTGTGAGTTTATCACTTCACTTTGCTTAGGGTCTCCGCGTTTGATATCGGTTTGCGCGGGAGCATAGCCATTCCACACTTCTTTTAAATCTATCAGTTTGGCGTCCACTGCTATGCTTTGGTCCACGTTGTGACAACTTGTACAATTAGAGCGAAATAACTCGCGACCACGCGCTGCCATTTCTATATTTACTTTTGCTCCTGCCGGTGCCTGCAAGGAGAAAATGTATGCCGTCATATCTTTCAACTTTTGATTATCCACTCTTCTTCCAACAGCGTTATGCGGTTCACCGGGCTTGCCAACCATGTCTGCATTCACAAACGGGTATCCCGTTACACCGGTTTCTTCCAATATTTTTTTATAATTGTCATGAATCTTAACTCCTGCTTCGCCTGCTCTCAAAAACAAAAACTCACGACCTTCATCTGTTGCAATGGTGCTCATGTCTAAATTGGAAGTGTAAGAAGAATTGGCTATGTCTTCAGCCAGCGCATTTTGTCCTGAAGAACTGTATGGAGCAGCAAGGTCTTGCCGGAAAAGAGGAACGTTTTTAACAGGATTACCAATGCCATCCTGTGTTTCGTCAAATGTGCCTACAGGATAATTATCGGGATTGGTTAAGTAGGCATCTACTTCAGCTTCTGTTGAATTAACCTCAATGCCTTTGGAAGCTCTGCCAACAGTTTTACCATCCATACTTAGTTGCAGGTTGGCATAATATGCACGTGAGTTAGCTGCGGTTGCTAATAGTTTTCCTACATTGAGCGTAAGCGGTGCAAGCCCGTCCATGCGTTTGCCTGCGCTTCCTCCATCAGGCATATTAAAAGCAGAAGCATCTGTAGTGGTGTGACATAATGCGCAACTTAAACCTACCATGTCGCCTTTTGAAATATCCAACTTGTTATCCTTGTTGCTGTCTTTTGCTACCATGCCAATAATTGCATTGGTGTTGATAAGCATGCCTGTTGTTTTTGGATTATTAAGAAGCGGAGCGTTTTGCATTGACAAGTCAGTTTTAAACTCTGCTTCTAATGCTTGCTTTAATGTTGGCTCAACTGCTTCCATATCTATATGCACTCCTGCTTCCAACAGCATTTTCGGAGTTATTTTTTTCTCATCCATTCCCTGCTGCATTCGCATAGCTTTAAACCAAAACGCTTCGTTACCGAAAGTTTCAAACCGAAAGACTTCACGACCTCTTGCGGCATCACCTAAAGGCTGCGGTTCCGGTTGCTGCGCATTGGCAGGACCATCGCTAACCATAGCTGTCCCGTTTTCTTTTTTCTTGTCGGAAGAATGACAGGAGTTCATAAACAAATTTGTTCCTATTGCCAGTACACATACTGAAAATAAGCCGAGCGTTATTTTATGGTGAATCATTTGTGGTTATTTATAATTTTAATATTAATTTCTCTTTTTTTATCAAGGTAGTTTAGCTTTGTATTTGTTAATTTATCTTTTGGGATAAATTGTTTGCTGTGTCCATTTCAGTAAATTTAACTTCTTTTTGAAGCAAAAATTAAGGTGAATAAATCTTACGGGATTTGGTCACTTTAATTTTGTTGCTGCTAATTACAAACCGCCTTTGTTGCTCCCCTGGTTTGAACCCTGGTTTTTGTTTTGGCTGTTGTCTTTGTTTCCGTCCTGACGCTTTTGTTGGTCAGTTGGATTCTTTGACTTGTTCTGCTCTTGAGAAGAATCTTCTGTTTCTTCTTCTTCTTCTTCTTCATTTACCTTTGTTGAAGAGGTGTTACCTTCTTTTTTTTGGTTGCCTTGATTTTCATTTTGGCTACCCTGATTTTGATTTTGACCTGTAGGAGTTTTTTGTTCCTGCTGGTCTTTTTGATTTTCTGCCATTTGATTTATTTATTTTAAATGAAATTATTTGTTAAGGCATCGCACTTAACTTGCGTATTATTTTTTTATTTAAATTATTTTTTTGACGAGTACTATTATTTTTTCATTTTATCGTCTTTCATCTTGTCATCTTTTATCATCATTTTTCCATTCATGTCCATCATGTCGCCATCTTTCATCATCATTTTTTTTCCGTCTTTCATCATGACTTTGCCATTGGTCATAACCATTGTTCCGTTAGACATTGTCATGTCTTTGTCCATCATCATGGTTTTTCCACCTTTCATTTCCATCATTTTACCGTCTTTCATCATTACATGGTCTCCTTTCATGTGTTGCATTTTGCCGTCCTGCATATTCATCTGGTCGGAATTAGTTTGACTGTTTGAATTTTGATTCATTTTGTTTTGTTCATCCATTTTATTTTGCGCATCTGTTTCCTGCTGCGTTTTTGTTGGAGTAGCATTTTGCTCTGTTGTGTTTGACTGTGCATTTGCAGAGTAGGATAAAATTCCTATTGCGGCTATCATTATAGACAGCGTGATTTTTTTACTTTTCATTTTTATTTGATTTTTTTAATTGTTTATTTATTGACCTCACTCCAAATCCCCTCTCCACAAGGAGAGGGGATGGAATGGATATTTTTATTTATGATTTACCAAGCAACTAATCCTGTTGCAAATTCAGGAAGACCTGATGTTGTTCCAATTGATGCTAAATCGCCAAGGAAGGCGCGGTGATAGCCGCCAATTGTTTGCGCACCTGTATTAAGACCATATACATAATAATTATTTGCAGCCACACATAAATCTTTTGGCGCTGCTCCTGTTGAAACTGCTGATGCATGTACAAGATAAAGAGCGCCTGATGGAGCTACATAGTAGGATGAAATATCATCACTGCCTGCGTTTGCTATATAAGCAAAGCGACCATACTTGGTTGTTGCTACCCAACATGCCGCAGTTTGATTATTTGCAACTGCTCCGTTAACTGCAGTAATAGTACCGGGATTGACACCTGAATAAGAAGTGGCTGAACTGCCATGAGATACTGCCATGCCGCCCGAAACATTTGCATTTGACACAACCAAAAAGTTATCACGTGCAATGCTGAATCCAAAGGGTGTATTTCCTGTTGAGGAAAATGCCTGGTCAAAAGATGCAAGTCCGGCAGGGTCAACATCGAACGAACAAATCTTATTTGTCATTTTTTCGGTTATATATAAATATTCACCATTTGGACTGAAAGCAATTTGAGCCGGACCGGATGCTGCTGAACTTAAAGGAAGATTTGAACCCGGTATAGCAGTGAGTGTTCCTCCCGCGCCAACAGTGTAACCGCAAATATTTGATGTAACGGAATTGACTACGTACAAATAATGATGATAACAACACAGACTGACAGGTGCGGTTCCGCCTGATGAAACGGTGTGAGCAAGTGCGATGCTTCCATCGTTATGCACTTCAAAGGATGAAATAGTGTTGCTTCCCGCATTTACTGCAAACAACCATTCGTGATTAGCGCTTAATGCAAGGGCGCCTTGTACGTCCAAGCCTAACCCCTGAAAGATTCCTATGCCGGTGCCGCCTGAAGCTACAGTGCTTTCGTGAGAAAGTGAGCCATCGCTGTGCTGCTTGTAACAGAGAATTTCGTTGTGCGCTGTTGCGTTGCTTTCCGTATAGAGATAACCATCATTGTGTCCGTGTCGTGCAACGGCATCTGCTGTGAGGTCGGCTTCATCGGGGTTTGCATTTTTTTCTCCTATCATATCGCTAAGCGAAGATGATGAGGTTGTTCCGGGATTTGTTGCAGTATCTTCTTTCTTACATGCTGCGAATGAGAGGACAATGGCTGCTGCGATTATTCCTGCTAATTGATTTTTGATTGTCATTTTTTTTGATTTTTAATTGTTTGATTTATTTAATTGATTTTAATTGATTGTGATTTATTTTTTTTATTTTTCCATGTTGTCGCCTGTCTCCATCATTTCTGCTTTCTTCTTCTCACCCATTTTTTTAGCTTTCATCATGTCGTCTTCTGTAATAATAGAAGATGGTTTATCACTGTCTGCAGTATTACCGCTTGCCACATCAAATTGAAGTTTCATCATGTAAGCAGGTTTGCCTCCATTAATAAATTCTTTAACCGATGTTGCATAAAAATCTCTTGCACTTTTTGCTGTTTTAGTTCCTTTTATAATATCATTGGCAAGATTGATAGCAAGAAAATTTGCTCCTTCTTTATCACAACGTGCTGACATTTCACCGTTGGTACGGTTGCAAACAACGCTGCCATCAAACATGGCAAGCTCATTAAATTTTTCCTGCGGCACTTTGTAATCAATCCACTGTTGCATCACATCTGTGTGCGGCATTGGGAAATCATGTTTAAATTCTTTTGCATACACAACAGTTTTTTTCCACTGCCCTGTGTTTTTCCACATCATCATATCCGCAGTTTTTGCTGTCGGCTCGCCATATTGCTTTGTCATCATCATCACTGCCATCTTTGATGCATCTGACCATCCGTTCATGTCGTCCATCATGCTGTTTGGATTTTTCATCCGCTCTGCTGTCATGTTGTTTTTGTCTTGCATATTCATCTGGTCAGTTTTGTTTTGACTCATTGAATTTTGATTCATTTTGTTTTGCTCATCGTTATCCTGCTGCGTTTTTGTTTGAGCGGAATTTGGCTGTGTTGTGTTTGACTGTGCTTTTGCAGAGTAGGATAGAACCCCTATTGCGGCTATCATTATAGACAGAGTAATTTTTTTACTTTTCATTTTTTTTGTTTTTTAATTGTTAAATTTATTTATTGTTTGAATTGAAATTATATGAATATTCTTCTTTGAATTCTTGCTGATGTTGAGTTGGTTTTTCTTCCTTGCTTTGTGAACGGAGTTCTAAAAATTCAAGGTGAAGTTTTTTTTTTGCTTCTTCTTCTGTGAGATCAAAAATTGATGCCACTTCTTTTATGTTGATGTTTTGAGAACAGAGGATATTTATGAGTGAGGTTTCTTCAATGGGATTATTTGAGCAAGTTATACCCCGTTCCTTTAGTTGTTGCCGTGCAAAAATGTTGGTGTGTCTTAGCAAACACGGAAAAAGTGCGTAGGTGACTTTTGAAAGAATTTGTTTTTCTTTTAATTGCAGAAATGTTTCTTTGAAAATTTCTTCGGCAAGTGTTCTGTCGTCTGTAAGGTTGCAGATGATGCCGTACATGGCGGGTGCATATTTATCATACAACTGTCCCCATGCTTCCAGATTGTTTTCGGCAATCATGGAAAGAATGTTTTGGTCTGATATGTTTTTTGTTTGAAACTGCACTCTGCGGTTGTTAAATAATTATGCCACAAAGGTGAGTAGCTTAGATAGGGAAAGCGTTACATGATTCACATGCAGCTTGTGTTTGGGGTTTAGCAAAAAAGTTAAATCGAAGCGGGGTGCGGTGGGGTAAAATAAAATGTGAAGCACACCAAGTTTAAAAAATAAAAAAAGTAGTGCTTCTCTTTTTATTTTACAGAAGCGATAGCCATTACGGCTTGTCCGGCTTGTGGTGTCGTTCATTTCTTGCAGAATGGTTGAGGTCGCTGTGTCGCCAAAGAGTTGCGCATAACGTTTTGCAGCTACAAGAAGTTGGCGATTTCGAAGCACAAAACTGTCTGCCACCACAAAACTTAATACGATGCACAATGCTTCATTTAACCACTGAACCGCCAATTTCTTGTAGGTGCTGTTATCGGTAGCTCATCTTCCTTCGTTCATTGGTCAGCAGTTACAAGTTGTCGGTTACAAACTGTTGTGAATAGCTTTTAATCATTTGTCGAACTTGTCGAAACTGCTCTAAAATTTCTTCTTCTGTCCCAGTTGATTTTGCAGGGTCGGGAAAGTTTTGATGAAACTTTTTTGCCTTTGTCGGAAAGAATGGGCAACGCTCTTTTGCATTGTCGCAAACGGTAATTACAAAATCAAAGTCAATGTCTTTATACTCGTCAATGTTGTTAGAAGTATGGTTTGAAATGTCAATGCCGTCCTCTTTCATTGTAGCAATTGCTCTCGGATTTACTCCGTGAGTTTCAATACCTGCACTATAAATTTCTGCTTTGTCGCCTGCAAAATGTCGTAAGTAACCTTCTGCAATTTGGCTTCGGCAACTGTTTCCTGTGCATAACACTAATATTCTTTTCATTATGATTAATCTATTTTAACTACACTAATAAATATCCATAGTAGGTTTATAATTGTAAATCTTGGGTCAAACCCATAGTCAAAGTTCAGTCCAATAATACCCGATAGGATTATTAAGAAGCGTTTGTGTCTGCCAATATATTCTATTATATGTTTCATACTTTTAACAACAGCCACTGCCACTGCCTGGCTTACAAGAATTTTGAATTGTAACTTGTGCTAAATTTATTTTCAATTTTTCTTTTGGAATGCCACAACTATCAGAAGCTAAACAAGCTGTTTGTTTTGAAATAAGCACAAAGTTCTTTCCATTGAAATCTAAATCATATTTACCGATTGTTTCAGCTTGATATTCAACTTCAATTTCTAAATCTTTCATTCCCAATTTTTCTTCGGATAGTTTAATGATGTTAAGCAACTTTGTCGGTTTTAAGCGGTGTTCAAAATCGTTTGCATCCCATAATTGAAAGATCGCCACTTTCTCATTTCTGATTGTCCCACCGCAGTCAATAAAGTGCTTAGTTACTACTCCAACTTCGGTAACGTGGAAATTTTCAGGAACAGTAGTTCCGTTTTGAAGTTTAAAATTCACTGCTTCGGCTGTGCCTAAATGTTTTTTTATTTCTGATAATTTCATATTGCTTTTTATTTATTTGGTTAACAACAATTACTTTTTTTCTTTTCTAATTTGGTTGAAATGTTTGCAAAATAGCTTTGCAGTTTGTCTATTGCCCTTTCGTCTATGCAGTAACAAATAGTATTACCTTCAATGTCGCCTTTGATAAGTCCAGCATTTTTTAATTCCTTTAAATGTTGCGAAACTGTCGGCTGTGCTAAAGGAAGTTCATTAACTATGTCGCCACAAATGCAAGTGTCCACCTTCATTAAATATTCCATAATGGCAACCCTTGCAGGGTGTCCCAATGCCTTTGCGAGTGTCGCAATGGCGTTTTGTTTGTCGGTAAAGTGTTCTGTCTTTGTCGCTCCCATTTCAAATATTTAGATTGCAATATTACGATAAATATTTGAGGTAACAAGTAGTCCCGTGAAATAATTTATCCACTGTCAATTTATATATTGTTTGGTCTTAACTTTCGCCTGTTTTTTAGCACAAACTTTCAGGTTAGCACTGTCGTCATAGAGTTACCGATAACGCATCGGGGATAAATGCAGATTTAAAAAGCAAGGATTCATAGCTGTACTCTCTATTAAAAAAAATGCAACAAATAAAATAGAATTTTTTACCGCTGTGATGTGTTGCATTTTTTTTGACTTGCAGACATTGACTTACTTGCAGAGTGCAAATATACTTCCGCAACCTTGCTTTTTAAAATTGACATTTATCTTATTGTTATCGGCATCACCCGACTGTAATTAGTTGCTTTGTCTTCCGAAGTTAGCTGTTCATTTTGTTAATGGCGATTTACATTCATTGCTACACTCTATCAAGTTTGCAGTCACTCCTGCGACACACTGTGCGGTGGGATGCAAGCTCTTTTTTATTTTTTATTCCTTAAAGAAATAAGAAGAAGGAAAAATAAAAATGTGCTTGCATGAAGCGTGGCGTTATCTTGCAGAATGTTGATTAGTTGTTTTGTAATTTTTATTCTTTATTTTTGCCGCTCATATTAAACTTCATAAAACAAAATCATCATGGCATCTACTTCTGAAACTGGTCACGCGAAAAACATCGCCAACTTAAAAGCTCTCAATGAAATTAACGGTGGGTTTGGTGCAACTTATGCTCCGTAAAATCCTTTGTATGTTCAGGCAACAATGGTTATTCAACATACAACTTGTAATGGGTTGCAGGGAACTGTGAATACTCAAAGCGGAATTTTTGAACCGTTTCAAAATGCAAGGGTGGATGAGTTTGCACCTGTGAAACCATTGGTGCGTAAAGTTAGAAGTGCCGCAAAAACTTGTGGTGCAAGTGCGCAATTTTTTAAAGATGTAAATTCGATTGTAAATAAAATTCTTGGTGTGCGCATAAGTAAAGTAACTCCAACTGTAACTGACCCTGCGGGAACAAGTGCAAGTCAACAGAGTTTTGATTTGACTGTGGATAATTTTGATGCGCTTGTTCAACTGTTGGCTGCTGAACCGCTTTATGCTCCGAATGAAGTTCCTTTAAAAGTTGTAACATTAACTGCTAAAAAAACTGCACTTGAAACGGCAAATAATAATGTGAAGTCAAGTGTTGTTCCTTTTAACAATGCGGTGATTGCTCGGAACAAAGCTCTTTATAAAAAGACAAGCGGTCTTTGTGATGTGGGGCAAGGAAGTAAAGATTATGTGAGAAGTGCTTTTGGTTTTTC
>JBBRND010000053.1:0-16688 GCA_038230515.1 Bacteroidia bacterium | reverse complement strand
AGTTCGTTCCTACGGAACTGAAAACAAAAGAGAAATTTTTTTTGGGCTGTTTGAATTGTTGCGATGAAACGGGGACGATGCAAACTAAACCCGACCGAAAGGAAAAGCCCGCGCTTACGAAGTACTCACTTAGAAGAGAGGGATGCCGAAACGAGTTGGGCATGACACTACGAGGAGTGGCGCGGCTTTGGGATGAGGGCGGGAGGGGAGGTGGATAGAAATGAGGAGTTGCTTTTCCAACTATTTTTTATCCTCCGTTCCTCAACCTGTCGAGCAACTCTTCCAGATTAACTGTAGCGAAGCCGGTTCCGTAATCGGATTCTCCGTAAGGCAGCACGAGGTGGCCGTTGTGCAAAATGCTGCCACAGGTGTAAAGTACATTGGGTACGTAGCCCTCGCGTTCGTCTTCATTTGCAACGAGCAGGGGCTCGCTGAGCCGCCCGATTACTTTGGTGGGGTCGTTGAGATCGAGCAGCGATGCACCGAGCGAATACCTGCGCACGGGACCTACTCCGTGGGTGATCATGAGCCAGCCGTGTTCAGTTTCGAGTGGCGAACCGCAGTTACCTATTTGTATAAACTCCCATGGAAACTGTGGCTTCTGAAGCGGGATGGGGTTTTCCCAGATGGTGAGTTCATCAGAAAACATAATGTAGTTGCTATGCCCGTCCACGCGGGAGAGCATTACGTACTTGTCGTTTATCTTTCGCGGAAAGAGGGCGAGGTTTTTATTTCGCGCGCCTTCGCCATAGAGCGGCTTGAAGGTGAAGTGATAAAAATCTTTTGTCTCTAATATCTTTGGGGAAATTTCGCGTCCGTTGTAGGCGGTGTAGGTGGCGTAGAAGGTGACGGAGCCATCGTCATCAGTGAACCGCACGAAGCGCGCATCTTCAATACCATTGCTTTCGGCAGAGGTGGCAGGAAAAATTACGCGCTCGGAAATAGTGGTGTCGTAAGAGAAGTTGATTTCATGATATACATCGGCACTCCAGAGCACGCGCATTAAATGTCCGTGCTCTTCATCTTTTTCAGGATGTGCTTTGACATAATCTTCTACTGCAAGTTCGAGCTGCCCGTACCGGAAGGTGTCTGCCAGTGTCCCTGTAGATGCAACAATCAGTGCATCGGGAATTTCTCTTTTCCGCAGCCGCTGAATGAACTTTTCTTTTTCGTACACATGGTGCTTCACAATTTCCGCTTCACGAACGAAGGCGCTATCCATTTCAAACTGAAAGTTGCAATCGCTGTCAATAACTCCCTGCCTGAAAACGATGGATGAAATGTGCCCTTCGCCAATGGCGCGAAAGCTGAGGATGATTCTTTTTGATCCTGACTCAAGATGTTCCTGATCGAGCGACTCTACAATGGATGGATTGAAGAATGCCGCTGACTCAATGGAATATTCCATGGTGAAATAGGAACCGATGACGAGCTTTCGTTCAAGTGTGAGAGCATCAGGATCGGGATGAAACTCGGGAATAAGGTGCATCATCCTTTCGTAGTTGGCGAGAAAAGAACGGGTGATGCTGCGGTGTCTTCGCGCGAAATCGCGCAGTGTCATTTCGAGGTATCTTACAACTTCATCTTCGGGCATATTAATTACCCGTGGTATGATGACTCTCGCGCGTTCATCGCTGTAAAATAAAAATCGGAGAATTACTCTCTTGAAGTTGGGAAGAAATTTTTCGGGTTTGCGTACTACTTTGATAAGCATAAATTATATTTCGATTGCAAATGTAGGTTTTGAGGCGCATTTGAGACTGACTGCAAGGGTACCTTCTACCGGAAATTTACTCGGCAAGTTTCGGATTCATCAACCTGTTTGATTTCATTGCTTCGAGCAATTCTTTAAAAGCTATTTTGTTGCTGTCAAGATCAACCGTATGGTAGATGGAATTTTTTTCGCGCGTGGTAAGGTGCCAGCTTAAGGAGATTTCCTGTTCCCTGGTGGGAAGTTCGAAGGTGATGAAATCAAGCTTTCCGTTGTACCAACTCTTGGCGTAGTAGTATGCTTCATCAATGTTGTAATCCTGGATAGTGAGCAGGTTGCCATAAATATTTCCGAGCGGAGTAACCAAATTTTCAAGCATTGTCTTTTCAGGTGTTGGCTCAACCGGACGAATCTTGTGAGAGTCGCGGATGTCAACAATCACTACACCACTTGTATTTTCTTCAATCCATTTTTTAAAAACATAAATATAGCGCAGGGAAGTTTTCAAACCTGTATTGTCGCGCATCCCTGCATCCATAACCTGAATGGTAGGATTACTTGGCATAGAAACTGCAGGAAGAATATAGGGAAAGGTAGCGCTCATCCTGATCACGCTTGAGAATTTTATTTCATCAGCATGTTCTGCTTTGAAAAGTTTCCTGAACTCAACACCATCAATAGCAGGTACAAAATTGAAGTCTTTTCTTTCTACATCGTGTGAAAGAAAAGAAATATCATTGGGAGAAATGAGCAGCCGCCTTCCATCATTCACAATTGTCGGAGTAAAAATCATCATAGGGATAATGGATTCTTCTTCTGCGCTCCGGTAATCATACAGCCGTTTATCGAACACATTATTTAAATTAGCATTCATCTGCTTTTCGAAAACATAAGCTCGGTCTTTGGAGTGCCGCACATTTCCTTCCTTGAACTTTTGAAAATTGAAAAACAAATCACTCACAGTAATACTAAAGATGATGGGATTCAATAAATCTTTTGAAATGTTGTTCAGGTGAAAATCATCTCTGAATTTTTTTTCGAAACCAAGGCGATGGCGCAAATACAATTCGCGGTAATAAGCTGCGCCAATCATTCCTCCCGATGCACCCGTAATAAGATTGGTAGATTCAACAAAAGTATTATCAGAAAGCGAATCGGCCACCTGCATAACCCTGAATGTCCACATGCTTGCACGCAACCCACCGCCACTCACATTTACCAACACCAGCTTCGGTTTGTTGTAAAATTTACTTTTCCATTTTTCAAGAATGCGGATATTCTCATTCATATCCTGCTTCATTTGCGCATCGCTGGTGAGAGCGTTTAAGCTATGCAGTGAATAGTCTGCCTTCGCATCATACCGCATTCCGTACGCTTTATTCTCAGGATAGAAGAAACCGGACTTTGAAATTAAGTTAATAATGATAAGCAACAGAAAAAAAGCAAGCGTACTCCATGTTCTTAACCAGAACCGAAATGCACTGCTAATCATTATGAACATTGCGAAAATGAGAATGACACTCGCTCCTGCAGGTATTTGGAAAAACGGATAATCTTTAAACAAACCTAGTATGATGAAAGAAACGAACACGATAATTTCAATCACCGCAGCATTTAGATGATTTTGTTTAAAAACCTTTTCAATCATATCCGGCTGGTAGTGATCGGTCTTTCGCGCAATCTTTACTTTAGTAAATGATGACAGGTAAGTATCCACGCGCCAGAGTTTTCTTCCTTTGATGGAAAAACGAAGAAGAAATTTCCGACCGTCTTTGTCTTGCACTACATGTTCAGCAATCGGATTGTTTGGATTTTCATCACTCGCTTCCATGCCGAACATTCCAATGATGTCCTGGTTTGTACGGAAAAAATAAGTGAGTGTGATGAGGATGATCACCATCATCCCTAGAATAAATCCAAGTGTGTTGATGAAAATAGAACCGACTCCCTTGAATTCATAATACACCTGGAAATAGATGAGGCGCGAGAGGTATGTAATAACAAAGAGCGAAGGCAGAATGAAATTATTGATGCAGTACTTCATAAACGGTCGCGAGAGCGTGGCAATAAACGGAAACCGGAAACCATTGATAATGTAGCTGCTCATGTTGAACACCATGATAAAACTTCCTGTGGTAAAACCCATGATGAAAAACGAACGAAGCCCAACATGCCCCATGTACTCAGGGTCGAGAAAGAGATATGGAGTTCCGAAACGCGACTTGAGATCGCCAAGCACCATGTAAAAAAGTAAACTCCAATAGAGCAACAGCATGTGATTCTTCTTGACAAGAAGAACCATTAACTGAACCGGAAATGAAAAAATAATACGACTTGTTTTTCTTGAAAACATTCAGGACAATAATCCACATCCTGCATCAAGGGGTGTAGCTGAAAGAAAATTATCCCGAAATTTTCCTGTTCACCACCTCAAGGATGTTTTGTTCAAACTTACTTGCCTTGTCCTGAATTTCCTGTCCGTGTTGTAAAATGTTTTCAACAAAGTTTTTGTCCTTCAATCCTGCTGCATTGATCTTCACATTCAGGAATGCGCCCATCACCGCACTGCGCACGCAGAGCGCTCCCACTCCGGCATCACTTACTGAATTTGGGTTTCCGTTTTCGGCCATCGCTGCAATCACATCAAAAGAAGAAAGACAAAGTTCCATTACCTTAAACGGAATTTCCGTTGCATATTTTGTAGCTAACTGAATTGCTTCGGTGCGCGCTTTCTTTTCTTCATCACTTGTTTTCGGCAAACCGAATGCATTCATGATTTTGTTGAAAGCGCGCGTGTCTTCATCTACCAACGATAACAACTGATCTTTGATTACCTGGCCCTTCTCAGCCCACTGTGAAAACTCTTCCCATTTTTCATCCCATCCGGGTTTGTGCGAAGAAAGATTTGCAACCATGGTGCCAAGAGAAATACCCAACGCACCTATGTAAGCAGAAATGCTTCCGCCTCCCGGTGCAGGACTTTCACTTGCTGTTTCATCTGCAAATGCACGAAGATCCATACTCACAAGTTTCGCATCTTTAGAATCGCGGAGCTTGTATTCAATGATGCGTTCCTCCGGTTTAAAAGGAGTTAGTTCGTCAAGTCCTAATGACTTCACTGCAATCTTTATCAGTTCCTGTTCACTCACACCAACCGAACGTTTTTGTTTCTGAAGAAAGTATTTTCCGGCATCAGTGAGAGACTTCAAAGGAATCAATCCCACCAATTCTGAACCTGTAACTCTCATTCCTCTTGCATGAGCGCTCTTCACACATTCATCAAACGCAATGTGCAGGGGCGTTACACTAATGTTGGTGAGGTTCATGCTTACCTGCGCTATGCCGTATTCTTCAATGTACCATCCTATGGCTTTAACGGATTTACAAGCGCCAGGCTGTCTGATCTCTTCCCCCTTTTCATTTTTTATTTTTCTTCCGTTCTCGCGCACATCAAAGGCAACAGAGTTTGCTCTGCGTACGGAAGTTGTGTTGAGGTTTGCATTAAACGCAACCAAAAAATCTCTTGCCCCTACCACAGTCGCACCGCTCTTCGCTGGAAATTCATCCGGACCGAAATCGGGTTTCCATTCTGCTTGCTTTATCTTTTTAAAAAAACCTTCGTACTCACCTGCACGAATAATGGAAAGATTTTTACGGGCAGGATTTTTTTGCGCAGCTTCATACAAGTAGGCAGGAATTTTCAACTCCTCTCCTACTCTCTTCGCAAGCTTCTGAGCAAACTCTGCAGTTTCTTCCATGGAAATATTTGCAATCGGAATGAGCGGACAAACATCAGTAGCGCCCATACGCGGATGTTCGCCTTTGTGCTTACTCATCTCAATCAACTCAGAAGCTTTTTTGATCGCGCGGAATGCTGCTTCAATAACCGGTTCCGGAGCGCCAACAAGTGTCACCACCGTTCTGTTCGTTGCCTTTCCGGGATCCACATTGAGCAGTTTTACTCCCTCTACTGTTTCAATCTGATCAGTAATTTGTTTGATAATGTTCATGTCATTTCCCTCGCTGAAGTTGGGGACGCATTCTATTAATTGGCTCATTAGTTGATTGGGTAAATATGGTAATTGGTTGGTTTATGATTTTATTTCTCCGTTGAGAATTATAGTCTCGATCAAATTACTTCCAAAAGAATAAGGCAGATAAGCAAGCGAAGAAATCTCTTTTGTGATAATCACGTTGGCTTTTTTGCCGTTGGCAATGCTTCCGTGTGTACCGCTCAAATCCATTGCGTAAGCAGAGTTCAAAGTTGCTGCGTTGATTGCTTCTTCCGGAGTCATTTTATATTGAATACAACTTAAAGAAATCATCTGCATCATATTTCCCGAAGGAGATGAGCCGGGATTGTAATCACTTGCAATGGCAACAGGCAAACCTGCATCAATCATTTTCCTTGCAGGAGGATTTTGTAATTGTAAAAAGAACTGCGCGCCCGGAAGAATTGTTGGCATCGTTTCAGAATTTTTCAGTGCTGCAATGTCTTCATCATTACAAAATTCCAAATGATCAACACTGATCGCTCCACATTCAACTCCCGCCTGTATTCCACCACTGTGGCTCAGTTGCTCTGCATGAACTTTTGGCTTCATTCCATATTTTAAACCTGCCTCAAGAATTTTCTTTGTCTCTTCTTGAGTGAAATATCCGTTCTCGCAAAACACATCGCAATAGTCAGCAAGTTTTTCTTCCGCAATACGCGGCATCATTTCTTCAATGATAAGTTTGATATATCCTTCTTTATTGTTTTTGTATTCAACAGGAATTGCATGAGCGCCAAGAAAAGTTGCTTTGATTGTGAGCGGATGATTTTCTTTCAAACTCTTTATTACTCTGAGCATTTTCAACTCTGAATCCACATTCAATCCGTACCCGCTTTTAATTTCAACAGCACACGTTCCCAGCATCATGATTTCATCAAGACGCTTCCATGCCGACTGATACAAATCTTCTTCGCTCGCCTCGCGAAGTTTTTTTGCAGAGTTTAAAATACCGCCACCACGCGCTGCAATTTCCTGGTAAGAAAGTCCGTTGATGCGGTCAACAAATTCTCCTTCACGGGAAGATGCATATACAAGATGCGTATGCGAGTCACAGAAAGAAGGAAGAACAAATTTTTCAGAAGCATCAATAGTAAAAGTCAGATGCTGAACATTGGATGCATGCATATCCTGCATTGAACCAAATGAAGAGATCTTACCAGTTTCTAAAACCAAAAACGCGTCCTCTATTGTGTTCGGTTGCTTCATTTCGCTTCCACTCAATTTATTCTTCGGGTAGACGCCAAACAACGACTTAATATTTTTTATCAGTATGCTCAATGCTTCTGTTATTTTCGCAGCCGAAATTAGAAATAAGTTATTAGTTATCCGTTGCCGGAAGATTTAGTGAGTGAACATAGTTATGATATCGCAATTATCGGTGCCGGTCCGGCCGGAGCAACCTGTGCCCTTGCGTTAAAAGATTCAGGATTGAAGATTGCGCTTATCGACAAGTCTACTTTCCCGCGAGATAAGATTTGCGGTGATGCCATTGGAGGAAGGGTAAAAAAAGTGCTGAAAGAAATCTCTCCCGATCTTTTCCTTGATCTTGAAAAATATTCGCAGAAGAATAAGTCAGGTGGATGGAAATTATTTTCTCCAAGCGGAAAAACCATTGAAGTCAACTTTGTAAATCCCGGATATGTTTCGCGCAGGTTAGATTTTGATACATGGCTCTTTGAAAAAGTGAAGTCGCAGCAAAATGTTGAAGTCATTTATTGTGAAACAAAAGATATTCAGGCAACAAATGAAAACGTTGAACTCACATTAGCTGACGGAAGAAAGATTTCTTCTTCAATTGTTATTGGTTGTGATGGCGCTCATTCAATTGTTGCAAAGAAGCTGGCAAATTTTAAAGTTGACCATCGTCATTACTCAGGAGCCGTGCGTGCTTACTATAAAAATGTAGCTGAAACGTCAGGAAGTGAAATGCTCGAGATACATCTCGTGAAAGGATTTCTTCCCGGCTATTTCTGGATTTTTCCGCTCACTGATAATCTCTGCAATGTCGGCTTCGGAATGTTGAGTTCAGACATTAAAGAGAGAAGAATTGATTTGAAAACTTCATTGAAAGAAATAATCAGTTCATCAACCCAACTCAGTTCGCGTTTTGCCAATGCAGTATTAGTTGATGATGTAAAAGGCTTTGGACTTCCGCTGGGAGGAAAACAAAGGCCGATTTCAGGAAACCGTTTTATGCTTTGCGGAGATGCAGCTTCAATGATTGATCCGCTTACGGGAGAAGGAATTGGCAATGCAATGTTGAGTGGGTTGTATGCTGCACAACAGATAAGAAAGTGTTTTGAGAAAAATAATTTTTCTGCTGAAGAAATGAAAAACTATGATAATTCAGTTTATAAAAAGCTGCTGCCTGAGCTGAAGAAAAATCTTTTTATGCAGCGGGCATTTAATCGCCCGTGGCTGATTAACATGCTGGTGAATGTTGCCATTTCAAACCCGCGATTGAAAAACTGGTTTGCGAAGAAACTTTAACACTCTTAAAATTCATATTTGTAATTTCGCATTCACTTACTAAACGAATAACCTCAACTATTGCTATGAAAAAAATTCTCAAATGGGTTGGAATCATTTTCCTCGTTCTTCTAATTCTGATCATTGCTCTTCCTTTTATGTTTAAAGGAAAAATAATTACGATGATAAAAGAGGAGACGAACAAATCGGTGAATGCAAAAGTTGACTTTGCTGACGTTGATCTTTCGCTGATTAAAAACTTTCCAAATTTTTCTCTCTCCATTTCAAACCTGAGCGTGATCAATATAAAACCGTTTGAAGGCGACACGCTTCTTTATACGAAGTACCTGAATGTTGTGGTTGACCTGATGAGCGTGATAAGCGGGGACCAGATAAGGATCAGAAAAGTTTATCTTGATAATTGCGTGATTAATTGCCTGGTGAACGAAGAAGGAAAAGCGAACTATGATATTGCGAAGCCGTCCGCTGAGCCGCAGCAGGCATCGCAGCCGTCAGCGTTTAAAGCAAACCTGAAATATTACGCAATAAAAAATGCGCGCATCGTGTATGACGACCGCACAATGCCTGTGCGCATGGTGCTTGACGGATTTAATCACGAGGGTAACGGTGACTTCACGCAGGATTTATTTGTGTTGAACACGCATACTACTTGCGAAAACACAACCATGAATTATGGAGGTGTTGGCTATCTCAACAAAGTGAAACTGAAAATTGAATGTGACCTTGAGATGGACATGAAAAATTCGAAATACACTTTCAAGGATAACAAGATTGCCCTTAACGACCTTAACCTTGGCTTCAGCGGAATGGTTTCAATGCCCGATACAAATATTGACATGGATCTGAAATTTTCTGCGCAGCAGAGTGAGTTCAAGAATTTTATCAGTTTAATTCCTGCTGTTTACTCTGCGGATTTCGCAAATGCAAAAGCTGCGGGTAAGATGTCGTTTGATGGCTGGGCGAAGGGACGATTCAATGCCTTGAGTATGCCTGGCCTCGGTCTGAAGCTCAATATTGACAACGGCTCGCTCAAGTATCCTTCGCTTCCTTCCGATCTGAAAAATGTTTTTGTTAAGCTTGATGTTCAAAATCCGGATGGCAATTTAGACCATACTTCCATTGATCTTTCTCGCATGCACATTGAAATGGCGGGCGATCCGTTTGATGCAAAGCTGATTCTAAAAACTCCCATCAGCGATCCTGACTTTGACGCATCTCTGAAAGGAAAAATTGATTTCGGCAGTATCGGCAAGATCGTTCCGCTCGATAAGGGAACTACGCTGAGCGGAATTCTTACTGCTGATTTTTCTGCCAAGGGAAAATACTCTTACGTGAAGCAGGAAAAATATGATCAGTTTTCTGCGAGCGGAAACATCAGCATTGCAGGAATGAATTATAAATCTGTTGATCTGAAAAATCCTGTCCTGATTAACCAGCTTGCACTCGTGTTCAACACAAAAAATGTTTCGCTCACAGCATTTAATATGAAAGCGGGTAATACAGATTTGCAGGCAACAGGTTCGCTCGAAAATTTTATTCCGTACGCACTGAAAGGAGAAACGATCAAAGGAAATCTGAAGCTTACTTCACAAAAGATTGACCTAAATGAGTGGATGAGTACGGATGAAAAAGCAGCATCAGCAGGTGATACCGCTGCCATGAGTGCTCCTGAAATTCCGGGTAACATTGACTTCACGCTTACTGCCAACATTGCGCAATTGCTTTATACAAACATGGACATGCGGAATTGTTCGGGTGAAATAGTGGTGCGGAATAAAACCATCAACATGAATAACCTGAAGCTTAATATGCTTGATGGCTCTGTAACAGTGAACGGAACTTACACTGGTGCGAAGCCAAAAAGTCCTGATGTCGCATTTGATTTTGCCATCAGCAATTTTGATTTACAGAAAACTGCTTCAACTTTTGCAACTGTAGATAAGATTGCTCCGGTTGTGAAATCGTTTAATGGAAAATTTTCCTGCGGACTGAAAATGAAATCTGCTATGGATGACAAAATGAATCTTGTGATGAACTCACTCAATGGAAATGGCACTCTCACCACTTCAACAATTATTGTTTCAGGAAGCAATACGCTGGAAAAAATTGGCGATGCTTTAAAGATGAATCAACTCAAGAAACTCTCCGTTCCGAAAGCGAATGTGTCGTTTACGTTTACGGATGGAAGATTGTATGTTCAGCCCTTCGACATTGAACTTGCGGGAATAAAAACAACAGTGTCGGGCAGCAATGGCTTCGATCAAACGCTTGACTATACAATGAACATGAACATTCCGCGTGCTGCATTCGGAAGTGCTGCAAACAGTGTGCTGAATAATTTTATCAGCCAGGCAAACAGCAAGGGAGTAAACATTAGTGCCGGAGATAATATTCCTGTTGCAGTAAAGATCGGTGGTACCTGCAGCAATCCGAAAATTTCAACCGACTTGAGTAGCGCGGGTACAAATGCAATGAAGGATTTGAAAGCCGTTGCTGCTGCTGAATTCGAAAAGAAGAAAGCAGAAGCTGAAGCAAAAGTAAAAGCAGAAGTTGATAAAGCGAAAGCTGAAGCCCTTAAAAAAGTTGATGAAGGAAAAGCAAAAGCACAGGCAGAAGCTGATCGCTTGAAGAAGGAAGCAGATGACAAAGTAAAAGCTGCACAAGACAGCGCAAAGAAAAAAGCGAAGGATGAGTTGAATAACTTTAATCCGTTTAAAAAGTAGCAAGACATGAGATGTCTGAACTTTTAACTGCCGATTCCTTTATTCAAAAACATTCCGAAGAAAATTTTCTTCTTCTCGATGTACGCAGCGAAAAAGAATT
This sequence comes from Bacteroidia bacterium, assembly GCA_038230515.1. Lineage (GTDB taxonomy): Bacteria > Bacteroidota > Bacteroidia > AKYH767-A > 2013-40CM-41-45 > JAPLDB01. Next base: position 5,609 of record JBBRND010000053.1, on the reverse strand, counting down.
TGCACAAGCGCACATTCCCGGAGCAATAAATATTCCGTTGCTGAATGATGATCACCGAAGGCAGGTCGGAATAACATATAAAAGCAACGGGCGCGATGCAGCAGTGTTGAAAGGTTTTGATTTAGTCGGAGAAAAATTTGCAGACTTCATCCGCAGTGTAAAAAAGCTTACAGAAAAAAAACACGTAATGCTCTATTGCTGGCGGGGCGGCATGCGCAGCAGCATTATGAGTTGGGTGCTTGGAATGGGTGGCTTTAAAACCTTCATGTTGGAAGGCGGATACAAAGCGTATCGAAATCATGTCCTCCTCGTTTTGTCAGAACCCAGAAAAGTAATTGTGATCGGAGGAAAAACAGGGACCGGAAAAACAGAAATACTTCAGGAAATAAAGAAGAAAGGAGCACAAACAATCTGTCTCGAAACGCTTGCATCTCACCGCGGCTCTGCCTATGGCGCGCTCGGTATGCCGCCACAACCGCGTAATGAAATGTTTCAAAACATGCTGGCATTGGAATGGATGAAGGTTGACAAAGAGCAAATTCTTTTTTTGGAAAATGAAAGCTTAACTATAGGTCCGATTTTGTTGCCCCCCAAAATTTATGATTCGATTCGAACTTCGCTTGTCATAGAAATTGTGATGGAGAAAGAACAGCGTATCAAACGAATCGTGAATGAGTATGGGAAATTTCCAGTTGAAGATTTAATTAAGAATACAGAAAAACTCAGCAAGCGATTAGGTGGACTCAATACGAAACTAGCGATTGAAGCATTGCAAAACGGAGAGTTAGAAAAGTGGATAGAAATTGTTTTGGTTTATTATGACAAAGCATATCAGTTTGGAAATGATACCCGCAAAAATACCTTTGTAGAATTAAAAGTTGACGAAGGTGATTCGATGGAACAGGTTGCAGAAAGAGTAATTTCACTTTCACAGAAGTTCAATTAAAAAATGGAAACGATTAAACTCACAGAATACAGTCACGGATCGGGTTGCGGATGCAAGATCGCGCCTGCTGTTCTGGAGAAAATTTTGCAGAGCAATGAGTCAAAGAAAAAATTTGATTCACTTCTTGTTGGAAATGAAAGTAAAGATGATGCTGCAGTTTACGAATTGCAAGGAAGCGATCAATGTCTCATCAGCACTATTGATTTTTTTACACCCATTGTAGATGACGCGTTTGACTTCGGAAGAATAGCTGCAACCAATGCATTGAGCGATGTGTATGCAATGGGAGGAACACCAATTCTCGCAACTGCAATTTTGGGATTTCCGGTAGAGAAGATTCCTCCTGCAATTGCTCAGCAGATTATTGAAGGCGGCAGAAAAATCTGTGATGAAGCAAACATTCCTCTCGCAGGCGGACACAGTATTGATTCACCTGAACCGTTTTTCGGATTAAGCGTGAACGGACTTGTTCATAAAAGTCACCTGAAGAAAAATAATACTGCGCAGTCTGACGATTTACTTTTTATTACAAAACCAATCGGTGTTGGAATTATTTCTTCCGCAGCAAAAAGAGGAAAAGCATCAGCAGAGCATATTCGTATCGCAACTGAGTTGATGACTAAACTGAATCGTGTAGGTGAAAAACTCGGATCAATGAAAGGTGTTCACGCACTTACTGATGTTACCGGATTTGGTTTACTCGGACACCTTATTGAAATGGCGGAAGGAAGTAATTGCTCTGCCCTGCTCCACTATAAAAACATTCCCCTTATCTCCGGTATTGAACCTTACATGCAGCAATTTATTTTTCCTGACAATACCTACCGCAACTGGAATGCTTACGAGAAAAAAGTAAAGGGAATTAACGGACCGGAATTTATTTCACTGTGTGATCCTCAAACAAGCGGTGGACTCTTGGCAGCAGTTTCTCTTGAGTCAAAAGAAGAATTCCTCAAGCTTATGCGTGAAGAAAAAATTGATTGCGCTCTTATTCCTATCGGAACAATGTCAGCAAAAAAAGAATTTGTTGTCGAGGTTGGTGCTTAATGACAAAGCTCTCTCATCACATCATCTGCTGATTTATCTCCAAGTTTCACCGCCATCTGCAAATCCTTGCAAGCTGACTCCCGCTCACCAATGTTGTATTTGGCAATGGCGCGGTTATAATAAGAGTCAACATCAGTTGGATCAAGATAAATTGCCTTGTTGAAATCTTCGATTGCCCCTTTGTAATTCTTCATTTCAAACTTTGCATTGCCGCGACTGTAAAATGTTTCAGCATCTTTGCTGTCATTCGCTGCTGCAGAATCGTAATCAGCAATGGCACTTGCATAATCCTTCAACTGGAACTTTACAAAACCACGATAGTAATATGCATTTACATTTCCGGGTTCAGTTTTCAGCGCCAAGTCAAAATCAGCAAGCGCGCCCTTGTAGTCCTTTTGATCTTCTTTCATATTGCCGCTGCGTATATAATCTTCAGCAGCAGTTTGAGCCAACGCACCAACCGAAAATAAAATAGCTGCAATAAGTGTGATCTGTCTTTTATTCATAACGGGTTAAAGTAATATTTAGTGTTTGATGTATTTGGTTCATTTATGCCTGTGATCCATCATCGGAGGTCTATGAGGACCGTTTCCCCTATTAACGGGGCGATGCTGCTGTTGCCTGTTGCGTTTCCAATCGTGAACTTTTCCATCGCGCTGATGACGAAGCTCACGTTTGCCGCGATGAATGCGATCACCGGATTGCTGCCCGTGATCGGCAATATGTTCGCGCTTTAATTCTTTTCGTTCGTTGCGAATGTGTGGAATTGCTTTGGTTGCAGAAGCGTCTTGCTGTGCGTAAGAAAAAACCACAAGAAAGGCGGCAATAAGGGAGAGAAGTATCTTTTTCACTTTGTTTTTATTTGCGTTTGTCCATTGACATGTTCAGGTGGGGTAAGGTTTAATCTGATACCGAAGCTTCCCGGCAAAATCAACGAACTATCTTCAGTGAAGGTGATTTCCGGTTTATTAGCGGGCTTTTTGCTTTATTTCATTCAAAACCTTCGATAGTGAAAGAAGCGTTTCACTTCCCTGCTTCGCTCCTGCTTTCAGTCCATCTTCAGCGGCTTTTTTGATTTTGGTTTCATTCAGCTCAAATGCTGAACGAATTCCTTCTTCTAAATATCCCAGTGTCGCAATACGATGATTCTCTTCCAGTTTATTCTGATTTGTTTTAGTTTCATTCCTCAGGTTTTTCAAGCGCACACCCGACCGGAAAAGCGAGGCCGCAAAAAGCATGGAAAGTATAACGATGATAATTGAAAAAGCATTTTTAAAACCCGACCTTTTTGAAATGTATCCTTCAGTATCAAGATTTAATTGCTGAACCGCGCTCTGCAAGCTCACTGCTTTGTCCTCATCCGATTTGTCTTTTTGCTGATATTCTGTTTCCAGTTTGGTTATGACTTCTGTTTTTTGCCGCACTAAAATTTTTTCTTTCAACGAAAGATACTTTTGAAAAACAGTGTAGCCCTGCTTGTAATGAACATTTGCCGCAAAGCCATTTGATAATGCTTTAAATGCTTCCAGAAGTTTTACTTCCTGTTCCTGAGTTGGAGGTACGGAGTCGAAATAATGAAGCTGAATGGCTGCCTGATCAAGCGACTCCACGGGTGGGGCTGCAACTTTAATGGTGCTGACAATCTTATCCAGATCGGGTGCCTGCGCAAGCGTTGCGCCTGAAAAGAAACAAAGGCAAATCAAAACTATGATTGAATATTTTTTCATCATCAGATTTTATGAGGTGAAAAATTTAATATAAACATCTGTGCTGTTTCCGGGTTCACTTTCTATTTTTAATTCTCCCTGATGCAATTCACTAGCGATCTTTTTTGCAAAATACATTCCGAGTCCGGATGAATGACCTGCAGATTTTGTGGTGAAAAACTGTGTGCTTACCTGCTGAATTATTTCATCGGTCATGCCATCTCCATTATCGCGCACGCGCACCTGCAGAAATCGGGGAAGCACGCGAGTGCTGATGGAAATTTTAGGGATGTATCCTTTTATTTTCTTGTCCTGCTTTTCGCGCACCGCTTGAAATGCATTCAGGAGCACATTCAAAATTAATTGCACGGTTGCCTCAGGAACAATTTTTATGAGCGGAAGGTTTTTTTCCAAATCTTTCGACACTGTTATTTTCAACTCTTCGTCAGCAGATTTTGTTCCATAATAAACAAGATCGAAACACTGATTGCATAACTCGTTAAGATTGCTTGCTACTTTATCAGTGCCGGAAACAAATTCCTGCGAAAGAATGGCTGCTGTCATCTTGCTGTTTAATGCTGCAGATTTTATGACCTCCTGAATTGAGGACTGCATAAGAACTGCTTCTTCCTTTGTAAGCTGGGCTTCTGAAACCAGCAGGTTTTCTGAACTGATTTTTTGCAATTCAACTGCATGTTGATTGAGTTCATCAAAGTGTGCTGCATTTTGAAGACTGAGCTTTACCAATTCTTTTCCTGCATTCAATCGCTCTTCCGATTCTGAAAGCTGCGCTTTGCTTTCATCCAGTTTTCTATTTGTGTGTTTCAGCGCGCTCGAACGTATTCTTATCAGCACAAAAATAATGGCAAGCCAGATGAGTGATGCAATGCATGCCTTCTTCAGCAGACGTGCAAAATTTGTGGTTGCCCGTTCCTTCTTCGCACTTAAATCTTTTATCTGTTCATTTAAACTTGCAATGGTACTGCTGCGGGTTTCATGGCTTTTGTCGTAATTGTTTCTGATGGCTGCAAGGGTATCGCCCATTTCGTTTTTGTACATGGAGTCCTGGGCTGCATCGTAACTATAAAGCTGGCTGAGGCCAAAGCGATTCAAATTTTTCGCGCAGTAATCATCTGCATTTTTTTTGTAAACGGAAAGCGCATCCAGATGCGATTGCTGATGAATGGGCTGCTCAACAGCACCAGCAACCCACAGGGGCATATTCAGTAGAACAAGCGCACGTAAAATGCGGTAAAAATTTTGAGTCATATTTTCAATTCGGTACGAGTGGCAATAATACTCATTCATTGCTGCAGCGAAATACAAAAATAGTTCGTTTCAGTTTATCTTTTCAACGAAGATATGTTTAAAGAAAAAAAAAGATTTCTGTTGGCTGAACTTCCGCTCTGCCTTTTTTATTGCTTTCTCTTTATTGGTACTTACGAAAATGTTGTGGAAATTTTTACTTAGTCGCCAGCCATCTGGTTAAAGCAAAAAAAGTTTAAATCTTACATTTGTAAGATTTACTGCTGCGGGCTGCCAACAGCGACTCCAAAAACTTATCAAATAAAAAGGAAACAAAGTTTTTCAGAAAAAAAGCATCCTCGTCAGCCCATTTTGCAGTGTAAGAAAATGAGCGCCCGTGTTCATTTTCTGCAAAAGTGTTGGCAAACGCCAGCTCAACACTGTTGTGTTTAGTGCTCAACACTGTTGTGTTTAGTGCAAAACACTGTTGTGTTTAGAGCTCAACACTGTTGTGTTTAGTGCAAAACACTGTTGTGTTTAGTGCTCAACACTGTTGTGTTTAGTGCAAAACACTGTTGTGTTTAGTGCTCAACACTGTTGTGTTTAGTGCTCAACACTGTTGTGTTTAGTGCAAAACACTGTTGTGTTTAGTGCAAAACACTGTT
>JBBRND010000052.1:0-17289 GCA_038230515.1 Bacteroidia bacterium | reverse complement strand
TGTTTAGTGCTCAACACTGTTGTGTTTAGTGCTCAACACTGTTGTGTTTAGTGCAAAACACTGTTGTGTTTAGTGCAAAACACTGTTGTGTTTAGTGTAAAACACTGTTGTGTTTAGTGCAAAACACTGTTGTGTTTAGTGCTCAACACTGTTGTGTTTAGTGCAGAACACTGTTGTGTTTAGTGCAGAACACTGTTGTGTTTAGTGCAAAACACTGTTGTGTTTAGTGCAAAACAGTGTTGTGTTTAGGACAAAACAGGGTCGTGTTTAGTTCAAAACAGGGTGCTGTTGAGCACAAAACAGGGTCGTGTTGAGCACAAAACAGGGTGCTGTTAAGCACAAAACATTGTAGTGTACTTATCAAAACATTGTTGTGTTTTGAGCTAAACAATGGGCATTTTTATACAAAACCAAGTAAAGCAACCCTTGAGGGTTAACCCGCCTTTGGGCGGATTACCTGCCAGGGGTCTAACAGGTTTTCGTAGTTTCGTTTATCCTCCGGTCGCCATTGGCTTGCCGAAGGCGATGCCGCACCCCGTATGTTGGACAAACGAAAGTTTTTATCTTTGTTTCGTTTATTAAAGTGTTAGCTGCAATAAATTTGGGACAATGCGACTTCAAACAGACGGGCAAGAAATTAACTTTGACAACGATAAATTCATAAACAGACCATGGCAAAATTTTTAAACACAACGGGAGTTTCTTATCACTTAGAAGAACTCATCAAAGGGACAAAAGACCGACTGATTTTAATTAGTCCCTACTTGCAATTTACCGACAGAATTAAAGAACATTTAAGCAACTTGAATATTCAAAAGCGTGACATACGAATTGTTTACCGAGAGAACAAACTTCAACTTGAAGAGAACAATTGGTTAGAAAGTCAAATCGGTATTCGGACAAGTTTGTGCAAGAACCTTCATGCAAAATGTTACATAAACGAAAATGAAGCAATCATAACTTCAATGAACTTGTATGAGTTTTCACAACAGAACAACAATGAAATGGGAATTTGCATTTCCAAAGCACAAGACACCGATTTGTATAATGCGACACTTGAAGAAGTGCAACGACTTTTAACCATAAGCGAAGAAATCAGAGTAACTGTAAAAAAAGTTACCGCAGACACTCCACCAAAGACAGAAAAGAAAAATATTGAACTAAAATCTTCAAATGGTAAATCATCTGACAAGAAAAATGGTTTTTGTATTCGGACAGGAGTTTCAATTCCATTTAATGTTGACAAACCTATGAGTTATGACGCTTATAAATCATGGAGCAAATACAGCGACCCAGATTATTCTGAAAAGTATTGTCACTTTTCAGGTGAGCCTTCTGACGGAAAGACAAGCGTGAGCAAACCTATATTAAGTAAGAATTGGAAGAAAGCGAAGGAGCTTTTTAACCTTGCGTGAGACTAGCACGAACGGATAACACTAAGATAAACACCAATTTTAAAATGAAAGGCAGCGGAAGTATGTCAAGTGCCTGCAAGTAAAAACCACTCAGAATAAAATTACTTCTCCTCCCTCCTGTTCCTGTAAACCAACCGCAGCAAAGTAGGTAGCACGATTAGCAGAAGCGGCAGAGCAAGCAGGAAGCCGCCAATAACTGCAATGGCAAGCGGCTGGTGCAGCATGGCTCCCTTGCCGATGCCGAGTGCGAGAGGCATTAATGCAATAATAGCAGAAGTAGCAGTCATCAATTTCGGGCGCAGGCGCGTGGAGATAGCGTAACTGATGGCAGGCACAGTGCCCATTGTTTGCCGTGTGGTGTTAAACTGCTGCATGGTAAAAATTGCATTCTCACCAATGATGCCCACTATCATGATGATGCCCGTGTAGCTGCCCACGTTTAGCGGAGTGCCCGTAATCCAAAGTGCAAGTATGCTTCCGCAAATGCCCAGCACGGAAGTGAAAACAATTAGCAGCGATGCGCGGTAATCTTTGAACATAAAAAGTATAACAGCAAACACAAGCATGATGGCACTGATGAGGATCATCAACAACTCTTTGAACGATTGCTTCTGTTCCGCAAACGCGCCACCGTAGCTGATGTGATACCCTTGTGGTAGCGGCAGGTTGGTTTTTATTTCCTGCTGAATTTTTTTCATTGCAGTGCCGAGGTCGCTGTTGCTGAGCCGTGCGGTAACGGCTAACATGCTTTGAGAATTTTCGCGTTGTATTTCTGCAATGCCCGTGTCTATGCGCATTGTGGCAAACTTTTCAATGGGCAGCAAATGCCCGTCAGCAAGAAAGATGCTGCTCTGTTCCGTGTGTTGCAAACTATTGCCATGCAAGTGCGGATACACCATGCGAATATCCGTGAGCTGTTCTTTTTCCTGCATGTTGCCAATGATGTTTCCTTCCGTTTGTGTTTGAAGTTGAAACTGCAAATCAGAAGGAGAAAGATTGTACCTCGCGAGAGCAATACTATTTGGATTGATGTTTATGCTCGGTCCGGCAAAGATGATTCCGTTAAAAACATCAGTGACACCTGACAGCGTGTCGAGCATGTCGCCAATCTGTTGTGCATAGTGTTGCAGTGCTTTTGGGTTCTCACCATACACTTTTATCTCGATGGGTTCGGGAGTGCTTACCAGGTCGCCAAGAATGTCTTCAATCACCTGTCCGAATTCTATCTGCAGCGCAGGTTGTGTAGAAGCCACGCGTTGCCGGATGTCATCAATGATTTCATCTGTGCTCCGATCGCGTTTATTTTTTAGTTGAATGAGATAATCGCCTTTGTTCGGCTCGGTAATAAAGAAGCCCATCTCAGTTCCTGTTCTTCTACTGTAATGATCAACTTCAGGAACTGCTTTGACAATCTTTTCCACTTCGCGGCAGATGCGGTCTGTTTCATCAAGCGAAGTCCCGGGCGGAGATTTGTAATCAACCACAATGGCGCCTTCATCCATCTCCGGAAAAAAACCTGTCTTTAAATGTGATGATGCAATCCATGCAAAGCCCGCAATGACGATGATGAAAAGAAAACTGATGACAGGTCGCTTAATGAAAAATAAAATCCAAGCTCCGCCCACCGAAGGAGGGAGTTTGCTATCGTGCAAATTCTCATTGACAACTGGTGCGCTGTCAATCTCTCCCTTGGGAGGTGCTGGAGCCAGGAATAGGTAAATGACAGGAAGACCAACCCACGTAACGAAGAATGAACATGCAAGCGTTATGATCATCGTGTTTGCAAGCACGCTGAAGTAAGCGCCAGCAACACCACTCATCAAGATGAACGGAATAAAAATAACAATCGTACTCAGTGATGAACTGATCATGGAAGGCAGCAGGAAGCCAATGGATTTGTGTACTATTTCCTTTGCTGATTCTTCAGGATGTTCTTCACGTGTGCGATGAATCTGTTCAACCACTACAACAGCATCATCAATGATTAGCCCTATGGCCGCAGCCAGCGCGCCAAGCGTCATGATATTGAGATTATACCCAACGATGTACATCACAATGAGCGTGAGTGCAAGCGTGAGTGGTATTACCAAAAGTATCGTTGCACTTGCTTTGATTGAGCGGAGAAAAATTACAGTCACTAAGATGGCAAGCAGCAAGCCGATCCATAAACTATCGCGTACGCTCTTAATAGCTTCCGACACGAAATCATTCTGATCGTAATAGGCAACAAGTTTTACATCCTTCGGTAAAATATTTTTCAGTTCAGAAATCCTTTCGTTGATGCTTGATGAAACTTCACTCACGTTGGCATTCGATTGCTTCACCACGTTTACCAACACACCTTCTTCCCCATTCGCATTGATCTTTACGAAGTCCACTTTTTCTTTGATCTCTACATCAGCAACATCTTTTAAAAATAGAATCCTCTTGCTGTCGTTGCGGATCACAATGTTTTCAATGTCGGAAAGATTGTGAACTGCTTCATCAGTAAGCGTGAGATATAAACGCCTGTAATCCGTCAGGTATCCATTGCTCAGAATGAAATTAGTTTTGCCCATCGCATCACTGATCTGCTGAGGCGTAACGCCAAGCGCACTCATCTTCTGAACTTTCAATTGCACCCAATACTCTTTTGTTTTTCCACCGAGTACGCGAATGTTTGAAACACCAATTACCTGTGATAGAAACGGACGGATGATGTTTGTTGCAATCAGTTTCAGTTCAATCAAACTTTTTGTTTTGCTCTCCAATGAATAGCCCATCACCGGCAGCACGGAAGGATTCATCTTCAGCACCTGAATGTTTGTAGCAGCAGGCAATTCATTTCTCACCTGGTTGATGCGCGACTCCAGCATCTGTTGGGTTATGTCCACGTTCACACCCCAATCGAAGAACGCTGAAATCTCGCAACTACCGCGGCTTGTAGCCGAGCGTACCAACCGTAAACCCTGCACTTGCTTGATGGCGTTCTCCAGCGGCTTGGTAACGGTAATCATCATTTTATCAACGGGCTGTTCTCCGTTATCAGCAATCACTTTTATTTTAGGAAAGGTTACTTGTGGAAAGAGAGACACCTGTATCTTCGTGTACACCACCATGCCGATGATAAGCACAAAGGCAAGAATGAACGATACAGGATTGCGGTGCGAATGAAAAAAGTGTTTCATCAATCGTTTATTTCATGATGGTTACAATCGCAGAGTCGGGTAAGCCGTAACTGCCGGACGAAATAAATAAATCGTTTTCATCAAATGATGGAGAAACAATTTCTACTTTATTATTATTCTGAATACCGACCTTCACGATAATCTTCGCAGCAATGCTGTCGTTCACTAATTTCATCACCCAATATTCTGACTGCGTTTCGTTTGCGAGAACAGCTTCCTTGGGCAGCGTAACTGCATTTGGTTTGTCAGATTTCACAATGGAAATATTTGCAAGAAGGTTCTCAGGAATATTTTCTGATGACACCGGTTTGATTACGTACCTCTCCGTTTGCGAAGCAGCGTCCATGTCAGAGAGTTTGGAATCAATCTTCCCTCCCACTTCTTTTTCATCGGGAAGAATAATAGTGCAGTTTTCTTTGATGTGAATAAAAGAATGTAGTTCATACGGCACTTCAAGGAGAAACACCAAACTGTTTTGCTCAGCAATTGTGCAGAGTTCATCGCCTTCCTGAATATAATCGCCAGCAACATGTGGAATGTTTGTTACCACACCATCACCGTTTGCCTTCACATTAATGTTGCCGGTGTAAGCAAGGGCAGAATCTTTCAGGTTAAGGTTCTTGTAAGCAGCAGCTTCCTTTGTCTGCAGAGTAAAAAGAACTTGTCCCGATCGCACATGCTCACCAATGCTTACAGTTAGTTCTCTGATGTAACCGCTAGCCGATGACTTCAACATACTTTTCTTTAAGTAAGATGACACCGCATTAAGCGTGACTGATGAGGAAATATTTTCCTTCGAAATGCCGACTACACTCACGGGAGTCCGCGTTTTGATGTTGTCATCACCTCTTTCTTCAGAGGTTGAAGAATTGCGACAACCACTTATCGTCAACGAGACAACAAATGGCAAAACGAAATTAAGAATACTATTTTTTATTCGCATGAGTAGAATTATCAGTTACCAGGCAATGTAGTTGTATTCGTTTATCAGTTGATACGATTTTATTTCAGAAGTATTCAATTGGCTTTGCAGATCAATGTAGTTTCGGAGTGTAACAATATAGTCAGTCACAGAGATAATTCCGGAATTCATCTCCTCGCGATTCATTGACAGTAGTGTTTCCACTTCCTGTTTCTCATCTTTTATTTTTTGCAGAAGAAGTTGGTTCGCATTTTTCTGCGCATCCAATTGCTGAAGTCTGATCGCAATCTGCTCACTGTAGAAATCACGATAGTCCTTTCTTGTGCGCTCTGCCAAGTTCAGTTTGTTGTATTCCATCCTGCGCTGATGACCGTCATAAATAGGAACAGAAAAACTAGCACCCAAACTGAAACCGATCTTCTGCTGAACATCTTTTAGCGAGATGGCATTGATTCCGGCATCGGCAAAGGCGTTCAACTTCGGACGATAATTCGCATCAATCAATCTACGGTTGCTTTCAATCGTTATGGAATCCACAGCAAACTTTAAAAATACCGGACTGTTATAAACGAAAGAAGCGGAATGATATTGCATATCCGGTTTTTCCAATTGTATGGAGGAAGTATCAGAAACACCACAGAGATAATTCAGCAAAAACAAATCATCACGATACTGTTGCTTCAATTGTTCCGTGCCGATTTCGTTTGTGTGAACCTCAATAGTAAGCGCCAATAAATCCGATCTCTTGTAAATGCCCGCATCTACCTGCGCTTTAAGCAGCTCAAATTCTTTACTGAGCAACTCATTTACCCTTTGAGAAAATTCAACTTGTCTTGCATCCTGATAGGCAACAATGTATTGATCGGAAATACTTTTTCTCAAGTCATGTTCCGAAATTTTTGCACTAACGCCAATACCTTGCTTCTCTGCACTGATTGCCCCGTACTGCGACTGCTTTAATTTTTTATTCAGCAACGGAACGTTTACTCCGCCAAGCACAGAAAAAGTTCCTCCGTTGGTAATTGCTTCTTCATACCCCTGTCCGTTAAAAGTAGGGGCGTATATCGCAACGCTATTTGCAGTCACAAGCGGTTTCAATCTGGCATGTACTTCCATACTGTCAATGTCTTTTGACTGCAGTTGGTAGTTGTAATCCTTCAGCAGCGGACTCTGTTTCACGCCTAGATCCAGGTAATAATCAAGAGATCGTGTTTGAGAAAAAGTGGGAAATGAAAAAGCAAACCATAGGAAAATGGCGGAAAGAAAATGCCTGATCATTTGGCTAAAGTAGAAATTTCCCATTCATGAAAACATGAGGTGGGCATGACTTATCAAAATCAAAAGGCGAAATGTCAATGACATTTCGCCTTCTATTTTTCAAATCGGTAATGGTCTTTTAATTCGTGCCCTTCCACTTAATCGTGCATCCGATTGCCTTAGTGGAATTAGTAGTCACTTCTTTGCCGGCTATAATCTCATCCAGCGCATTCTCCAAATATTTTTTGGTTACCGCGGAAGCATCGTCTGAATTGTCATCAATTGCTCCAACATATTTTACAACAAGATCACTTCCTTCTTTCTTTACAACGTACATATGAGGTGTACGCGTGGCACCATAAGCAGTTGCAATTGCCTGATTTTCGTCATACACATAAGCAAAGGGAAATTTTTTGTCTTTAGCCCGCTCTATCATTGCCTCAAAGGAATCTTCAGGCGATTTAGTCACATCATTTGAATTGATGGCCACGACAGGGTAACCCTTCGGAGCATATTTGTTGTGGAGCGCAATGATCCTGTCTTCATACGCTTTTGCAAACGGACAATGATTACAGGTAAATGTAACAATGAATCCCTTTGCGTCTTTGTAATCGGCCAGGGAAACCATTTTTCCATCTACGTTTTTTAGTTTGAAGTCAATCGCTTTGTCGCCCGGCTTGTAGCCAGCATCAGGAGTTGCAGCGATAAAGAGAAATGTGCAGAAGAGTACTGCAATCGAAAGGAGTTTGGTTTTCATTTTTATTTTTGAATTAAAGGTTTGATAATAGTTGAAAGTTCAGCGTACGAAGTAAATTCTTTTTCAAAGAATAATCTACTCTTTTTATTGATAACAATGGTTGCCGGTATTGCACCACTCCAGGTTGAATCCACTTTGTCAATCCATGAATTGTAATCCGGCTCATCGAGTAACAACACTTCAGAAGAAATTTTGTTTTCCGTTATAAACTTATTTAACCGGGTCTCCAATTGACGTTTAAAATCAAGAGAAATTAAAATCACCTTTATTTTCTCTGAAGAATATTTTTTGTTGAGTTCTTCGAAATAAGGTAACTCCGTAACGCATGGCTTACACCATGTCGCCCAGAAATTTATAACGAGAGTTGTGTCCGAGTTTTTGTGAAGTAAACTATCCATTGTATTAAACTTTACAACTCTAACCTGTGCGTTGCAAATTTGGAATTGGAAAATGGAAATCAGTGTGAAGTATGGGAGAAGAATGTATTTCCAATTCATTTTTTGCTTTGCTGCTACCTACTTTATTTTTCCAACCATCTCCTCTGGCTTCACCCACTCATCAAACTGTTCTGAAGTGACATAACCAAGATCTATGGCAGTTTGTTTTAAAGTCTTACCTTGTTTGTGTGCGGTCTGTGCAATTTCTGCTGCTTTATAGTACCCGATTTTTGTATTGAGAGTTGTAACGAGCATCAATGAATTGTTAAGATTGTTTTTAATATTCTCAGCAATAGGTTCAATTCCTACAGCGCATTTATCGTTAAAGGAAACGCAAGCATCGCCAATCAATCTCGCAGAGTGAAGAAAATTATAAATCATCACGGGCTTGAAAACATTGAGTTCAAAGTGTCCGTTGGAGCCGGCAATGCCGATTGCAACATCATTTCCCATTACCTGCGCAGCAACCATGGTGATGGCTTCGCACTGAGTTGGATTTACTTTGCCTGGCATTATGCTGGAGCCAGGTTCGTTATCAGGAATAAATATTTCTCCAATCCCGCAACGAGGACCTGAAGACAACATGCGAATGTCATTTCCGATTTTCATCAAACTTACTGCAACGGTTTTCAAAGCACCGTGCGCTTCAACAATTGCATCATGCGCTGCAAGCGATTCAAATTTATTTTCTGCAGTAATGAATGGAAGTTTAGTTAATGATGCAATGTGCTTCGCGACATTTACAGAATAATTTGGTGGGGTATTTATTCCTGTACCGACCGCTGTTCCTCCCAATGCAAGTTCTGAAAGATGTTTTAGCGAATTCTCAATAGTACGGATACCGTGGTCAAGTTGAGAAACATATCCTGAAATTTCCTGGCCAAGCGTAAGAGGAGTTGCATCCATAAAATGTGTGCGACCGATCTTCACCACATTCATAAACGCCTTGGATTTTGCAGCAAGCGTGTCTCTCAGCTTTTTTATTCCCGGAATAGTTGTCTCAACTAAAATCTTGTAAGCAGAAATATGCATTGCAGTCGGAAACGTATCGTTGCTCGACTGTGACTTATTTACGTCATCATTCGGATGGATTATTTTTTTCTCGTCAAGCAAATTTCCTCCACTCAACACATGAGCGCGGTAAGCAATGACTTCATTCACGTTCATATTGCTTTGCGTGCCGCTGCCCGTCTGCCAAACAACAAGCGGAAACTGATCGTCTAATTTTCCATGAAGTATTTCATCGCACACTTTGCCTATGAGATCGCATTTATCTTTTGCCAATAAACCAGCATCAAGATTCGTGAGTGCTGCTGCTTTCTTCAGATAAGCAAATGCTCGGATTATTTCCTTCGGCATTTTGTTGATGTCCTGCGCGATCTTGAAGTTATCAATAGAGCGTTGCGTTTGTGCGCCCCAGTAAACGTTTGCGGGAACATCAACTATTCCCATGGTGTCTTTTTCTTTACGGTATTCCATTGTGCGTTCTAAAATTTTAAGCGAACGAAAGTACAATTTAAGGTTGAAAAAAATTTTATGTTTTCATTTGGATGTTTTAGTTTTATCCGATAAAATATTTGTTATGCCTACAAAACCAAACTGGGCGGAAGCCGTAAAGCCGCTTCTCAAAAAATATAAAGGAAAAAAACATCCGCTTGAGTACGGAAATCTCTATCAACTGGTGATAATGGTGATCCTGTCAGCACAGGACTCCGACCGTCACATCAATCAGATTGCTCCGGAATTATTCGCTGCCTTTCCAAACATGGAATCACTTGCTAAGGCGGCTCCGGAAGATTTGTTTAAGTACATCGGGAAGGTTCGCAACTTTGGCAACAAGGCAAACTGGCTGGTGAAACTTGCTCAGGCCGTGAAGAAGGACAAAAATATTCCTACCACCATGGAGGAATTAACTGCTCTCTCCGGCATCGGCAGAAAATCAGCAAGCGTTATTCAGCGCGAGGCGGGAATGAAACCTGAAGGCGTTATTGTTGATTTGCATGTTGTGCGCGTTGCTCCGCGAATCGGCATTGCAACCGGAGTCGATCCAAAGAAAATTGAAAAGCAAATTATGGAAGCCGTGCCGCAAAAAGATTGGGAAGTGGGAATGGCAATTTCTTTTCTCGGTCGCGAAATTTGTCGGCCCACAGATCCTAAGTGTAAAGAGTGCGTGATGAATGAAGTTTGTGAGTATTACAAAAGTCAGAAAGGATCAAAATAGTTCCAACACTTTTTCTGAGGGGCGGCATAGAATTGCTTTACCGTCCTTTATCGCAACAGGTCTATCAATCAGAATTGGATTTTCAATCATTATTTTTATCCATTGTGACTCGGACAGTTTTTTGCCTTCGTATTTCTCCTTGTAAAGCGGTTCTTTCCTCCGGATAAACTCTGACGCTTTCATTCCAAGTAGTTTCAGAATTTCCTTTAACTCTTTTTCAGAAGGAATATCAACTAGATATTCAATCTTTTCAATTTCTTCTTTCGAATTTTTCTTGAGAAGCTGCAATGCGGTTAAGCTAGTTGCGCAATTCGCCTTGTAGTAAATCTTAATCACGTTATTGTTTTGTTGAAGCATATTCCATCAGGTATGCTTTCATAAATTCATTGAGGTCACCATCCATAACACCCGGCACATCGCTTGTTTCATAATCGGTCCGCAGGTCCTTCACCATTTTGTATGGATGAAAAACGTAAGAGCGTATCTGCGACCCCCACTCTATTTTTTTCTTTCCTGCTTCTGTCACTGCCTTTGCATCGTTACGTTTACGAAGTTCAAGTTCGTACAATTGCGACTTCAGCATTTTCATTGCACGCTCCTTATTACCTCCTTGAGATCGCTCTATCTGGCAGACGACCATAATTCCTGTAGGCAAGTGTTTGATCTGAACTTTAGTTTCAACTTTATTTACATTCTGTCCACCAGCCCCGCCTGAACGCGAAGTTAGAATTTCGATGTCGGCATCTTTTATTTCAATGTAGATAGTATCATCTACCACGGGGTAAGCAAATACAGATGCAAAAGAAGTATGTCGCTTTGCATTGGAATCAAAAGGAGATATACGCACGAGGCGATGTACACCACTCTCGGCTTTTAGAAATCCGTAAGCGAAATCACCGGTGAATTCAAGCGTTGCAGATTTTATTCCTGCACCATCCCCATCCTGCTTATCTACCTGAACTACTTTGTAATTATTTTTCTCGCCCCACATAATGTACATACGCAAAAGCATCTCTGCCCAATCCTGGCTCTCTGTACCGCCTGCACCACTGTTGATATTTAAGATTGCGTTAAGCTGATCCTCTTCACCACCTAACATGCGCTTGAACTCGAGTTCTTCAACAAGTTTCAAAGTTTCATCGTAATGCGCGTCCACTTCTTTTTCGGTAACATCTCCTGCTTTGAAAAAATCAAACAACACCGATAAGTCTTCATACGAATTATTCATTCGCTCGAATGCATCAGTCCAGTTTTTCTTTTGCTTGATTCCCTTTAGAAGTTTTTCAGCGTCACTTGGTGAATTCCAAAAATCGGGCGCATGAGATTTCTCTTCTTCTTCTTCGATGGATCTAAGTTTTCCATCCACGTCAAAGAAACCCCCTCAGGGCTTCGATGCGCTCCTTTAAATCTTTTAGTTGTACAATCGTCATTGGTAAAATATTTTTTTCGAGGCGCGAAGGTAAAAGAAGAATTTAAGGAATAAAGAGAAAAGTATCTTATTACTCACTAACTAAATACAATTTGTTGTCTTCCACCTTATACAACATGGGTACAACCATAATTTTCGGATAGCGGAGGCGGATGCGTTTTGCCTCTGCAGAAACAAAGTCAACTTCATTTCCTATTTCATGCACCGGTTCGAAATGATAAAAATGATCTTCGGCTTCTTCTTTACTCCACCCTGCATTCTCGATCAATCCTTTTATGAATTGATCTTTGCGAGCCATCAGATTCACCATACCGCAGTTATCATGACCGATGAGTGCAATGCAGTGTACTCCGCCAACAGCAATTGCATAGCTAACGCGAAACTCAGAGTAGCGAAGATTTGCCCCGCCAGAGCGAATGATGTAAGCAAAGTTTTCAGGAATGTGTAAGTGCTTCCTGTTATCCATGCACATGCCGATGAGCATTTGCGCAGTTGAATAGTCATCGTATTTTTTATCGAGGTTGTGATATTGCAACAATAAACCGATAGGGGTATCAAGAAGTTCTTTCGGAATGTCATCCGTCTTGGAAATCGTAATCAGGCGGTTCATTTTATTTCTTTTATTTTTGGCAAAGCTACGTGAATCATTGAATCACAAAAACGAAAGCATGTAGGTTATGTTTAGAATGTCCCTCGCTAAAAATGAACATTGAAGAATTCAGAAAATATTGTTTGAAGAAAAAAGGAGTTACTGAAGATTTTCCTTTTGATCATGATACGCTTGTATTTAAGGTGATGGGAAAAATGTTTGCACTCACCTCGCTTTCAGAGTCACCATTCAGTATTAATCTTAAGATGGATGCCGAAATAGTTCCGGAGTGGAGAGAAAATTTTTCAGATGTTCAACCCGGCTATCACATGAATAAAAAAATGTGGAACACGGTTGTGTTTGGCAATGGGAATATTTCAGAAAAAGATTTCAGGTGGATGATTGATCACAGCTTTAATGAAGTAGTAAAGGGTTTGACGAAGAAGCTACAGAGAGAACTTCTCGATAAGAAATGAAGTGAACGGATTATTTTGTTCTTCATTACCTCATGTTAATACTTAGCATCAAAGACACTTGTAACGCAACAACTCTTTTCTACATTTGTCCTTGAAATTAATCTTTTTGCTTAATGACAATTCATAAAGAGGGATATTCAACACTAATAATTGTAGTGCTTTTCTTAGCGGTTCTGCACATTGTCAGTGATCAGTATCTCGTGAACTATCCCATTGTTCAATCGGTGATTCTTTTCGCTTCCGTCTTTTTATTTCTAATTGTTTTACAATTTTTTCGACATCCATCGAGGAAAGTAATACGCAACGAGAGGCAGGTTTTTGCTCCGGCTGACGGCAAAGTGGTAGTAATTGAAGAAACAGAAGAAGGCGAGGTATTAAAAGACAAACGCATTCAGATTTCTATTTTCATGTCACCTCTTAATGTGCATGTGAACCGGTATCCGGTAAGCGGACAAGTAACTTATTGCCGCTACCATCCCGGTCTTTATCTTGTAGCATGGCATCCAAAATCGAGCACGGAGAATGAGCGAACAACTGTAGTAATTGAAACCCCAACCAAAGTTCCGGTGCTTATGCGCCAGATTGCAGGAGCATTGGCAAGAAGAATTGTTTGCTATCCGAAAAAAGATTGGATTGTGAAGCAGGGAGAAGAAATGGGCTTTATTAAATTCGGTTCACGAGTAGATGTTTTTCTTCCTGTCGGCACAAAAATAAATGTGGATCTGAATCAAAAAGTGATTGGCGGAAAAACTGTGCTTGCCGAATTCAGTTGAGAATTTATTTGATTGCAGTTGCAGTTACATGATCTGTGATCTGCCCGTCATAAGAAGTATATGTAAATGAGAGAGTGCTGCCGCTTAAGCTTCCTGTTCCCTCAATTGTTTCCTGTCCTGCACCACCTGAAAGGTAAACGACAGTTCCGGGAATTGTAAGATTACTGCCACTCACATCAGCATAAACAGTTTTGTCTGCTCCTGTCTGATTAAAATTTTTCATTACTATTTGTTCCGCTGCTGCGGCTGATGCAGGTTCTATACTCAGATCCCAGGTTTCTGTAGCCGCAATAGTGGTGTCAGAATGATGCGATGTTACGTGCCATGTACCGAGAAACTTATCGCGGTCGAGAGTAACATTATCTTGTTTTGCACAACCGTTGATGATGATTGAGGTAATTGCTGAGATCATCACGATTCTTAAAATGTTTTTTTTAGTCATTGGGGTTTAATTTTAGAATTTGTAATTTGATTACCTGATGCACTTCTTATTTTTCCAATCTTGATTTTAAATCAAGATGAAATTTTCGTGCCACATCTTTCGCAATGTCATATCCGGCATCGGCATGTCGGATAACACCCATTGCTGGATCGTTGTTCAATACGCGCTTCAATCTTTTAGCAGCATCATCAGTGCCGTCAGCAACGATTACCATGCCTGCATGAATTGAGTACCCGATACCAACACCTCCTCCATGATGCAGCGAGACCCAACTTGCACCACCGGCAGTGTTGATGAGTGCATTCAGCACAGGCCAATCGGCAATGGCATCGCTTCCGTCCTTCATTGCTTCTGTTTCACGATTTGGAGACGCAACACTTCCTGTATCAAGATGATCTCTTCCGATTACAATTGGTGCTTTTACTTTTCCTGATTTTACCAATTCATTAAATGCAAGTCCTGCCTTCTCCCGCTCTCCCATGCCCAGCCAACAGATGCGCGCTGGCAAACCCTGGAATGCAATGCGCTCCTGAGCCATCTTAATCCAGCGAGCCAATGATTCATTTTCAGGAAACAGTTCAAGAATTTTTTTATCTGTTTCATAAATATCATTAGGATCACCACTTAGTGCAGCCCAACGAAACGGACCTTTGCCTTCGCAAAACAGCGGACGAATGTAAGCGGGAACAAAACCCGGAAAGGCAAAAGCATTTTTCAATCCATGTGCCAGCGCCTGCCCGCGCAGATTGTTGCCATAATCAAAAGTAACAGCTCCTTTCTTCTGTAACTCAATCATCAGTTGAACATGCTTTACCATTGTATCCATTGAGAGTTCAATATACTTCTTCGGATTTTCCGTGCGCAATACTTTTGCCTCTTCAACAGAAAGTCCAACAGGGAAATATCCGATCAAGGCATCATGTGCCGATGTCTGATCTGTCAATGTATCCGGAGTAATGTTGCGTTTTATGAATCGCTCAAGCAACTCAACAGCGTTGCAAACTACTCCGATGGAAATTGCTCTTCCCTCTTTCCTGCATTGAACAGCGCGGTCAATCGCTTTGTCAATATCAAAAGAAATTTCGTCAATGTATTTCGTCTCTAACCGTTTTCTTATTCTCCATTCTTCCACTTCAGCAGCGAGACAGACTCCTTCATTCATGGTGATAGCAAGGGGTTGCGCACCACCCATGCCGCCAAGACCTGCAGTAACGTTCAATGTATTTTTGAGTGACCCACCGAAATGCTGCCGCGCAACTTCAGCATAGGTTTCATACGTGCCCTGAACAATTCCCTGCGAGCCAATGTAAATCCAAGAGCCCGCAGTCATTTGTCCGTACATGATGAGTCCCTTGTCTTCGAGTTCGCGGAAATGTTCCCACGTAGCCCAATGCGGAACAAGCTGCGAGTTGCTGATGATAACGCGCGGTGCATCTTTATGCGTGGGAAGAATGCCCACCGGCTTGCCTGATTGTATCAACAGCGTTTCGTCATCATTCAGATCGCGAAGCGCTTTTACGATAAGATGAAAACACTCCACGTTGCGGGCGGCTTTACCGGTGCCTCCATACACTACCAAATCTTCAGGCCGCTCTGCAACATCTGGATCGAGATTGTTGTGAAGCATACGCAATGCCGCTTCCTGTATCCAACCTTTGCATGTAAGCCCGGCTCCGGTTGGCGTTTTGGTTTTGCTTAAGTCAAGTTTTTCGTTTGCAATTGTCTGCATCTGGCGTTTAAAGTCTATGGTTTAAAGTTTAAGTATCTTGTTGGTTGTTTAACTTCGTGCGTTAAACTTTAAACCTTAAACTATTATTTATTGTTTGCATCGCTTTTCTTTTTTCTTTCTTTAGGGAACGGACAATGCCTGCATCCGCTCTGGCAGCAGTATCCGCGCTTGAGGTGATATTTCTCTGTGAATACAATGTATCCTTCGGGAGTCATGTAATAATCTTCGGGATCAAATTTATCTGTGAATGCCATTTGTGCGGATAACGAACCATCCCGTTGCTTCGGGACGAATTTACGAATTGGGAATCTTTATCTCAACTAACAAATTTCCTGTTTGATATTTAATTTGCGAATTTACCTTTGTTTTTTCAATCTGTGTATTCAAGTCGTGGTTTCAATCAACATGCCTCCTCTTCAAAAGCTGAAGGAAAAACTTTTTGATGAGAAAAAAGTTTCTGTTTCTGTATTGCGGCTCGATCAGATTCATCCTTCCATCTCCGGAAATAAATGGTACAAGCTGAAATATAATGTGGAAGAGTTTTTCCGATTGAAGAAAAAATATTTTGTCACGTTTGGCGGTGCCTATTCCAATCACATTGTTGCTACCGCTGCAGCCGGAAAAGAATTTGGAATGCAAACGATCGGAATCATTCGGGGGGATGAGTTGCACGGGAATTCAAACGATGTATTGAAGTTTGCAGGCAGTTGCGGAATGAAACTGCTTTTTATTTCGAGAGAAGAATATAAAAAAATGAGAAAAGATAAAACCCGTATTGAAACTTTTCTCTCTGTACTGAACACCAAAAGTTCCGAATTGTTTGTGCTCCCTGAAGGCGGCTCCAGCTTGCCCGCGCTAAAAGGGTGCGCGGAAATTGCAGGGAGCATTTTGGAAGATTTCGACAGCATCATTTGCGCCTGCGGCACCGGAACAACTCTTGCCGGAATATCATCCGCTCTGAACAAAAATCAAAAAGCCATTGGCATTTCTGTTTTGAAAGATGCGGACTTTTTAGATAAAAATATTGTGGATTGGAATGAGGGTAGAAATAATTTCCACATTGTACACGACTATCATTTTGGCGGCTATGCAAAATCAAACCGTGAACTTGTTTCTTTCTGCGATACTTTTTATTCCTCGCACCAAATTAAAATTGAACCGGTGTACACTGGCAAACTTTTCTTTGGCTTGTATAATTTGATAAGTACTGGTTTTTTTGCTGAAGGCACCCGGATAGTAGCAGTACACACGGGCGGAGTCCATCAATGGAATTCCTGATCGAAGCTGCTTTACAAAGATCTGGATTTGCTGATGGCTGCTGCGCGAAATTGAATTGGGGGCAAATAAAAAAAGCCAACCGCTGCTTAGAGCGATTGGCTTGTAATGTAAGAGTGTTGATGTGTCTTACGTGACGTGTTAAGCTGCAACCTGTGATGCAACTGCACTTGAAGTGCCTTTGCCCGCAACGCCAACCGGCACCACTTTGAACATGTAACGTTTGCCCGTTACAAGCGCATCCACCATCATCTTTCTTGTAAGAACGATTTTGAGGAGCGACCATGTAGTACCATTGTCGGCACTCATGTACACTTCAAAGTAGTTGGTATGCTTGCTGCGGCTCCAGATTAGAGAAATCGTTTCCGATACATCGGTAAACTTTGCCTCTATCTTCGCG
>JBBRND010000051.1:0-19940 GCA_038230515.1 Bacteroidia bacterium | reverse complement strand
GTAAAAGAGTGAGGAAGGTTCTTCGGATCAGCATACTATTAAAGCTGCTTAGGGGTTCATCTTCTCTCACTCTTCTCCCTTTTATTTTTTCTGCAAGGTTCTAACTTTTTAAAGAACTTGTATCTTCGGCAAACATATGAGTGATTCTATGTACGTTAAATCTGTTTGAAATTATGAGCACAAATAATCTTTATCAACCTGTGTGGGATAAATTTCTACCTGTCATTGCTATGAAATTAAAATCTGCATTGAAGAAACAGGAACCGGAATACTTAGTGATGGATCAACTTGATTTTGAAAAAGCCAGCCATCGCAAAAACTCCAAGTACCAGTTTCATCTCGAACTGAATGAGGGGCGCATTATCCGAAGCAAGGATACTTCAGCCGTAGGTCTTGACTTTGCAAGGGCATTGAAAGATAATGCACTTATCTATTCGTTAATCAAGGATGGCATTTTTATTTTTGCTCTAAACAATAAGTTCGTTCTTTCGCTCGCACCCAAATTAAAAGCGGTTGAGCAGGTTATTTTGGAAACGGAGAAACCAGAACCTGAAATAGCGGTAGACCCAAAAGAGTAAAACAAAAACTACTACCAAATTCTGAGGGCAACTCTTCAGAACTTACCCCGCGTTATCAATATCAATCTCGTATTTGTCTAAAAGACCGGCTACTTCTGTTAAAGAGAACTTCGCTTTTTTTACCCGGTTTTTTTCCGGGTCGATTGAATAATTGATGGAAGTGCGTAGATCGGCTTTCTCAAGTATAGTTCTGTCAAATGTTGAGTTTAAAAAATCGCACTTATGAAAGACAGAACTTGATAAATCGCACTCAGTAAAATCTATATCCTGCAATTGACAGTTTTTAAAAGAAGTGTTTTTAATTTTTGTTTGATAAAACGAAGAATGATTGAGGGTACAGTTCTCAAAACTGAATGACATTCCGAATTTGCTGCAGTTGTTGAAATGAAGTCCGAGTATTTTACTATCTTTAAATTTCAAATCGCGGACACCGGTGTTTGTGAGCTTTGCCAAGCTGAGATTGCAACTGCTGAATTCACATTCTATAAATTTTATTTCTGAGAGATCGGAATTGGAGAGATCGCAGTTTTTGAAAACACACTCTTCATATTCTCCTTTTGATAAAGGGTATTCCTGGAAGTTAATTTTATCAAATATTTTTTCGTGGTGGTAGGCGGGTTCCATTCCTTCGGAGTCTATTTCGTCAATTCGTAATTGAAATGAATTACTTTTTCGGGAGATGCTTTTGTGCTGAGATAAAAATTGATTGCATGAATATCTTCTTCGTGTGCTTCCACAAAAACTGTTTTGATATTGTGCTCGCTGCCATATTCTTTTAGCGAACCAATAAGCATTTTGCCGATTCCCGTTCGCTGACATGCTTTGTTAATTGCAATATCATAAATGTACAGTTCGGAAAAGTTGCCGGAGTAGGCGGGGAATTGATATGCGGTTAATCCACCAACAATTTTAGTTTCTGTTAGGGCTGCGAGTACAATAAAATCTTCTTTGCTCAGAAGTATGTTTAAGTGAATGTCATCTGCTTTTTGAGAATTTTCGGTTTCAAAAACTTCGCTGAAGAGGTTGATGAGTTCTCTGAATTCCTCAAGGTTAGTTTTGCCGAGACGTTTTATCTGAACGTGTTGATTTTTTTCTGATGCCATTTTAATTCTCCAGTTACGTATTTCTGTTGAAGTATGTCTCCTTTTCAAACTCAATAACGTTCATTGACACAACAGGGACTTGAGGGAACACGGCTTTTAACTTTGTGATGATTGCTTTGGAGAGATGGGCTTTTTGTTCTGTGGTTCTTCCCTGCATAATATTTCCGAACATATGAGGGAAATCGGATTTTGTATTGCCAACCGTAAAGATTTTGAATGATTGTATCCTCACTTTAATATCTCCCTTTTTAAAAAGCTGTGTTGCCTCGGCATTGTCGTGTAAGGTTCTCAGAATTTCTTCTGCGGGCTGCAACGTCAAGACATTTTCGGAACAATGAATTACGAAATGAGGCACAGGAAAGTTGATTTTAAAATTGGTGCGACAGAAAAAAGTTAAACATGCGGAAGTTGGTGAAACAAATATAGGGGCGTCTGCTTTCAATACAACTAAAATGAGAAACAACATCTTCATCGTAAAATGCTATTTTCGTAGCGAGAGAGGGAATCGAACCCTCGACCTCAGCGTTATGAGTGCTGCGCTCTAACCATCTGAGCTACCTCGCCATTTTTTGGTTTTATTTTTTGGGGCTGCAAATATACATGAATCAATGAACCATAAAAACGAAATGTAAAGTTCGCTTCTCCTTACTCAATAATTTGAGAGGAACATCTTTTAGAAAAACAATTTGAAACCGAAGCAAGGAACGTTATTGGACTACAACCATTTTTTTTGTATCCACAATCAGGTTGTTAACGCATAAACTATAAAAATAAATTCCCGGTTTAAAATCAGAATGGAGGAGTGTAATTTTTGATTTTCCTTTTTCTGTTAGCTGAAAGGATTTAATCTGCGACCCAGTCAGATCGTAAATATTAAGAGAAACATTTTTTGTATTAGCAGCAATGTTGAACCCAATTTCAGTATTGCCTGTAACAGGATTGGGTGAATTTTGAAACAAAATATTTGTAGAGAGCACTTCTTGTTTTGGACGATAGTATCTGAAATAATCCACGTACATCCATTCCGGAAAAGGTGCATCGGCTTCGGGGGCGGGTCTGTTAAACCCTCCCATCTGTATGTCCATAACCACGCATAAGTAGGGGGACATATCAAGTGAGTGCGCTATCCCAGGAGAGGTAACTGTATCAGCAGAATAAAACGGTTGGTCGTCAAAATAGAATGTGATTTTGTTTGGAAGCAATTCCATACCATACGTGTGGTAGGATTCAAACAGAGGAGTGGAACTTCGCATGGAGTCCTGTCCGATTTTATGAGCACCGCAGGTATCATATTCATCGTGCCAGCCAACAACATTTGTTTCGGCATCGTAATATTGGTATGTATCGGGTTCCAGAATATCTACTTCATCGTGTTTGTCAACACATGGTCCAATCCAATGCTGATAGTAAATCCAAAACGTAGGCATGAGGCCGAAGCCAACTGGTTTAAGATCGCTGTCGTAATAACCCGGCAGTTTGGCTTTCATTTCGTAATATCCAAAACGGTAATTCCCAATCGGTCCCAGTTCACCTTCTCCCTTTCTGAGTACGCTGATGATGCCACCTGAATAAAAAGTATATGGATGATGATGAATGCAGGGTACCGAATCATCAAGTGAATCGGGGTTGAAATCAACCTTCAGTTCGAGATTGCCATTGCTTACCGTAACATTTTCAGGTCTGAAAAAAGCGCCTGCACTCCAATTGTAGCCGCGGTTTATGCTGTCTGTATCGTTGCAAGCATCAACACACCACCATTTCGAGCCATCAAGATAAGTTTCGTTAAACTCATCACTTTTTGATTCGTCAAGTATCAAGCTATCACTGATAACTACCTGTGGTAACTGAGCATTTATTTGCATGCTGCAGCATATTAAAATAAGGAACGTGAATGTTTTAAAATAAAATCGCACTGATTTCATTTGAATAAAAATTGCAAGTTGACAAACTATTCTCCAAAAACTTTTTCTCCGTTCAAGTAGGTTGCAATCACCCTCACCTTTGGAATTTTCTTTCCGTCAATCTTGAGGATGTCTTCGTCAAGAATTACAAAGTCGGCCAATTTTCCTTCTTCAATGCTTCCTTTTTCTTCTTCTTCAAAGTTTGAATAGGCAGCCCATATTGTCATAGCGCGCAGAGCATCTTTCTTTTTTATTTTGTTTTCTGGCTGAAAACCATTTTTTGGAAAATCTTTCAGATCTTTTCTCTCTGTTGCTGCATAAAAAGTATAGAGCGGATTGATGTTCTCTACCGGAAAATCAGTGCCGAAAGCAATTACATTGTTTGCATTTTCCAAAAGATCGTTGTAGGCATACGCAGTTTTTAAGCGCTCGCTGCCCAAGCGATCAGCAGCCCAGTACATGTCGCTGGTGGCATGGGTGGGTTGCACGGAAGGAATGATGTTATACTTTTCAAAATCTTTCAGATCTCTTTGCTGTACCACCTGGCAGTGTTCAATTCTCCATCGTCTGCTGTTTTCGCTGCTGAGATGATTTCCATAAACTTTAAGAATTATGTGTACCGCTGAATCACCAATGGCGTGCGCGCAAACCTGAAAGCCCGCATCGTGTGCCTTCTCACAAATCTTCTCATAAAAATTTAGTTCGTGGAGAAGAAAACCGTAATGACCATCTTGATCGGAATACGGTTTAAGCAAACATGCACCACGCGAGCCGAGTGCTCCGTCAGCATACATTTTTACTGCGCGCACATCAAGACGGTCTGTTTTGTAAGGTCCGTGATCAAAAAAATGTTTCAATGTGCGTTCATCATCAGAGATCATGGCGTAAATACGCATCTTAAGGGATCCCTTCTTCTGCATTTTATCTATCAATTCAATTGTGTCTTTTCCGAGCCCTGCATCATCAACGGTGGTAAGTCCTACGGCAAAACAATTTTCCTGTGCATTAAGTAATGCCTGTTCGCGTTGTTCAACGGAGTATTCAGGAATAATATTTTTTACGATATCCACTGCATTGTCAATAAGGATGCCTGTGGGCTTTCCGTCTTTTAAAATAATTTCTCCTCCCGAAACTTTTGTTGCGGCAGTAATTTCGGCACGGTTCAATGCTTCGGAGTTGCAAAGCACAGCATGCCCATCCACCCTCATGAGGTACACGGGTGTGTGCGGATAGAGCGAATCCAGTTTTTCTTTGGAAGGAAAATCTTTTACTTCCCAATCATTCTGATCCCAACCTCTTCCGAGTATCCATTCAAATTTATTTGTACCTGAAAAATCTACCACACGATTAATTACATCATTAAAGGAAGTTGTTCCGTACAGGTTAGATTTGAGCATGTCAATACCATATCCATAAAAATGACAATGCGCATCAATGAAGCCGGGATAAACGGGTTTACCTTTCAGGTTAATTTTTTCTGCTGCATCATAGGCGTTTAGGATATCGTCATTGCTTCCTACAGATTTTATTATTCCATCGCGGACGGCAATTGCCTGAGCCGTGCTGAATCCCTGATCTACCGTATAAACTACTCCGTTGTAAAAAATCAAATCTGCTTTGCGCTTATAGTTGCACGAAGCAGTAAAAAGGAGAATGCAGGAGAATAGCAGAATGTATAATCTCATAAATTTTTTTTCGTTTAACAATTTGATTCCTGAATTCAATTTATCTTAGCCACAAAGAACGAAAGAAAAAGTTATTCCTTTATCGTTATCTGTTAAACAGAAATTTTAATTTCTTATTTAAAACTACCATCTCCGGCATATAATTCAGCATCTTAAACCATAACCTTAATGACTCCTGATCTTGAAACTCTCCGTTATCCCGTTGGTAAATTTTCTGCGCCCGATACATTTTCCAATTCCGATCTTAACAAATGGCTCGAAATAATCGCAGAACTTCCGAAGAAACTTCGCGATGCTGTGCACAACCTTTCTGATGCGCAACTCGACTCTCCTTACCGCGAAGACGGATGGACCATAAGGCAGGTGGTGCATCATTTGCCCGACAGCCACCTGAATGCTTATTGCCGTTTCAAGCTGGCATTAACAGAAGACAATCCCACCATTCGCCCGTACTTAGAAGACCGCTGGGCAGAACTTCCTGACAGCAAAAGTGGGCGCGTGGATGTTTCTCTCGATCTTCTGGAAGCTGTACACAAATGCTGGCTGCTTGTGCTGTACAACATGAGTGAAAAAGATTTTCAGCGGACCTTTTATCATCCCGAAAATAAAGTTACGCGCACGCTTGCCGCGAACCTGGCGCTTTATGCCTGGCATAGCCGCCATCATATTGCTCACATTACGGAGTTGAAGAAAAGGAAAGGGTGGGGGTGAGGAATTAAAAATAAGGAATGAGCAATAGCTGCTGTTTGTTGGCGGCTTGAGAAAATTTGCTGACAGGTTATCCACCCACCGTGAAGCATATAGTTTATGTGTCGTCCTAAAAAAGCAATACAGATTTATCAGAATGGGACATTATGCAAAGAGTGTTCACTATTTACGAACTGTTCTTATTGACTGCTGACTGATTTTAAACTTTGCTCTTAAACCTGTGCTTTACTCAAAGTGAAACGTTTATCCCATTTTATTTCCCTGAATTTCAGCGCGCTAAAAAATAATTGAAATTTTTTTCAATAAATCTGTAAGAACATCGTTAGTTAGATCATAAAATAAAAATGAATGAATAAAACAACTACTCAAACAGATTTAGTCCGCTACGCTTACAACGAAACAGATATAAAAGATTCTGACCGCATTCAGCGCAGCATTGATGGCGATCCGCTTATTCAAAGCGACTACAACGAACTTCTCAACGTGCTTTCTGTTCTGGAAAAAGGAAAAGCGCAGCCAAGTGAAGCGAGCATTAAAAAGATACTTGACTTTGCGAAGAGTAGCTGACTTTTGATACGTATCTGTTTTACCAAAATCTTCGTCATCAACGAATACGAATAGTAACGAATCTACGAATGAATACAGATTCGTATATTCGTATGGATTGGTATTCGTTGATTAAATAAACAAAAGCGAAACCGAGACACTACCTAACTTTTCGGGAGGTGCTGAAAAAAAGTATCGCTCCTTAACCCCAGCCGCAGGGACTCTACAGCAATAACATCGTTGGGTGCAATGTTGCCTAGGTTTACGTTGGCGCCAATGAGCTTAATGAAATATGCCTGCCCTGTTTTGTTAGGTGTTTCCCAGATTATTTTTTCGGCAGGAATTTTTGCAAGAATTTTATTGATGAGAACAACGTGCGCTTTTCCGCTTGGGCGATAAATACCAACAGTTCCGCTCTCGCGCGCCTCGGCAATTACCTTCCATGCACCCGCTTCCAGTTCTTTCTCAATCATTTCAATCCACATGTTTGGATGAATTATAATTCCTTCTTCCTTTGAGCCAACCTCAGTAATTACCGTTACCTGCTTTGCAAGTGCTTTTATGATTTCGCATTTTTTTTTATGCGGAAGAGAAATGCTGCCGTCAGAAACTTCGGCATATGTGAGTTTATATTTGTCGAGAACTTTGCGATAGTCGTCTAACTGATCGCGCGCAATGAATGCTTCGAGCAGCGTGCCCCCGAGGTAAACAGGAATTCCTGCATTACGATACACGCCCAATTTCTTTTCCAGATTGGGAGTAATATATGAACTTCCGAAACCGAGTTTGATTACATCAATGTATGGTTCGCTACTCTCCACTAAATTTTCTGCTTCGCGCACACCGAGTCCTTTGTCCATCACCATGGTCAAACCGCTGTCGCGCGGCTTGGGTGACCGCTTGGGAATATTCTTCAAAATAAAGTTCATGAACGCTTGTGGTAGTTGTCAACCAGTTCGGTGATAAACTTATCATTCTCCATCGCAGGAGAATATTCGAACATGAGATGAAAAAGTTTTTGATTTTTATCCAGCGCATCACTCATGATGCGGTACGATTCTGCAATGCGCCCCGTGTTGTAATGATAACAGGCAAGACGAAAAATAAGTTCAACATTCTGTGGATGCTTCACAATGCCGAGTTCCAACAAACGAATGGCTTCATCGGGGCGATCGTCAACCATGAGCATGTGAGAATACTCTAACCAGATTTCTTCATTCTCGGGTTCAATGTCAATTACTTTTTGATAAGCAATTTCCGCGGCCACTAAGTTTTCGAGATGATATTCTGCATCGCCCAATGCAAACCAAAACTCAGAAGCATTTCCGTTTAGTTCAATTGCCTTCTTGATGTAATGGGTAGCTTCAAACCAGCGCTCTTCATTCTGTAACGTAATGCCGATTCCCAGCCATGCCTCTGCCAGATTTGGATCGAGCTTGGTCGCTTTTTTGTAATACTCACGCGCACGGCTCATCTGCTCCAACTGCTCGTAACACTCCGCAATGTTGTAATACGTGAGCGCATCGGGCGCTTCAAATTCAAATGTCTTTTTGTAATTCTCAATAGCTTCGCTGTAGCGCGCCAAATTTGCAAGTGTGTTCCCTTTATTAAAGTAGGCGGATGAAAAATCATCTTTGATAACAAGACAATAATCATAAGCACTCAAAGCATCTTCAAATTTTCCGAGACGGTTGTACACGTTACCGAGATTATACCATGCAGGATAGGAGTAAGGCGAGAGGTCAATAAACTGTTTGTAGAAAGCCACGCTGTCTTCAAAACGCTCAGTTACTTCAAAACAAAAAGCAAGCTCGTAAAGAGAAATTTCGTTCTCTGAATTATTTTCCAAACTCAACTTGAGGTTGTCAATTGCTTTTGCGTAATCGCCCCAACTTTCGTACACGTAAGCAATGTTGAGATAAAGCAAGTCAAGTTCTTCCGAAAGGGGAATGGCGCGGTTGAAATTTTCAATGGCAAGGGAATATTTTTTCTGCTGACTGTAAATGCTTCCGCGAATCATAAACACATCGGGATCAGCAGGCGTAATTTTCTCTGCATCGTCCAACATGCGCAATGCCTTGTCGTATTTTTCAATCATCGCCAGCAACTGCGCTTTACGAAGAAGAAATTCAATTGACTGCGGATGCTGCTGCTGCGCAAACTCAACTACCTCAAGTGCTTTTACAGGATCGTTTTTCTCAATGTAATAATCAATGATGTTGAGGAAAGCGTCCACGTCAAAAAAGTATTCATCATGCTGTCTGAGCATTTCCTCATAACGCTGAATACTGTTGCGGATTTGGTTTCTGTCTTCCTGCGTGCCGTCAAATTCTTCGTCCATCATACGGTGAAAAATGTTTTGGTGACACAAAGGTAGGAAACATGATCGATAAGCAAAGGGTTAGGGTTGAAGGGAGTTATTCACATGCGAAAGTTTGGAAGATTGGAATGGTAGAATATCGGAAGGATGAAACAGCCGTGTAAACTTTTCCCATATTTAATTCTTCCATCATTCCATTTTCTTCAACGCAAGAATCGAAAAATCCGAATCTTCTTTCCTGATCGTGTTCGTTAATTTTCCGAGAGCATCAATTTCCATTTCAACAACATCATTTGGCTGAAGCCACTGCGGCTTGTAGTCGGCATCGTTGAGCATGCCCGTTCCGTTGAGTTCAAGAAAACAGCCCGTGCCTACAGTGCCGCTTCCGATCACATCTCCCGGAAGAATGTCAACACCATACGAGCAGCGTTCAATTATTTCTGCAAATGTCCAATCCATGTCTCCAAGATTTCCCTCGCTAACTAATTTTCCATTCACCATGCATTTCATTTTTAGATTGTAATTGTTGCCAACATGATTTTTTTTCGCGCTTATTTTATACTGCTCCAGTTCATCAGGCGTAACAAGCCAGGGACCAATCACGGTAGAAAAATCTTTTCCTTTTGCAGGACCGAGATTGAGAAGCATTTCTTCAATCTGCAATGTGCGTGCACTCATGTCATTCATGATCATGTATCCAGCAATGTATTCATCCGCTTGTGCAGCGCGAATATTTCTTCCTTTCTTTCCGATCACGATGGATGCCTCCAGTTCAAAATCGAGTTTCTGAAAGTGATCTGGCATACAAAGAATATCTCCCTCGCCTTGTATTGCATTGTGATTGGTAAAATAAAAAATCGGATACTGATCAAACTCTTTTATCATTTCCACTTTTCGGTTTCTTCTCGCTGCAGCCACGTGCTGTCGAAAAGCATACCCATCGCGGCAGGAAGTTGGGTGAGGAACTGGGGCAAGTAAAGTAGCTTCATTTTTATTCAGCGAACTTAAATCTCCGCGTCTGCGGATTTCTTCGTTGATTTTTTTTGCTTCGTTCATCGCATCTTCTCCCTGCCGAAGAAATGCAAGCATGTCATTAGGCAATGATTTTTTACCGAGTGCTTTTGAAGTTTCAGAAAGATTGTAGATTTTTTCTTCGAAATAAATTCCGAGGTGCACAGAATTTTTATAGAGGTAGGAAACTAATTTCATGGCAGCTAAAGTACGTTTTCATGATTTAAAAAAACTTTCACCTCTGAAATAACTTCATTCACCTAATCTTTTCTTCGGTTAACAAAAATTTTCGTTTTCGTATTGTTCAGCCTAATACTTTTGAATCATAAACGTTCATTGTTTCATTTGAGTTTTGATTTAAGAAAAAGCAGGCATAAAAATTTCCCGGTTCGTGAATCTCTTTCTATCCCTCGTCCGAAGACCCGCTTCGGCTATCCAAGCCGGGAAACTTTTCAGGTAACGGTTAAACTTCAGTAACCGTGTTTCCAATTGAAACGTTCAGCCGTTACCTTTTTTACCTGCTTTCAGAAAAATATTTTTAGAGTTTGTTTTAGGTGAATAGTAAGTATGCGCTGCAGTCAGAGTTAAATTTGGCTGCAGCGTTTTTTTTGTACGAATAGCGAATCCAGGCGCATTTATGAATGCGAGTAGGATACACGCCTGAGTAACCTCAAACCTGAAACAGAATTTATTCCATCACCACCTTCACCATCCCTGTACAAAGCAGTTTGTCTTCGGCAGTGTAAACATAAACAGTAAAATCACCGCTTTTAAAAAAATTTACTTCCTTTGAGAACCAGACATACTCTCTTTCCACTTTAGTGGAAACTGTTGCATCAAACGTTTCTTTCCCCGTTTCGTCCACTTTAAAAATATCCATCTTCACTTCAGTAGTGTTTACCGGACTGTCGAGCAATACAAGGAACTGAAAGAAGCCACCATCTTTTCCTATTCTGAAAACATGACTTGGCTTTTCTGCTTTGCCATCAGAAACTTTTTCACAAAAAATAAGTGACTGGGAAAAAGAAAAATTAGCGAGGAGAAGAAATAAAATAGATAATGAAATTCTTTTCATGCGTTAGAATTTAAAGTTAAGCCGGAGATTGAGTTGCCTTCCGGTGAGATAATTAGGTACTGCATATCTTCTGTCATTGGTAATATCAGTAATCCAGATATACGATGAGACATTATTTACCTGCAAAAGATTAAACACCTCGAGCGTAACCCAGATGGCTTCAAACTTCCGAAGGAATTTTATTTTGGGTGGTCGCTTCACATCTTCACCAATAATTTGTTTTGAGAAGCCAATGTCCACTCTCCGGTAAGTTGGCGAGCGTAGCACATCTTTGTAACGATCAGGACCCGGAGGACCAAACGGCAGGGATGAGCCAAACAATAAGCTCAACTGCATTTTGTAAGTAGGCCATTTCGGAAAATAATCCTGGAAGAATAATCCGAAGTTGATCAGTTGATCTGTTGGGCGCGGAATGTTCCCCGGCTCTATGCGAACACTGTCCGTTGCTACCTGATCATAAGTATATCCGGAAATAATTTCATTCCCTTCCTTGTTATATTTCACGTAATAATAATCATCACTCAAGTTCTCCTGTGTTTGCAGAAGCGAAAGCGATGCCCACGATTCAACACCGGGAACAAAATCTCCGAACAAACGGAAATCAATCCCGCGCGCATATCCCTGCGAATCATTTTTTCCAAGATAACGGATTCGAAGGTTGTCAACTTTGTAAGGAATAAGATCATTAAGAAATTTGTAAAAAATTTCTGAAGTAAGTTTGAAATCCCGTCCGAGCGCGAGGAAAGAATAATCACAGCCAAGAACGAGATGAATAGATTGCTGTGCAACTAAATCGGTGTGAACAACTCCCTGCATATCGCGCAGTTCGCGATAGAAAGGGGGCTGATAATAATATCCCGCGGAGAATTTCGTACTGAAGCGTTTCCAGTTTTTTGATTTGTATGTAAGGGATAATCGCGGACTGATAACAAGCTGTTTATTCAAATCCCAATAATTTGCACGCACACCGGTAGTGAGAACCAATTTTCCGGTGTCGGCCATTTGCCAGGTGTTTTGAATATATCCCATAACCCGGTTGCTGCTCAGATTATTTCTTGTGTTCACTACATCATTCAAAAGTATTTGCGGATTGTTCGGATCGCGGTAAGAAGGAATTGAAAACCCTGCCGAGTCGAGATAATACCATTCGTTCAACTTGTCGTCTATTTGTTCATGCTGTGCTTTCACACCCCATTGAACTAAAATTTTATTTCCTACCCATTCGCCTTTGTGCTCACCGTTGTAAACACTTGCCTGCAAGCGGTTGCGCGCATGATTGAGAAATGATCCAACACCAAGATTGAACAAAACATTTCCAAAGTCGGCTTTGCCAAGATCTGCTTCAAGCTGATCAAGAAAATACTGACCGAGTATATCAAAGTTTTCCTGCTCATCTGCGTGATAACCGGATCCAATAAGTTTCAGTTTTAATTTTTCGGTTGGCTTGTAAATGCCGGTCACTGCACCTGTGTACGTTTCATAACTGTCCGCTTCACGTCCTTCAAAATATACGGTGAAGCGTTTTGCATCTGTTATCGTTCCGAAATTTGTTTCACGGCTTTGAGGAACTAAGTTGTAAATGTTTCGTGAATAATTTCCGAGTACTTCAATAGAAAACTTTTTAGATGGATCGAATGTCGTGAGGAACTGCGCATCAAGAAAGTTCGGCTTGTATTCTCCTTTTGTTTCAAAGGTGTTCAGCAAATAAGCATTCGATTTGTAACGCACTCCGCCAATCGCAGTCCAGCGTTTGTCTTTACTGACACCTTCCAACTCCAAAGACCCACCAAGGAAACTTCCATTCAGTGAGCCGCCAAACTTTTTCGGCTTGCGGTATTTTATGTCGAGCACGGAAGAAAGCTTATCTCCATACACAGCATCAAATCCTCCGGCAGAAAAATTTATTGTTTCTACCATGTCCGGATTGATAAAACTCAATCCTTCCTGCTGCCCGCTGCGAACAAGAAGCGGACGATAAATTTCCACATCGTTTACATACACTAAATTCTCATCATAATTTCCACCGCGAACAGAATACGTTGAACTCAATTCATTCGCGCTGCTTACTCCGGGCATTGTTTTCAAAATGTCTTCTACACTTTGATTCACTGTTGGAAGCACCGAAATAATTTTCGGATTGATGCGTGTAATATTTACACCCTTCATTGATTGATCTTCAATCACAACTTCGCCAAGTTCCTTTATTCTTCCTCTTAACTTTTTGCTGATCTCCTGTTTCTCATTTTCTTTCAGATCTACAGATTCAGAGTCGCGGTTTAATCCGGTGAAAGAGAAAATAATTTTCAGCGTTTGATTCGCTGGAACGCTCAGAGAATAATTCCCTTTCTCATCTGTAGTTGTTCCGTATGGTTTTCCGAAAACAGAAACACCAACTCCGAACAATGGTTTGTTCAACGAATCTTTTACCGTTCCGAAAACAGTTCCCGTTTGTGCAGAGGCGACCGTAAACAATAAACAGCAAACCGTAAACAGGAAATAGATTTTGTGTTTGAAAGTCATCAGGAAGGAAAAATATTATTCCTCATGTTTCGGTTTTTCATCCTTCTTCTTTTTGAAGTCCCCATTCTGCCATGCTTCCACAAACCTCGCCCATGCAATCGGGTTCAGCCAGTTTGAAGTTGGCACCTGTCCAGCATAATACAAGCGCGATTGTTGTTGCATCATTGTATTTCTGAAGTTCATGCTGCCATCCATAGCCATGCCTGAGGCAATGTAATTCATTTCATTCTTGTTCAGGTTGCGTTGTGCACGGGCAAGATCATCATTCGGTACGCGAAGGTTGATAAACGCTTCTTTGAATTGCTCCTTCGTTGGCCAGGGAAAAACAGTTACTTCATGAAGCATGATTGTATCTTCCTTTAAAATCTGAATAAGGGAACAGCGGTAATCAGTAATCGTATCAGGCACAATAAAACTTGCGCGCTTAAAGCCGATAGCAGAAAACTCAATCGTGTCTTTCATTCTCGCCACAAAAGAGAAGAAACCATACACATCACTCACTGTGCCGTGATAAGAACTCTTCACCATAATGCTTGTAAAGGCAATCGGCATTAGCGAGTCGCCCGTAACTACCACTCCGCTAAACTGCACCAAATCATTGTTCCGCGCGGTTTGCGCAAAACATAAACCGCCTGCAGACACAAGCAAAAAGACAATCAATTTTTTCATCGGGCAAATGTAATTTATTTCAGATTGAGGAAATGAACTTTACCTTAACGGAAATGTTTAAAATTTATTCCAGTAAATTTGTCTCAATCAATAAACCATGAATCGCAACTACAAATATTTCTGGAGCTTAACACCGGGCATTGCCGTTATCTTCGGCAATCTCATGGGCGGTTGGTGGGGCATCAGCAATTTTGTTTTCTCCATCGGAGTGCTCGCTTTCATCGAATGGTTTTTTCCGGAAGATAAAACGAACAGCTCGGAAGATTCAAGTTTCATTCCCGATTTTATTCTCGTACTTCATGTACTCATGCAAATTCTTGCGCTCTCGAGTTTGTTCTATGCAATTCACGAAGGCAGCTTCACGCACGGTCAACTTTTCTGGGCATGTGTTTCCACAGGCGTTCACAGCGGATCAAGCTCAATAGTAATTGCGCATGAAATGATTCACCGCAAACAATGGTGGTGGCAGTTCATGGGCAAGTTTCTTCTGCTCTCCGCAGGCAATGTTTATTTTTATGTCGAGCATCTGCGCGTGCATCATAAATATGTAGGAACAGAAATTGATCCTGCCACTGCACGATACAATGAATCCCTGTACGCCTTTTATCTAAGAACATCCCTACAGCAGATCAAAGGCGCATGGAAAATGGAAGCAGACCGTTTGAGAAAAAAGGGAAGCTCCGCTTTCGACTTCAGCAATTACATTCTTGCTTCGCTTTTTCTCCTCGCAGGTTTGTTCTTTCTTCTCTGGTATTTCATCTCACCCATTGCAATCGTTGCCTTCATCCTCCAGGCAATCATTGCAAACTTTCTTCTTGAATACACAAACTACATTGAACATTACGGTCTCTCAAGAAAAGAAAACGAGCGCGTCACCGAAGTGCATAGCTGGCAAAGCGATAAAACCATTTCGCGGTTCATTTTAATTGACCTCAGCCGCCACAGCG
The DNA here is from genome assembly GCA_038230515.1 of Bacteroidia bacterium. Lineage (GTDB taxonomy): Bacteria > Bacteroidota > Bacteroidia > AKYH767-A > 2013-40CM-41-45 > JAPLDB01. The sequence goes on along the minus strand of JBBRND010000051.1, from coordinate 4,877 downwards.
ACCATCATTATTATGCCGCAAAGCCCTATCACACCCTCCAGAGTTACGAAAAAAGCCCCGTGCTGCCCGGTGGCTATGCCTCCGCTATCTATCTTGCCCTCATTCCCCCGCTTTGGTTTTGGGTAATGAACAAGAGGATTAGGGAATACCAAAATGTAGAATAATATTTTGGAGCGAACCTCTGTCACTTCTAATCACCTGTCTTCCCGCCATCCGCTGTATCTTTTTTGCTTTCTCCCCTCTCTTATTGGAGAGGGCTGGGGGAGAGGCGCAAAAAAGGATGCCGCTCATGTCGGGGCTATTTTGCAAAGTCTCCACTTCGTAGTTGCCATTTCAAACAGCCAAAAAAAATACGCTCAACTTATTTTGCCCCACTTGTCCCTCAAGTCCCATGCGCCCCCTATCATTTTCTTTAGTGCCGTAGGCACTTCATGTTGGTAGTAAAACCACAACCACTATAAAACCAAAACCTCCGTAGGAGCGACATATTTTTAAAAAATTCTTCAAAGAAAAAATTTTGCCTATGTATCATCCCCCTTTAAGGTTCGCGGTGCGCGCTAGCACCTCCAACATTTTTCTTCGACTCCGAAGGAGTCCAATATCAATAGCAAACACAATTCATAAATATCCGATCCCGAAGGGATCGAACATTTCCCTTACCATTTCAACCAACCTCATTTCTAATCACTATCTTTGATGAAATGAAAAAAGACGATGGCATTAATGTTGGCGATTTTCAAATGCAACTTCTTCGCACAGTTGAAGAACAATCTTTATATATTATTGAACTTGATAAGAAAATTGCTGAACAAGATAAAAAGTTAGAAGCATTAGAAAAGAAAGTAAAAAGTAATTAAAAGTTTAATGAAAAAACTACTTTCCCTTTTCCTCTTTTCTTCATTGGTATTTTCTGCACATGCCCAAGTCACCTTTCAAAAAACGTATGGTGGGGCGCAGGATGATGAATTTAATTATGTTCAGCAAACTTTTGACGGGGGATATATTTTGCTTGGGGAGACAAATAGTTTTGGCGCGGGCGGTTATGATATCTATTTAGTAAAAACTGATTCAACCGGTGATACAATATGGACTAAAACGTATGGCGGACCGGAAGATGACTTTGGCTATGAGGTTCAACAAAGCCCTGATTCAGGATACATCGTTATAGGAAGTACCCATGGCAATGGAATGGGAACTCAATATGCGTACCTGATTAAAACCAATATAGATGGAGACACTTTGTGGGAAAAAACATATGAGCCAGGAACGGGGGGGGGGGCATATTCTTTTAAACAAACATTTGACGGAGGTCTTATATTAGATTGTAATTATGGCGGTGTGGCGGGATTAATTAAGACAAATTCGCAGGGGGACACTTTGTGGACTAAATCTTATGGGATTAGCGGTTTTTCATACGAAGTGCAGCAAACTGCTGATAGCGGATATATTATGGTAGGAATTGGGGATGACCCGGTAAGTTCTTATGAGTATCTTATCAAAACTGATGTTGATGGTAATACTGTTTGGAAAAAAGCATATAAAGGCAGTAGTTTTAATAATGACCATTCTGGATTTTCGGTTCAACAAACTCAGGATGGAGGATATATTACTGCTGGAGGGATAAATAGACCTGTTACAGATGTATATCTGATAAAAACGAACTCCTTCGGAGATACGCTTTGGACAAAGGCATACGCGAGTGATAGTATTAACGTGGGATTGAGCATTTTTTTAACTTCTGATTCAGGATATATCATTGCAGGTTATACAAGTCGGATTGTAGCAGGAACTGCTGATGTTTATCTTATTAAAACGGATTCAATCGGAAATGTTTTATGGTCAAAATCATTTGGCAGTAGCAATTATGAACAAAATAATTCTATCAGGCAAACCATAGACGGAGGATATATTTTAGCCGGAAAAACGAATAGTTTTGGAGCAGGAGATTATGATGCATATCTGATAAAAACAGATGCAAACGGGGACAACGGGTGCTACGAGAATAATCGTTCAACAATACTGAAAGCGCCTGCAACAATAGTTTCCCTTCCGGCAGATACGATTCCATCAGCACCTACTCTTGTTAATTCTTTTTCCGCACTCGTAAGTAGAGGAGGTATAATAAACACTCTTTGCACTACCGCTGAAATAAACGAATTGGTTGAAGTCAATGAAATAAGTATTTATCCAAATCCCGCACAATATAATTTCACAATCAGCATAAATGTAGTAGTATCAAATGCAAATTTGGAAATCCACAATATGTTTGGCGAGGAAATTTATTCGGCAACACTCAACCATAAGCAATTGACCATAAACTGTACAAGCTTTCCATCAGGAATTTATTTTATTTCAGTAAGAATGGATGATCAAGTAATAACAAAAAAATTAATTATTAATAAATGAATCTTAAAATATCAATACTATGAAAAGTATCGCAAGATATTTTCCAATTTTCTTTCTGCTTGGTTTTAATTCTGCCCAAGCCCAAGTCGCTTTTCAAAAAACTTATGGAGGCGCGCAGGATGATTATTTCAATTTTGTTCAGCAAACCTCAGATGGAGGATACATTATGGTTGGTGCAACAAATAGTTTTGGTGCTGGCAGTTATGATGTATATCTGGTTAAAACTGATTTGAATGGCGATACTCTTTGGACAAGAACCTATGGGGGCATGGGAAATGAAGCCGGTTATGAAGTTCAACAAACAAATGATGGGGGTTATATCATAATAGGTGCTACTCAAAGTTTTGGACCATATAAGGTGTACTTAATTAAAACAGATATCAATGGAGACACCCTATGGACCAAAACCTACAAACCCGGAGCTGGCGGTGGAGGATCTTCGGTTAAGCAGACATTTGATGGGGGTTACATTTTAAGTTGCCTTGGTGGCAATTCGGGCACTGGTTTCTTAATTAAGACCGATGCAGTTGGTGACACTCTTTGGACTAAATCTTATAAAATGCTAAGTAATGTTTATTCCAAAATACAGCAAACTACCGATAGCGGATTTATCGTAATGGGAACAGGAGATGATGGAAATGGATTTAATTATGTTTACTTAGTTAAAACAAGTATTTATGGTAATCCTGTATGGAAAAAATCGTACAAAGGAAATTCTTGGAGTCATTTATATTTTGGAAGTTCCTTTCAACAAACACTGGATGGCGGCTATATTGCTGTTGGAACGATTGAAGGATTATCATCAATGGGTGGGGGTGTCTATCTTGTAAAAACTAATGCCTTGGGAGATACACTCTGGACGAAATCTTATGGAGGTGATAGTCTTGAGTCAGGATATGATATTCAATTAACGAATGATTCAGGGTATATTATTTCAGGAGTTACTACAAGTTTTGGTGCCGGAGGCAACGATGTGTATTTGATAAAAATTGATTCTTTGGGTGATATACTTTGGACAAAAACTTACGGAAGTACTGATAACGAAGGAGGTTATTCAGTTCGAGAAGCTATGGATGGTGGATATATTATTGCCGGATACACCAATAGTTTTGGAGCTGGGAATATGGACGCATACCTCATTAAAACAGATACCAATGGAAACAGCGGTTGTTATGAGAATGGTATAACAACAATTCTTAGAACGCCTCTAACAATTGTTTCGCTTCCGGTCGATACTTTTTTTTTGGACGCTATTCTCGTTAATTCTTATTCCTCAGTTGAAGGAAGTGGAGGAACTATTAATACAATCTGCTCTACCGTGGATATAAATTCTGAATTGACGGATAATGATGTCTTAAATATTTTTCCCAATCCTGCGCAGGATAAATTTACAATTAATTTAAAACCCGAATTCATTAATGTAAATCTTGAAATCAGCAATTTACTTGGAGAAAAAATTTATTTCGAAGAACTCAAGAGTCAGCAAGAAATGATAATTTGTACAAAATTCCTCGCGGGAATTTATTTTATTACGATAAGAACAAAATCACAAATAATTTCCACCAAATTAATTATTTATAAATAAACTTAAAACATATTAATTATGAAAACACTTTATCCGATACTATTATTTTTCATCCTTGCGATTAATTGCTTTGCTCAGGTTCTGAAAGATGGCTATACTGATAAATTATCGTACCGAATGAATGATGTGGTTACATTTTCAATCAATACGACTGCAAATTGTGGTGGTTGCACACTTGATTTGCATTTGGAAGACTTGGCAGGTAACAATTTATATATATCTACTGAATCCACCTCCTGACAGGTAGTTTTTTTCTCCTGTCAGGTATCAACAATAATTTCTTTTCCTCTTGGTTGCAATCACTGCAATAAAAAAAATCCGCATTCACCGTCCCTTTTTACCAACCCAGTCATGCCAGACAAGCCTTTTAAAAATTGGTTCCGCGTTAGCGGAATGCCGCAGGCAAAATTTTTAAACAGCGTGGGCGGCATGACGATGCCATGCGGCTTGAGCAATATTTTTTCTTCTTCGTAGCATTCGTGGCAAAAAAAAGTCCCCTCCGCAGCGCTCTTCAATCAACCCAGTCATGCCAGACACGCCTTTTAAAAATTGGTTCCGCATTAGCGGAATGCCGTAGGCAAAATTTTTAAACAGCGTGGGCGGCATGACGAAGCCACGCGGCTTGAGCAATAATTTCTTTTCCTCTTCGTGCTAATTAGTGAAATTCGTGGCAACATTTTTTCTTAATTCGTAAATTCGTAATCAATTCGTTATTCGTCTAATCACCTGTCTTCCTGCCATCCGCACATGCTTTCGCTATGAATCCACCTCCTGACAGGTAGTTTTTTTCTCCTGTCAGGTATCAACAATAATTTCTTTTCTTCTTCGTGGCAATCACTGCAATAAAAAAAAATCCGCTTTCACCGTCCCTTTTTACCAACCCAGT
>JBBRND010000050.1:0-20511 GCA_038230515.1 Bacteroidia bacterium | reverse complement strand
GTAAAAGAGTGAGGAAGGTTCTTCGGATCAGCATACTATTAAAGCTGCTTAGGGGTTCATCTTCTCTCACTCTTCTCCCTTTTATTTTTTCTGCAAGGTTCTAACTTTTTAAAGAACTTGTATCTTCGGCAAACATATGAGCGGCTTTGGGGTTCTTGCCAATATAACCTCAGGGGGTCTCCAGCTAATTTTGCCGTTTATTCGTTAAGGTCAAAGATTTAACTTCGCCCGAAATTTGAATTATGAAACTTGACCTTCTCGTTTTTGCCGCCCATCCCGATGATGCCGAACTTGCCTGTGGCGGTACTATTATTAAACATGTGCGTGCAGGAAAAAAAGTTGGTATTGTTGATCTTACCCGTGGAGAACTGGGTACACGCGGCACTGCTGAACTTCGGATGAAAGAGGCAGCTGCTGCTTCTAAAGTTTTAGGAATTGCAGTGCGCGAGAATCTTGGTTTTGCTGATGGCTTTTTCAGCAACGATGAAAAGCATCAACTGCGTGTAATTGAAATGATAAGAAAATATCAACCTGAAATTATCGTGTGTAATGCCGTAAGTGATCGTCATCCTGATCATGGTCGCGCAGCACAGCTTGTTTCCGAATCAAATTTTTATTCGGGGTTGATGAAAGTGAAAACTTCAAACGAAGGAAAACCGCAAACATACTGGAGAGCAAAAGCGGTGTATCATACGGTTCAGGATAGATACATCAAACCTGATTTTGTAATTGACATCAGTGATGTGATGGAAAAAAAGATGAAAGCTATTCACGCTTACAAATCGCAGTTTTATTCTGAGCTTAGTAAAGAGCCAGTAACTCCTATTTCGACAAAGGAATTTATTGATACGCTTTTTGCAAGAGCTACTGAATACGGCAGACCTATCGGTGCGAAGTATGCTGAAGGGTTTACGGTTGAGAGAAGTATTGGGGTGAGTTCTTTTTTTGATTTGAAGTAAACTATTCAACACTCATTTTTCGGGAAGTAAAATCAGATTCAGTTTTCACCGTATAAAAATAAAAACCTTTACTGAAAGAAGAACCATCAATCGTAATTGTATTTTTTCCGCTGTGAAGTTTTTTGTAGCTGGATGAAAACAATGTTTGTCCGACAATATTTTTTATTTCGATAAGCACATCAGTTGCTTTACCAAGAGTGATGTCAAGGGAAGTTTTATTGGAGAAGGGGTTGGGGTAGTTAGGGGAGAGAGAAAAGAGATTTGCATTTTCACCGGCAGGATTCTGAATTCCGGTGGATGGAAGAAAGGAAGGTATTATCAGGCAGGAAATATTGCTTGAATAATTATACATTGATGCACAACCTTCATAATAAAACTGAACAGGATCTCCCGTACTGTTTGTCATCACATCAATTACAATCGGAATGTTTTCGTTTGTACCATCATTCATTGTGTAATAAGAAACATTTCCGAAGGTAGATGCACCATCACAACTCAATCCGCTGAGTTCGCTCAGGTTTTCTTCAGAAGTGTAAAAGCCGGAGTTGAGATCAACTCCCAAAACATGTATGTCAGGAAAAAAATTCGGACCGCTTCCGTAAACTGCTGTATCAGTATCAAACCATGTATAGAAAATTTTATCACCATCCCACGATCTGCTTAGCTGAAACCTATTTTCCTCGCGGATAAAAGGATTAAAAAAGATTCCCCATGTACCAAAATATCCGAATCCGGTTTCGGGTTTTGAAATCAGGCAACCATTGTAATCTGCTCCGTGATTCGAAGTATTAATATCGAACAGCCCCCATGTTCCATAACTGTAAATAGAATCAATTGCATTGCCGGGATTAAACTGAATAATGGGAACTCCGATGTGAAGTGTGTTATTCTGATCCATGGCAAGATCAAGTTGTGTAGCAGCGGAATATTTTGAGCCATTATTTTGAAGAACAGGGTCAACAAAAGACAAGTCCGGACTTGGAATTCTATTCCATGTACTTCCGCTGTTTGTAGTTTCATATACAATGAGCCCCATCGTTGAATCATTTGGCTGAGAAGCGCACACCCAATCATTTCCAATTACTACTACATATCCAAGTTGCCCACTGTCATCAAAAATAACTGCCTGGTTGCGGAACATCTTGTTGCCATTGTTATCAGCACAAACTGGAACAGGAAGCAATGTATAGGTGTAGTTGAAATTATTTCCAACAAAAATTCCCTTCGCAAGCACAATGGTATCGTTGTAAATTGTTCCGTTGGTTCCAGCTGCGCTCCACCAGGTAGTTCCTGTATTCTTAACAATGGTTCCTCCCTGCGGAACAAAAGTTCTTGGTGAAGATGTAAATGGATAAAGCGTTTGTTGATTTGTGCTGCTGCCGATTGATGCTGTCCCTTCGTAATGTGCATTCCAGTTTGTACCATCAGTAGTAGAACCAAAGCAAGCCACATAAGCATTTGAAGGATTTGTATTTCCCGGAGGATTGTAAATAACACCCTGAGGAAATCTGCCACTATACAAAGGAGTAGCTGTATGATACAGCATAGTATCATCAACCCATGTTGCACCTTGGTTGGTGGAATAAGAATAAATAACACTTGAGGTATCATTGTCATAGCAATGAACAAGCACAAGTGTGTTAATGTCCTTGTCGTACCACAGGTTTGTTTTATTTCCCCATGCAGAAGTTAATTGATTTCCGGAAGCTCCGACCTGCGATTCACAAAGAGAAGAACTTTGTTGATTTCTGTTTTGCGCATGCGCGGCAAAAACAAAAAGAAGAATGAAGGGAAGAAGTGCAACTACGCTGAAATTTTGTTGGATAAATAAAATTTTTCTCATGGTATTTGGTTTTAGTTTGAGATAAAAAATTTGGCTCACCAAAGCTAAAAAAATATTCGAACCCAAAAGTCACGAAGAAGTCATGGAAAAGAAAATACTCCCTCATGCATAAATTAAAAGCGGGCGAAAAAAATTTCCGCCCGCTTTTAAAATGAAAAATAACTTTTTATTTATTCAACACTCATTGTTCTCGTAACAACATTGCTACCTGCCTTCACAGTGTAGAAATATAAACCTTTGCTCAGAGAAGAACCATCAACAGTAAGTGTGTTTACACCCGAGTGAAGATTCTTGTAAGTAGCAGTAGAAAGCACCTGACCGATTGCATTTGTAATTTCAATCGTTACATCAGTTGCTTTTGCAAGTGTTACATCCACAGCAGTTTTTCCTGTGTAAGGATTCGGATAGTTGCCAGAAACATTAAATGTTGAAGCAGCAGGATCATGCTGCCCTTGCCATACACCAAGAGGAGTAGATGTAATTGTATTTGAGTAACCGCTCATGCATGCACCACTAATGTAGTGGAAACTTAAAGTAAGATCTGTTGATAGTGGAGGCGTAACCATAGAACCGGCAACCATCGGAATGCATTCGTCAGTTCCATTGTTAATTGTATAATAGCTAACGTTACCAAAATAAGAACCACCATCTGCAGACGTTCCACTCAATTCTGTATGGTTTACTTCTGCAGTCCACATGTCTGCATCCACATCATATCCGATAGAGTGCATATCAGGAAATGTGTTTCCACCCGCAGATCCATAAGTAATAGTATCAGTATCAAACCAGGTGAAGAAAAGTTTCGAACCATCCCAACTGCGGCTTGCCTGCGGACGACTGTCTTCATTAACTGTTGGGTGAGTAACCGATCCATCGCCATACACACCACGGAAAGTTTCCGGCTTCGCTACAAGTGTCGCCTTCCAAGTTCCCCCCTGATCAGGAGTAGAAATGTCAAAAATTGCCCAATTACCTGCAGCGGTACTAATTGATCCGCCACCTGCATACGCACCAACGCCAAAGACAGTATGTAGGTTATTATTTTTATCAACTACTACATCGTTCTCAAAAGCTGAAGTGCAGAAAAAACCTCCATTTGCTAAAAGAGGATCGAGCAAACTCAAAGATGGGCGGCCAAGTTTTGTCCAGTTGCTTCCACCATCAGTAGTTTTATAAACGATCAATCCATTTGTAGAATCAAGAGGTTCATCACCGCAAGCCCAATCATTTCCTAATAGGGTAATGTAACCAATGTCTCCTGCATCATTCCATGCGGTATTTACACTTACATACATTTTTGCTCCGGTCAAATCAGTACAAACTGGTGAATAAAGTTTTGTAAATGTAAAATCAAATGTACTTGTAGAAGTATTGAAAACACCTTTTATCAAAACGATAGTGTCATTGTAACCAACTCCGTCCCATCCCGGAGTTACGTAATAAACAACACCAGTATTTTTCACAATCTGCCCACCCTTTGGAATAAGGGTATTCAATCCCAAGGTATCGCAATTGAAGTAATGAGATGAAGGAGATGATGTGCCGATTTGAGAAGTGCCGGCCATTATCCCGATCCATCCAGCGGTGCAATAAGCACCGGCAACTGCAGAACCATCAGTAGTAGGACCAAGTATATTTACAAATGCATTTGCAGGATCTGTATTTCCTGCTGGATTATAAATTACTCCCTGAGGATAGCGGCAACGAATCACATTTGTTGTATCACCCGCAACGCGATGATCAATTGTCCAGGTAGTTCCTCCATCTGTAGAAATATCATAATTGAGCATCCCGTTAGTAGGTAAAGTAGAGCGATGCATGAATGCGATAGAGTTGAGGTCTTTGTCGTACCATAAATTTGTCTTAGATCCGAATGCCGGTCCAAAGCAGTTTCCGGAAGTTCCGATTGCAACTTCGGAAATTGATGACACATGATTCGTTCCAGATCCGTGTCTTGCATTAGAATGCGAATTTGAAGAGGGTAAAGCAGTAGAATTGTAAACTTCAGGATAAACAATGTTTGAAGCAGGTGCCTTTGCACAAGTGCCTGTCGAACAAATCCTTCTGTTCTGTGCGCTTGCAACAACAGAAAAAGCCAAACCGATAATGAGTAAACTTTTTTTCATTTGATTTAATTTAAGTTAGAGTTTTTAAAAAAATTGATTTTATTTTTAGGAAAAATAACGGTGATGATTTTTCCTCATGCAAAAATACTGTTTTCTTTTCTTAGAAGAGGAATATTAAGTGAAATATTTAAAAGAAAACGGGCGGAATGAAATTTCCGCCCGTTCTAATTTTTCAAGATGGTCTTATTTTATTCAACACTCATTGTTTTTGTATCTGTGTTGCTTCCCGCCTTCACAGTGTAGAAATACAAACCTTTACTAAGTGAAGACCCGTCAATCGAGATCGTATTAACTCCTGAACGAAGATTTTTGTAAGTAACAGAGGAAAGTACTTGTCCGATTGCGTTACTGATTTCAACTGTTACATCACTCACTTTTTCAAGAGAAACGTCAATAGAAGTTTTTCCGGTATAAGGATTTGGATAGTTGGAAGAAACACTGAAAGGAGTTGTTGCTTTTGAATGATCATTTAATCCAAGTGAGCCGGTAATCTCAACACAATTTGCACCATTCACATAATTGCTCATAGCACCACAACCTTCATAAAAAAATTGAATTTGCTCTCCAGTACTATTAGACATCACATCAATTGCAACAGGTACATTTTCATTCGTTCCATCGTTAATAGTATAGTAACTTACATTACCCCAAGTAGAAGCACCATCGCAACTCAATCCGCTTAATAAGCTAAAGTTTGATTCTGCAGTCCACAAGTTTGTAGAAAGATCGTTTCCTACGACATGAATATCCGGAAAATTATTTAAGCCAGCTCCATAGGTAGCTGTGTCAGTATCGAAGTAGGTATAGAAAACTTTTGTACCATCCCAACTGCGGCTGAATTGTGCACGATTCTCTTCCTGAATTTCAGGGTCAACAGTAGAACCGGCAGTTCCAAAGTCGCCATAATAAGTTTGTGGTCTTGCAACTAGGCAGGCCGTATAGTGAAAATCGTCAACGCTTGAAACATCAAAGATTCCCCAGGAACCATACGTATATCCAAGAAAGATTCCATTTCCAGGTTGGAAAGGAACGATTGGAAGAACAATGTGCAGATGATCACTTCCATCCATGCCAATATCCATCTGAGAAGAACTCATATAGGCATAACCACCGTTCAATAAAAGTGGGTCAGCTAGTTTAGGATCAGGGCTGTGTATTCTGCTCCAGTTGTTTCCAGAGTCAGTTGTTTTATAAACAATCATTCCGTATGCTGAGTCATTCACATCAAAGTTGCAAACCCAATCGTTTCCAAGAACCACGATATATCCAATAGTGCCGGCATCATTAAAAGTTACTGCGCAATCATTATACATTTTTGCTCCGGCATTATTGGTGCAAACAGGAACATTGATGTTATGAAAGGTATAATCAAAGTCGTGAGTTGTCGAATTGTAAACGCCATGTGATAAAAGAACAATGTCGTTATAAGCTGCACCATCATTTCCACCGGCAGACCACCAGGTTTCTCCAGTGTTTTTAACAACGCATCCTCCTTGTGGAACATAACCTAAAGTCGAAAGCGGCAATGAATAGGTGGCGTAATCATACAACCCCTGAACCTGTGTAGTTGTTCCGGTTTGTGTAGTGCCCTTGTAAAGGTCAACCCAATTTGTTCCATCTGTGGCAATTCCAAAAGTAGTAGCATAAGCATTCGCAGGATCAGTATTTCCGGGAGGATTGTAAATGCCACCTTGAGGATAACGTGCACGGGTAACATTGGTATTATCAAAGTAAGCAGGTCCTTGATCATTCAGCCAGGTTACTCCGCCATTTGTTGAAATATCATAAAGAATGTTTGCAGTGTTAGGCCAGCCAGCCATGTCATTTGAACGGTGAATTAAAACAAGTGTGTTTAAATCTCTGTTGTACTCAAGATTTGTTTTCGGACCAAAGGCAGGACCAAACTGATTTCCAGCAGTTCCTATTTGCGATTCGCAAAGCGTCTGAGCAGTATTCCCTCCACTCGATTTTTTTCTTGCTACCTGATGTTTAGGAGCATTAACTGAAGGTAAAGCGGCCGACCTTACAATGGATGGCTCAGCCACTGTCATAGCAGAAGCATGCGTAGCAGGACCGTTAACAGTAACGTTACGTGCAATGCGATTTTGAGCATTGGCAGTAATAGCAACAGCCAACGAAGCAATAAGTAAACATTTTTTCATTTGTAATAGAGTTTTTAAATTAGACAATAATTGGATTTTCTTTTTGGAGTGGCAAATTTATACAAACCTTTCAATCAACCAAAAAATAATGAATAGTTTTTCAGAGAAAAAACAGACTCACTGTCATGCTGATGTAAAAATCAGGGTGTCAATACCCGATTGTACAGTTTGAAAAATTTTTCTCCTACATTCATAGCGCTGAAATGAGTTAATGCAAATTTTTTAAGTTTCTCGCTTTCGAAAAATTGATAAGTCAAAATCATTTTTTTTATGGCAGCAACTAATTCTTCATGATTATCCGGCTCAATCAGGATTCCATTTGTGTCATTCATGAATTCATTTGGCCCTCCTGACCGGGTTGCAATTACAGGTTTGCCGCAACTCATCGCTTCAATGCAGATTAGAGAGAAGGTTTCAAACCTTGAATTCATAACAAGAAAATCTGTGGCGTGCAGGTATTGAAAAACTTCTTCATTCGTTTTTACTCCGTAAAAAAAAACAATGGTTCCCAGTAAGTTCAATTCGCGCGCAAGGGTCTTCAACATCAATTCATCTTTACCATGTCCGATGATGTGTAGTTCAGCTTCCTTATTCGTCTTATTGATTTTTGCAATGGCTTTAATGGTTCCACTGATGTTTTTTATTTCATCAACAAGATCAGCCACTGTGAGAATTTTTATTTTTTCATTTTGAGTAAGTGGTGATTTTTTTTTCTTCATCGGTTCCACCACATTTGGTGTAATGATGAAATTGTTTTTTAATCCCTCGGCTTCCATTTTTGTTTTCAGAAAATCAGAAACAGCAGTTACTCCATTTGCTTTGCTGAATATCCAGCGATAAAAAAAATGGGTAAGAAAATTTTTCTCAGAAAATTTTCTCGTAGCATATCCGCTCCATTGTTCGCTTATTACAAACGGAATTCCTTTCATAAGTTTCAGCCAATACCCTATCAAAGCAGGACGAAGCATGATGTATGAATGAGTAACATCGTGCCTGCCGAAACTTTTTTGAATTCTTTTCAGCCCCGCATTATTTGCTTTTAGATACCTGAAAAAATTTACTGCCTGATTAAAAATTTTAAATGACGAAGAAAATTTCCTGAAATAAACCACCAGTGATTTTACATTGTGCTCATCATCTTCTTCAAACTCAATTAAGTTTTGCTGCAGTTCATCGCTCATTACGCAAAGCAATGCTACATCGCAGTATAAAGCAGCCGCTGATGCATGTTTACGAATAAACACGCCAAGTTGCGGATCATTTCGATTCATGAACCATTTAGTGATGAAGAGTACTTTAATTTTTTGCTGGGAGTTCACTCAGTGAAATTTTTTCAAACGTACTATGAAAAACCGGAATGTCGGAAAATGTAAAAATGGGAAAAAGAGTGTTGGTTACATTCCAATATTTCATCATTCCGCTCTTCCAAACTTAGTTGATCTTTTTGAAACGAAGCCGAACAGAATTGCCGATCAACACTAAATCGCATAAAGCGATTGACATCACACCCAATTTGGGACTAGGAAATCCTGCTGCGTCAATCGGAATGGCAACTACATTGTAAGCAAATGCCCAGAACAGGTTTTGTTTTATGGTTAGCAAGGTGTGTTTTGAAAACCGGAAGGATTGCATAAGTGAATCAAGATTGTTACTCTTCAATAAAATTATCTGTGCAGATTGAATAGCTTTCTCCGAGGCATTGCACAATGAAATTCCAACTCTAGATTTTGCCAATACGGGCGCATCGTTAAGACCATCGCCAACCATGGCGATTTTATTTTCGCGGCAAAGTTTTTCAACCAGTTCAAGTTTTTGATTCGGCAATTGCTCGCTATGTACTTCGTCAATGTTTAATTGTGATGGTCTTGATCGGGCTCTTCATTTATCACGAGTATCTTTTCTTTCTTCCACCACTTTATATCCAATGCTTTTGATCTGAGATTTTATTTTTTTCAATCGCTCAACTTCAACTCCTTCAAACGTAATTTCTGTAGTAAGATAATTTACATTGATGTCTTTCAACCCTTCTGCAAAGTGCGCGTTATCGTGCTGGCGCAACTTGCACAAGTCATTCCCTGTACATTAATCAATGTCTTCTCACTCATAGAGTGCAAAGGTAGAGAATGTGGCAAATAGTCAAGATGAATAAAGAGTCGTGGAAACAGCTCTTCTGTTTTCTGTTACACAATTCTTCTGAACTCAGCCAACGTGTGGCTTAGCTTTTCGGTATCAACATTAAAAATTCCCTGCGAATCTATTTTATCAACACGTACTTTTCCACTGCAATGGATGATGCGTTGACGGGAAAGAATAATGCCGACATGAACAATTTCCCCCTCTTCATTTTTGAAAAAAGCAAGATCACCTTCGTGCGCTTCTTCAATGGATGAAATCTTTTTTCCCTGACCCACCTGCTCAGGAGCATCGCGAAGCAAAGGAATTCCGCTAAGTTTAAAAACCATTTGTGTGAAGCCCGAACAATCAACACCGAAAGGAGAGCGACCTCCCCAGAGATAAGGAGAGTTGATATACATGAAAGAGTTCTCTGCAATCTCTGATGGAGTTGCGCGAAGAATTGTCTTTACACTTCCGTCATAAAGGAATTCTTCTCCCGCAATGAAAAACTTTTTGCCGTAATAAAAGGGAAGCGAGGAGCCGAGCACAACTGGAATCATTTTCTTTCCGGAAATAACGAGTTGAACAAGATCGCATGAAACAGTTACGGGAGTGTCAAAAAGCTTTTTCGATTCTTCATCGTCAATTGCGGAGAGTTGCTTTGAATCAACCCAGCCGGAGTAGCGATCGTAATCAACCTTAATTTTTCTCCACGACTTTTCCGATTCAAGAATCTCAAATGTTTCGCCAAATAAAACCTGCGTAACCATTTCGGAACGGTCGCTTGGTTCTTTGCGAATGGGAATAACGCTGAGTGTGCTGATTCCTTTCATTTTTCCTTTTACTCAAGTACGAGTTTTCCGGTTACTGTTTTAGTTTTTTCGGAGGATGAAATTACACAATAGTAATATGTGCCTCGCGGAAGTTCTTTTACAGAAATTGTTTCTGCTTTGGAAGAAATATTTTTCCGTAGGGCAAGTTTGCCTTCGGAATCATAAAGTTTTATCTGCGATTTGCTTTCCGTCTTAAACTTCAAACTGTGAACTGTAAACTCTTCGTTTGCAGGATTCGGAGCAAGTATCACTTCATCCTCCACTTTAAATTCGGAATCTCCAATTCCTGCAATAACAGCAGGAGTGTATTCCCACAATTCATTTTTGTAGCCAAGCGAATCGCCTCCGCCAAATACATATCCTTTTCCATTTAGTGCAAATGCAACTGCACCCGAAGTTGGGTTGCCTGCAAACGTTGCTATAGAACTCCATGAATTATCGGTGTAATTGTAAACGAAAAAATCATCCTTTAATGTACCGTCAAATCCGGTTCCTACATAAGCTCCCAAACCAAGAACAAAAGCAACTGCATTTCCCCGCTTGTTACCTGGGTAATTTGCCATTTGCGTCCATGTGTTTGTATTGATGTCGAATTCCCAGAGGTCAGCGAAATATTCCTGCGAATAGTTGTAGCCCATTCCTACAAAGCCAAATCCTGCAATTGAAAATGAAGTTGCCCATCTTCTTCCTGCAACAGGAAAAACCAATTGCTGCATCCATGCTGTGTCACGTGCTGCATCATACTCCCAGTTTTTGTTGCTGTAAAATGTAGTACCATCATATCCGCCAACAACATATCCTTTGTTGCCGATGTTAAATGCCGCAGCATCGCGTGCCGCTGTTGGATTAGTGAGTGCTGTTACCTGCTGCCACAAATTATTTACCGCATCGTACTTATAAAAATCATTCGTGATTCCACTGTTGTCGTAACCAGTTCCGACATAGGTAAAGGAATCTGTTACAAATGCCACAGCATTTTTTCTTGCGCTTCCTGCAAAATCAGCAACTTGTGTCCATGAGTCATTTGTTGCATCATACCTCCAAAAATCATTGTGAAAATTTCCGGAACTGTCTAGACCGGTGCCGATGTAGCCGTATCCACTTATTGCAAATGCAACTGCGCCTAAGCGCGGCTGCGCGGGCAGAGAGGTCTTCTGCAACCATGTATCCGGAGTGCTGAAAACGAATCCTGATGAATGCAGGAATAGCAAAGCGCAAATAAGTTTTTTCATTTATGAGAAGTTACAAAGTGCAAACGTAATAGTGTTGGATAAATTTTGCCTGAAATAATCTTTTCCAAAAGTCGTTTAAAAAAATGAAAGCGCGATAGCTGATATTCAAAACAAATGAATAAAGTATCTTTAAGCCGAAAATTTTAGTGATGAAATATTTTATACTCGCATCTCTTTCTTTTTTTGTTTCGAATGTAGTCGCACAAAAATACAACGAACGCCCAACTACTCTTGGCATAGATTATGGCGTTGCTATTCCTTTCGGTAAGTTTGGCGCTGGTGAAATTGCAGACAGTTCATCCGGTTATGCAACAGGTGGAACCAACCTCAACGTAAATTTATCATGGCTGCTAAGTGAAAATATTGGAGTAGCTGCTATGATTAGTTACTCAGTGAACGGCCAGAATTCAACGACCGTACGTTCGCGTTATGATGTCTATGCGAAACGTATCAGTGATACATGCGTAGTTAGTGATCTGAAGTTAAAGAAGTGGAGCACGATGGCATACATGGCTGGTGGATATTTTTCTTACCCGCTTCAAAAAGCATCTTTCAATTTTCAGTTGCTGCTGGGTTATTCAAAAACGGAGTATCCTGAAGCAGATGTTATTATTTATAAAGACACGAGCATTGATGCCATTGAAGTTAATCAATCTGCTATTGGAGCTTCATCATTTTGTTTTGATGTGGGCGCGGGGTTGAAATACAATATTTCAGAGATCATGTATATCTCAGTTGACGCAAATTATTTTTCTGCGTATCCTGAATTTGAAAAGGTGGTTACTACTAGCACCCTCGATCCTGATGAAACATTCAAATTAAATCAGCACATCTCATTGCTGAATGTAACGGCAGGCATAGGATTTAGATTTTGAAAAAAATTATTGCTTTACGAATTTACACCAGTATGTCTCATTGACTTTTATTGAGTACATACCTTGAGCAAGAGACGAAACGTTAACAACTCCTTCTTGCTTCTTGCCTCTGGCTTCTGGCTTAACCGCCAAAACTTTTTCTCCGATTACATTGTAAATTGAAATTGTAATTATTGCAAACTGCCCACTGCTTATTGCCAACTCATCTTTGACAGGATTTGGATGTATTTCCAGTTGCGCAATGTCGATCCTGAGTGCCTCTTGTATTGATGCGACCACACTGAAAATCGCTGCTTCGACTTCACAATCATTTGCATCGGTGCACACCACATTGTAGTCACCACTTTGTGTTGCTAAATAAAAATAATTTGTTGCACCTGCAATAAGATTTCCTCCGAAGTACCACTGATAAGAAACCGCTCCCTGATTTGCAAAAAGTGTATCTCCGCTTTGTGCAATTCCTTGTGGTGGCGGATATGGATAAACAATAATGTAGTTATTTAGGGTAAGTGTATCGCTTCCGCTTGCATTTGTTGCGATAAGAGAAACGCTGTAGCTGCCCGGAGTGTTGTAACAAATGTTTGTAGGATTTGCCGCTGTGCTTGTTGATGGTGTTGCTCCTACAAAAGTCCATTGATACGAAGTTGCATTCACTGAAAGGTTTGTAAAATCAGTACACGTTCCAGGACACACATGATGCGGAGCCGTGAATGAAGCTACAGGCATAGAGTTGCAGGAACTCACACACGAAGGATCAATAGTAAATTTCCAGAGATCGTTATACAAGCTTCCGAAATTTGGATCGGTGCCTCCGAACACAAAAAGATGTCCGTTGTTATCTCTCCATGAAACTGCACCATTCCTGTCTGAAGGTTTATTCGTGGGACTTGATACTCCTTTTGTTCCCCACAAGCCAGGCAAATTCGGAATACTATCCCCGCTAACCCATGTCCATTCGTTTGATGATACACAGTACATCCAGAGATCATTTAATCCTGCAATGGAAAAAATATTGGGTCTATAAGTCCCACCGAACATCCAAAAATTTCCATTCACATCAGTCCACGCTGCACGGTTTTCAAAACGATGGGGCGGCACGTTTGAGGGTGAAGAAACACATCGCGTTCCGTACACACCGTTTGTACTTCCAATCTCGCTTCCGTTCATCCATGTCCAATTATTTGTTAAAGTATTGTATCTCCATAAATCATTCATATACCAGTTTCCTCCAGTAGCATCAAATCCTTGTCCACCAAAGAACCAAAGATTGCCTGTGTTATCTTTCCATCTTGCATAACACCATCTTCCACTCGGAGTGTTTGTTGAATCTTCAACTCCGATTGTTCCCCAGTTTCCGAGTTGTGATGCAGTATCTCCTTTCATCCAGGTCCATGTGTTGGTTGGAATATTGTATCTCCACAAATCATTAAAGAGCGCACCATACTCTCCACCGAAAAGCCAAAGGTCTCCTGAATTATCAGTCCATCCCGTTGCACATTCTGAACGTGCTCCGGGATTATTTGTAATTGATGTAACACCACGCATTCCATAAATGCCTGTTTGATTTCCAATGCCGGGTCCTTTCATCCATGTCCATTGATTTGATGAAATATTATATTTCCATAGATCGCAGTAGCTGCTGTCGCACCATCCCCCAAACATCCAGAGGTCTCCGCTCGCATCAACCCACGAGGCTGCGCCATAGCCAATACCCGGAGGACGATTGGAAGGTGAAGCAACTCCCTGTACTCCGAAATTTCCATGATCGTTTAATGTATTCGTTCCGCTCATCCATGTCCACTCATTTGCAACAGGATCGTACTTCCATAAATCATTGTGTATCTCAACACTGCTGTTGTCATCGAGTCCGCCATACATCCAGAAGTTTCCATTGAAGTCAGTCCACTCGCAACATTCATAAAGATGAGGTGGTTCATTCAGCGGACTCGGAATGCCTTGCGTGCCCATGTTTCCTGATCCTGTGAAGGTGCTGTCTCCATGAAGCCAAACCCACTCGCCCGGTTGAGCTGATGCCAGAGGCAAAATGCGCGATACACAATTCAGCAACAACAGGAGAAAATATTTTTTCATGCGATTGGAAAACTATTGCTTAACAAAAGTTGTGCGACCTGTTTTTCCATCAGAAGAAACTTCAAGCAGGTATGAACCTGAAGGAAGTTGCGAAACATTAATGGGAGCAGGTTGATTCTGACTCTTTGCTTGTCTTTTAAAAGCCATAACCTTTTCACCAAGTAGATTGTAAATTGAAATGCTTGCGGCCGCTTCTAGGTTCCAACTTCTAATTTCCAGTTTATCTCCAACCGGATTTGGATAAACTGTAAACTGTAAACCGTAAACTGTTGACGATACTCCCGCAACTACATCAAAGATCGCTGCTTCTACTTCGCAGTTGTTTGCATCGGTTGCTACTACATTGTAATCACCGCTTTCCGTTGCTACATAAAAATAATCCGTTGCGCCCGGAATAAGATTGCCTCCATGATACCACTGATAAGATACCGCTCCCTGATTTGCAATCAGCGTATCTCCGCTTTGTGCAATTCCTTGTGGTGCAGGATAAGGATAAACAGTAATATAATTATTAAGTGTTAGCGTATCGCTTGCGGTTGCATTGCTCGCAATAAGAGTTACCGCATAATTTCCCGGTGTGTTATAACAAACGTTCGTTGGATTGGCATCGGTGCTGACTGAAGGAGTCGCTCCTGCAAATGTCCATTGATAAGAAGTTGCATTCACAGAAAGGTTTGTGAAGTTTGTACAAGTCCCGGGACAGATATGATGAGGTGCATTGAATAAAGCATTGATAGTAGCCCCAGCGCAAGGCGGAACTGATGGATTCAAATCTGCAAGTGGATACAAGCGCACATCATCCAAAACCAGTTCAGTGCAGGAGGAGCAAACATGACCCCAGCTTGTGAACTTTATTGTATCTGAAGTTGACACTGCATTAAACTCAACAATATATCTGGTACCAACGCCCCCCGGATAAGGAGTTTGATGACATCTCAAAAGATTATATCCAAAGCCAACATCAACACCAAACATTCCGGGATTGATAAAATAGTTTGCATTGTTTTCTCCACCAGCCCAAAATTCTAAAACGTAGGTATTGCCGGGAAGTAAGCCGTTAACAACTTGTTCAATACTTACTCCCAAGTTGCCTCCATAAGTTGGATCGTGAGTAGGATAGCCCACTGGAATTCCGGTGAGTTCACAATCCGTAGTCACGAAGCATGAAGTATCATCAACTGTAGCCGAGCACGGATTGCAAAAATAATTTCCCATGTAAGCAGCTCGGTTTCCTTCTACTACAGTGGAGCGCGTACCCGGTGTTGTATCAAACAGGCACACATACGTGCTGGTGCCACCTCCGGTGCAAGTCCAGTTATCAAGATCGCATGAATAGTAAGATGAGTTGGGGCAGAATACATCAAGAATATATCCCGGTGCGCAATTGCTGTTTTCGAAACCTCCGTTCAGAATAAAATTATTTACTCCGGTGCTGATGGAATCATTCTGATCGTAACACATGATACAAACAACCTGTGCCATTGATAAATGACAAAGTGTAAAACACAATGCGAAGAAGAGTAGAGATTTTTTCATTGGTAATTGGTTAATTGGGTTAATTAAGTTAGCTCAGTAAATCGGTTACTGTTTCACAAACGTAGTACGACCAATTTTTTCATCAGAAGAAACTTCGAGCCAATATGCTCCTGAAGGCAACGATGAAACATCAACGCTCATTTCTGCTTTTTTATTCCTGAGTTCTGATTGAACAACTACTCCCAGGATATTGAAAACGGTAATTGTTACGGCTGCTCCCATCGTGAATTGTGAATTATGAATTGTGCATTTATCAGCCACCGGATTGGGATAGATTTTCAGTTGCATACTGCCGCTGCTTACTGCTGCGCCTATTCCCGCCACCACATCAAAGATCGCTGCTTCCACTTCGCAATTGTTTGCATCGGTGGCTACTACGTTGTAATCACCACCTTCAGTTGCTACATAAAAATAATCTGTTGCACCCGGAATAAGATTCCCACCATGATACCACTGATAAGATACCGCTCCCTGATTTGCAATCAGCGTATCTCCGCTTTGTGCAATTCCTTGTGGTGGCGGATAAGGATAAACATTAATGTAATTATTCAGCGTAAGTGTATCGCTTTGTGTTGTATTACTTGCAATAAGAGTTACCGCATAATTTCCCGGAGTGTTGTAGCAAATGTTTGTTGGATCTGCATCGGTACTTACTGAAGGAGTTGCTCCCGGAAATGCCCATTGGTAAGAAGTGGCATTTGTTGAAAGGTTGGTGAAATTAGTGCAGGTACCCGGACATATGTGATGTGGCGCATTGAATAACGCATTGATGTTTGCTCCTACACATGGCGCAACAGAAGTGTCAAGATCAGCAAGAGTGTACAGCTTTACATCATCGAGCACAAGCTCCGTGGCAGAATTGCCGATGTGTCCCCAGTTGGTAAACTTAATGGTGTGAGAAGTAGAAACTGCATTGAACTCAATAATGTATCGTGTTCCGATGTCGCCAATGTTAGTTGCCTTGTCTCTTAAAAAGGTATATCCAAACCCAACATCAACAGCAAATAATCCTAATGGAGTAACGCCATCGTATTCTCCGCCAGCCCAAAACTCAAGCACGTAGGTATTGCCAGGCATCAAACCATTCACGGTTTGTTCTATGCTAACACCTGTGCTGCCGCCATAAGTGGGATCAGGATTAAAAGGATAACCGGCAGGAATACCTGTTACTGTGCAATCAACATTTATCAAGCAGGAAGTATCACTCATGTTTGGAGAACATGCATCGCAATAAAAATTGCCCATGTAAACTGCATAAGTTCCCTCTATAATTTCGGAGAGGAACGAACCATACCATGCGCCTGCTACATCAAAGACCTGCGCATAAGTAGAAGTGCCACCACCGGTGCAAGTCCAGTTTGGAATGTCGCACATGTAATAAGTTGATAGTGGACAGAAACTTCCGCTCGTGCAGGAAGGAGCTTCAAAGCCACCATTGAGTAAAAGATTATTTACTCCGTGACTGATTGAATCATTTTGATCATAACAGAAAATGCAGACAACCTGCGCGGAAGTAGATTGCAGATAGAAGATTGAAAATTGAAGAATGAAAACAAGTAGTATTTTTTTCATTTGGGTTTAGGGTAATTAAGTTGACAATGTATTATTGTTTCACAAAAGTGGTGCGACCAATTTTTCCATCTGAAGAAACTTCGAGCCAATATGCTCCTGAAGGCAACGATGAAACATCAACGTTCATTTCTGATTCCTGATTCCTGATTTCTGATTGAACAGCCACTCCAAGTATATTATACACTGCAATTTTTACTGCTGCTCCCATCGCGAATTGCGAATTGTGAATCGTGCATTTATCAACTACGGGATTAGGATAAACTTCAAACCTTAAACCTGAAACTTCAAACTGCGCAGCCACCACATCAAAGATAGCAGCTTCCACCTGGCAGTTGTTCGCATCAGAGGCAGCTACGTTGTAATCTCCGCTTTCTGTTGCCACATAAAAATAATCCGTTGCTCCGGGAATAAGAACTCCTCCATGATACCACTGATAAGTTACTGCTCCTGCATTTGCAATGAGCGTATCTCCGCTCTGCGAAATTCCTTGCGGGGCAGGGTAGGGGTACACCGTAATATAATTTGGAAGAAGAAGAGTATCACTTCCGTTTCCGTTTGTTGCAATCAGTTGCACATCATAAGTGCCCGGAGAGTTGTAACAAACGTTTGTTGGATTTACATCCGTGCTTACTGAAGGAGTTGCTCCCACGAATGTCCATTGATAGGAAATTCCGTTTACAGATAGGTTTGTAAAATCAGTGCATGTGCCAGGGCAGATGTGATGCACTGCATTAAACAGCGCAACCGGATTTACTCCCGCACATGGCGGAACGGATGGAGATAATTCTGCAAGTGTGTATAACCTTACATTGTCTAAAATAACTTCGGTGCATGGAATACAAATGTGTCCCCAATTGGTGAAGCGGATAGTGTGCGAAGTGGACGTTGCATTAAACTCAATTAAATATCTCGTGCCGATGCAACCGGGACAAGTGGGTTTGCAGCGCAAATAAGTTTTTCCGAAACCTACATCTACTGCAAACACTCCGGGATCCATCCATCCATGCGATTGCGGTTCGCCTCCCGCCCAAAACTCCAGCACATAAGTTGCACCCGGTGTAAGACCTGAAACTGTTTGCTCAATGCTAACTCCCGTTGTGCCACCATAGGTTGGATCATTAGTTGGATAACCTGTAGGAATATTCAGCACCTCGCAGTTGGTTACGCCAAGGCAGGAAGTATCATTGAATGTTGTAGAACACGCCATGGCGCTGCTACCGTTGCCGAGATACACTCCGTTGTTTCCATCAGCAACTTGTGTGAATGTGTAATCATCAATGCTCACATACGTTGCAGTGCCGCCACCGGTGCATGTCCAGTCAGGAAGCGAGCAGGAATAATAATTTGAATTGGGACAAAAGGAACTTGAATAAATATTCGGAAGGCAGTTTGTATTTTCGAAACCACCATTCAATATCATGTTGGTTACATTCTGGCTGATGGAATCATTCTGCTCGTAACAGTAAATGCAAATGATTTGTGCTTTTACCGAATTATAAATTACGAAGGAGAAGCTGAGAAGAAGAACGAGTAGAGTTTTTTTCATCGGAAGTTAGTTGACTGAATTGATTGAGTTGATTAAGTTAATTGAAGAAATCCGGTTGCTTTCTTAATCAACTTAATTAACCCAATTGACTATTTCATTGCTTGACAAATTTAGTACGAAAAGCTTTCCCTCCACTATTTATTTCAAGCCAGTACATGCCGGAGGGGAGAAGTCCGCAGTCAATGGCCTCTCCCCCGACCCCTCTCCCAAGAGAGAGGGGAGAAACAGCCAATACTTTTTCGCCAAGGAGATTGTAAATAGAAATGTCTATTTCTTTTTTGTCTTTGAGAAACGAACCTGTGATTTCTAATTTATCAACGACAGGGTTCGGATATAACCTCTCCCCCGACCCCTCTCCCAAGGGAGAGGGGAGAACAGCCGCTATCACGTTGAACACTGCCGCCTCCACCTCGCACCCATTCGCATCTGTACATAGTACATTGTAATCTCCACTTTGTGGTGCTACATAAAAATAATTTGTTGCTCCGTTAATAATAGTAGTGTTGAAATACCACTGATAAGTTGCTGCTCCTGCATTTGCAAAGAGTGTATCTCCGCTTTGCGAAATGCCTTGCGCTGTAGGTGCAGGATAAACAGTAATGTAGTTACTAAGTAAAAGTGTATCGCTGCCGTTTGCATTTGTTGCAACTAACTGCACATTGTAGCTGCCGGAGTTTGCATAGCAAATGTTTGTTGGGTTGGTGGCTGTGCTTGTATCGGGTGTGGCTCCGGGGAAAGACCATTGGTAGCTTGTTGCATTGAAAGAAAGATTTACAAAATCGGTGCAGGTGCCGGGGCAGAGGTTTGGAGTTGAAGTAAAACCTGCGCGAAAAGTGGTATCGCAGAATTTTACAAGCCAGTAATCCTGCGAACCATTTGTAGTATCCCGATTGGCTTGAGTTCTGTAGCCGCCAATTCCTGCCATAGAACCTTCGGCTACTACGTAGCAACCTTCTCTGGTTTGAAGCGCAAAGGGATATGCTTTTATTTCAGGAGTAGTGAAAATTGTTTTATCCCACACTTTATTGCCGAGCGAATCGGTTTTTACAATCCATGCCTGGCTGTTGCCAAGATTGTTTTCTGTTTTATCTCCGCTGATTGGAGAAAATGAATCTCCACAAAGAAGATAGCCGCCATCGGATGTTTGAACTACACTTCCAAAATCGTCTTCAATATTTGTCCCCCCAAAATCCTTATCCCATTGTTTGTTGCCGAGCGAATCGGTTTTTACAATCCAGTAATCCCAACTACCCCATGTTGCCTGTGTCTTGTCTCCGCCAATGCCGGACTGAGACCATCCTCCGAGAATATATCCTCCGTCAGCCGTTTGTTGCAATGAATAAAGCTGATCATCATTTGTTCCACCGAAATCCTTATCCCACTCTTTGTTGCCAAGCGAATCGGTTTTTACAATCCAGTAATCAGAACCTCCCCACGTTGCCTGTGTCTTGTCTCCACCAATGCCGGAATAAGAAAATCCTCCGAGAATATATCCTCCGTCAGCCGTTTGCTGCAATGAATAAAGCAAATCATAATCTGTTCCTCCGAAATCTTTATCCCATAGTTTGTTACCAAGCGAATCGGTTTTTACAATCCAGTAATCGGCACCTCCCCAGTTTGC
>JBBRND010000049.1:0-22101 GCA_038230515.1 Bacteroidia bacterium | reverse complement strand
GCAGGGCTTACTGTAATGGTTCTTGAAACCGGAGAAATTGGTCTTCCCAAAGCATCATTGGCTGAAGTCCATGTTTCAGTAATTGTTCCTCCACATGCTCCTGCCGGACTTTGTGCAGTCTGACTGGAAGTATTGGATGTTCCTGAAAGAGGACATGTACCATTTGAATTAGAATAAGGTTGCGTGCTTGTTGCAGGAACCGCTCCGCAGGCAACTGTTATATTTCCGGGATTGGAAATTACAGGAACCGGACTTACATTTACAGTTATTTGTTTGTTTGCAGATTGTGTTCCGCACGATCCTCCACTCGTCAAAAGTGTTAACGTAACCGGTGAGCCAGAATTGGTTGCTGCGGTATATGTTGCAGTACCTGGCGTGGAACCTGAATTATTGGCAAATGTTCCGCCAGCTCCTCCGTCAGACCAAGTAGCTCCTGTAGCACCTCCTCCAAAAGAACCGCCTAGTGCTGCTGATGTTCCGCCCTGGCAGATTGCTGCCATTGCCCCACCGGCACTTACTGTTGGATTTGGATTAACTGTTACTACAACAGTTATTGTAGCAGATGTACAATTTGCTATAGAACTATAGTTAAATGTAACTGTTATAGTTTGCGAAGGAGGCGAACAGGCGGCTGTGTTCACTCCTCCCCAGTTAACGTTTCCTATGCCTGGTCTCAAACTGTAGCCTGGTGACGTACAACTGCATACAGTACCATCCGCGCTCAATTCAATTGCTGCAGTGCCGCAAGCAGTTGAAACACATCCTACACCAATGTCCCAAGTGCCAGTTCCATCTGCTGTAGGTCCGAATACTGTACCGTTTCTTAATGCATTGGCAATAGCTAACACTGTTGCCGGGGTAGTGGCAGTACGTCCTGTACCATCAAATGTTCCATTAATATTGCAAGTGGTATATGGATAAGTGCTAAGAAGCGTTGCGCGATAAGAATCCCATGCGCTGCACTGTGCTCCTGTAGGAGATGTGCCGGAAACTCCGGAAAAGCTATATACTAAAGACCCTACTTGAGTTGATGGATTATTAGCAGTAACTGTATAAGTAACTGTTCCGGGTGTAGTGCCCGAATTGGTTAGGGTCTGGCTTATTGTATTTCCGCTTCCCGCAGAAGCCCCTGTTATAGAACCGCTCACTACAGGCGCTCCCCATGAAAATGTGGAGCCTGTTACTGAGTTTGATAATGCAATACTAGTTGTGCCACCGGAGCAAAAAGCTTGAGAGGATGGGGTAGCAGTAGCAGCAGGGTTCGGATTAACCGTTACATCAACTGTAAAAGCTGACCCTGTGCAGGTGCCCGTAGCCGGTGTAACCGTATATCTGATAATACCCGCGGAAGAACTGTTATTGGTGAGTGTTTGAGCAATGGTTGTACCGCAACCGGAAGCGCAATTACTAAATCCAGTAACCGTTCCGCCAGAAAGCTGAGCTGCAGTCCAGGTATAATTAGTGCTGCCCACTGTTGAGCTTAAAGCAACACTCGTTGCAGAACCACCACAAATAGTTTGTGGTGAAGCTGAACCAACTGGGGTAGTGTTGACAGTAAAGGCAAGTCCGTTAGAAGTGCCCGCGCCAGTTGAAACAACAACGTTTCCTGTGGTACCATTCCCAATAGTGGCGGTAATTTGTGCAGCTGTGTTTGTAATAATTGCTGCTGAAGTACCTCCGATTGTAACTGAAAAAGCTGCTGACAAATTTGTTCCATTTATAGTAATGGTGCCTCCTGTACATCCGCTGGCTGAACCTAACGAAGTAAGAACTGGAGGTGCTGCACAAGTTCCCGTATAAGTTGCAGTTAAGGCAAATCCGGTAGCAACCACTGAACCATCTGATGTGAATTGAACAGTCAAAGTCTGACCGGGAGTGCTGGTAATTGTAGTTATTGTACCAGCGTAAGCACTGTATGAAGCTAATAAAGTACCCCCTGTTCCAACTCCTGAATAAATTCTTAAAAAATCAAAAGAAGGTTCACAATCATATGTACCGCTAAGAGTAATAACCCCTGTTCCTGAATTATTTAATACTGTGTAACCATTATCGCCATTTGCATAATTTCCTGCTGAACCACCGTCATCATACAAATTAGAGCTTGTACCACATGCTACGTTGTTATTACCTGAAGCCGGTACAATAACTGTTGGGAAACTAAAGGTAGTTACTGCACTTCCGGAACCCGGTGTCAAGTAGCATACTGATGCGGTATTGTACTCGTATACCGTAAATGTATAACTTGTACCTCCAGCAAGCCCCGTTACAGGAACTGTTGTACCGGTGCCATTATACACTACAAAATTGCCTGCACCTGTAGTAGAACCTGAACCGAAAATTGTATTTGCAGAATAAGATGTACCACTTCCTGGATTAACAGCTGATGTTGAAGTTAATCTGGCAACTACAACAACTCCCGCTGTTCCGTTACCACGTGTCCAGTTTACATCTAAAGAAGTACCTGATGTATTGTTTGTATAAGATCCTATGGATGCCTGCACAGTTGGAGCTGTACAAACAAGGGTATAAACTACAATAACCCGTCCATTACCTCCTGCTCCGCCTGTAGGAGATCCAGTCCAGCCTGTAGCACCGGAACCGCCTCCGCCTGGTACACCGCCTGTACTGCCGTTCGATGATGGAGAAGTGGTAACGGTGCAACCTGCACTATATGAACCAAATCCACCCGGGTAAGTTCCAGTTCCTCCCGCAACGTTTGCACCGGGACAAACACCATTGGAGGTAGAAGTTCCATTTCCTCCGGAACCTGCTCCACTACCGCCAGTACCTGTAAAACCATTCCCATTTTGACTACCACCAGAACCATTCCCACCGGTAAATGTTGTTATTCCCGCACCTACTACTCCCGTACCACCTGTACCACCTGTATTATATGTACCAGTATTGCAATTTGAAGAACCTACACCACCTCCACCACCATTGGCTGTCAAAGTACCTGCAGCTCCTGTAAATATAGTATTACCTCCTGATCCACCAGTCGCTGAATACGCACCGGCAGTACCTCCTGCGCCAATTGTTACTGTATAATTGTTTCCCGGAACAACAGTAAGGGTTTTTGATGCCATACCACCGCCACCGCCACCATTACCCTGTTGTGAACAATTAGAATAACCACCACCACCACCACCGCCACCGCCAAAAGTGTAAACGGCAATAGAAGTTACGCCAGCGGGTACAGTAAATGTACCTGAAGAACTAATTGTCACCACTGTTTGCGCATTTGCATTCGTTGTCCACATTCCCACCATGAGAAGAAGACAACACAGCGTGCGAAGTGTAGTCGCTGCTGTTTTCTGTAAGTAAAGTTTAATTGTCATGTTAATTTGAATTTAAGTTAATTTAAAATTTATAAGATTAAGTTGTTATTTATTTTTATTTTTTTATTGAAGACAACGTAGTTCGAAAAGCAGTCATGCACTTCAGGGTGCATGCGCTCTATTATTTATTTTCTGATGGTTGGTGTTGCCTCTTTACTGTGGCGTGTTCTGTGTTTTTCGGTAGCCCTGTAAAAAATTAACGTGGCTAATGTAGATAGAGCAAATGAATGGGACAACATTTGTTCATGACTATTTTTATTTATTTGGTGAACGGTGTTAAAAAGTTGGTGAATGACAGAAAAAGTTAAATTTACTTCATTTTATTATCCGAAAATAGCATTCAACATTGCTTAAAAGTGCAGCCGGTCTAGTCGTCACACAACGCACCAACACCCGGCACCACCGGAAATTGTTGCAAAAAAATATTTTTCACTTTGCACAATAAAATAAAACAAGCAACGTTACTGCTGTAATAAATAGCCAAATCAGAATGAAAAATTTCTACACTAACATTAAAAGTGATAGAAATGAAAAACAAAAATCTTCTCCAACTCAGCGATGCAGAGTTGGTAAAAATTTTTCAAAGCGGAAACGCGGAAGCGTATGAAGCTCTCGTAGAGAGGCATTCAGAAGACCTGAAAAATTTCCTGACTTGTTTGCTGATTAATAAAACACTCGTGTGTGATGTGCTGCAGGATGTGTGGTTGGCAGTGTTTTTAAAACTGCAGCACGGCAACTACGAGGAAAAAAACAATTTTCAAAAGTGGTTGCGCACCATTGCACATCATGCTGCGATGTACACATCACGCACGGAGAGAAAATATGTGCATGATGAAAGGAAACTTAATTTGCTTGCAGTTTCAGGTAAAGAAAAAAATAATCATCGTAAAATTTTATACCGCGCACTCTCGCATTTGAGCGCACATGCACAAAGAATAATTGTGCTTCATTTTTTCAGGGGATTATCATTTAAGGAAATCTCATTGCAGCTTGGAGTTACTGTAGGTGCCGTAACATCTGCATACAGCGTGGCACTTAAAAAATTGCGCGCAGAAATAATTCCATTGTGGTATCTTTAAAGAAGAAGATCCATTTTCATTTTAATTTCTTCCAATCTTTTCAATAATTGCCGCTTGCGGTAAAGCGGAGAAGGCGTTCTTTCAGAGAGAGAACGCATGCTTAGTTGTAATGAACGCTTTCTTCGATGCAAGGAATGCAGCCACCGGCCAATGGAACGCTTTCTTTTTTCCAAGGAGCGCTTTCCGTGAACAAAGGAAGGCGCGCTTTGAACCGAAGCAAGCTTTCACCGGAGCAATACACGCTTTCCCTGCTGAGAAGAAGGGGGGTAAGTGAACAAAAGTACGCTTTCCCGAAGCCGGGGAAGGGGTGCTTTGAAGTAAGGCCCGCTTTCCGCGGTGCAACGCGCGCCTTCCTTAATGAGAAGAAAGCAATCCAGGTTTTTGAAATGCCTTTTTTTGCTGAAAATAGTTGGAATGGCAGGAGAGGAGCAGTGGTAAAAAAAAATTTTCATTTTGATACAAGCAAAACGGGGAGTTGCGCAATAGTATTACAGAAGACGATAAAAAGTAACAATCTAAAATCAAATTAAAATGAAAAAGTTCCTGGTAAAATTAGCGCTTAAAAGAAAAAGTGTAGCAGTAAAAATTCAAACCGGCAGATTCTATGTGATTCAGATGACAGGCAATTCAAATTTCTCAACTCCGGTTCCATCGCTTGCGTCAGTTACAACTGCGATTAACGAACTTGAAACTGCCAACGAGGATGCTCTTGATGGTGGAAAAGCGCTGAAAGCAATTCTTCGCGGAAAGAGAGCTGCTTACGAGCTTAAGATGACTGCGCTGGGAGATTATGTTGACAACATTGCGCAGGGATCTGAAACAATTATCAAGAGTGCAGGAATGGATACCCGCGCCATTCCGGCTCCGGTAGGAGTGCCTGAACAGGTTAAAAATCTTGAGGCAGCTCAGGGTAAATTATCGGGCGAAGCCGATCTTCGCTGGAAGAATGTAAAAGGAGCGAAAATATATTTTGTGTACATAAGCCCCGATGTTGATAATTCAGGAACGTATGAATTGGTAGCCACTCCAACAGCATCGAAGGTGACGCTTGTAGGTCTGACACCGGGAAAAGTATATTACTTCAAAGTAAAAGCGGTAGGCACGGCTGGAGCCGGTGCGCCAAGTGATCCTGCCAAATTGATGGTGGTTTAATCACGGAAGTTTAGGTGTTTCTTTGCCTTGCCAGCAAGAGTCGTCAGCAAAATCTGGCGGCTCTTTTTTTAGTAGATTTTCAGATTCACAAATAGATTCGGAATGTAACAATGGCATATTCTTTTAAAAGATAAAATTGATAAGTAAGAAAGAAGTACCTGAAAAAATAATTAAGTCGGTCTTTTACAATTTAAATGCTGCGCACGAGTTGCGCGATCGAGAACGAAAATTTTTAATGCCGATGATAAAAAATGATTCAAGTGAAGAATAAAAAAGAAATAAAATAAGTTTAACCCCCTTTAAAATTAAAAAATTATGATAGCAGGTAAAAAAGCATTGGTTGGTTTTCTTGCTCTTGGCGCAGGCGCTGCTGCACAGGGATGGATGTTGCTTCCAAAAAAATCTAAACTCCGTAAATTAATTGCGGGCAAAACAAACGAAATGGGAGAGGTTTTAAAAAATCACATTGATGATGTAGTAAACGTTACGAACGGAAAGAAGCCGCAGGCAACATCAGCAAAGTAATTGTAGTAAAGCTTCTACTCTCTACTCAAATTATAGTTTAGTAAAGCACTTGAAATTATTTTCTGAAAAATTTCTGCTGAAGCAATTCACTGCCTGAAACAAGAACACAATGATAGAGTCCGGGACTGAGCGAACTTACATCCAGCTTGCTTTCATTACTATTCATACCTGCAATAAGCATGGTAGAAAAAACGCTGGCACCTTTTGAATCATACACACTACAATGATAAGCTGCATCAGCCGAAAGCGGATAAATAAGATTGATGGAATTTTCATCCGGCTGCTGTATAATTACAAGCGCATGTTTCCAATCACTGTTTACCGAAATAACCGGGGAGTAGGTGTAGCTTCCGTTAAAATCAGTTTGCTCAAGCCGATAATAATAAATGCCTGGCGCAGGCAATTCATCGGTAGCAGAATAGGTAAGCATCTCGGTTGAATTGCCGTTTCCTTTTACACACTTTATTTTACTGAATTTTGTTGCATCGCTGCTGCGCTCAATGGTAAAAAAATCATTTTCCGTTTCGCTGGCAGTAATCCATTGCAGCGAAACGTTTTTATTCTCCACTTTCGCATCAAAGTTTATCAGTTCAACAGGCAGCGTGCCGCACCCCACAGTACCTGTCGGAATATACTGATAGGGCCATTGCGTAGTGTATGAGCAAGGCAATTCCTCCCACATGTATTCAAGAACGTAAGTGGTATTGCAAGCCACATTGTTTTGAAGATTGCCAAGATCGCCACAGGTAAGCAGGTTGCACGAAGTATCAAACAGGCGGTAGAAGAACCAGTCCACATTTCCTCCCACACAGGTGCTTTGAATTATATCCTGAAAGCTGAGCTGAATGGAATTCATAGCAGCTGTAGTAAATTGAACAAAATAATTATTTACAAGATTGGTTTGCGTAATAAGAGGGTATCCCGTGCAGGTACCGGTAACAGTGGGTACTGTGGGCGGAGCAAGAAAATAACAACCGGGACTTGGCGTAGCGCATGTGTTAGTAGAACCCGGATTGGAAATAGTGCCCGCGTATGCATTTGCAACCCTAATGGTAAATGATCCATGATTGCCGCATCCAAGTCCACTTGTATAAGTAATCTGAACCGAATAATTAGTTCCTGCTACTGCCGTAAGTTTAAAAACAGTAACAGTAGGACCATAATCAGCACTCTGGCAGTCAATCATAGTGCACCGGTTAGTAGGTAGCGAAAATCCTGGCCATACGGAAGAACCAAGATAACAGGTGCTTCCGGTAGCATCAATAATTAAATAGCTGATCGCAGCAGTGGAAGTAAAACGGTACCACACAGTTTGAGTGGCAGCAGTATTGCAGCCAAGTGCTTCTCCCGCCTCTATAGTACCCTGGCAGGTGGTACCATTTATAGCAGCCGCACCCACTGTAAGTGTAATTGCATTCGCATAATTATTATTAGTCGCTGCCGGGCTGCATGGAGGCATTTGAAAATTAAAAGCGCCATTACCTATTACTGAGTTAGAAACAGAATTAGCAATGGATGTCATGTTTTCCTGAGCATGTAAAACACTACTTCCCATCAGGAAACAAAAAAAGAAAACATAAGGAAGCACGTTTTTCATTTTTAAGGAATGCAGTTAATTAAACTATTGCTGATAAAAACCAACGCAAGTTACGAATTTAATACTGCTGTATCAGGAATTTTGGCGAACGGGCGAAAACAGAGGGTAGAATTATTTTTTTTGTATGCTTAACTTCTGAAAAGACCGGGTACTTTGGTTTCCGTTGTTTTATTTTTTGCCATTCGTCACTTTTATTTGTAAGCATTTAAAAGATTGTATTCAAACCGGAATAAAAATAGTGTGTTGTTTATCCGCAACATATTTCCCAAAAATTGCTTTTGATAAATGAAGTCAAGCCGCATAATGCTATTGAGAATAAGTTGCAATGCAGGGGCAAAGTCTAAATAGTTTTCCTTCGATGCAGGATTTGATTTGCCTAGGAACTCAACATATAAATTCAAATTGATTTGCTTGTAGCTCGTGTAATTCATTGGCAGAAACAAGTACCCGGTTGAAAAGGAGTAGTTGAATCCGTTCCTCGCTTGTGTGGGTGAAAGATTGTCTTTCAGATTATTCATGCTCCGCAAATAACCGCCCGTGAAAGAGAGTGCAACTTTATGAATAAGCTGCGTTGCAATTATTCCTGCGCCAATGCCCGAATTATCCCCTGCTAAATTTATTTCGTGGTATTGAATTGCATTGTTAATAGCAGATACCTTTCCATAAACAGCCACGCGAAAATGTGATTGCACCTCGTCTGAAGAAAAGAAACGATATTTTACATACACATTACTTCCCTCAAACCTGAAATCATTTTGATGAATATTGCTTGCATAGAAATTAAGATGCGCCATCCATTTTTTATTGATGCCCCACATAAACTCAGGATTCAAGCGATAACTTGTTTTGTTTTGAATGGCAATATCATTTGGCGAATCGAAAGAAGGGAATAGGGAAGTTTCTAATCTCAAACCAACTGATTTGGCAGACATCGCACTGGCTGGTTCCGTTGACGGATAGAGTTCCTGTGCTTTTGTTTGTGCTGCGCAAAACAAAAGCATCATGATAAAAATTGCTTTCATTGCTCTAAATAATTACATGATAAGTGTGAATCAAAGAATTGCCCACGGTTGCCTTTGTTCCGATTTGAGGCGCATATTTCTGATACTCTTTATCGCTCACAAATCCTTTGTCAACAATTTTAAAAGTTGTTGCTCCGTTTAAAGTTGTTGATGTTGCATTTAAAAAATAAAACGTGCTGGTTGAATAAGTAAAGCTTGAATTGCTTTCAACTTTAAAATTATCAAACCTGTAAGTTGCCTTGAGCTTTGCAACTGAAAATCCTGCATCTTCAACTTTCTTTTTTATCTGGTCAAAGGCAATGGGTTTATCCTTTTTGAAAAAAAGCATAAATGTCGCATGGCTTAAGTCAATACCTACGCTGTCAACGAAATCAAGTGTTCGTAGTTGTTTGTCAACCGCTTTTGAACACATGGAACAGGTGAGCCCCGCTGCCTGTAATTCTACTTTTGTAAATTGTGCTGATGCTGCATTGAAAGCTAACAGCCATATTATTATTGAACTGATTATCCTTCTCATTTTATTGCACTTTGAATTTTTATTTTTGAAACTGATTTTTTGAATAAACACAATGAGCCGATTCACTTTTAAAAGTGTCGGCACAAAGAAGTTTCAATAAATTAAATTCTAAAAACGCAATTGGTTAAGTAAGCGGGTTGCTTGCTTAATAATGGTGGGGCGTTGATTAGCGTAAATGTTGCTGGTTCTGCATTTACCTTTTGGAAATTGAAAAGTTCAACTGACGGAGATGAGAAAAGCGTTAGTCCGTTATCAGCATTTACTTTTAATTGAGCTGTCGGTGAATGATTGTCAGCAACTTTTACAATAAAGCTCCGTGTATCGCAGCAACGGGGCATTTTCTTTTTTTGCTTGCAACCGCTGGATGTGCTGTGCTGAGAAAATAGATAAGTTTCTTTTAGTTTACCGCAACAATAAAAATTGTTGATCACCACACCTGAGGTTGAAACGGTGTAGAGTAAAGTTAATAGTATGACGGCAACTTTCCTCATTGATTAGCAAACACAAAGATACAGTAATTGTTTTACTTGTTCATTTGAAACCGTTGGACACCTAATTGATGCCTCATGGCGCATGGGGTAGGGGAGGGGGTTGCCAACTGTTAGAAATTTCCGACTTCCGTGTTAATTTATTTCGTTTCGAATTAATTCAACTTTCTGCACAGGTTGATATACCAAAGGGATTTGTTCTACAACCACATCGCTCTTATCGAGACCGAAAGCTTTTTCATCCGAAAAGCTGATGAAGTATTGGTTGGATTTGCTTATCTTATTTAAATTTGATTTTGTCACAGCAGATCATTTTAAAATTGCGAAGCAAAGGTACAGCGACATTTATAAAGAAGGTATAAAAGTATTGGGAGTTTGTGTTAAGATTTTATAAAGAACTGCCGGAAACCCTTCAAACACTTTTAAGAAAGAATAAAAGGTAGTTACTTAGAGCAAATATTTTCGTGTGTTGGCTTCCTTTTTCCACTAAGCGATACACTTTCAGGTCAGTGGAAAAGTATGTTAGAAGTGATGTCGTTATTTTAATTTTTGCTACTTTATATCATTTCCCGGAATGTTTATTGCGTCTTGTCAACCTTCACGATTTCACCATTCTTTCTTTTTATTTTAAATCCGGTAATTATACTTTTGCTGTTTCTCACAAAGAAGAGATTGGTGTTTCCGTCATCCCATAAAAATAAATCTTTACTGATTTCTTTCATTGGTATTAATGGCTCTTCGTCTCGTTGGAAATATAGCTTACCATTTTTTGAAATAATTTTGCGAATCCCATAATTACCGGCATACTCTTTATTCTTATCTAATTGCTCATTCTGATTTATAGCGGAGGCAATCTTCGTTTTACTATTCATTGTTTGTTTAATCCATTTACTATATGCACTAACTCTTGAATAATATTCTGTAACTCCGTAATGACCTTTTCCATATTTTTCCTGCCCTTTCTGAAAGGAACTGACACCAATAATAAAAAGTGTGTCACCTACTTCTGTTAAAGCAGGTCCTCCGCTATCGCCAGGTCCACTGACTCCCTCGTATTCTGTTATTTTTTTTGAGTCTATGGAATCAAATGCAAAATAAATCCAGGTGCTTTCAACACCATCAATTATGTTGGTAGCGGCTCTCGTAATTTTGTCCCATTTTTGAGGACCTGTCTTGCCCGTTCCAACATCACCCATACCTACCAAAATAATATGTTTGCCGACTTCATTGTTTTGGGAATAAATTTGGGCAGGTAATACGTTGTTTATGGTTCCCTTTGTTCTCACAAGGCAAATATCGTTATCAAGTCCTTCGTCAATACTTTTAAAATCCGGGTGAACAAATACCTGGTCAATAAAATATTGTTTGCCGTTACATATAACCGTTGGATTTTTATTTAATTCCAAATCCCTATTTAGGTCATTACCTATATGTCCTGCCGTTAGAATCCAACAACTGTCGATAAGCGTTCCTTCCCCCATTTGAAAATGACAGATTTGTGTATATTTTTTTGCAAGCTCAATGAATTTCTCATCAGGCACATCGTGTCTAACTATTAAGCTCTGAAGTGTGAGTGCTATAGTTAGAAGAAAAATTGTCTTTAGTATTTTCATAATTGTTACCTGCTTTAGTTTTGAAGAACTTTGTTAGTCCGTAATGTTATATTCTTTGTTTGTCACTTTCAAGTCAGCATTGCCACCAAAGAGTTGTTGATAACGAATCAGACGGCAAATGTACTGTGTACATTTGATCGGGTTAGTGTGAGAGAATGAAGTCTCCCTTCGCTTCCACCTGCGCTAAAGCTACGTGAGATAAATTTTAAAATGAAAGGCTTACTTGCACTCACTTCCATTAACCTACACTGTCCATAGAAACCACAACTGTTTGATAACCCAACAAAACCTTTCATTTTAAAATTTACATTTATCTCGTATGTTCACAAACTTAAAACAAAGTTAGGTATCAAACAATCAAATTTGCAATAAAAATAAAAAAGGAGAAGAGATGAGAGAAGACGTTTATCGAAGCAACCCAGGATGTATGCCGACAAAAAGAAAACTCCTCATTTCTTTTCTTCTCTTTAAGAGTCAGAGCAGAATTTAAGTCGCACTGCCAGTTGGTGCAGGCTGAATAATTTACGAGATAAGACGAAGAAAGAGAAATTCCTTTTTATTTTAAAAACAAATTATTAATCAAATAAAAATGGACAAAACAATCAGACAAAGCGTAGGAATTGACTGCGACAAAGAGCAACTTGTATGCGAGTTTGTAAACGAAGATGAATCAGGCAAGGTTCAATCTTTATCGTGCAAAACCGTAAAGAACAAAGAAGGTGGATTTAAAGAATTGTTGAAATGGGTGCGCAAACTCCAGGAGAAAGAAACCACGCTGAGTGTTGTGATGGAAGCCACGGGAGTGTATCATCAAAGTGCAGCCGTGTTTCTGCACAGTAATGGCATGGATATAAAAGTAGTGTTGCCCAACAAAGCCATGCACTTTCAAAAAACAATTACGCTTTTTGTTATGCGTTCGTACTACTCTCGCCATAAACGGCTGTTCAGTTACTACTATTCACTTTCTGAGTATAATCTATAAACTTGCCTGAGGGCGAATGGTAGCGGAACAAGCCACCCCTAGTACAAACCCAAATGTTTCCGTCCATATCTTCTACTATCGAAAAAACATCAGAATTAGTAAGACCATCTTTAGTTGAAAAACGGGTAAAGGATTTTCCATCGTAACGGCAAACGCCTCCTGCCCCTGTGTTCCATTTAGTATCACTTCCAACCCAAAGGTTTCCGACTTTATCTATTAAAATACAATTGATGGTATCATTGCAAAGGCCATTCTCTTCCGTCAAATGGGTATAGGATTTTCCGTCATAGCGACACAGACCACTATACAAATTTACGAACCAGATGTTTCCCGCTTTGTCTTCTTTGATATTCATCATCTGACTACTGAAACATCCTTCTCCGTCAACTTTAATAAACCTACCGGAGGTGGAATCGTAACGGCACACGCCGCCAGCCCTTTCACCGAACCAAAGATTCCCTGTTTTATCTTCTAATATACATTGAACTGCGTTACTGCCAAGTCCGTGTTCCTTTGTAAAAGTGGTAACCGCACCTGAAACAGGATTGTAACGACAAACTCCCCAGCCATCACTGCCTATCCAAATATTACCTGTCCTGTCTTCCAAAATACAATTAATATTAAATTTGTCTAAGCCTTCTTTCGCTGAAATGTTGGTAAAAGATTTGCCATCGTAACGACATACTCCATTCTCCGTGCTGAACCAAAGATTGCCTGCTTTATCTTCATAAATAGATTCACAGTTGTTATCGTTCAAACCATCTTGTTTTGTAAAATGGCTAAACTTCCCTGAAACGGCATCGTAACGGTATATGCCATTGCCCATATTGGAGAACCAAAGGTTTCCTGCCTTATCCCGTAATCCGTAACGAAAGAAATATTCGCCTAACTGTCCATAGCAGGGAGTAATAAAAATTAATAACAGCAGGGAAAATATTTGCTTTAGCAGATAATACTTTCTCATTTTATCATTCTGTTTTTAAAATAGTTATTTATTCACTCTCTCTTTAATTTTCTAATGGTGTTCATGATATGCTTCGCAATTCTTGCACACACTTTCAAGTTAGCACTGTCGCCAAGCATTACGCATACCAATTAAATATACGCAACTCCGATTGCGGTTTATTTTTATAGTTTGTCAAGCGGCATTGTATTTTCTCATTGCTCTTTTTAAAACAGAGCCGAAAAGTAAAAAATAACTTCTCTGCTTCCAAATAAAGGATCCAAGTGCCGCCAGGTGTTGTGCTAGTGTTGGTGTGTGGTTCATCTTCACGTTTCATGTTAGTTCTTTCTACCCTCAAAAGCCATCGTGCGAAGAACTGACAGTACAGGAATTACTTTTTGTCATTTTGATGTGGGTATTTCATTGTTGAGCCGAGATACAACCAATAAATCCATGTCATTACGCTAATTGTTAATGCTACATTTGGAAACCACCAAGCCAAGAGTGCAATTGATGAATAGAGAATATAACCGTATTTAGTTCCCTTGCTTGCCTTCGAAAGAATTTTCTTTGCTTCAGCATCTTTGAGAAGTGAAACAGGTTTCAAGATGGCAAGTTGCAAAATATGTCATCCGCTATTATGTAGCAAAGCATTTAAGCAATAAATAAAAATTGCAGGTTGAGCATAAGGCGTATGTAAATATTCAGCCATGAAAGCAGTAGAGAACGGCATTAAAATTATTGTGAACATAAAATAGCCATTAGCAAATTGAAATTGAGAAGATGTTTTGTTTACTGCCTGAAGCAAATTATGATGTCCAGTCCAAGCAATAAAAATGATTATGAAACTTAGTGAAAAAGCAAAGAAAGATGGCCACAAGTGTCCGACTGCGTTCCAAACATCTTCTAACGAATGAACAGAATCAATCGGAGGAATTTTAATTTCTAATATTAAGAGTGTAATGGCGATTGCAAAAACACCATCACAAAACATTTCTAATCTTTGATTCATTATGATATTATTTGGGTTGATTTAAGATTGTTGTAAAAGTAAGAAGAACTAAAGCTGTCAACTCTGAAATTGTCCGAACAATATGAAGCGACCACCATTTGTCACGCAACATTGTCCAGTTGTCAGGAAGTGAATGTGCGTTCCAAGAAAGCATCTCTGTTTGAATTGGTAAATTACCAAGTCGTGAAATGAAAATACAGGATGCAAAAAATGCAGCAGCCAAAAGCAGCGTGATAAAAACAGGTTTGTCCTTGCGTTGCAATAACGCTGAAATCAAAGTCAAGATTGTGGCAAAGATTACTAATGAAACCATTAAAGTGTTGAGAGAAAGAAGAAGATGTTGTTGTTGCTCAACATAAGTCGGA
Organism: Bacteroidia bacterium; assembly: GCA_038230515.1. Taxonomy (GTDB): domain Bacteria; phylum Bacteroidota; class Bacteroidia; order AKYH767-A; family 2013-40CM-41-45; genus JAPLDB01. The sequence goes on along the minus strand of JBBRND010000049.1, from coordinate 7,468 downwards.
GCAGAGTAGTTGGTTGGATTGAAACCCATCCAAATTCCGAAACTTGTCCCTGCAAGTAAAGCGGCTACAATAATGTTAAGAAAGCGAATTAATTTAATTGACATGAAAATATTATTTAAAGTTGTCTTGTTAAAAATCTCTATCCAAAGGTAGAAAGTTCAATGTCAGCAGTGTCTCCAAAACTGGCCGATAACGCCAGTCCGGGCAAAAACTAAATGTCCCGGCTAAAGTATTCGGGTACCTGCCCGTGCAATCAATCGTATATTCAATTCTCCGGAGCTTCATTTTAGTTTTTGCCCAGTCTGACGCATAAGGGAGGGCATACAGCCAGTGGCTGTATGAGCGAGCTTGTGCACAGCTGGAAGTTTTAAAAGAAGGGAGGAAGGAAGCCCAGTGGGCTTTCGACACAAGCACAACTCTCCGATAACCCACAATGTTAATTAGAAGCACAACTGTTCGTTTACCTATCAAAGCCCTTCTTTTAAAAATTTACATTTATTTTTTTGTTGGCGGCAGTGTTACTATACTTATTTCGTTTTCTTTTCAAGTTCAACAAAATCTTCTCGAACGGGTAAAAAGCAGTCTATAACTTTGCATTCGGTTATCGCTTTTGCTGAGTGAGGAACATTTGATGACATAAAAACTGTCATTCCACAAGTCATCAATTTTTGCTCTCCATCAATATCAAATAATATTTCTCCTTCAATTACATGAGTCCACTGCTCATGTATATGATTATGTAATAATACCTCCGCGTCTTTTTGTAAAGTAACATGAGCAAAAGTAGCCTGTTGCGAATGAAAAAAATATGCAGTTATACCGTCCCAAATCTTTACTTTTTTCCGGTTATTAAAATTTATAAATGGCATATGTTTTTGTTTTAAAATTACACATTAATCATAAGGGATAAATCAAGTTTTAAAAATGAAAGGATTACTCGCACTCATTTCCATTAACAATTATCGGGGATTCAAATTCTTCAAAAATTGTTCTGTTGATGAAAAATCGTCACCCTTTTGTTTAGCCACTTCTATTGCACGTTTAGCAGTTGCGATTGATTCTTCTTTCTTTCCTATTTTAAAGAGGAGGTGAGCGTAAGTGTCGAAGTTATTATAGTTAGGAGCCATAGAAACTAATTTCTTTCCCCATGAATCTGCTTTTGAAAGGAATGTACTATCAGCAACATTTTCATAAAAGTTCCAAATAATTTGATTTAATTTTTCACTGTCTATTTCAGGAATCAATTTTACATATTCTTTTGCAACCCAACTGTAATCTTTCCAATCCTTTTTTACAGAATAGTAATCAAGCTTGGTGTAAAATATTTTCTGATACACTTGCTGCATACCATATTTTGCAATAAATTTATCCTGCTCGTTCAGAAGATAAATAAAAGTTGAATCTTTAATATCGGTAATAAATTCTTTGATAAATTCCCAGTTTCTTAGAGATGATAATTCCGATTTATTCTGCGACTCCAGATATTCGTGTACGATGTCTTGATATTTATCCATTCTGAAAAAAGCATCTTTAAGTGCAAAAATGTAATTAAGAATGAGTTGACTATCCCTGTTCCCACTTTCATATTTTTTCTGGAGATAATACAATGTGGAATCGGGAATGAAAACATTTTTTCCAAGCTGAATAAACTCTTGAGCATCTCTTGACCCTTGTGCTCGATGAACCATTTCCCCATTAGGGTCAAAAAATATGAAGGTAGGGTAGCCATTCACTCCATATTTTTTTTTGAACTCTATTCCTTCTCCTTTTTCAACATTGATTTTAAAATTAATAAAGTGATCATTATAAAATTTACCTACACTATCATTTGGAAAAACAGTTTGTTCCATCCATTTGCAAGGGCCGCACCAATCGGTGTAGCAATCTACAAAGATGTATTTGTTCTCATGTTCTGATTTGGCTTTTACAGATGACCATGTTCCTTCAGTAAATTTAGTGCCAGAGCTAGTTTGAGCATTTATACTACTTAAAAATAATTGAAGAATTAGTGTCAGCCCGAATGATTTTTCAATTAGTGTTTTTTTCATAGTAAATTTGTTTTAATTCATTTAATGTGTCTGATTTTTACTACTTCATTAATAATATTTAACTTATTTGTTTAGTTATTAAACTTGTTCCTCAATGTTGTTCTCTCTCAAAAGAGTTGGAGCTAACAATTAAATATAGGCAACTCCGGTTGCGGTTTATTTTTATAGTTTGTAAAGCGGGTTTGTATTTTCTCATTGCTTTTTTAAAAACAGAGCCGAAAAGTAAAAAATAATTTCACTGCTTACAAATAAAGGATTCAAGAGCCGCCAGGTGTTGTGCTAGTACCGGTTTGTGGTTCATCTTCACGTTTCATGTCAGTTCTCTCTACCCTCAAAAACCATCGCGTGAAGAACTGACAGCATAGGAATAAACTGCTAAGCATTAATTCCTTTTATCGGAATAGGAAAAATAAAAGATACTAAAACGCTGTTGTGCGCATTTGAAATATGGTCTTTGAAAGTTTTCATACTATGATGCATGATTGAAGCATATTCTTTGCCGAGCTTTTTCAGAATGAATTCAAGTTTTGCTAGTTCGTTTTTTATTTCCGCCTCCCTTTCAATTTTTCCTTTCGGTAGTTGATTATCAAGTGCAGTAATATTTTCTTCAAAAACTTTATCTGCTTGTTGATAAAAGTTAAATAGCAAAGGGTCGCAAGAAAAAGTTTTGATGTGAGAGAATTTGATAGCAGATTTCCTTTCCATTTCATCCAAACCTTCATCGTTGTTTGCTGCAAGCAAAGAAATGTAAGTAGGAAATTTTAAGAGCATTTCCTTTTCCGAGTGATTGAGTGTTTCTAAATTTTTCATTTGCTTATATTTTGTTTTTAATTGTTTGAGTTATGTTTTGTGTCAACCTGATAATATTTTGCCCAACCGTTATTTAATGAAAAGACAATTTGCTTTCCAAGTATCTTTTCCATCCATAGTGGAATTAAAAAATGTCTGTTAGCTTTAAAGTATTCATAGTAGTGATGGTCGGTGCAATGTTTGTCATCATAAGCATGGCGGGCTGCAAAGTCACCACAAAATGTAGCCCAAGGTAATCCAACGCAACCTAAAACAAAATGCAACCAAGGTTTATGAACTTCTTTTACAATGGTTGGAATTAAATCTCTTGTTGTATCAATTCTTCCCTGCCAGTATTGAAAGAATTCAAGATTCTTCAACATTGGGAATTTGTGTTTGAATTTTTTAATTACTCCATCAATCACTCTTGATGAGTTTACATCGTTAACAGAAAATGTAGTGAGCATATCACCACCACCTAATAAAATTCTGTTGTCGCCTGTCAACCGGAAATAGGAATATACTAAATCTGAATCCCAACATTGAAATCTGCCGGAAGGGAAAACACTTTTTATTTCTGAATCACTCAATGGTTCACTGATTGAAAGAAAAGTTTGAGCATGAAAAACATTGTTTGCAAAATGGGTAACAGATTCCTCTAACTTATCAGCGCAAAAAATTATTTCTTCTGCGGTAACAGAACCTAAATGTGTTTGCACTGTGTGGTCATTGATAGAAATTACTTCTGATGATTCATAAATTTCAATTCCGTTTTCCAACAAAATATTTTTCATTCCCTGACAATACAATAAGGCATCTACTCCGTAAGTCCCTGGATAGCGAACTCCACCTGAATATTGAGTTGAGCCGATTATGTTTTTAATTTCATTTTTGTCATAGAGTGTTTGCGAAAAGCCAAGAGTTTGCCTTGCTTCCATTTCTTCCTCAATATCTTTCCAGCCACTATTTCCATTTCCGAGAAATAATGAGTCTTGTAATTGAAGGTCGCAAGGAATGTTGTGCTGTTTGATTCTTTCAACCATCATGTCAACTCCTGTTGTGGCAACATGCCATAAATCGGCTGCACCTTTATTTCCAAATCTGCGAATGAGTTGTGATAACTCTAACTCACTATCAGGAGTAAGAAAACTCGCACTCTTTCCGCTTGTATTTCCACCGCAAATATTTTTCTCCAACAAAACAATTTTCAAATTCTTATTCATTAAAGAATACGCTGCTGAAAGTCCTGCTGCACCGCCACCAACAATTACTACATCTGCTGTAATATTATCTTTCAACGGCTCTTTGATAGGGTCGTTTACATTCATTAAAGTGGTGAACCACCAGTTTTGAAGTTTCATCTATCTATTATTACTCTTACATTTTTATTCAGCTTTGTTTCCATCCAATTTTGTATTTGCTGTTTCTCTTTTTCCGAAGGGATTTTTTTAAACTGAAGGTAAGCAATATATGATGTGTCAGCGTTATTATTTATTTCTGCGGAATGAAGTAACGAAAAAGAAATGTTGGTCATTTCGGGATACAAAGCATTTGCTTCCTTTATAATTTGTTTTTTTAATTGGGTAATTGCATAAACGCTATCCAACTTTGATTTTGCAATTTGGATTTCCTTATCTTTTTCTGCTAGCAAATTGTTCAGTTGTTTCACTTGTGCGTTTTCAGCATTGCCATTCAAATAAGCAAAGCCCTGTTTTATTTCCAATACTCCATCTTCCAAATCATAATTCTTCAATTTGGATTTCACTTTGTTGATTTGTGTGCTGTCAATTTCTTCGCCTCCGTAAACCAGAACAATGGATTTCTTTTTAGGGTCAATCGTTCTTTTTAATAAATAGTCATTTTGAATTGCAGATTCCAAATCAATAAAGCGATTTGCATTTTTTGAGAATTTATTTTGCTGCACAATGTCATAGCCGAAATAAATACTGGGCAGCAAAGTAGCAATCACAACAATCCACACAGCCCGCTTTGCTTTTGTTTCCGCACCTGCATCAGGCAAATGATGAAAGGGAAATTTAAGCAAGCGAACAGTTACTAACGTTGCCAATGCAATAAAAACTGTATTGATAAGAAAAAGATAAAACGCACCGAAGAAAAAATAAAATTGAAGTGTAGCTAAGCCATAACCTGCTGTGCAAAGAGGAGGCATTAATGCCGTTGCAATGGCAACTCCGGGTATTACATTTCCTTTTTGTTTGCTTGAAGTTGCTATTATTCCCGCAAGTCCGCCAAAGAATGCAATCAGCACATCATAAATGTTGGGAGAGGTACGCGCAAGAATTTCGGAATGTGCATCACTGATTGGAGAGATGAGAAAAAAAACTGTTGATGTTGCCAAACCTGCCGCTGCTGCTAAAAGATAGTTGAATAACGATTTTCTTAAAAGTGCAAGGTCATTAATACCCATTCCAAGGCCGAGACCCATTATGGGTCCCATCAATGGTGAAATAAGCATGGCTCCGATAATTACTGCTGTAGAGTTTACATTCAGACCCAGAGAGGCAATGAAGATGGCAAATATTAGTACCCACAAATTTGTGCCTCGGAAAACAACACCGCTTGTGATGGCGGTAATTACATTTTCATGATTTTCTTTCTCATGCTTTAATTTAAAGTGGTCGAGTATCCTGTTCATATTCTGAATAATCTTCAGCGCGAAGGTATGGTTTTAAGAGAGAAAATTGCCGGTGAAATTGAATCTAAAAAAAGCGTTGGGGAAAACACTCTTTCATTTTTTTCTTGCGCCAGTTGTTGTGCTAGTGCCGGTGTGTGATTCATCTGATGTTCTCATGCCAGTTCTCTACCCCAAAAACCATTGCGCGAAGAACTGACAGCACGGGAATTTGCATTTATTTTTCTGTTGTGCATTCGTGCTACTCTCGCCATAAAATTGCCCTGTTTCACGTTAGTGTTTACTTACTATCCAATTAATGGCTGTCTTAATTCCCATGTCATCTTTGTTGTCACTACTTTGCTCTATCATTTCATTTGGGTCTATTCTGCCGTGATAAAGTTTTCCATTTCTGTCAGCCATTATAGTTGAAGCTAACATCATTCTTGCTCCGTCCATTAAATCAAAGCTTCCATTTCCTGTAGTCAACCCCCATGTCGGCTGCCCAAAAGATTTTGTGTTGGCATTGCCGATAAATGATATAGCTAGAATTTCACCTGAACTGCCTGTTTGATTACTTGTTAAAACAGCAATAGGTAGTTTAGATGTTAGTATGACCGGGTTGGAAACACTCCATCCTTCATATCCATCACCAAAATATCTCCCATCTTTATAATACCAACTGTCTGGTTTATTATTTATATCTATTAATGAACCTAATTTATCAGAACTGAAAAGCGGACCTAATCCTGCAATCATGGGTTCCATATTTCCTCCTGTGTTTTCTCTTAAATCAATTATCCAACCTTTTATTCCTGACTTATCAAGTTTTTTTATTTCTGCTTGAATTGTATCCGCATACCCAAGCATTAATTTAGCATTACCTCCTGGGAAATGAGGGACCGAAATATATCCGCAACCATCAATTATTTTACTTTGTGGATAAACAATATTTGCACTTGCGGAGGTATCATTTTTCCAATTAATTACCTCATCGCGTTTCATTAAAAATGAATGATAGTCGCCATAATTTCTTAAAGAGTTAATCAAATATTCAACAGCGGTGTAACAGTCGGAATAATTTTTTGCTTGTCCTGCTATTTGCAGGGCAACGGATTTAAGTGCGTTTATGTTTATGGAGTCCTTTACTAAAGAGTGTTTTGCAATTGTATCACTTGCTGCTGAAATATATTTTACAGCTATTGCACTTGGCTTTCTTCCTTCAATAGGAGAAAGCAAAACTTTAAAGTCGTCAAAGTGTGCTTTTCCTTTTCCATAAAGAATTGCTCCTATTTTAATTTTAGCAGTACCTTTAGGGCATACTGCTGAAAAAGTATATTCCTTCCATGATGTAGTTCCTTTTACCCAACTTAAAGAAGCATAACCCATATCTTTATTTAGCAACAAATTGTTATTAATATCATAAATCCCTAAATTCATTCCCGCACCTCTTCCCTGTACACTGTCAGAACTGATTTTAACTGATAGCTGAATTATTTGAAGACCCGAATATTTATTTAGAGTTAAAGATTGTTCAACAAACCCAACCGCACCATCTACTCTGCCAGTGATTAATAAGCATTTATTTTTCCCGAAACTTTCAGGAACACAAGCACCTTTCCCTCCCCACGACAAGTCCCAATAACATAAACCTGTTTTGGATGAATCACATGATTGTTCAAAATCCAAGTTGTGAAATGCCTGTCCATGCAAAAGGAAGATGTTGCTTGTTGTCAGTAGAAGAAGTAATAGTGTTTTTAAACTTTTCATTTTATGGTAGTAAGTTTGATGTTTGCAGTGTCCCAAAGCATTCTGACTAACGCAAACTCTGTTACATCAAAATCAAGTAGTTGCAAAGTTGAGTTCCTCATTAGTCAATGCGAATTTATGGATTTGTTTATTGATATTTCTAAGTGCGGCAAGTTTTCTTTTTTGTGCGTGAAAGAGATAAGTTTCGGGATTGAGGTAAGCCACTTTTTTAATAACCATGTTCCAGATG
>JBBRND010000048.1:0-22509 GCA_038230515.1 Bacteroidia bacterium | reverse complement strand
GGGTAGTACCTGCGGGTTCATCTATTATAGGAGGTCAAGGTGGGCTTAATATAATTGTACAATGGGGATCGACAGGGGGAACAGTAAACGTGACTGCTTCGAATGATTGCGGAGTAAGTGGTACACGCACCTATCCTGTAGTAACAACTTGCCGTCAGGCACAGGTGGATGCTACGATAGGATCAGGTAATGCAACATTGTATCCGAATCCGACAAACGGCAAAACTACGCTGAGGTTTGAGTCTTCGAACTCAGCGAAGTATCAGATTAGTGTGATTGATGTAGTAGGCAGGGTTATTATCAGCAATGAAATAACCGCAACCGAAGGCATCAATATGCATGAACTTGATCTCACCAATGTGGCAAAGGGAATGTACCTTATCCGCATGGAGAGTGCAGGCGAGCAAATGCAACTCTTGAAGGTAACTGTTGAGTAAAGTATCATTCAACAACTAATAAGCTGAAAGGGGCTATCCGGAAATCGGATAGCCCCTTTTAGTTGTTTGAAGAAATCCAGGTACTATGGACTTCCTGTCTATTGCGTTTCTTTAATAAAAACAAGGTTTTTATTATCACCCTGCGGTTTTGCGGCATCACCGCGCGGTTTTATCCCGTAACCCCACGGTTTTACTGTTTCACCGCGCGGTTTTATCCCATAACCCCACGGTTTTACTGTTTCACCGCGCGGTTTTATCTCATAACCCCACGGTTTTGTGGTATCACCGTGCGGTTTTATCTCATAGCTCCACGATTTTTTGGTATCACCGTGCGGTTTTATCCCGCAACCTCGCGGTTTTGACTTACCACCTTGCGGTTTTATTCCGCAGGCATTCGCAAAACCTTTTGGAGTGCTGATTTTCCTTAAAAAACAGAATGGTTTATCTCAGAGCTTATAAAAAGGAGGGAAGGATGTTCGGGTTGAGTCCGAAAAATGGTTTTGAAACGAACCTTGAAACGATCTCAAAAACTACTTTTTCTCAAACGTAAGCGAAGCTGAGTTGATGCAATAACGTAAACCTGTTGGTTTGGGTCCATCGTCAAAAACATGGCCGAGGTGTGCACCGCATCGGTTACAATGCACTTCAACACGAGTCATTCCGTAGGTTTCATCTTTTGTTTCGCTCACATTATTTTTTTCAAGCGGCTTATAGAAACTGGGCCAGCCGGTACCCGATTCAAATTTATTATCAGAAATAAAAAGAGGATTTCCACAGCAAATACATTTATACATTCCTTTTTCATGATTATCCCAATACGCACCGCTGAATGCGCTCTCCGTTCCGTGGTTACGGGTCACTTCATATTGTTCAGGTGTAAGGGTCTTTTTCCATTCGGCATCAGTTTTTACAACTTCATATTTATTCATTGCAGGTTGATTTTGATCTTTAGTTTTTGTAGGTGCCTGAGCGCAGGCAAATAATGCTATCGAAAAAGCGGACAGAGTTACGATAAGTAGTTTCATAATTTTTTATTTTGAAATAAGAACGTATTTACCACCCAATCGGTTTTTAATTTTGAAACATGCATCGGGTTAAATAAATCTTAAAATGATTTTGCCGCTAAAGTAAAGATTGGGTCATTAACGTAAACGTTGGCCATTGTATTTTTTTGCAGAGAAAAGAATCGAATGCTTCTTCGCTTTTTTGTTTTTATACATTTGCATCTTCTTCTTAAAAAAAAATCTGTATGAGTTCTCACGAACGCGCACTAAAGGATGAAGCCAACAATGTAATCTACCAACGCTGTCAGTACGCTTACGAATGGTGCATTCCGATAATAACCGGGAAAAAAGTTCTTGACACAGGCTGTGGCTTAGGATATGGCGCTGCTTACATGGCGCAACACGCAAACGAAATTACGGGCATTGATTACGATGCTGAAACAATTGAGAATAACAAAAAGGAATACGCATCCATAAAGAACATCAGTTTTGTTCAGGGAAGCATTCCACCGCTTCCGTTTCCTGATAACTCATTTGATGTGGTTACTTCCTTTCAATTTATCGAGCATATTCATTTGCGAAAAGAATTTACTAAAGAATGTTTGCGGGTTGTAAAGCCGGGAGGGAAAGTACTCATTACAACTCCGAATATTAAACGCTCGCTTGCGCGCAATCCGTTTCATATTCATGAGTACACCTTTGATGAAATGAACAAGGAGGTATCTCTATTCACCAATCAATTTGAATTACTTGGGTTGAACGCGAACGAAAGAGTGCGCAAATATTACGAGGAGAACGGGAAATTCGTACGCATGATTTTAAAGTTTGATATTCTGGGTCTTCACAAAATCCTTCCTGCAAAAATTCTTTTCGTACCCTACAATTGGATTACGAGTTTGATGCGTAACAAGTTAAAAGAACAGATTTCACAAACTTCTGATATCTCTACAAAAGACTTCTTTCTTCAGAAAAATAATCTCGATGATTGCTGGGATATTTTTGTTGTTGCTGAAAAATAACACATGCGGCTGAAAGAAGATAATTGAATTCTCCCTTCTGTTATCTCACATTTAGAATCGAATATCTTTCTTACTTCTTGTTCGAATAAAACTTTCTGCTACTTTTGCCGTCCCCAAAATTGTCCTGTGGTGTAACTGGCAACACGCTTGATTTTGATTCAAGAAAGTCCAGGTTCGAGCCCTGGCAGGACAACTGTAGAATGATGATTTCCCTGATTGTGGAATTCAGATTTGAAATAGAAGAGGTTGTTTCAAAAATTTATTTTTGAAACAACCTCTTCTGTTTTTATAAACAATTTATTCTATTTTTCATTACTCATCTCCGTATAATATTGAAAGAACAACGGTATAGTCTCAATCCCTTTCATGAAATTGAAAATCCCGTAGTGCTCATTCGGAGAGTGAATAAGGTCGCTGTCCAATCCAAAACCCATCAGCACAGATTTCAGTCCGAGTTCTTTTTCGAAAAGTGCAACGATTGGAATGCTGCCTCCACCGCGTGTTGGAATCGGTTTCTTACCGAATGTTTTTTCCATCGCTTTACTTGCAGCTTTGAACGCAACTGAATCTGTTGGAGTAACAACAGGTTCGCCACCATGATGAGGAGTAACTGTTACTTTCACTCCCTTTGGTGCAATTGCTGTAAAATGTTTTGTGAAAAGTTCCGTGATCTTATCCGTAGTTTGATTCGGCACCAACCGCATGCTGATCTTTGCAAATGCCTGTGACGGAAGAACTGTCTTTGAACCTTCGCCAGTGTATCCGCCCCAGATTCCGTTCAACTCAAACGTTGGACGAATGCCTGTGCGTTCCAGTGTAGTATATCCTGTTTCTCCACGCACATCTTCTACAGCTAAATCTTTTTTGTAATCTTCAAGACTGAAAGGAGTTTTATTTAACTCTGCTCGTTCTTCTTTTGTCAACTCAAGTACATCATCATAAAAACCCGGGATGGTAATGTGATTGTCCTTATCCTTCATGGACGCAATCATGTCGCAAAGAATCTGAATCGGGTTTGCAACAGCACCACCGTAAACACCTGAGTGAAGATCGCGGTTCGGTCCGGTGACTTCTACCTGCACATAACTCAATCCGCGCAAACCGGATTCAATGCTTGGAATATCATTTGCAACAATAGAAGTATCAGAAATTAAAATCACATCTCCTTTTAACCTGTTTTTATTTTCGCGTACCCACGCACCGAGATTTGATGAACCCACTTCTTCTTCTCCTTCAATCATAAAACGAACGTTGCATGGAAGTGTATTTGTTTTCATCATACTCTCGAATGCTTTGATGTGCATGAACACCTGTCCCTTGTCATCACAACTTCCTCGTGCATAAATTTTTCCATCACGGACCTGCGGTTCGAACGGAGGAGTTGTCCACAGGCTTACAGGATCAGCAGGCTGAACATCATAATGTCCGTACACAATAACAGTCGGAAGTTTCGCATCAATTATTTTATCGCCATACACAATGGGATGTCCTGACGTGGGACAAATCTCTACGTTCTCTGCGCCTGCTTTTTCCAAGCTTGATTTTATAAACTCGGCAGCACGCGCAACATCGGGCTTGTTCTTACTGTCTGCACTTACACTTGGTATGCGCAGCAATTCAAAAAGTTCTTCGAGAAAACGGTTTTCGTTCTTCTTTACAAATTCTAATGTTTGTTCCATATCAGTTTGAAGTTTAAAGTTTAAGATTTTTTATTGAGGGGACGCAAAGATAGGAGAAAGAAGAAATGAAAGAGTAGCCACCAATTGCACCGATCTTCACTAATTTAATTCGTGCCAATTAGTGGAATTAGTGGCAGATATATCCTCTAAAATAATTTCCCCTCTCAATCCGTTTCCCTCCATCAACGCGTAACTTGAACGGTGTTCACGATTAGTTTATCTTTGCACCGTAAGCGATGAATAAAGTAGAACCCGGCTCCCTCCTTGCTAAAATCAACCTTCCTGCTGATTTGCGCTCACTTCCTGAGGATCAACTCAAAGAAGTAAGCAAGCAGTTGCGCGATTATATCATAGACATTGTCTCCGTTAATGGCGGACACTTCGGTGCATCGCTCGGAACGGTGGAAATGACCGTGGCTCTGCACTATGTCTTCAACACACCCTACGATCAATTGGTGTGGGACGTTGGTCACCAGGCCTACGGACATAAAATCCTCACCGGCCGCAGAGATCTTTTTCATACCAACAGAATTTACAAAGGCATCAGCGGATTTCCGAAAAGAAGTGAAAGCGAGTACGACACCTTTGGCGTTGGTCACTCATCAACATCTATAAGTGCTGCACTGGGAATGGCAGTAGCATCACGACTCAAAGGAGAAAAAGAACGCCAGCACATTGCGGTGATTGGCGATGGAGCCATGACTGCAGGTCTCGCCTTCGAAGCACTCAACCATGCAGGCGTGGAGAACTCCAACCTACTCGTCATCCTCAACGACAACTGCATGAGCATTGATCCTAATGTAGGCGCGCTCAAAGAATACCTTACTGACATGAGCACTTCGCACACGTATAATAAAGTGAAAGACGAAGTGTGGAAACTCCTCGGAAAAATTTCCAAGTTCGGACCCAATGCGCAGGACATCGCATCTAAAATTGAAAACGCAGTAAAGACAACACTCCTCAAGCAAAGCAATCTTTTCGAATCATTGCGCTTCCGTTATTTCGGACCTGTTGACGGACACGATGTAAACCGCATGGTAAAAGTGCTGCAGGATCTCAAAGATATTCCCGGTCCTAAAATATTACATGCCCTCACCGTAAAAGGAAAAGGATATGCCAATGCCGAGAAAGATCAAACCAAGTGGCATGCACCCGGGCTGTTCGATAAGATCAGCGGAGAAATTCATAAGCCAACAAACAATACACCTGCACCGCCTAAATACCAGGACGTATTCGGACACACCATTGTAGAACTCGCAGAAAAAAATCCGAAGATCGTAGGCATCACGCCAGCAATGCCAAGCGGCTGCTCGCTCAACATCATGATGAAGGCAATGCCCGATCGTGCTTTTGATGTAGGCATAGCCGAACAACATGCAGTTACCTTCAGTGCAGGACTTGCCACACAAGGCATGATACCATTCTGCAACATCTACTCATCTTTTATGCAGCGCGCGTACGATCAGGTAATACACGATGTCGCGCTGCAAAACCTCCACGTAATATTTTGTCTCGACCGCGGAGGACTTGCCGGTGCCGATGGCGCCACACACCACGGAGCATTCGACTATGCCTACTTCCGCTGCATACCAAACATGATTGTGAGCGCACCAATGAATGAAGAAGAGTTGCGCAACCTCATGTACACCGCTCAACTTCCCGAAACAAAATCTCCCTTCAGCATACGCTACCCGCGCGGCAATGGCGTTATGGTTGACTGGAAAAAACCAATGAAGAAACTCGAAATCGGCAAGGGGCGCATGGTACGCGATGGAGAAGAAATCGCAATACTCACCATCGGGCATCCCGGAAATTTTGCAGTAACAGCTTGCGATGATTTAAAGAAAGAACAATTCTTCCCCGCACATTTCGACATGCGTTTTGTAAAGCCACTCGACACCGCACTGCTTCACGAAATTTTTTCACGCTTCAAAAAAATAATCACGGTCGAAGATGCCTGCATCATGGGCGGCTTCGGCAGCGCAGTAGCCGAGTTCATGATAGACAACAACATCTCAGCATCCATCACCCGCCTCGGCATACCCGACCGCTTCATCGAACATGGCGAACAAAAAGAACTCTGGAACGAATGCCACTTCGATGCCGAAGCAATTAAAAACGCAGTGCGCCAACAGGTAGGCGAAACGGTGCTGGTGTAATCGGCTGCTCAAGTCCCCCTCTGCGAAAAAGCATGAGCGTAAGCGAGAGGGGATTTAGGGGTGTGTTTGCAAAAGATACTCCCTCATTTCAATTTCCCTCTCTTCCCGCTTTCCACTTCAAGCCGCGCCTCACCCTGTAGCTGTCATGCCGAACTTGTTTCGGCACCCCTCTCTTTAATGCGCCACTTCCGCGCGGGCTTTCCACTTCAATCGGGTTTAGTTTAGTCACTCCCCTTTTCATCGTTTCGTTCCGTCAGGACTTCCGTCCTGACGAGTTAATATAGTGGCAGGACGGAAGAGGTTGGCCGAGAACTCAGAGATTGAAAAAACATTGTTCGATATTAAATTAATTTCAAAAAAAAAATAGTGACTATATACGTGTTACAGCAAAGGGAGATTAAATAATCTTCTACGAGTTTGATATTTATTTTTTTGGCAATGTCTGCATATCCTTAATTACCCATCGGATTCCCATAAAAATTAGGTAACCAATAAAGGAATATACACAATACACTAAAAAAACTATAAATATTTCCTTAAGGGTTGGCGGTATATCAATTGCTTTGCTTCTAAAGTATAGATAAGATCCAATCTCAAAAATAGCAGTAATAGATGCCGCAATTAATAAAACTCTTTTAATGTGCTGTTTCATTTTTTCGCTTTCTTCTTTTTTGGCTTTGGCTTCCCGCTGACAAATGCTTTTGTCATTTCTGTGCCGTCAGGACTTCCGTCCTGACGAATGGTAAAAGTAAAAAAGTTTTTCTCATACTTCTCTTAGCCACAATCCCCGCAATTAGCTCAATCCCTTTTTCCTCTTTCACTTCTTTCCATCTCCCCTTCCAACTCCCCTTTCTCTAAATAGAAATCTTCTATCTCCCTTTAGAACAAACCAATCTCCCTTTAGAACGAACCAATCTCCCTTTAGAACGAACCAATCTCCCTTTAGAACGAACCAATCTCCCTTTAGAACGAACCAATCTATACTTAGAACGAACCAATCTCCCTTTAGAACGAACCTTTTTGGCCTTAGAACTTGCCAATCTGTCCTTAGAACTTGCCAATCTGTCCTTAGAACTTGCCAATCTGTCCTTAGAACGAACGTATCTGCACTTAGAACGATTCACTTTACAGTTAGAACGAATAAAAATTCTGTAAGAAATTTTCACATTGTAAAAATATTTTCATTGCTGTCGTGTCTTCGAACGAAGAATTTTCCTGCAACTGCGAGACCCGACATTTGTGAAACATAACCCCTCATCACTCTGTTAGCAGCTAATCCAATTGCTGCAAAGCAGTAACAGAGCGATGCAAACACCACCCGGCAAGTCGCGCAGCACCTGCTACATAATAGTTAGGAGTAAGCATTGGTATGTTTTTTTATATCTAGTACTAACCGGCAGGTGCAGGAAATCAGTTCTTAAAAAAATCTTCAAAAATGAAGTTCTACCAAATTAAAAAAATCCTTGTTCCGCTTGACTTCTCAGAAACATCTCTCAAAGCCCTTGACTATGGGATTAAATTTGCCCAAGCCACCGGTGCCGAAATTATTTTACTCCACGTAATCAATGGCCTATACCTCGATTATGAAGCAGGGGGTTTTTCTCCGGCTCCCTCTTCCTTCACTTTATTAAAGGATTACGAAACCGAAGTTATTATTGAAAGCAATAAGAAACTGAAATTGTATGCGGAGAAAATAAAAATAGCCGGTGTAGGCAAGGTGTCTTATTCAACCGAGAGCGGCTCCATTACCACGGAGATTTTGAGCACTGCAAAAAAAAATAATGTAAGCATGATTGTAATGGGCACCCATGGCGTTACCGGCTTTCGCGAATTTTTTGTAGGCAGCAATACGTTTAAAGTTATAAGGGATTCAGAATGCCCTGTTCTTTCTGTTCAATATAAAAACAAAGAACCTCAATTCAAAAATATATTAATACCATTCAGAGACAAGCCGCACAGCCGCGAAAAGGTAAGCTACGCCATTGATCTGAGCATTTTATTTTCTTCACAGTTGCATGTACTCGGTGTGGATACTGAATTTGATGATGCACATAAAAAGAAAATTGAGCTTGAAGCGGAACAAATAAAAATGCTTGCAGAAAAAAATAATGTAACCTGCAGCACAGAAATTATTTCAAGCGTTTACGTGGGAGATGTGGTATTGAAACATGCACAATCTATAAACGCTGATCTTATTATCTCCATGGCAGACATGGACAAGATGGATATTTCAGAATACTTTACAGGTCCTTTTGCTCAGCAGATTACAAACCATTCATCAATACCGGTGCTAAGCATACGTCCTAAATACAATCCTGAAACGATTGATCTTCGGTTTTACTGAACTCTTCCCGCGCAAGGAGTTGTGCGTAAACTTTTGAGCATTGCCTCCTGACACTTATCCAATCTTCATTGCTGTCGTGTCTTCGAACGAAGAATTTTCGTGCGGCTGCGAGACCCGACATTTGTGAAACATAACCCCTCATCACTCTATTAGTCGCCCATCCAATTGCTGCAAAGCAGCAACAGAGCGATGCAAAGCAATAGCGGTTGAAAGCACGAAGCGAAAGCATGCGCAGGAGAGTGATTTCAAACCGCGGTTCCGCGCAGCGCTTCCCGCGCCAGCGGAAATTGCCTATGCAACGCACGATTTTTTGGGTTACTTTTTTTCTAAAAAAAAGTGACAAAAAATAAACACAACGAATTTTTGCCTTTAAACCCCTCCGAGGTTCCTCATATTTTATTAAAGCTTCTAAATAAATTTACTTCCGCACTCACATTTAGAGTTGCAACCTTTTAGGCGTTGCACTCAGCGTCTGCATTCTGATTCTTCAGGACTTCCCTCCTCACGAATTCTAAAGTAAAAAAATTTCATACTTCTTCTTTAGTGCAATTCGTCTAATTGGTGCCAAGAAATTGTGCTGATTTGCAGGGGTTTAAATCCTCTGGATAAAATATTTTCACTTCCGTGCAACTTTTTGCCCCCTAAGTGGCACTTACTGCTATAACCTCTCTTCCTTTTTACCCTTTTTCGCAGGTGAATCATTTTTAAGAGAACTAAAGTGCTGTAAGCTTGCCTTGTCTTACAGCACTTTTTTTATTTCACCCATCGCTGTTCCCGTTTAAATAAACTAGATCTCAAATTAATTAAGTGCAGGTTGCCCGTCAGCAAGTGCGGTCCCCTTGGCGAGGTGTGCGGATGCCCCGGCAAGGTGTGCGGTCGCGTTGGCGAGGTGTTCGGACGCTCCGGCATCGTGTGCGGTCGCGTTGGCGAGGCGTGCGGACCCTCCGGCATCGTGTGCGGTCGCGTTGGCGAGGTGTGCGGAAGCCCCGGCATCGTGTGCGGTCGTGTTGGCGAGGTGTGCGGAGGTCTCGGAAACAAGCGCAATCGTTTTGACACACAACTAATTACCAAATTATCAATCCATTTTCCCTTCAATAATACCCTCAGTTATCGAACCGCAATATAAAAACTGTAAGATTCTTATATTTTTTTCTCAATCCGCAAAATAGGGTGTCAGCACCCTTTTTTATCCGAAAAAATTTAATACAGGCAGCTTTCTTCTTTGCATTGGCTAAAAAATCAACTGCCATTGTTCCCGCACATTTTTGAAGCAAAAAAAAGAGAGGCGCTGGTAAAGCGCCTCTCCTGTATTGAAAAATCGAAATTGGTTATTGAATAACCAGCTTCTGTTTGCTGCTGAACGATTTGCCCACAGCATTGATTACATAAATTCCTTTCGAGTATTTTTTGAGATCAATATTCATAATTTTTGATTGCGATACATTCCACTGCATAGTTTCCACATTGCGACCGGAAACATCGGATATGGTAATGATCACACTCGATTCATTAATTCCGTTCTCCAGTTTTAGCGATGCTGATGAAGTAGCCGGATTAGGATAGATAGAAACAGCATGCTGCAACGGATCAAGATCATTTACTCCTACTCCCAAGCCAAGTTGTTTCGAAATGCGGGGGCAGGCATAACCCATAATGGTATCAATGTAAGCCATTCCTTTTGCCTTGCTCATATCAGGATTTGTTTGAAGTCCGCCTTCATAAATAGTTGTGCCTGTTGCAGAGCCCAAACCATAAGCAATTGCATACTGTACAGTAGTTGTAGAATCAAACCACTCCCACGGTCCTGCCTGCGAAGAAGGACTTGTGTAGAAGGGAAACAAACCATCATACCCATCATTTATCTGGTTAGCCCGCGCAGTAAATGCATCGTTGTAATTAAATGTATTAAAGCCATCATTATTTCCGAATGCTGTTGCCTTTCTCATCACAACATGACTTCCTGCCACATCAACTACAGGATCGCCCGTTGTCGGCACCACTACTGTACCTGTATCATACGGAGCAAACGGATCGCCCACAACATGAAATGCAAGCATCGGTGCATCGCCTGCATGAAGCCATGAACTATCTCCCATTGCACCACCAAGATTAAACATCATTGCCACATTGCTGGTGTACCCAACGCTGTTATTCGCATTGTTGTATGCGGGATTGCCACCATTGCCATCAAAATCGCCCCAGATAAAAGAAAGCCAGTAAGAAGCACCCTGAACAAATCCATAAGATGGATTATTTGAAGCAGAAATAAATTTCGGCAACCATGCTTGTAAAGTATCATGAATAGTAGTGGATGCTAAAGCAACATATCCACCGGATCCTTGCCCACCGAGAATGATTTTTGTTGAATCAATACCATACGAGTTTCCGTTTGTTGCTATATCCTTTTTGAAATACCGAATGCATGCACGCGCATCCTGAACAGCACGGCCTACTGCCTGAAGCAATGTTCCGGTGCGAATGTCCTGATCCGTTGCAATAGGATTCCAACCTGCACGGTAATCCATCGAAGCAACTACATACCCTCTTCGTGCAAAACGTCTGCACATTTCAGAAGTAGCACTGTCTCTCATGCTGCCTGTAGGAGTTTGATTGATGATAGCCGGCAGAAAGCTTCCGGTGTGAATCATGATCACCAGCGGGCGGTTGGTTGCCATATCGCCCGATGGTTTGTAAAGATCGAACACAAGCGGTTGAAGCGTTGGTGCTCCAGAAAGAAAGGTATAGTTAGATCCGTACACAATGTTTTGTGTGGAATCAACAGAAGAAAATACTTCTGTAACGTAACGCTGACCAAAGCTGTTTGCCGAGATCAGAAGCGCAGAACACGCTGCAATAGTTTGTAGAATTTTTTTCATCGAAGTTGAATTTGAGTTTAAATATTATTTGAAACAAAGGAAAGTAAATTGATTGACATGAGTCAAGTAGTTTTAAAAAAAATAACCCGTTATTCATTTAGTCCGCAAAGTCAAGTTGCTCAGAGTTGAGAAAAGCAGAAGAGGATAAATCAATAAAATTATTTAGTAAGATCAACGGTGATGCTGAAGTAAGCCATGCGCCCCACTCGCGGACCACCATACACAGTAAATTTTTTATTGTTCAGCAAATTGGATGCACCAAGTTTAAGAGTAGAATTTATGCTTGTTACTTTGTAATTTACCTGCGCATCCACGGTATTGTAAGAGGGCACGTTGCCTGTGAACTGTGGTGAACCCTCGTAATCGAAACCTTGCACCCATTTAAAATTGAAGTTGAAGCCGAAGTTTTTCAGATCACGTGCACTTAGGCCGAGGTTGTATTTATTTTGCGGAGTGTTGAAAGCAGGAATAAGTGGATCGGTGCTGCCACCACGGTCAAGCACGTTGTAAGAATAGTTTCCTGTGAGCATGTAATAATTTCTGAAATAATAATTCAAGCCGATAGAAATGCCGCGGGTTGTTACTTCATCTACAGCATTGGTAGCTACCCGATATACATTGTTGACATACACTTCTGCATACTGAGGTAACTCAGTAATGTCAGCACCTAATTTGTAGCCGATAAAATGTTTGTACCAACTGTAGTAAGCAGCCACATCCACAAAAATATTTTTGAACAATGTGCCGCGGTATCCTGCCTCAATCGTTTTTACTTCTTCCGGTTTAAGAGGAGGCAGGTTGAAGTATTGAAGGGTGTCAAAATTCTGAGAGTTGAAAAAATTCAAAAGAGAGGGAATGCTCACGAGTGAATCAAACCCCGAAAGATTTCCTTTTAAGGTTGCTCTGCCAACGTTGTAAAACAAATACTGATCGCTGAGTGTAGGATTGCGGATGGCAGAAGAAAACGAAGCACGGAAAATCTGTTGCGGACTGAACGAATACACCAGTGACAAAGCCGGAGAAAAAAGATACTTGAAGTTTTGATTTTTATCAAGGCGCCCTGTCACGTTGAGTTTTATTTTTTCCCTGATTATCTTTTTTTCAAGCCCAGCGTAAATTCCATACTCAGAGTCCTTAATCTTCACACTTCCTGTATCGCTGAAAATGGTTCCCTCTGTGTTTGGTGCATACAACCGGTAACTTGCGCCAATGATGATGTCAGAAATTTTCGGAGTGAATTTGTACTCGCCTGATACATTATATAAAGCCGACTTGTCGAAAAATCGTGAACCGCCCTGCGCATAAGAAGTGCGCGAAGTAATCGAAGCAAAAGCCGTATCGAATGCAGCGGTGCCCGGCTGAAAGAAGGAATGATTCTCAGGAGTGTAGCCAATGCCGTCTGCCCAGGCGCGCGCAGCATCATGAAACGTTATGAGCGAATCATAATAATGTTCGAGAAGAAACGGGTTGATTGCGTTTTTGTAATCAGCAAACGTGGCATAATCGCCCTGCTGCGGATAGCCGGGAAAGTGTGTTATTTCATTCGTGTATTTCAGCCGCCAGTATTTGTTGTAATCCTGCGCCCAGTCTGCATCGCTCTTTGACTCCCGCTGAAGAAGCAAGGCAGTGAAGAATGCATCATACGATTTTCCGGCATCTTCATTGGTTGAATAAGCGCGGATAAAAAATTTATCCTGCTTGCGTATCTCCACCCTGTTCTGATAAAAAGAAATATCTTTCAAACTATAGCGGTTGTCGCCTTGGTAAACAGTGGTGCCTGTTCCGAAATTGGAGGCAAGTATCAGTTCAACATCAGGAGTAATCTTGTAATGAATGGCCGAACCGAGTTTAAGATTTTGAGTATTGTAATCTACAATGTCCTTTTCCCAATACCCGCTTCGATACCACGTACCAAGCCCGGGGTAGGAGATAGGCACTGAAGAAAAATCATTTCCCGAAAAATATTCATCGCCATACCTGTTCACTGCATCATAACCACCCGGATTATTTTTATCGTTTTTCGATTGCGGAGTTGCGTCATCATTGGTTGCTTCCCAATCAAGAGCTTTCATATAGTACAAGTTGAACTTGATGCCAAGCACCTCGCGCCCTTTTTTATTTTTATAAACCTCAGCAGCGCGAATTGACTGTTCGTACAAATTCCGCTCTCCCACTTTAAACATCACCTCCAGACCGGGTTTCACAAAAGGGCTGCGCGTAGTCATACTGATAACTCCATTGAATGCACCCGGACCGAAATAAGCTGTACTCGCTCCCGCAATCATGTCCACCTTCATCACATCAAGATCGGGGCTGCCAAGAAAATTGCCGAGCGAAAAATTTAATCCGGGCGATTGATTGTCCACACCGTCTATCAGTTGAAGCGAACGAACAGGCGATGTGCTGTTGAAGCCGCGCGTGTTGATGATTGTAAATCCAAGCGAAGCAGAAGTAAGATCAACACCCTTGAGCGAACCAAGCGCTTCATAAAAAGAAGACTGCGGACATTCTTTTATTGCAATCATGTCCATGCTTTCTACAGTGAGCGGTGCTTCCTTTTGTTTTTCTGAAATGCGGCTGCCAACCACTTCTACATTCTTCAACTGCACTTCCGATGATTTTAATTTTACGATAACAGGTTTATCAAGCTGCTTCACTTCTATTTCCTGCTTCTGATAACCCACAATGGAAATTACGATGGAGAAAGGCAGTGGTTGAGAAACGTTCAGCGAAAATTTTCCATCAACATCAGTAACGGTTCCGGTACTCGTTCCTTTTAATAAAACGGTAGCACCGATAACGGTTTCATTTGTTTTAGCATCGGTAATAGTTCCGCTCAGGGTTTGAGAAAATAATTTTCCCGTGAGAAGAAACATAAAAATGAAAACGCAACTCAGTCGGAACATAGAGTAAAAAGGTTTCCAAATATACATGATTCATACTTGCTAAAAGTGCAAGAGCATTTACAGTTTTGCAATCACACAATCAGAGCAATTAAAAAAATCCCGACTCTAAGTTCAAAGAGTCGGGATTTTTTTATTTATTCTTCAGCATCCTGCTTAGAATCTCTGCAACAAATTACAGCGTTCCTTCATCGTATGCCTTTTCGCCATGCAGCGAATGATCGAGTCCTGCATCTTCATCGGCTTCTGCTACTTTTACTTTTGTAACTTTATTAATAAGCATCAACATAACATACGTAAACACGAATGCATAAATTGATGCACCGATAACAGCAACACACTGATGCATAAAAAATGTTGTGCCGCCACTCATCAGTCCGTCAGTACCTGCGCTGTTCATTGCTTTCGATGCAAACACACCGAGCAGGATCGTACCCAGACAACCGCCAATTCCATGCACACCCCAAACATCAAGAGCATCATCCCACTTCATTTTATTTTTCAGATTCACTGCGAGGTAACAAACAATGCCCGATGCGATGCCGATAAATACTGCTGAAGGTAACGATACATACCCTGCTGCTGGAGTAATGGTAGCGAGTCCCGCCACCGCACCTGTAAGTAATCCTACAAACTTAGGTTTTCCGGTTGACTTCCATTCAATAATGAGCCATGTGATTGCAGCGAACGATGCAGCAACATCTGTATTTAAAAACGCAAGACCGGTAACAGCATTTACATCAAGCGCGCTACCTGCGTTAAATCCATACCAGCCGAACCACAGCAAACCGGTACCAATGGCGATGAGTGGAATGCTGTTAGGCGGAGATTGCTTGTCTCTCCGATGCCCCACATAAATTACTGATGCAAGTGCTGCAAACCCTGCGATAGCATGAACTACAATGCCTCCTGCAAAATCGAGCACACCCCATTGTGCAAGTAAACCACCACCCCACACCATGTGCGCGAACGGATAATACACGAGCAGTTGCCACAGCACAAGGAAAATTAAATACGATTTAAACGTAACGCGATTTACAAACGCACCTGTGATAAGCGCAGGTGTAATGATGGCAAACATCATTTGATACGCCATAAAAACAAATTCAGGTAGTTTGTGATTTCCCGGAAAAGGAGTGTTGAGATTAACGCCCTGCATAAATGCCTTGTCGAGGTTTCCGATAAGGCCTCCGCAGGCATCGCCACTGAAGCAAAGCGAGTATCCGCAGAGGAACCAGAGAATGGTGGTAATTCCCATGGAAACAAAACTCTGAATCATGATGCCGAGAATGTTTCGTTTTCCGGCAAGCCCTCCGTAGAAGAAAGCGAGACCGGGAGTCATAAGCATGACTAAACTTGTAGCGAGGAGCATAAAGCCCGTTGTACCTGTGTCGAACATAAGTGAATGGTTTTAATTGGTTAGATTGATTGAAGAAGTTATCTGTTATTCGTTATTAGAAATTCAGGATTGGGTAGTTGATATTTTTCAAAAAGAAATTCCGATGTTGAAGATCACTTCCAGACGGCTACTGGTTTTCACACCATTTGTATTAAATATTTCCTGATTAATATCCATCTGCAACTGACGTGCTTCAAGACGCACGTATGAATTTTCAGTTGGTTTGTATTCACCGCCCAGCGTTGCTCCGGTAAGATTGTAACCCGTAAACCGGCCCTGCTTGTCAATAAATATTCCACCCATGAAACCCTCCGGGTCATTAAAATATTCTCCTCTGATGTATGCAGCAAACGATTTAGTTGCTGCTAACTTTAAACTTACCACACCGCTCGTCATAACTGCCGTAGTTGAATCAGGAAGATTGTTTGAATTGTCAATGCCTGAATTTTGTTGCAGTACATAATCGCCACCAATCTGTATTTTCAATTTGTGGTATTGGTAGTTAAAGAATAAGGAATTGTGAATGCGAAGGTGCGAAATGGTTTTGATGCTGTCTGGTTGTGTGGGCGTATCATCGCCTGTATAATTGCTGTAGCCAATACTTGCCTTATCATTAAATGCATAAGTGATCAACGCTCCGAGTGATTTTTTTTCGTTGTTGTCCTCATACATATTGTACCCATTGAGTAGCAAAAGAGTGACAGCAAGCTTTGTGTTCGGATTGTAATTTAAACGAATGCCACTTTCGAAATACGGTTCGTAAAAAGTATTTATGGAAACGCAGCTTGCAAAATTTTCTCTTGGCAATAATCCCTCAACTCCAACATGCGTTCTGAAAAGTCCTGCATCGAGCCAGAGTGTTTTGCAGAGCCGAACCCCCGCATGGGCTTCCATAATGTTATTGAAAGTGTTCGACCATGCACATCGGGCAATGTCTCCAACGTGAAGCGTGGCAAGTGCGCGCACTTTTTCTCCATCATATTGAAAAGTAAGTTGGGCTGTATTCAATCCCACCTGATTGCTGCGTGGAGCAATGGAAGGAAACTTTTGGTAATTGCCCTCTCCTACGCTGTCAGTATAATAAGCGTAGTAAGCATCTACATATCCGCTCCATGAAAACTTAGAAGTAGAGTCGGATTGTGCAACTGATTTTACGGCAAATAAAAAAGAAAATGCCGCAGCAATGAGTAGTACTTTTTTTCTCATCAAGGTGTTTTTGGTTGGTTGGTTATGAGCAAACTTATTAAGATTGCCGGATTCAGCAAAAAATATTTTTTCAGATTATTTTACACACAACCGCAGAGGGTGGATTTAAGCCATTGACCAACTAGCTGAAAATAAATATTTCGAAGCTGAAAAAGAGTGGTACTCTTACATGCTCAACCACCAAAACTCCTTGGGATAACTTTACTCCCATATCTTTTTACCTCCCGCTCTCTCCGCAAAAGTCTGTGGGTACTGTTTTGTGTCTTACTTATGGTACACCTGAAAGGAAGCTAAGCTAACCTGTCAGGAGGTGGGGTCTCAAACAAACAGTGCAAAAGAAAGGATGCAGAATTTTTTGAGATGCTGAAGCATGGTGGTTATAGTTTATATTGTTTGATGCTTATCTCTGATTTTATACCCTGAGAGGAAATTACACTAAACCTGTCAGGATTTGGATTCAGTTAATACCCTCCCTTTCTCGGAACGAGATGCACTACCCAGGTATTGTCGGGGTTGAAAAGCCGCGTTGCCTGTACGCGCATGATTACTATTTCTCCGCTTTTCTTTGTGTGCTTTAAGTTGCCGAAAAAGCTTCGCTCATAAACGTTCGTTTCAAGATCATCAAGAATGTCTTGGAGGTCTTCTCCATGCCAGAGTTCTTTAATGCTTAGCCCGATAAATTCATGATGCTCGTACTCGCAAAACTGTAACGCAAGTTGATTGCCATCCACAATTTTTAATGTGTTGGCATTAAAAAGCCAAGCAGGATAATTAAGCAGGTGAATGCCTCTGCCGCTGATAACCCGGAGAGTACCGTCAAGATTGATTTCCATCTTATTTTTAGTTTAGAAAAGTGAATTTATAAATGGGGAAATAACAAAACGAAAAGAAATATGCTAAGACAAAGAACCCAAAAAATATACGCGTTCACATACTGATAGTTGTTACATCCCGAAGTAGTTTTCTACTTTTCATAAGCAGGATTAATTTGCGAGATGTAAGTAGCCAACCCCAACTGAGCATTTGCCAACTGCTTCATTGTTTCAACCGCTTTCCTTCCTGCGGTATCGTAGGAGTAAGTATAAACATCTCCATTCACAAATTTTACTACAATAAAATCCGAACCTGATCTGTATGCGTTAACTCCTGATGGTTTGCCGCTCCGGCTTTTGTATTGATTCATGAGTTAAGAGAGGTTTTCTATTTTTACGCCTTACAGGAAGCTAACGAACAACACCTGCCAACACGGAATTGCATTTTGCATGACGCATCGTTACTCCTTCACCAACTTCCTCGTCACCCTTCCTCTCTCACTCTCCACCGTTACAAAATAAACCCCCGCTGCAAGTTCTGAAATACATAACTCTTTGTGTGTTGTGTTTGCAGGAAGTGTTTGCGTTATTAAAATTCTGCCAATAGCATCTCTAATTAGTAAATGAGAAAATGAAATCGAGGAGTTGATGGTAATGTGGGAGGAAGTAGGATTAGGATAAACATAAAATTCGGAGAGCAACTGTTCATTTTCATTGATTCCAATTGTACTGCACGTGTCCGTAAAATTACCGCCCGTCCATTTTGCAATAAAGTTCATTGTATCTCCATCAATTGTTCTAAAACCACCACCGACAAATAAAGAATCGTGATAAGCTGCTGCTGCAAGAATTGAATTATCGAAGTTGCTGCCTAAACCACACCATTTTATTCCATCCCAAACTGCAATTCCATCTGCGGGAATTCCTCCTGCCTGCTGAAACATGCCTATTGCATAAAGCTTATCTTGCCATATAAGCAGCTTAAAAACATTAGCGTTTGAAACTCCTGTTCCTCCGCCTACATCACTCCATGATGTGCCGTTCCATTTCTGAATGTTTTCTCCTGGATTACCATCGGCTTTGGAAAATAACCCTCCTACATATAGTTCTCCATGATAGACGACCATATCTCCAATTCCCGCATTAAAGCCCTTCACGCCACCAGCTACAGATGTCCAGTTGCCGCCATCATAACAAAGAATGTTTCCTACAGTATCTGTTCCTAAAGGATACGATTCAAAAGCTCCCGCTGCATAAATTCTTCCATTATATTCACAAATAGACATAATAGATGCATAGGTATCAATAAAAGGGTAGAGATAGAAGTTAGGGAATCCTAAACTTTGCCATGTAGTACCATTCCATTTTATGATGCTGTTAGCCGCAATCCCAGCTAAAGTATCAAACGAACCACCTAAGTATAATTCGTTATTACTTACAAAGAGACACCCTCCTCCTCCCGGCTGTATTGCTGTTGTATCCCAAGATAAACCGTTCCATGTTCCAAATCCATCGGCATGAATATGCCCTAATGAGTTAAAACCACCACATACATAGAGTTTATTATTGAACGGAATCATTGTAGTAATAAATCCTCCAGGCCACTGGTTTACGGTATCCATCCCGTTAACCCCTGTACTTAGTGAATCCCATTGAGAGCCATTCCAACGGGCAATTCCTTTAAAGTGTTTTCCGTCCACTATTGAAAAATTGCCCGAAACATATAGATAGTTAGAATCTGCATACATCGTTCTAGCACCCCATATACCGAGACCACCGGCAAGCGACTGCCAATTTTGACTATAGCACTGGCAGCCGATAGCGGAGAGGAAAATAATGCAAATGAATAGTCTCATTTAGTATTTAGCCAGTTTGTTACTCCAAGATTCGTCTTTGCCCATAACTAAAATTTGGTAGATGCCGACCGGAAGACCGGAAATGTCCAATTGATAGTGTACTGTTCCGATCTGTCTTCCTAAATTAACCTTTTTCACTTCTTCGCCAAGAAAATTGAATAGCACTATACTCAATGGCGCTGCAACTTTATTTTCAAACAAAATGTCGCAAGCATTATTTGCCGGATTTGGAAATATACTTAGTGAATTTTCTTTTGAGCTAATATCATTCACGTTGATTGAAATTGCGTGTAATACATCAGTAGTAAATCGAGTCAATGAAGCATCATAAGCTCCTAACATACTTGATTGCATGTAAACACCATTACCTGGGTCTTCATGAATATAATCATTGCTTTCTGTATACCCATACACTACTACTTGATTTAAATATGGACTCTGATCATAAGTCATGCAAACACCCTTATCCCCATTAACAAACAGATTAGAAGAGCCACCGAAATAAGTTCCCCAGATGTTAGTTCCCCATCTCGTAAATGCCGTAATAAAACAATCTAAAAATCCTGATGGTGCGTGGGTATATGTTCCTGGTGGAGCAGAAGGGAATGGCATTAGTGTGCTTTGATATGCTGCAGTGCCTGTAACATATATTATTCCCGCGTTATCAACGCATATATCATTTCCAAATTCATAGCCATCTCCTCCATAGTAAGTACCCCATATACGGGACAGTCCGGAGTTGAATTCCGCAATCCAAACATCGCTATTTCCGCCATTTGAACCTTGATAGTATGTGTTGCCACCCGGTGAGTGCAACCATGCATTGTCAGTAGAGGTTGTTGATCCTGTGAGATAGAAATCACCGGAAGAAGTAACTATGATGGATCCGCCTACACCTCCATAGTCATTATAAGGAAGACCTATCCATTGACTGCCACCTCTTTCATCTCCGTTTCCACCATAATAAGTCGCATATCCTCTCGTACCATTGTTACTGAACTTTAGGATAAACGCATCGGAATTTCCGTTTAGAACGTTATCAAAATAATCATTTGTGGAATTAGGGTCGTAAGTTGGTAAGTTAGATGATTGAGTAAGTCCGATAACAAATACATTTCCTGACTGATCAATATCTAAATTGGTGGTAGCATCATAGGAGTTACCTCCATAACATGTTGACCATTTTAGAATATGATCAGAATCGAATTTTACCATTACCCCGTCATAGCCATCTGAAAATGTCAGGGGGCTAGTTGCACTTACTGTAGCAGCAATGCTTATTACGAATGTTGTTCCAGCAGTACTTACAACAGTTGCGCCAGTTGGAATGCCATTTCCGATAACAAAACTGCCAATTATTATTCCTGCTGTTGAAGTCGTAGTAACCGTTGTTGAACCACTTACGGTTGTGCAGGAAAGTGTAGAATAATCAGCACATGGTTGAAAATAAGCTCCGCCCGGTTGAGAAGCGGGAACAGGAAAATCTACAGAATTCGTATTGCCAACTATGAACAAATTGTCCGAGCCATCAATCTTTGTTTTTTCAAACCAATCCCTTCCTGCTGCACCCCCGAAATAAGTGCCCCAGATTTCTGTTTGGGTACCAAATCCAACATCTTCCCCAAGCTCAAAAATAAATCCATCCCATGGTGAAGTAGTACCCGCTATTTGATCTTGATAAAAATCGGAAGTAGAAGCCGTATTGTAATCATGATGAGGGAAATCCTGAGACCTTGTATGCCCAACAATATAAATATGGTGGTCAGAATCAATCGTCACACCTTGTCCGAAATCCTCCCCGGAGCCTCCAACGTATGTTGCCCATTTTTTTTGACCCAAATAATTAAACTTTACAATTACAGCATCATCATCTCCGGCATTACTTCCTTGAAAGGGAGTAATACTGGTTTGTAAAGGAAAATTATTTCCCAATTCATTCCCAACGACAATTTTATTATGAGCATAATCTGTTAAAGCATCCACAAAATCCTCCGTTCCAGTACCACCACACCACGAACTCCAATCTAAATTTCCTTGAGCGGAATTTGAGGTTGGCAACACAGCCCTCGCACACTCAAACACCAGCGGCAACAACGCATTATAAGGTCCTCCAAGTGCAAACACTACATCAGCACTGTCAATAATATTGTAAGAAGCAAGCCACCCAAGAGAAACTCGGTTACCCATCCCGTCAAGTTGATAGACCAATGGGCGCTCGTAAGTAAAAGAGCCAAGCGCACCATCAATTTTTAAGTCGGAGCTATTTACAATGCTCAATAAATGATGTCCTGTAAAGTGCAACTTCACCTTTCCGGGTTCTCCACCATTATTTATGATAATCTGAAATTTCATTCCTGCATTATTATTAGCAAAGATAACATCTGTTTTACTATAAACTTTGCTGTACATAAGTTTTTCGCTACCCGTTACTCCTGTTATTCCGGCAGGGCATTGACCCAGAAAATAATTCAGCACCTGATCTGTATCGTGTGTAACATCGGTGTAGGGCGCTTTGTGTATGTCGCCATCTACAAAAGTCATGGCAATCCGCTCAAGCGTATCAGTTGTAGCAGTATCATTATCAACTTTTGCAAACACAAAATCAATGCTGTCCTTTTGAAAATAAAGTTTCGGGTACTGATTGATCGTATAAAAGAAAACATCATTGCGCAAGCTGTCGTTGGTATCAATAATCTGCCCGTGGTTCGGATAGAAAAGTAAGCTCGAAGGTGCAGGCACGGTATCCTGCGGCACTAAAAAATAATCTGTCTTGTATTTTATGGTAACCTGTTGCCAGGTGCTGTCGGTGTTTTGT
>JBBRND010000047.1:0-25469 GCA_038230515.1 Bacteroidia bacterium | reverse complement strand
TGCCGCCATTCGATCAGCCGATCAGTACAAAGCATTATTCGTACGCCTGGTGAGCAAGCATGGAATAAAAATGAAAGCAGCAGTAGCTGTGCAAAGAAAATTGTTGGAACTAATTTACATCCTATGGAAGAAAGACGAAGTATTCAATCCAAACTATCAAACCCAGAAAAAGAAAGAGCCCGCCTTAGCGGACCCTTGCGAACTGACTTAAAGTCGTTCTAAATTTGAGAAGCAAAAATAAATATAATTCTGCTTGGTTCTTAACATAGAATCTTCGGGGTTACAACTGCAGAAAAAGATAACATGACTTTAGTGAACCCCCCACCCGACAGGTCGCGCAGCACCTGTTGGGTGTAAATAAAAAAACAAACACCTGACAGGAGAAAAAACTACCTGTCAGGAGGTGGGTGCATAAAAAAAACAAACACCTGACAGGAGAAAAAACTACCTGTCAGGATTTGGGTTCAATCTCTATAGTTGATGTGCTAACTAAAAAACAAAATGGTAAAATGATTTATCGCTGTTTTTGTTTCGTGGCAAAAGGCAGGTCTCACTGCGCTCAAACCGCGCGCGAAGACCTGCTAGCACGCAATATTTTTATATTTACTTTTGTAGAATAAATTTTTAAAAGAAAGCTTCCTCGCTAATAAAAATTAAAAAAAATGAAACAGACATTCTCAAACTTCTCAGTAATTACTTTAAAAGTTTTATTTACCCTTACTATTACTGTTGCCATGGTTGGCTTCACAAAATGCGATGCACAATCTGTTGTTGGCAAATGGAAGGAGGTTTCCAACAAACTATTCTTTACACCTGAGGGAATTAAAAGGGCGAAGGGGAGAGTGAGCGAAGACTTGCCAGGTTTTAATGTAGTTGACGAATTTAATGCGGATAAAACCTTCACTGAAACCTCCCCCGCTGCTAACAATGTAAGTACCGGCACATGGGCCTTAACAGGAGATAAAATGAAAATAACAATAAAAGGAGCGGAGCCAATAAATGTTATTGTTTCAGTTAATGGCAACACGCTGGTGATAACTATGATGATGCAGGATAAACCACATCAGACTACAAGTAAATCAGAAAAAACCTTTACAAAAATGTAATGAACTTTTCTTAGTTAATGCAACCAACCCAAGAAAAGGTTTCAAAACTCTTCGGAGTTTCAAGACACTGCCAACTTTAAACCATTTCTTATTACTTCTCCTCGCTCTCTTTATTCAACCCATCAAGCACCTGGCTGGTAATATCAAGAGAATCGTTTGCGAAAAGAATGCCACCGCCTTTCTGGTAGCCCAGCACGAAGGTGTAGTTTTTTCCCTTGTTGTATTCTTTCAGGTAGGCAGCAAGCTTCGTGTAAAGCCGCTCGTTAAATTTACTTTGCTCCTGTTCAAAAGCACCGAGCAGGTCATCTTTCTTTTTCATGAGCGATTGCTGGCGTTGCATCAGGTCAGCTTCTTTTTTCTGACGCTCGCTGTCCGTCATGGTGGCCGCCTTGTCCTGGTAATCGGCAGCATCTTTCTGTAGCCGCTCGCTCTCTGCCTGTAGATGATTTTTTATTTCATCCTCCTTCGCCTCAAACTCCGCCTTCTTGTTTTTGAAATACGTGTAGTTGTCAAGCAGCGAATCAGAATTTACATACACAATGTTTGAGGCAACAGTTTTTGCGGGAGCGGTGGTTTGTTCTTCTGCCGGTTTTTTAAACTGAAGGTAAAAAAGAATAATAACAGCAACTGTGAGAAGAGCGGTTACAATACGATGCGGGTTGTTCATTTATAATTATTTTTTTTTGCGGGCGCGAAGATAGAAGTTGATACTTGAAACCCGAAACTTGATAAAAATGCAAACTGACGATCAGCCAAAAAACTGAATTAGTGACTTAATTTATTCAACGTGCAGAACCAATCCTTTCAGATATTCTCCTTCGCGGTGATAAATGCTGATGGGATGATCGGGCGGTTGTGAGAGTTGATGCAGGATGCGCACATTCCGTTTTGTTTGTGCAGCAGCAGTAAAAATAATTTTGCGGAAAAGTTCTTTGTCAATTACCTGCGAGCAGGAAAAAGTAAAAAGAATTCCTCCGGGCGCAATGCGTTTCATGGCCTCGTAGTTTAAGTTGCGATAACCAACAGTTGCCTGTTTTACTGAACTCAAATGCTTTGCAAAAGCGGGAGGATCAAGAATCATTACATCATAAACTTCAGTTGACTTTTTCATAAAGTCAAAAACATCTTCTGTAAAAAATTCATGATGTGCATCGCTGAAATTCATTGCAACATTCTGCGCAGCCCATTCAGCCGCCTTTTTTGAGGAATCAACACTGTGAACAAGCGCTGCATTGTTCTTTAACGCATACAAGCTGAATCCGCCTGAGTAAGCAAATGTGTTCAGCACTTTTTTATCGCGAGAATATTCTCCAAGCAGTTTTCTGTTCTCGCGTTGATCGAGAAAGAAACCTGTCTTTTGTCCTTCAGAAAAATTTATACTAAAACGAACTCCGTTTTCAAGAACTTCTTCTTCCGTTTTCGTTCCGTAAAGAAGTTGATTGCTGATTGTCATCTGCTGCTGGCGGCTCATGGTATCTCCGCTCTTGTCATAAACAGTAGAAAGCTTTTCGCCATACAACTCTTTCAATGCTTCAACCAAATGATCTTTGATTGCATGCATTCCAATCGTATGAGTTTGAATTACGGCAACGGAATTGTAAATGTCTATAATCAATCCCGGCAGCCCGTCACCTTCAGCATGAATGAGGCGGTAACAGTTTGTAAGAGGATTGGCAATGAGGTTTAATTTCTTCCTGTACTCAAACGCACATTGAAGTTTTGATTTCCAGAAACCGGCATCAGGAATAATTTGTTCAAACGAAAAAATACGAACCTTAATACTGCCCTCGTGATAATGACCGGTGGCAAGATAAATTCCGTTTGAAGAGAATACTTCCACAATGTCTCCTTCTTTCGGATTGCCTTCAATCGTTTTCACCGCTCCTGAAAACAGCCATGGATGGAAGTTCTGCACGGAGCGTTCTTTGCCGGGAAGAAGAATGAGTTTCGGAAATTTTATTTCTGTCATAGTTTAAATCATAATTCTGAAACGGTATGGATAATGCGCTGCTTCGCCTGCCGATTCTACCCCGATTCTTTTTCCTGCAATAATTTTTTTCTCATCAATAAAATGCTTTCGGTCTTCAATCCATATTTTATCAGAGAGAAGATTGATACCGGAATGAATCTTATCAATTCCAAGTGCAACACCAACAGTTCCAGGTCCACCGGAGATATTCTTTTTCATTTCTTTCATTCCCCTTCGTTTTAGAATTGTTTCAATGCCGTGAATAGGAAGAATGGCGCGTATGAGTACAGCATCCGGAATGTTTTTTTTGTTCGTCACCACATTAAATAAATGATGAATTCCATAACAGATGTAAACGTAAGCGGTGCCGCCATCTGCATACATCATTTCGTTGCGCGCAGTTCTTCTTCCACCAAACGAATGAGAAGCGCGATCTGTAAGTCCGATGTATGCTTCAGTTTCTATAATAATTCCTCCGGTTAATTTGTTTTTGAAATTCGTGAAGAGATATTTCCCCAAAAGTTCACGAGCAATCGCTACTACATCATCCCTCTCGTAAAATTTCTTCTGAAGTTTCATGTTAAATAGGCAACGGCTCTTTTCTTAAAATTTTGTACTACTTATTAAAACACTTTTCTTCACCCGTTCCATTTCAACAAATTTCCTTTCGCATAAGAAATCCGCTGGTTGTCAATCAGCCATTCAATAACCTTGATGCTTTTATCGTGTTTCGATTCTTTGATGTGTGACACAAGTTCATTTAGTTCAATAGAATGACTTACCAACGTTGACTTAACTTGTGTTTGAATCGTTTCAAACTCAAGATCGCTTACCTCGAGCTTATTTCTCTTCAGGCAATAATCGCACACTCCACAGCGCTGATCTCGTATCTCTCCGAAATATTCAAGCAGCATTTTGCTTCTGCACTTTGTCGGCTTCGTTGTGTACTCAATCATGGCGCGGACGCGTTTCATGTAACGCTCTTTTCGCTCGGCAAGATTCTGACGGTCAATTTTTATGTCGCGCTCATCAAGTCGTTCTTCCAGAAACGTAAGCTGCGGAGCATCGGTGGCAAGAACGTAACTGAGTATTTTCAGCTTGTCCAATTGCTGAAGCAGATCAATCAAACTCTCTTTTGTAATTTCGGTACGCTGAGCCAACACTTTTTCGTTGATCTGAATGTAATCATCAAACACGCCTGAATGAGAACGCAGAATGGTTTTGATGAGATGATCAAACTTCGGATAGCGAACCTGGAAATCGTACAACTCATCATGCTTCACAGTGATATGCAGTCGCGAATGAAGATCAATGGAATCGCTAAGCGAAATAAGTCCCTGCATTTCGAGAATTTTTATGCAGTGATGAACAATTGTTGGCTGCTGCTTGTACGATTTGCAAAAAAGATCCATGTCAAAATCATAGCTCACACCTTTGCCCGACCCTACCGCAAGCTGATAGTAATTTGCAAGCGCTGTGTAAATGCGAATCACTTCCTTCACCTCCGGAAAACTTAATTGGGCGCGGCTCATCAAATCCTCAATATCCGATTGATTGTAGAGAAGAACGGCATACGCTTTTTCTTCATCGCGCCCGGCCCGACCTGCTTCCTGAAAGTACGCCTCAGGACTTTCTGGCAAATCAAGATGCACAACAAAACGCACATTACTTTTATCAATGCCCATTCCGAAAGCATTGGTGGCGACAATTACGCGTACCTTTTCCTTCATCCAATCTTCCTGAACGGTGCTTCTTATTTCCGAATTCAAACCAGCATGATAGTAGGATGCTTTTACATTCTGCTTTTGTAAATACTCAGCCGTTTCTTTTGTCTTCTTCCTGTTGCGTACATAAATTACTCCCGTCCCTTTCACGTTCGAAATAATGCTAAGAAGTTTTTGCATTTTATTTTCCTCATGAAAAACCACGTACGATAAATTTTTCCGCTCAAAACTTTTCCTGAAAATAGTTGAGGTTTTGAATTGCAGTTTTTGTTGAATGTCCTTCTGAACTTCAGGTGTTGCAGTGGCAGTAAGGGCAAGCACGGGAGTTTTCGGAATAAGGTTTCTTATTTCTGCTATCTGTAAATAAGGCGGACGAAAATCATATCCCCATTGTGAAATGCAATGCGCTTCATCAACGGCAAGCAGATTCACATTCATATTTTGGATGCGCGCTTTGAAAAGTTCAGTCATCAATCGCTCAGGAGTTACATACAAGAATTTTGTTTTTCCGTACGCAGCATTATCTAAAGCAATTTCAATTTCGTTGCGTTTCATTCCGCTCACAATTGAAGCAGCAGCAATTCCTTTTTTCTTCAATGCTTCCACCTGATCTTTGATTAAAGAAATGAGAGGGGAGATTACAACGCATACCCCGTCATTCACCAATGCAGGAACCTGGAAACATATTGACTTTCCTCCGCCTGTAGGCATAAGCGCAAGCGTATCTTTCCCTTCAAGCACCGACAAAATAATATCCTCCTGTAACGGACGAAAGTTGCGGTAACCCCAAAAGGTTGTAAGAATTTCTTTAATGCGATTTTGCACGGGAGATATTTTATGTCAAAGTTTTTCTATCAGATGCTGATAGAGTTTCAGCATTGCGTCAATATCATTCTTGTGAACTTTCTCATCGGGCGTGTGAACAAAATCTTCAGGAGCGCCAATGAAGCACCAATCAATAGGGTAGGGGGCTTTCTGAATTTCCGTGCCGTCACTTCCTCCGCTTCCTTCCACTTCGATCTGAAAAGGAACGTTGCTTTGCTTAGCGAGAGAAATTATTTTCTCAACAAAAATTCTTCTTGGTATTCCGCTGTCGCGTAAACTTATTGCAACTCCTTTTCCTTGAGGTACCCCTTCAGTCACCCAAGTAATATCAGAGATTAGCGCTTGCTTCACACTGTATTCTTCAAAAAGAAATTTTGCGAGATACGAAGCGCTCCCACCTCCATGTTCTTCCCAACAACTGAAAGCAATTGCGCCATCTGCAATTGTTTCACAAAGTTTCAACGCATTCCATACCCCAAGACGATTGTCGAGATAACAGCATTGCACAAATTTTTCATCTTCACGAAACACTGGCTTGTAAGTCAATTCGGTTCCGCGATCAATTTCACGATGATACTTGCAGAAGAGCTTGTTTTCATTTTTATCATTCACAAGTGAACATTCAATTTCTCCATGACTGTCTTCTCCCAATAACAGAGCTCCTGTTTCCGCAGCAGGACCTCCGATTTTCACCAATTGATTCTTGTACCGAACCGTGTAGCCAATGGAATCAATGTGCGCAAACACAGCAGCGCGTGGTTTTCCAAAAACAAGCACGATGCAATTTTGAAATCCATCACCTTCAAAAATTTGTGGCTGTGCTTTCCATGCGTGCTTATTTTTACTTATGTAGTCGAGCAAAAAATTTTTCATCGCCCCTTCGTTTCCTGAAGCTGAGCGAATAGAGCAAAGTTGTTTCAGCAATTCCATAAATCAAATCAGTTGTTGCGTAGAATAAAGAGTTTGTCATCAAGAATTTTTTCCTCGAGTATCATTTTTCTAAAGTCAATCTGTGGAGCTTTGACTCCATCGTTAAGAAATTTATTGCTGATGAATATTCTTGCTTCATCCCAGAGGTTTTGTTCAATAAAATTTTGCAATGTGAATGCTCCCCCTTCAACCATCACTGATTGAACGTTCCGATTGTAAAGCTCGTTGATCATCGGCATGAGTTGGTTCTTTGAAAAGTCAGTGGCAACCCATTCTGTATTTTTTTCTTTGTGATTTTTCGTCTCGTTGAAAATAAGAGTAGGAGCGGAGTTGTCAAGAACATGACTGGTTTCAGAAAGATAAAGAGAGCGGTCAATGAGAATTCTCGTTGGGTTTTTTCCAGCCCAGTCCCTCACATTAAGTTGAGGATTGTCCATAATGACTGTGTTTGTACCCACTAAAATTCCCCTTTGCTCGCTTCTCCACTTGTGAGAAAGCTTGCGTGAGTATTCATTGCTGATCCATCTGTTCTCTTCCGTTTGTTTTTTCGGAGCTAGGAATTTGTCCATACTCTGCGCCCATTTCAAAATAATGAATGGTCGCTTCTTTTCGTTGAATATAAAAAAACGTTTGTTAATCTCACGGCAATGGCTTTCAAAAATTCCGGATTGAACTTCTGTTCCTGCTGCTTCAAGTTTTTTTATTCCTTCACCATTTACGTTTGACGAAGTGTCAGTGCATCCAATAAAAACTTTCGGAATTTTCTTTTCGAGAATCAGATCAACACAAGGCGGTGTTTTGCCAAAATGAGAACAAGGTTCAAGAGAAACGTATAACTCTGAACTACGAAGAATTTTTTCTCCACGTTTTTCAATTACATGATGTATTGCATTTACTTCTGCATGTGCTTCTCCAAATTTTCGATGAAACCCTTCACCGATAATTTTCCCATCATAAACAATTACACAGCCAACCATTGGGTTGGGTGCTACATTTCCCAAGCCGTTAGAGGCGAGTTCAAGGCAGCGAATCATGTATTGTTCTTCTGAAGTCATGGATCGCGAAAGTAAGTGTTTGATTTTTCTTACGTGTAAATTCTTTTCCTTTACGGCCGTTATGAAAACTGTAAAAGAATTTACAGAGTTAGCGAGAAGCGAGTTAAGGTCACTATATGATGAATCAGAAGCGGAGCAGATTGCTTTTCTTTTGCTTGAGGAAGTAAAAAGTTTTTCGAGGAGTGATTTGCAATTGAAGAGGGACGAAATGTTAAGTGAGCATGAGCTAGATAAGCTTAATGACTTCATCAAACAATTAAAGTTTCACAAGCCGCTTCAATATATTCTCGGCTACTCATGGTTTTGTGGAATGAAATTTTTCGTTGATAGAAATGTTTTGATTCCCAGACCTGAAACAGAGGAATTAGTTGAGTGGATATTAAACCTTGAAACTCGAACCTTGAAACTCGAAATACTAGATGTGGGGACAGGAAGTGGATGTATTCCAATCGCGATTAAAAAGAATCTTCCTTCTGCTTCTGTTCATTCCGTAGATATTTCTGAGGGAGCCTTGGTTGTCGCAAAGAAAAATGCAGAGTTAAATCAAGCCGAAGTACTTTTTCTTAAGGGAGATATTCTATCGTCTGAATTTCGAAGCTCATTGAAAAATAAATTTGATATAGTCGTAAGCAATCCGCCCTATGTGCGAAAGAATGAAATGAATTCAATAACTGAAAGCGTGAAGAATTACGAGCCGCACTCCGCTATTTTTGTAGTTAATGATGATGTTCTAATTTTCTACAAGGCAATTGCTGAGCTTGCATTGACTCATCTGAAGGAAAACGGAAAAGTATTTTTTGAAATCAATCAATCTATGGGAAAGGAAGTCGAATTTCTATTGCGCGAAAAAGGATTTCAGAATGTAGAAGTAAAAAAGGATATGTCAGGAAAGGATAGAATGATTATGGCAACTAGATTTGCGAAATTAACTTAATCAACCACTTCTCCGTAAAGATCAAATTCAGCGGCAGAGAAAATTTTCACTTCAGCAAAATCTCCGATGCGAGTATAAAACTTGGTCGCATCAATCAGCACTTCATTATCAACTTCAGGAGAATCAGCTTCTGTTCTACCGATAAAATAATTCCCTTCTTTGCGATCCACTAAAACTTTAAATGTCTTTCCGATTTTTGCTTGATTGATTTCTGAAGAAATAGTTTCCTGAATCTTCATCACTTCTTCCGCACGCATTCTTTTTACATCATCAGGCACATCATCAACTAGGGAAAACGCATGAGTGTTTTCTTCATGCGAGTAAGTGAAAATTCCGAGACGGTCGAATCGTGTTTCGCTTACCCATTCTTTCATCTCTTCAAAATCCTTTTCTGTTTCTCCTGGATAGCCGGCAATCAAGGTTGTACGGATAGCAATGCCCGGAACTTTCGAGCGAATCTCATTCACCACTTCAATCGTCTTCTCTTTTGTAATTCCTCTTCGCATGCTTGCAAGCATGTTGTTGCTGATGTGCTGCAAAGGAATGTCAAGATACTTGCAGATATTTTTCCGTGCATTCATTACGTCAAGCACATCCATCGGGAATCCTGAAGGGAAAGCATAATGTAAGCGAATCCATTCTATTCCTTCTACATCGCTTAGATGACAAAGCAACTCAGAAAGATTTCTCTTTTTGTAAATATCCAATCCGTAATAAGTCAGATCCTGAGCAATAAGAATAAGTTCTTTCGTTCCTTTTGCCGCAAGCAGTTTTGCATGACCTACCAAATCCGCCATCGGAATGGAAATATGTTTTCCACGCATCAATGGGATTGCACAAAATGAACACGGGCGATCGCATCCTTCAGAAATTTTCAGGTAAGCAAAATGTTGAGGTGTTGTAAGTAGCCGTTCTCCGATCAACTCATGTTTATAATCCGCGCCAAGAGATTTTAAAAGTTTCGGAAGATCGCGTGTGCCAAAGAAGTCATCCACGTTTTTTATTTCCTTCTGTAGATCGGGTTTATAGCGTTCACTCAGACAACCGGTAACAATCAGTTTTTCAATTTTTCCTTCTTCCTTTGCGCGCGCATATTCAAGAATGGTGTCAATGCTTTCTTCTTTTGCATTGTCAATGAATCCACAAGTATTGATGATCACGATTGCTGAATCTTCGTCCGTTGACTCATGAGCCACATCAAATTTATTAGCTCGCAATTGCCCCATTAGCACTTCGCTGTCGTAAATATTTTTACTGCAGCCTAGTGTGATTACGTTTACTTTATTCTTCTTCAGCGTTTTTGTTCTCATTCAGGGGCGAAGGTAGCCCGAAGTTTTCAGTTCCTCATTTCTGATTCAGAGATTTTGATTTACTTTGAAAAAATTTTAAACACTTAGGTATCTTATTCGCCATGGTTAACTTTACTAGACTAATTACAGTCATCAGCATCTCATCAGCCGTAACGTTTTCGACTTCTTCTTTTGCGCAGCAAAAAAAATCCAGAGAAAAGCAATCGCAATTAAATGAGCAGACCTTACAAGGAAAACTTAAAAGTACTGAACATCATTTGGGTCCGCATCCTACTACTGCAAGAGTTACTCCTACTGCTCCACATCAACAAGGGGAACTTTGTAATTGCTGGGTTGCCCGCGACACCTCTTGGACTGTAGTCCCTTTTGATTGTGATGGTGGAAATGGTGGCCCCGGCTTGCCGCCTGACTATAGGAATGACGACTGGTCGGACTGTGTTCATCTTCCGTTTACGTTTTGCTTTTACGGTGCAAGCGTAGATTCTGTTTTTATCAACAATAATGGAAATGTTTCCATTGGAACGCCCGTGAATGTTTACACGGCTAACTCATTTCCAGACCCTACATTCAGTATGATTGCTCCGCTATGGAGTGATGTGGATACCCGCGGGCCAAGCAGCGGCATTGAATATTACAAACTGACCAACTCACATCTTATAGTGCAATGGGATGCCGTTGATTATTTTGAATCTGATACGTCTAACACAGCTCATTTGCCTTTGTACAATTCGTATCAACTGATCATGACAGACGGGACCGATCCCATACTTCCTACGGGGCAAAATGTTTCCTTCTGCTACAAGGATATGAACTGGACAACAGGCGATGCTTCTGGTGGTGTTGATGGTTTTGGCGGAACACCTGCTACCTGTGGCGTGAATCAGGGAAACGGAACAGATTATTTTCAGATCGGCCTTTATGATGCTCCAGGCACTTCATGGGATGGACCTTATGGAAACAACGATGGCATTTATTCACTAAGCAATCAATCCTTCAATTTTAACGTTTGTAGTGCAACAAATACTCCACCGATAGCGGTAGCAAATTATGTGTGTGATACACTGGTGCTATGCGAGGGTGATACCGGATACATTACCGCAGGTTATCTTTCTCCGGAAGTTTCTCAAATCACTACGCTTACTGTAGATACGGTAGGCACACATGGTGTCACTATTCTGAATGATTCTGCTGCGAACCTGGCGGGCATTAGAATGCAGATTATTGCACAGCCTGGAAATTTAGGGTATCACACAGTTGTTATTATCGCCACCGATAACGGAGTACCTCCTGCAACAACGACATCTTACATCATTGTAAGTATTATAAATTGCGGTGTTGATGTTAACGATATGGTTGACGCGCAACACAGTCTGCAACTTTCTCCAAATCCTGTTTCTGATTTTGTGTCTGTAAACTATTCATCGAAGAATGTAGCACCAATCTCATTAGAAATAAAAAACGCACTCGGCCAAACAGTAAGAAGTTTCTCAATAAATAATACATCTTCATTCAGCAAAACAATTTCAGTTGATGATCTTCCTGCAGGCATTTATTTTGTAAGAGTATTTACTGAAAAAGAAACGATGGAGCAACGGTTCATTAAAAAATAAAGTACAGGAGAACGTAAAATTTTCTTCTCTCGTAAAGTCAGAACAAAAGTTCTCCCAAAATAAAATTTGATTTACTTTGTAAAAAATATTCACTTAAATATCTAATTCAAATGGCTAACTTTACTAAACTTATTACAATTCTCGGCATTTCAACTGCTCTTGTGATTTCGTCATCTTCTTTTGCACAGGAAAAATTTTCCAAAGAGAAACAGGCGCAACTTAATCAACAGAAAGTCGAAGGAAAACTTACGGGCAAAGAACATCTCATAGCTGAACATCCATCTGCTGCTCGAATTACGCCAGCCAACCCACATTCGGCAGGCGAACTTTGCAATTGTTGGAAGGACCGCGACACTTCATGGTCAATAGTTCCATTTGATTGCACTGGTGGAAGCGGTGGTCCGGGCGTAGCTCCAGAGTATCGCAATGACGATTGGTCAGATTGTTTGCACTTGCCATTTCTCTTTTGTTTTTATGGAGCAAGTGTAGATTCTGTATTCATTAATAACAATGGAAACCTTTCCATTGGTTCCGCATGGGCAACGTTTAGCGCATCATCTTTCCCTACCGCTTCTTTCAGCATGATTGCTCCGCTTTGGAGCGATGTAGATACCCGTGGTCCAAACAGCGGAATTGAATATTACAAGCTCACCAGTACCCATCTCATTGTCCAGTGGGATGCGGTAGATTATTTCTGGTCAGACACAACCAATCCCAATCCCCATAATAGTTTATTCAATACCTATCAGTTGATAATTACTGACGGTACTGATCCAATCCTTCCTCCTGGCCAAAATGTTTCTTTCTGTTATAAGGATATGAACTGGACAACAGGTGATGCTTCAGGAGGTGTAGATGGTTTTGGAGGAACTCCAGCTACATGTGGAGTTAATCAGGGTAACGGAATTGATTATTTTCAAATCGGGCTTTATGATACAGCAACAAGTTCATGGGATGGACCCTATGGAGCTGTTGACGGCATCTATTCCTTAAGCAACCAATCATTTAATTTCAATGTTTGCAACTCAGACAATACTCCCCCTATAGCAGTAGCCAATTATGTGTGTGATACGCTCACGTTATGTGAGGGCGATACTGGCTATATTAACGCAGGGTATCTTTCCCCTGAGCCCAATCAAAGTACCTCGATAACCATTGATACCCTGGGAACTCAAGGTGTAACTATTCTCAGCGACTCAACAGCCAATCTTGCAGGCATAAACATTCAGATAATTGCGCAACCCGGCAATTACGGTTATCATCTCCTCAATATTTATGCTACTGATGATGGCGTTCCCGCACAAACAACCGTTACTCATATCGTTATTCATATTTTGAATTGCGGAGTAAATGTAACAGACATAGATGCAGCATCAGAGAATTTGCAACTTTCACCAAATCCGGTTTCCGATTTTGTTTCAGTAAATTATTCAGGGAAGAGTACTGCTTCATTAAAATTAGAAATTAAAAATGCACTCGGGCAAACCGTTAGAAGTTATTTAATAAATAATACACCTTCTTTCGGCAAAACAATTTCCGTTAATGATCTTCCTGCAGGAATTTATTTTGTAAGAATACTTACTGATAAACAAACCCTCGAGCAGAAGTTCATTAAGAAATAAAATACGAGAAGAACTTAGATTCTCTCTTCAATTATCTTTTGCTTTGGCAGAGGATAAGGAGGGGGATTTTTTTGTCTGTTTAGCACCTTTTAGTAAAAACTAAAAGACCTAAAATAACCCCAAAATTGAGCGAATCGTTGTTTTTGATCCCCAAAATGAATATTTCTGCGACAGAAAGATCTTTTTCAGTGACAGAAACATTTCTTTTTCTCATTCTATGAACTCTTTCTGTGACGGAAAGATTTGTTTCAGTCATCCAGTAAACTCTTTGAATGGTTGAATAATCCTTTCAGCCATTCAATAAACTATTTGAGTAAGGGAAAAATATTTTTGAATCATTTGGTAGTATTATAGATTTCAGGTGTTGTGCGTTAGCTTCGTGCGCTGCTCACCTACCAATTCAAGTTATCCAAGCGTAGGGTCAATCTTACACTTTTCAGTTCACCGCAATCTTCCTCATCACCATCATCCCATTCACATTCAGTTCAAGAAAATAAATTCCTTTCACTAGCGCAGAAACATCAAGCGTTTCATGCAGACGATGCGTGGTTGCAGAAAGTTCTTTTACAAAAACCGTTTTGCCCGTTACATCTTTTAGTGTCAGCAAACCGGCAACATTGTTCTTCTGCTCACATTCCACGTGCAATGTTTTGTTTGCAGGATTAGGATAGATAAGAACATCAGAAAAGTCTTGTGCAGCATTTATTCCAGTAACTGTATAAAATAAAACCTGCGAAGTATCGGAGCAACCCTCGTTGGTGCTGATGACGATAGAATAATTTCCGGTAGTGGCTGGAACGGTATAGAAGTTTGTTTCTCCTGCAATGGCAGAATCGTTAAACAGCCATTGATAATTGTAGCCCGTGAGCAAACATTTTAAGGTATCACCGGCAATAAAAATTGTTGGGTGCGGTGGATTCGGGTAAACATGAACGGTGTCCGTCATAAAAGCGGTAGCCGAACAACCGTAACTGTTGGTAACAGTGAGGGAATAAAATCCGGTTTGAGTGATGACATACGTTTGATTTGTATCACTCGCCAGTGCAATGCCGTCAGCATTCCATTGGTTTCCGATCGAGTCGCTTGAAGTAAGCACCAAAGAATCACCATCGCAGAAATTGAGATTGCCAGTTGTGGTAATAGTCGGTATCGGCTGTGAAGGATAGACATGCACAGTATCAGTTGTTACAATCGGATTAACCGGAGTTTGAAAAATTACATAGTCAAGATTTAAAGTTCCCGTTGCCCCACCCACAGTTGCAGTTGCATTTCCGCTTGCGCTGTGTCCCGCAAAAGTGATGACACCCAAATCGTCATCTGCACCAAACAATCCACCGTCTTCATCCCACACATGAATAGAATAATTTTCATTGTGCAGATAAATATTCGGAAGCGCCCATGTATAGGGAGGATAGGTATTGCTAATAGAAGGATGCGAATCATAAACAATGGTGCCGTTAGTGTCAGCCAGAAGAATATACATATCAGGATCATCAAATGGAGCACCGTAATTATCAGGAATACTATTTACCGTAACGCTTGTGAGATAATAATCCGGCTGTATGTTCGGCATCACAGTTTGAGTAATGATGTAATCTCCCGGAGTTGTGTAGGTGTGAGGAACCGGATTTTCAAGATTGCTTTGAATGCCATCACCGAAATCCCAATTGTAGGAAAGTTGTCCGGGATCATTATTCGCAAAAGAAACCGTGAGCGGATCGCAGCCCGAGCTGTTGTTCATGGAGAAACCCGGATTGTTTGATTGTGCGGGCAGAACCGTAATCGGAAGCGGGTAGTCAATTGTCTGATCGCCTACAACAGAAACAGATGCGATGGCAGTTACATGAGCCACATAACTTCCCGGAATGAGTGGGGTACCG
This sequence comes from Bacteroidia bacterium, assembly GCA_038230515.1. Lineage (GTDB taxonomy): Bacteria > Bacteroidota > Bacteroidia > AKYH767-A > 2013-40CM-41-45 > JAPLDB01. Next base: position 10,504 of record JBBRND010000047.1, on the reverse strand, counting down.
CTTACATTGGCGCAGCCATAAAGGTTTACGGTAGGATCGTAATTACATCCGTTGGAATAATTATTGCACTGCCAGTTGAGCCCGATAGGAAGTCCGGTTACATTAGTGATGTGATAATTGGTAATGGGCAGTCCAAGAGTGTCGAGCAGCATCACAAACGTAATGTCAGTGGAGTAAGGCTGCCCGGCAGTGGCATCGGGCAACACGCTCGGATACACACCGGCAACAGTTTGCGCGGAATCAATAGAACACTGTGCGAACCCAGCAATTGTTTGCTGAAGAAGCAGGAAGAGAATGATGATGTAGGTTTTTTTCATGGTATAAAAATAAATTTTATTCTTCAATGAACGCGATAAAAAAAAATACTTTATACTTGCCATGATTTTCTGAACGTCCGGTCTTTTCAATCGCGGTATTGAGGAAACAACTCCAGCATCAGAACAGGCACAAAAATATTTTTATCGGTACACAAGCGCAACTACTCTCAATAAATTTATTCAGAATTTTAATTTTCTCCCAAACCTTTTTTCTAAACAGAAATCTTTCCTATGCGATTTAAAATTTCTTTTTTAAAAGTACATGGCAGCAACGGCATGGTTCCGCTGCATCATCAACGTATTATTTCCGCTTTTATGGATGAAGTAATTGCAGAGATGCCAGTGCAATCAAAACTTTATACGTTCTCTTCTCTGAAAGGAACATCGAAAGTGCTGAACGGACAAATCCGTTTTCTTTCTTCAAAAGTTTCGCTGGTAATATCAGCGCCTGAAGAAGAATTTATGAAACAGTGGATCAAAAAGATTTTCGACCGGAGGTTGGTGAGCTTTGCAAAGCTTACGCTTGTTCCGAAGTCATATCAGGTCATCAGTGAGCCCGATTTTCAAACAGTAATGAAATACGTTTGTATCTCTCCCGTAATTCCTGATCTTGCTTTTGACAACAATATGACTCCCCCCCCTCCGGTTGATCCATCGTCACAGGAATTTTCTGATTTTCTTTTCAACTCTATTCTAGACCGCATGGAGAAGGCGGGCTATTCAGAAGCGCAATTAAACGAATACGCAGAGTTTGAACTTACGCCCGATGCTATTTACATGCAGAAAGTAATTGAGTCGCAGAAAAAGTTTGCGCGCATTTACAAGAACAACGACAACGAGACTATTTACGGTTACCTACTTCCTTTTTCGCTTCACGCGCATCCGGAAGTACATAAGTTTATCTGGCAGACAGGTATGGGATTATTTACCTATCAGGGTTTTGGTATGCTGGATGTTGTGCCTGAAGCGCCACCGGCAAGTGAGCCACTGGTTCCGTAAAGAGAATCTTCGAAAAATAAAAAGCCGGACTCTTATGGAATCCGGCTTTTTATTTTAGAAAATATTTGAGTTATACTTTTCCTTTTTTAATTGCCTTGTCAATTACTAAACTGATGCCATGACGGTTAATGGTACGCAGAGCCGAAGTGGAAACTTTCAGCGTAATCCACTCATTCATTTCAGGAACCCAGAATTTCTTCGTCTGAAGATTCGGGTTGAATTTGCGCTTGGTTTTCTTGTTAGAAAAGGAAACGTGGTGTCCTGTCATTGCGCGTTTTCCGGTTAAATCACATATTCTTGCCATTGCTGCTAAAGTTTAAAGTTTTGGGTTAGAAGTCTGAGGCTGAAATTCTTCGACCTTCTTTGATCTACTGTCAAAACCAATTTTGGGAGCGCAAAAGTATCATTTATTATTTAACTGCAAAATTTTGGCCTAATCTTTTACAATAGCTGTTACCTCAATCTCAATGAGCAGATCAGGATGAATCAGTTTTGAAACTTCCACCATTGTTGCAACGGGTTTTATGGTGCTGAAAAATTCCGCATGTGCTTTACCTGCTTCTTCCCATTTTAAAATATCAGTTACGAACATTCTTGTTCGAACTACATCATTCATCGAAGCACCTACATCCTTCAACGACCTTTCTATTTTTTGAAAAACAAATTTTGATTGCTCATACATATTTCCAATTCCGATAATATTTTCCCCATCGCTGGCAGTCGTCCCTGCAACTTCAATAATGTTGCCTACACGAACAGCTCGTGAATAGCTCACTAGGTCTTCCCATTTTGATCCGGAGGAAATATTTTTTCTTTCGCTCATTTTATTTTTCCGGTTAAAATTTTTCTGAGATTATTTAACGCATGAAGTGCTGTTTCCCTGATGATGCGTTCGCGATCAGTACCGAGAAGAAGTCTCTTTGCAAAGATTCCTTTCGGATGGGCAATGGCGAGAAACACTGTTCCCACAGGTTTTTCCGCTGTTCCTCCTGCGGGTCCTGCAATTCCGGAGCATGCAATTGAAAAATCCGTCTTGAATTTTGCCCTTGCATTCTTTGACATTTCAAGAACCACTTCTTCACTCACGGCTCCGTGTTTTTCAATCAATGAATGTGAAACGCCCAGAAGATTTTCTTTAATCGAATTATCGTACGCAATAACGGAACCCTTGTAGTAGCTGGAACTTCCTGGAATTGTGGTGATGCGGTGCGCAATGTATCCACCCGTGCAACTTTCGGCAGTGCTAATGGTAAATTTATTTTCTGTGAGTAGCCGTGCAGTAATTTTTTCAAGCGAATCATCGTCCTCACCGAAAATAAATTCTCCAACAAGGGAGTAGAGTTTTTCTACCTCTGATGAAATTGATTCTTGCAATTTTTCCTCTGAAGTTCCGGTTGCAGTAAGCCGCAATCGAAGTACTCCTGATGAAGGCAGGTAGGCAAGTTTAATGTTTAAAGGCAGTGCTAGTTCCCACTTTTCAATCATGTCTGATAAAAACGATTCTCCGATTCCTTGGAACAAGATTACCTTGTGAATGATGACTCCCTCTGCAAAAAGATTTTGTAATCGTGGCAACACATCAAGTTCCATCATGCTTTTCATTTCGTAAGGAACTCCCGGCATGGAAATGAAAATTTTTCCTTTACGGTCAAACCACATTCCGGGTGCAGTGCCTTGCGCGTTTTGAATCACTTCGCATTTCTCAGGAACTTCTGCCTGTTTGCGGTTCACAGCAGTTACTTCGCGACCTCTTGCGTTGAATAATTTCTCAATCTGAATAAATGCCGTCTCGTCAAAGCGAAGATTTGATTTGATGTATTTGCATAAGGCGTATTTGGTGATGTCATCTTTGGTAGGACCTAATCCTCCCGTGATCAAAATTACATCAGCGCGCTGTTGGGCTTCTTTGAGTGCTGATAAAATGTGCTGTTCATTATCGCTTACTGAAGTTATCTGAAAAACCTTTATTCCAATCTCGTTCAACTTTTGCCCAATCCAGGCGCTGTTGGTATCCACTACCTGACCGATGAGGAGTTCATCACCGATAGTTATTATTTCTGCGAGAGTCATCGTATTTGGAATTTAGAACTAATCAATTGATTTCTAATACTGCTTTTCACTTAATTCCTCCGTCAATTGCTTTTCATAAAGTTCGAAATACAGTCCCCGGTGAGCGAGGAGTGAATCATGTGTTCCGCTCTCTATAATTTTTCCGGCATCGAGCACAATAATTGTATCTGCATTTTTTACTGATGATACGCGATGAGAAATAATCAATGAAGTGCGTCCATGCATTTGTTTTTTCAGGTTATTAAGAATCTGTTCTTCAGTGTGTGTGTCAACTGCGCTGAGGCAATCGTCAAACAATAATATTTTTGGGTTTCGGATGAGCGCACGCGCAATAGAGACTCGTTGCTTTTGTCCGCCACTTAAAGTAATTCCGCGTTCGCCAATCATCGTTTCGAAATTCTTCTCGAACTCCATGATGTTGTCGTAGATAACAGAGTCCTTTGCTGCCTGCTCAATAGTGGTTTTAGTTGCTGAGATTTTGGGAGTTTGGTTGTCCAAATCCATGTCCTTGGGAAAACAAGGGCTTCCGAATGAAATATTATTCTCAATCGTATCGCTGAAAAGAAAAACATCCTGTGGTACGTAGCCGATGCTGTTACGTAAAGCGGGGAGAGGAATTGTTTCAATCGGCTTATCATCAATCAAAATTTTTCCTGTGCCTGCATCATACATGCGAACAACAAGATTTGCAATCGTACTTTTTCCTGAGCCAGTTTTCCCGAGCACTGCAAGAGATTTTCCAGCATCAACAACGAATGAAATATTTTCCAGCGCGCGAATGCCACTATCCGAATACTCAAACGAAACATTCCTGAATTCAATTTTCCCTTTCACATCAATTATATCTTCAGATGCAGAACTAATTTCAGGAACTGTATTTAAAAATTCATTGATGCGAACTTGCGATGCAGCAGCCCGTTGCACTATGGCAGTAACCCAACCGAGTGCTGCCACTGGCCATGTTAACATATTTACATAAATAATAAATTCTACAATGTTTCCCGTTGTAATATTTCCTGCAATTACCTCCTGTCCTCCGATATAAACTACAAGCAATGTGCTGATCCCTACAAGCAACAACATTAGCGGGAAAAACATGGCGTTGATCTTTACCAACTCCATGCTTTTATTTTTGTAATGCTCGCTTTCCTTTTCAAATTCTTTTTCACTTTGAGCTTCTTTCACAAAAGATTTGATCACGCGGATACCCGAGAATGCTTCCTGAACAAAAGTGCTTAGGCGACTTTGCTGTTCCTGCACGGCTTCACTTCTCTTGTTCATTTTGTCGCTAACATAATATATGGAGATGGAAAGAATTGGAAGTGGCAGCAATACATACAACGCAAGTTTTACATTTACGCTGAACATGATGATGATGATGAGCGTGAACAAAACAACTAAGTTGATCGTGTACATCACTGCCGGACCAATGTACATGCGCACACGGCTTACATCTTCAGAAATTCTGTTTACAAGATCACCTGTATTATTTCTTCTGTAAAATGCGAGCGAAAGTTTTTGATAGTGTGCATAAATTTCATTCTTAAGATCGTACTCAATAAAACGGCTCATCACGATCAGCGTTTGCCGCATCATAAACATGATAACTCCCCGAAAAATACTTATTCCGATAATTATCAAAAGGTAAATAAAAATGGTGTGGCTCAGTGAGGAAACAAATTCTTTTTTGTCAGCCACATGTTTATGATACTCTTTCATCGAAGCAATTACAGTGTCCAGTGATTCGCGGACAAGTTGCGCAGGATAAATGGCGAAAAAATTCTGTACAATCACAAAAATGATTCCGAGAATCATTCTCCATTTGTACTTGAAAAAATATTTATTGAGATGTGCTAACGACTTCATTAGTGAGAGGGAAAACTGTCTTTTGCCCGTTGGGAAATTCGGCTACCTTTGCCGCCCGCTGATAAAAACTGCGTCAAAAGTAATCGAAAACTCTTACTATTTTCTAATTACGAATTCGTGATTCGCATACCGGGAATGTGTAGTTATTCGAAGGGATAGAAAAATGCCAGAAATAAAAGATATTAAAGACACATCCTTTGCAGGGAATATCGTTTTCGGAAATAATTCTTTTGCCGATCACGAAGAAGTTGTTTTTTGTTACGACAAAAAAACGGGACTTAAAGCAATTATTGCGATTCATGATACTACGCTTGGCCCCGCGCTTGGAGGCACACGCATGTGGATGTATAAGAATGAAGCCGAAGCGCTTAATGATGTGCTGCGTCTTTCAAGAGGCATGACTTTTAAAGCAGCTATTTCCGGATTGGAACTTGGCGGTGGTAAAGCAGTCATCATAGGCGATTCGAAAAAAGATAAGACACCTGATCTATTTCGTAAGTACGGTGAGTTCATTGATTCTTTGAAAGGGCGCTACATTACTGCTGAAGATGTTGGTACAAATACATCGGACATGGTGTACGTGCATGAGAAAACAAAATTCGTAACCGGTCTTCCGGAAAGCTTGGGAGGAGGTGGCGATCCTTCTCCTGTTACTGCTTATGGCGTTTACATGGGAATGAAAGCATCGGCAATGGAACGTTGGGGCAATGATTCGCTGAAAGGAAAAAAGATTGCCGTGCAGGGTGTTGGTCATGTAGGAGAAAATCTCGTGAAGTACGTTACTGAAGAAGGCGCGAAAGTTTTTATTTCAGATATCAACAAAGAGCAACTTGAAGACGTTTCAAAAAAATTCGGAGCAGAAATTGTTTCCCCGGAAGCAATTTACGATCTCGACATTGATATCTACGCTCCTTGTGCGTTAGGAGCAACGTTGAACACCGAGAATATCAACCGTTTGAAATGTTCAATCATTTCGGGAGCTGCAAACAATCAATTAGCCGATGAAAACATTCATGGGAAAATGGTAACTGAAAAAGGGATTCTTTACGCCCCTGATTTTCTTATCAATGCAGGGGGATTAATAAATGTGTATTCAGAAATAAAAGGATACGACAGAAAGAAATCAATGGAGCAGGCGAGAAATATTTATACAACTACGCTTGAGATTTTCAAAAAAGCAAAAACAGAAAACATTACCACTGCATTGGCAGCAAGAATGATTGCGGAAGATAGATTGAGTGCCGCACATGCGAAGTAATAAGGTTTTTAAGTGACGAAGTGTTTTTTTAGAATAAGTTCTTTAAATAAATGAAAGCAGTTCTATTGATTTTCCAGGTTCCAAGTTCTAAGTTTCAAGTTTCAATCTGAAATGCTTTCCCGCAGACAACTCCGCATCAAAGTTCTTCAAGCGCTTTATTCTTTTTTTCAATCAGGAAAATCTGATTTGCCTGCTGCTGAGAAAGAACTTTTCAAAAGCATTGACAAAGTGCTGGAACTTTATTTTCTTCTCCTCTTATTTCTTACCGAGCTTGCACACGATGATCTTCTCGATTCAGAAGACATTCAGCGAAAATATTTTCCGAAGAACGAAGAGCTGCATGCAAAGCACCGGCTGAATCAGGTTGCGTTAATTCAATCATTGGAAAAAAGTAATCTCTTCAAAACGAAGATAAAGGAGTACATGTGTTCCTGGCAAACTGATCAGGATATGGTGCGCAAAATTTTTCTTGAAATAAAAAAAGGAGACGCTTATAAAAAATTCATGACTGATGAAGTAGCGGATGATAAGGAACTACTCCTTGACATTGTGCGCAAACATATTGAAAGTTCGGAGGCGATGCAGAGCGCTTTGCAGGAACGGAGTATTTATTGGGGAGAAGATTTGAATTTTTGTTGTCATCTTCTTTTAAAAACAATAAAAGAATTTTACGATCAGAAGAAATTTGAATTTCCTACTTTGTATAAAGACGAAAAAGATGACAAGCAGTTTGTAAAACTTCTTTTTGAAAACACAATTCTTAACAACAGCGAGTACGAAGCATCCATTTCAGCGAAGACAACGAACTGGGATGTGGAGCGCATTGCCATGATGGATATTCTCCTGATGAAAATGGCGCTTGCAGAAATGATAACCTTCGAGAGCATTCCGATAAAAGTCAGCATTAATGAATACATTGACATCAGCAAAGAATACAGCACTCCTAAGAGCAAACTATTTATAAACGGAATAATTGACAAACTCGCTATTGAATATAAAGCAGATGGCAAAATTGTGAAGAGTGGGAGGGGGCTGATTGAATAATTGAAAATTAAAGCGAAGAGTTTTTAAGTAAGACTTACTCATTGTTTTTATCAGAAGGATGAAGAAAAGATAAATGGATTTGTTCGAATGTAAAAAGGTTTTGAAATGTTTTTAGTTTTGCGCTTTGAAAAAAATAAAACCATGAAAGTATTTCGCCTGTTGTTTTTTTGTTCGTTCGTAGTTGCTGTTACTGCATGTAAGAGCAACAAAAATTCCGGAGTTCCTGAGAATGGAATCAATCCGGATGCAATGAATAATCCCGCCACTGCTTCGGGTAAGACAGACAAGGATCATGTTCCCGTTTTTCAGTTTGAGGAAGAGACGCATGACTTCGGCACCATTACTGAAGGAGAAAAAATTCAATATGCATTTAGATTTAAGAATACGGGTACAGGAGATCTTGTGATTCGTTCTGCAAACGGAAGTTGTGGATGTACGATTCCTGAGTGGCCACACGAACCGATTCCTGCTGGAGGCAGCGGAGTGATAAACATTACTTTTAACAGCTCCGGCAAGAATGGTATGCAGCATAAAACTGTAACGATGATTTCAAATACAATTCCCAATACAAAGGTACTCAACATTACCGGTGAAGTTATAAAAGCAGATGGTGCTGCTGAAACCGGTGGTGAATCGCATTGATCCGTTTTAATTCTTCAACAATCAGTTTTTAAACATTAAATTCTAAAACATAATGAGTTTATCTATCCTTCTCCAGACACAAAGCAGTGGCGCTATGCAAATGATATTTCTAGTAGCGATCATTGTGGTGTTTTATTTTTTTATGATTCGACCACAAATGCGCAAGCAGAAAGCAGAACAGGGTTTTCGCACTACTCTTGAAAAGGGTGCGAAGATTGTTACCATCGGTGGAATACACGGGCGCATTGTCGAAGTAGCCGATAAAACTTTTTTAGTAGAGGTTGACAGCAACGTAAAGATGCGCATTGATAAAACTGCCATCTCTGCCGAAGCCACCAAAGCGATTGACCAGAGTAAGTAATTTGAAATTCGGAAGTAAGAGTTAAGTGGATGAACTTTCTCATTTAATTTTTAATTTCTCGTTTTAAATTCTTAATTCTGCACGGTGGAGTCGTCAAAAGATTTTTCTCTGTCATCTTCCAAACTTCCGAAACTCAAATTCAACAAGCGGGTTCAGGTAATTCTTGTTTGCTTCACGGTATCTCTTGTGTTTTGGTTTTTGATTGCCATGTCTAAAACATACACCGATAAGTTCAGGTTTCCGGTCCAGTATGTTGAATTTCCCGATCAACGCATTGTTGTGAACGATCTTCCCAGGTCAATTACTCTTTCAGTAAAAACAACAGGATTCCGTATTCTCGAGTATCGTTTTGCGAAAATTCAGGAACCGGTAATTGTAAATGTTGCTTCTCTTCTACAGGGAAACCCTGACATCAGGAACGACATGATTGTGATTCCTTCCAAAACACTTGCTGATGATTTTTCGTCTCAACTTGGCAGTGAGTACAGCATCACGGGTTTTGTGCCTGACTCAATTGTGTTTTCATTCAGCAATAAAATGAGGAAGCGGGTGCCTGTAATTCTTGATTCGAAAATAGAATTGGAAAAGCAGTTCGAAGAAACCGGCAATGCAAAACTGCAACCCGATTCAGTAACTGTTTCCGGACCTTCATCGCTGGTGGCAACTGTGAAGGAGGTGAAAACCATGCTTCTTGAACAGAAGAATGTAAGAGCGGATGTGAAAACAAAGGTCTCATTGTTGAAGGACAATCTGATCACTACCGATGTTGATCATGTAAATGTGATAATTCCTGTAGAGAAATTTACAGAAGGAACGGTGGAAGTTCCCGTTCACTGCATCAATATGAAAGCGGGTTACACATTGAAAACATTTCCTGACAAAGTAAATGTGCGCTTCCGTGTTTCGTTGAGCAAGTACAATGATGTTCGTGCAGAAATGTTTGATGCAGTGGTTGACGCTTCTTCACTTCCCGATGCAAACGTAAAACAGTTGAAAGTAAAATTGCAGACAGCACCTCTCTTTATCCGCTCTGCCACTGTTGATCCGGAAAAAACAGATTACATACTTCGCAAATGATGGTGGTGGGAATTACGGGCGGAATTGGCAGCGGGAAATCCGTAGTGTGTTCTGTTTTTGCAACACTTGGTATTCCCGTTTACGATGCAGATACAGAAGCCAAAAAACTTTATGATCTTCCCGAAGTAATAGCTGAGGTGAAAAATAGTTTCGGCAAAAATTATTTTTCTTCTTCAGGTGAATTGGACAAAAAGAAATTTGCGGAACTTGTGTTCAACGATGAGAGAGCGTTGAAAAAAATAAACGCCATCATCCATCCGTTTGTAAAAAGAAATTTCAATGAATGGAAAAAGCAGCTCAAAGAAAAACCGTATGTGCTGAAAGAGGCAGCCATTCTTTTTGAAAGCGGAAGTAATAAAGGATGCGATAAGGTAATTACCGTTACTGCGCCTGTTGAACTGCGCATACAGCGGGTGATGCAGCGTGACGGAAGAACCCGAAATCAAATTGAAGAAATAATTGCAAAGCAATGGAGTGATGAAGAGAAAATAAAGCGATCTGATTTTGTGATCGTGAATGATGAAACAAAACTCGTGCTGCCGGTGGTACTCAGCATTCACAAAAAACTTATCTCTCTAAATATTTTATAAACGGGTTGGAGGATGATAGGGCAGCGTTTTTCTATTAAGGTTTATCAAGAAGGACAAAATCAAATGATTTGAAACCCCGAAGATTCTATGTTAAGAACCAAGCAAAATTATATTTATTTTTGCGTCTCAAATTTAGAATGACTTTAAGTCAGTTCGCAAGGGTCCGCTAAGGCGGGCTCTTTCTTTTTCTGGGTTTGATAGTTTGGATTGAATACTTCGTCTTTCTTCCACAGGATGTAAATTAGTTCCAACAATTTTCTTTGTACGGCTACTGCCGCTT
>JBBRND010000046.1:0-26741 GCA_038230515.1 Bacteroidia bacterium | reverse complement strand
CGGCTGCTCATCAACCCTGCAGGGAATTTCAAATGGATATTACGACAGCTACAGTTCCGGACTTGATGGAATGTGGATTGATATTCCTCAGGGAACATGCAACGGCACTTACTACATCGTAGTTCAGATTGATCCGAACAATAACATGACGGAACTGAATGAAAACAACAATGTGATTGCTGTGCCTGTTACCATTTCAAATCAAGCAGCAGCGGGATCGCCCGTGATAAAAATTTCTGCTAACAAGCCGGCAACTATTTTATCGGGAAGTTCAATCACGCTCACTGCTACAGCTGGCAGCTCTTACCTGTGGAGCCCAGGCGCACAAACTACGCAGAGCATTACAGTGAGCGCAGCGGGTTCTTATACTTGCAATGTTACCAATTATTGCGGCACTGCTACTTCGGCACCGTTTGTAGTTACCGTATTGCCGTCAGCAAATGTGCCTGTTACATCAGGTACAACAATCTGCAGCGGATCAACTACAACGCTGAGCGCTAGCAACGGAGGAACAGGCACAATGAAATGGTACAATTCAACTTTTTCTACATCTGTTCTCACAACTGGCACTTCTTATGCCACTCCTGTTCTTTCAGGCACTACTACTTATTATGTAGAAAATGAAGTGACAACTACCGGAGCAACTTCTTTCCTTGGTCCTGCAGATAATACAATTGGAACCGGTGCGTATCAAACAAGTGTCCCTGCTACTACCTGGTATCTTCAGTTTGATGCGGTGAGTGATATTACTTTGAAAACAGTGAAGGTGATTGCATCGGTTGCGGGCAACCGTACTTTTATTTTACAGGATCGCGCGAGCACTCAACTGAAAACAATTACTGCAAATGTGCCTTCGGGTTCCAGCCGCGTTACGCTGAACTGGAGCATTCCTGCAGGAGCGGGTTACAAAATAATGGTGAGCGGTACTCCGAATCTTTACTACAATACTTCAGGTGTTGCTTATCCATATACTATTCCGGGGCTTTGTACAATCTTTGGTTCTTATTCCGGGCACACTACTTATCCTTTCTTTTATGATCTTGAAGTAAAGGCGGCTGATCTTACTGCATTAAGCGGACGTGTGCCTGTTACTGCTAATGTTAATCCGCTACCTACAGTTTCGTTCAGCGGATTAAATAGTTCTTATGCTTCGAATGCATCGCCTGCAACTCTTACCGGTTCTCCCGCGGGCGGAACTTTTTCAGGAACGGGCATCAGCGGTAATCAATTTAATCCAACGACTGCCGGCATAGGCGGACCCTACACCATTACTTATTCTTATACTGATACGCATGGCTGCATCGGCACTTCAACGCATCAGGTTACTGTTACTAATCCAACGGTGAATTGTAATCTCCCTACAAATCTTTCGGCTACAAACATTACCAACGTTTCTGCACAGGTGAACTGGAGCGGGGCATTGGCAGATAGTTTTATGGTTCGATACTTCGTGCATGGAACTTCTAATTTTGTCTGGAAAAAAATTAACGGGCAACCAAATGTTGTTTCCACTACGCTTACCGGATTATTACCCGCTACTCAATACGACTGGCAGGTGCGCAGCTTGTGCAACAGCATTGCTTCCTCAAATTACCAGGCAGTTGTTTCTACATTTACAACAACGAGCACACCTGTTCTATGCATTACTCCTTACAACCTGGGGGCTACAAATATTACAAACGTTTCTGCAATGATTAGCTGGACGAATTATGTGAGTGCTGATACTTTCCGCATTCGCTATTCGGTGAATGGCACTGCAAACTTTATCTGGAAAGATGTGAATGGTGGAGGTAGCCACAGCACTTCATTACTGGCATTGAGTCCTAACACTACGTATCAGTTTCAGGTGAGTTCGAAATGCGTGGGTGTTACCAGTGCGTACAGTTCTTCATACCTATTTACTACGGTGAATGCTCCGGTGGCATGCATTGTTCCTTATGGATTGAGCAGTACAAATATTACGGGCACTTCTGCCGTAGTACACTGGACGAATTATGTGAGCGCTGATACGTTCCGCATTCGCTATTCGGTGAACGGCACTGCTAACTTTATTTGGAAAGATGTGAACGGTGCCGGAGGAACTGCGAATGCAACGCTATCGGGCTTGAGCTTATCCACTACTTATCAATGGCAGGTGCGGAGTATTTGCGCGGGAGTTGGAGGCAGCTATTCTTCTCCGTCAGTAATTTTTACAACGCTTGCTGCGCGCAATGCTTCAATGGCTGATGCAGGTTTGTTTCATGATGTGGTGCTTTTCCCGAATCCTGCTCATGCAAATGCTACGCTGCAGTTTTCGGCTGATAGGGATGAGGATGGAATACTTACTATGTATGATGTTGCGGGGCGCGAAGTTCAATCGCAGTCATTTAAAATTACGGAAGGACAAAATGCAACTGATTTTAATTTAGAGAATTTGCCGCAGGGAATTTACCTGGTGGTTGTGAAAAGCAGCGACCGCAGTGTGGCAAGGGTTAATCTTGTTGTTGAATAAGAATTAGAAATTAAGAAATAGAAAAAGCGGTGAACGAAAGTTTGCCGCTTTTTTTTATTTTTTGTGTTGGCAGAACTTACGTTCTGCCATTTTTTATTCTACGCACTATTCGTCAGGAAGCAGCTACTAACAAAAAAACTCCGGCACATTAACCTATGTGCCGGAGTTTTTATTTATTATTCGGAGTACTATTAATTACTTGATAAATTGGCGGAGGTTTTCATCAGTAGAATTTACGCAGGTGTTCCAGTCTTTCCAGAAGGTGTCCCATGAACCTGCACCATACATGGCATTGTAATCGTTTTTCCAGCTTATGTCCAGATCGAATTCGGCATAATTAGTAAATGAGTACACAATGGCAACATCACTTCCCTTTGCATTCCACAAGTCGTTGTAAAATACACGCAGTGAGAACGAATATTTTTTTGCGTCCCACATGGCTTTCCATTTTTTCATGAGACCGGAAAACTGCTCGCGCATTCCGGGTTTCAAATCTATTCCCCACACGTCAATGCGGTCGGGGTTATAGTTGGGCGGTGTGTAAGAGAGATCGTCCTGCAGTTTCCAGAACATGGATTCTCCATAGGCCTCTACATGAGGATCTACATTGGTAGCCCAATCATCGTCATGTTCTTTTTTGCCTTGGGGCTGTTTGTCAAGATCGGAATACATGAGCGGCCCCATGGCCCATACGTACCAACCGTCACTTCCTGATCCTTCTGTAATAACGGAGAGGCGCGCAGCAGTGGGTGTGCCGGGGAGATGAAATTTTGCATCGTGTGCTTTCACCGCTTCTTCAAATTGTTTTTCGTGTCCGCGTTTTGGTTTCACACTCATGGTGTTCATCATCTGGTAGGGTTTCACTTTGGCCGGTTGTGCAACCAGCGATGCTGTGTATGCAACCAGCATCACAATAATTAATGTTAATTTTTTCATAATGAGTTTTATTTAGAGTTATAAATATCTGCGCAAATTAAAAAAAAAATATTTCAGCGAAAAAAATAATTATGAAAACCCGTAGATGTTCAATTTAATCGTTCTGCCATTTTTTATTCTACGCACTATTCGTCAGGACGGAAGTCCTGACGGCACAGGAGTTTCCCACTTTTTTTATGCCCGCCCAAATATTTTTCTATCTTTACCGTTGAAGAATTAAATATACAGCCATGAAAAAAATATTTCTCACTTCAATCGTTTTATTTGCGCTGCTTTTTTCTTCGGGTAATTCTTTTGGGAAGGGGTGCTATGCGCATATTATTTACGGCACTCTTCTGAATTATGGGTTTCACGACCCTACGGGGGTGACTCTTACTCTTAATTTAGATACAATTTATGATTACAATGCAATAATAAACGATACCCTGAAGTTTGGTGAGGGCGGTGATCCTATGTTATGTTGGGGCTACGACCAAAATTTTTTTATTAATGATACAGGTTTTTACAGTTTTAATTTTAGCACTGCTGAAACGATGATAATATTTATCAATCTTCATGTGAGCAGAGCAAGCGCCATCCTATCAACAACCTCCATCTCCAACCCCGACCTTTTCCAAATCTATCCAACACTTTCCTCAGGCATCTTCCGCATAAAAACTTCGGCTGATTATCATCCGAAGAAAATAATTGTAACTGATGGTGAAGGAAGAATTGTTTATACATCGGCAACAAATTTTTCAGAAATAAATCTTACCGATTTTGCTACGGGTATTTATTTTTATGCCGTGGAAGATGAATGGCAAAAAGTTTACAGGGGAAAAATTATTAGGAACTAATTTCCCCTCAAAAAAAACTTTTCTCAACCTTTTGGAGATTCAAAATTTTTATTTTCATTTGCCCCATCGTTCTTTACATAAAGATAAAGGGTAGTACTTATTGGCTCCGTTGAGAAATCGTTTCGGTTGAAATGATTTTCAAACCTCACCTTAAAGGTTTAAGCCATCCGGTGGAGCGGAAATGATTTTCCGTTGACGGTTTACCACATTCCGTTGAGCGGAAATGGTTTTTCGTTGACGGTTTGTCGCATTCCGTTGAGCGGAAATGGTTTTTCGTTGACGGTTTGCCGCATTCCGTTGAGCGGAAATGGTTTTCCGTTGACGGTTTACCACATTCCGTTGAGCGGAAATGATTTTTCGTTAGCGGATTATTAAAAAACATCGTTTTCAATCAAAAAACAAATAAATTAACCTTAAATTAAACAATCATGTCATTCACATCAAAAGCAATTATTGATTTTACAGATTACAAAGAAGACCAAATAGGACCTGTAGCCCTAACCATTGGCAGCTCCTTAACCACGAATGCGGCCGATTTTGCGGGTTTGCCGGTTTCAGGAGCTACTGTTACCTCGCAAGCCAATGCTTATATCATTATTCTGGCAAAACCCATTTATTCTACCAAAACGGCTGATTTAGCTGCATCGCGCACTATTTTGGAAACTTCGCTTCGCAGTAACGGACTTTTTGTGAATACCGTGGCAAACGGTGATGAGGTGCTGCTCGCCAAAAGCGGATACCCTGTTACTCACCCGCCCGTGCATCACGGTGCGCTGGCCAAGGGTACTTTGACCGCAAATTCAACCGACAACAATGGGGAATTCAGCTTCGAAATTGATGGAGTGCTGCATGCAAAGGGATATATGCTTTGCTACACGCTTTCTACAAATCCTGAAACCGACCCGCTGAAATGGAGCTGGCAATGGTGCCCAAAGAACAAAGGATTACTAAGCGGGTTAGATAAATCTGCCAAGTATAAATTGATGGCAACGGGTGTAGGCGTAGATCCATCGCTCAGCTTCAGCGATAAAATTGAGCGCACCACTCAGGGATAAAAAGTTTTGTTTTAGGAGTTAATAAAGCAGTGTCTGTGGTGGGGCGCTGCTTTTTTTTGTTTGAAGAAATCCATCTGTGTAGAAAGCAGGTGGTTTTTTTAATGGCTGTCTTCAAATTACATCGCGGCTGTTCAATCCGAAATTCTTCAATGCTCCACCACCTGCTGAATATGCGTCAGCATATCCTCCACCATGTGATTCAGATCGTATTCATGACTCCAGCCCCAGTCAGCGCGGGCTTCGTTGTCGTCAATGCGCTGAGGCCAACTGTTTGCATAATTCTGTCGCACATCCGGTTTGTACGTGCATGTAAAATCAGGAATATGTTTTTGAATTTCCTCGGTAAGCGTTTTCGGATTGAAGCTCATCGCAGCAACATTGTAGCTGCTACGCACCTTCACTTTTGCAGCATCAGCATCCATCAATAACATTGTTGCACGCAGCGCATCTTCCATATACATCATCGGCAGCGTAGTGTCTTCCTCCAGAAAACATTCGTACGTTTTATTCTTCACCGCCTCACGAAAAATATCAATGGCATAATCCGTAGTGCCACCACCCGGTTCCGTTTTCCAGCTTATCAATCCCGGATAGCGCAAGCTGCGCACATCCACATTGTATTTCTGAAAATAATATTCGCACCACCGTTCGCCAGCAAGTTTGCTGATGCCGTAAACAGTTGTCGGCTCCATCATCGTGTGCTGCGGAGTATTCCTGCGCGGAGTAGTGGGTCCGAACACAGCAATTGACGAGGGCCAGAAAAGTTTCAGTTTTTCTTCCTTTGCAATGTCGAGTAAGTTGAGAAGCCCATCCATGTTCAGCTTCCAGGCGGCTTTTGGTTTTTGCTCTGCCACTGCGGAAAGCATTGCAGCAAGATGATACACCTGAGTAACTTTATTTTTGCGAATTACTTCCTGCACGGCAGTTGCATCAAGCACATCCATCTTCACAAAAGGACCCTTGGATTTTAAATCTGCACCGGCATCTTTCACATCGGTAGCAATGATGCGGTCGCTTCCATAATCTTCGCGAAGTTTTTCAACCAGCTCAGAACCTATTTGTCCGTTAGCGCCAATAACCAAAATGGTTTCCGTCATAATTGAATGATTAAAGTTTTATCGAAAACAAATGTAAGGAAGGTTTGGGAATTATTCTAAAAAGTTTTGTCGGGAATAGCTTTAATTTGCGCACAGCAAAGCCATTCATGAAGCCATTCATCAGAAAAAACTTTTATACAATTCTGATTTCTGTTCTGCTGCTGCCTCTTTTTTATATCAATG
The DNA here is from genome assembly GCA_038230515.1 of Bacteroidia bacterium. GTDB lineage: Bacteria > Bacteroidota > Bacteroidia > AKYH767-A > 2013-40CM-41-45 > JAPLDB01. Next base: position 20,143 of record JBBRND010000046.1, on the reverse strand, counting down.
TAAAAGACAGTCAGGATTGGGGCGATGACTTTGCACAATACTTTATTCAGGCAAGAAATGTTCTTGAGCACCGCCCGCAAACCGATAATGGTCTTGTGTTTGATGTGCAAACAGGCGAATACGCATTGCAGGCATACCCGATGGGTTTTCCACTCCTGCTTGCCGGTGCATGGAAATGTTTTGGCGATTCGGTTCTTGTAAGTTCAATTGTGGTCTCAATTTTTTTCTTTGCGCTTGGGCTGATCAGTTATTTTTATTTCAGAAAATATTTTAGTGAGATAATAAGTGTTTTACTCACACTTGTTTTTATTTACAATCCATGCACCATTGAGGCCAAAAGAGAAATACTCTCTGAAATTCCTTTTACATTTTTTCTGCTGCTTGGCGTCTTGCTTTTTCAATCGGAGAGAAAAAATATTGCACGGCAGATTTTGACAGGTATCATCTGGGGCTTTGCAATTTCCGTTCGAGGTATTGGAGCCATTCTTTTTCTTGCAACAGGATTTTACCTTGTGCAAACATTTGTAAAGTATTTTCAGAAAAAAAATTCACGCGATGAATTCCTTTCAAGTTTGAGAAGAAGCTCAACAATAATTCTCATCGCTTCTGTTTTTTATTTTCTGCTGAACACTGTTTTATTCTCCATCCCTTCAGGTGGCATTTTAACTTTTTATGCCAATGCAATAAGAGGCGAAAATTTTGGTGCGTGGTTTGCGCTTAATCTGAATTACTACTACGGAGTTTTTTTGAATTGCTTCTCCAACATGGGAGGCAGCTACGAATGGATTTCCACCGCAACAAAATTTATTCTTCTCGCACTCCTGCTTGCAGGAATAATAATTTCCTGGAGTAAGAAAATTGAATTCGCTGATTGGGTATGCATTGCTAATCTTATTGTTCTGTTTGTGTATCCATATCTCGGAGGCGGCTACCGGTTTCTTCTTCCCATCATGCCTTTCCTGCTGAAATATATTTTTACCTCATTCAATGCACTGATGAATCTTTCAAAAGTAAAATCAACAACACCCGCATTGGTTTTTCTTCTCATCATTCTTCTGCAATACACTCCCGGAATTATTGATCAGGTAAAATCAATGAGCGTGTCTGAAGAAGGTCCGCAAGAACAACCGGCAAGAGAAGCGTTTCGATTTATTGCTCAACAATTACCTGCTGATGCTGTCATAGTTTTTCTGAAACCCCGCGCACTTTCTTTTTACTCCGGCAAGCAAACAACCTATGCAGCACGAAACATCAAGTCCGATGAACTCAAAAATTCATTCAGCCGTATGAATGCTCACTACTTTTTAATCTGTAACGAAAACGATGAAGTAAATGATGTACTGCTGAAAAAATATCTTTTACAGCACAAAGATGAAACACATCTTATTTATCAAAACCAGTATTTTGATTTGTACGATGATCTGAAGAAATGAAACATCTTCTTCAATGGCAAACAAATTTCTAACTTTACATTCCCTATTTAAAAGAAAGTTTTGCAAACACACAATAAAATCACGCAAACTGCGTTACAGGGATTCATTAACCATTTCTACATGAAAGTTACTTTCTCAATCTCGCAAGTTCTTTTGTTTTTTGTAACCTGGCTTGCATCTTCATCAGCATTTGCACAAACCGACAATCCGATGGTCGGGCTTGACAAATGGCGCATTCATCTTCCTTACTATCAGGGCAAGGTAGTAACAGGAGGAAACAATGTGGTGTATTGCGCCACGCAGTACGGATTGTTCAGCTACAATAAATCCGATCAGAGTTTGGAACGCTACTCACGCGTAACGGGCTTATCCGATTTTGAAATCAGCACCATCCGTTACAGTGCGGACGATCATCTTGTATTAGTTGCTTATCAGAGTGCAAATATTGACTTGATCTATGATGATCATACCATTCTCAATCTGTCTGACATTACCCGGAAAAATATTGTTGGCGGAAAAGGCATCAACAATATTTTATTTTTGAACCACACCGCCTACCTGAGCTGCGAATTTGGAATTGTGGTGCTTGATTTAATTCGCAAGGAAATTAAAGATACTTATTACATCGGGACCGGAGGTATTTCAGCAAATGTGTCGCAGCTTGCTTATGACGGTTCTAAATTTTACGCCAGTACCATTGCAAAAGGCACTACACCAGGCGGAATTTATTATGCTGACGCGGCAAATCCAACTCTTTTCAACTTCGAATCGTGGACTAAGGATACTACAATGTACCAACTTGCAGATCCCGGAGGTAGTTTTACCAGCATCGCTGCCTATTCAGGAAAGATTTTTACTGTTTATAGCGATACCCTGAAATTGGTTTTTGACGGAACAACCTGGAGCGACTTTGTTTCTTTCGATCATTACGCACAGTCAGGATTTGATGTGTACAATAATTACCTCATGTTGAAAAATGTTTTTAGCGTGGCAATGTATGATGCATCATTAACAAGGGTTGCTCTTTTTTACACAGGGTTGTATCCTCAGGCAGATCCAAAATTTGCATTCAGGGATGCGGATGGCTCTTACTGGATTGCAGACGGCAGCAATGGATTGGTTCATTCTTCAGGAACTGCATTTGAATCGTTGCATCCTAATTGCCCTAGTGGGGTCGGGGCATATGCAATGGATTCAGGAACAGAAGGTATATGGGTTGCCTGTGGCGGTTTAATTGGAACGGGCGGAATTCCTACTGAAGAGCAAAAAGGAACATACTGGTTTAAAGATAATTTCTGGAAGGCATACTTTCGAGAGAATGATACGATTTATAATTCATTGTCTGATCAAAATACAATTAACATTGCTGTTGATCCGAATAATGGCAAGCATGCTTTTGTTGGTTCGCGCGGGGCAGGCGTTCTTGAATATGGAGAAAATGGAATTACAAAAGTGTGGAATCAAAATAACAGTTCGCTAAAGGGATTGGATGCAAATACGGTTTGGGTTGGTGGTGTAGATTATGATGTCGATGGAAACCTGTGGGCAGTTACAAATCTCAATTCTCAAATGCTTTCAGAATATAAAACGGATGGAACCTGGAAAGGATTTAACATCGGAGCTACTTACGCTGATAAATATGTTTTCAATCTATTGGTGGATAGTTACAATCAAAAATGGATCAATGCACGCGGGCTTGGTTTGGTTGTATTCAATGAAAATGATCCCGCCAATCCCAATGACGACAACAACACTTTATTGACCACCACTGCCGGACATGGGGGGCTTCCTACTGCTGATATTTATTCCTTGGCTGAAGACAAAGATCAGGCAATATGGATTGGCTCGAGCGCAGGTGTGTTTGTTATTTACAATCCCGGAAATATTTTTTCAGGCGGAAATTATGATGCGCAAAAAGTTCTGATAGAACAGGATGGTCATGCTCAATATCTGTTGGAAACGGAATATGTAACAGCCATTGCTGTGGATGGGGCAAACCGAAAATGGTTTGGCACGCTGAACAGTGGCGTATTTCTGATGAGTGCAGATGCTACCAAGCTCATTCATATTTTTAATTCGGACAACTCTCCGCTTTTGTCAAATGATGTACAAAGCATTGCCATTGATCCTGTAACCGGTGAAGTTTTTTTCGGAACGGATAAAGGAATTTGTTCTTACCGTGCTGATGCTACTGAGGGTGGTGAAACATGCGACAACTATTTTGTGTTTCCGAATCCTGTTCGTCATGAATATCACGGACCGATAGCGGTGAAAGGATTGGTGAAAAATGCTTCAGTAAAAATTGCTGATGTAAGTGGACAAGTGGTTTATCAAACCAAAGCCAATGGCGGTGAGGCAGTGTGGGATGGAAATAATTTCAATGGCGATCGCGCACATACGGGTGTGTACATGGTGTATGTTACCAATGAAGATGGCAGTGAGACCTGTGTTACCAAGGTGCTCTTTACAAACTGATGCTTCATAAGACACGCGGCATCGTTTTTCAGGTTACTGATTTTGGTGAAACAAGTGTAGTTGCCAAAGTGTACACCGAACTTTTCGGATTGCAGGGTTACCTCTTCAACTCCGTTCGAAAAAAAAATGCAAAGGTGAAGCAAAACATTCTGCACCCACTTTCGCTGGTTGACCTGGTGGTTTATCATAAAGATAGAAAAACACTTCATCGCGTGGCTGATGTGCGAAGCAATCCTGCATTGCAAAACATTCCGTTCGATCTTGTGAAAAGTTCTATCGTTCTTTTTCTGGATGAAGTGCTTTGCAAATCCATCAGGGAAGAAGAACCTAATCAGCAGCTTTTCGAATTTCTTTTCAATTCCGTTCAGTTGCTCGATATGCAAGAGCCGGTGAATAAAGATTTTCATTTGTGTTTTCTTATTCAGTTTGCAAAGTATCTCGGATTTTTTCCGCAGCAAAGTTTTAATGATGAGAATAAAATTTTTGATCTCAGGGAAGGAATTTTTTATCCTGAAATTCCGCTGCATCCGAATTACATTGAACCACCGCTTTCCGGAATTTTTTCTGAGTTGATACAATCTTCTGTAAATTTCTCTGCCTCACCTTCTATTTCTATTTTGCAAAAAAGAATGTTGATGGAAAAAATTCTTGACTACTACCGCTTTCACCTGGCAGGTTTTACGGAACTGAAATCGCTGAAGGTTCTGGAAGAGGTATGGGGTTGATTCTCTCTTTTCTTCAACTTCTGTGAAAAGCTGGACAACATTTGTCAAGAGTTGCACAACTCTCGCGAAAAGCTGTGCAACATCTGCCGGAAGATGCTCAACACTTGCGAAAAGTTGTGCAACATCTGCCGGAAGATGCACAACACTTACGGGAAGTTGTGTAACATCTGCCAAAAGATGCACAACATTTGTGAAAAGTAGCGTATCTTTTGTAAAAAGTAGCGCATCTTTTGCAAAAGTCAACCCCCTAAATTATAAATAAACCTCAAAAAACAACCAAAAACAAACTATTGTGGAAAAATTCAAGATATTGCCACTGGAGCATAAAGCGCAGTGCAGAAACTGGTAATAGAATAAAAAGGAACCGGTATTAGCACCGATCCTCTTTACATAAATCCCCCTAAGAAAATTTTTTTATTTTTTTGATTGGCTGAACTCCCAGACACCTTCTACATACATAAATGCATCAAGCCCGTCAGCAAGGCGATGGTCAGTAATTACTACCTGTAGGTTTATTTTAATGATAATACTGATGCTTTCCTTCCTGTCAGTTTCTGACATCACATTGTAAAAGCCCGACTTCAGCACCTCCTCTTTTGTAGTATTCAGACATCTTAAATTTGAATCGTAAATAAAAATTTGAAATGCATCGGGATGCCTTACTGAGCTATTCACATTGTTTGAATTAAAGAGTTAGTAATCTCACAGATGCTAGACTACAGGAAATAATTGAGGAACTATTGAAAGGAAATGAAATTCTTCCCCGCACTTAATTCTTCTCTTTTTCTCATCATTTTAGAAAGATTTAAGTTGCGGCATAAAACGCTCAATCTCTATCTTTGTCAATTCCAAAAAAGTAAAATGACAACCCGAATCACAACGTTTGAAGAATATCAAACTGAATACAAACGCAGCGTTGAAAAACCGGAATCATTTTGGGCGGAGAAAGCAGAATCCTTTCTCTGGAAGAAAAAGTGGGACAAAGTTTTGGAATGGAATTTTTCTGAGCCGGATGTAAAATGGTTTATCAACGGCAAGTTGAACATTACTGAAAATTGTCTTGATCGTCATCTTGAATCAAGAGGAGATCAGCCGGTCATCATCTGGGAACCGAATGATCTGAATGAAAAGCACCGCACAATTTCCTACAGAGAACTTCATGCAGAAGTTTGTCGCGTCGCAAACGTTTTGAAAAATAACGGAGCAAAAAAAGGAGATCGTATTTGCATTTACATGCCTATGGTTCCTGAGTTGGCAATTGCAGTTCTTGCCTGTGCGCGCATCGGTGCTATTCATTCTGTTGTGTTCGGAGGATTTTCTTTTCAATCACTTGCTGATCGCATCAATGATGCAGAGTGCAATTTGGTAATCACTGCTGATGGAGGATTTCGCGGAGCAAAAGATATTCCGCTCAAGAGTATTATTGACGAAGCTTTGATTCAATGTACTTCTGTAAAAAAAGTAATTGTGTTGAAACGAACTAATATCTCAATCATGATGAAAAATGAAAGAGATGTTTGGTGGCATGATGAAATAAAAAAAGTTTCTTCGGATTGCGCTGCTGAAGAAATGGATTCGGAGGACATGCTTTTTATTCTTTACACAAGCGGATCAACAGGAAAACCAAAAGGAGTTGTGCATACGTGTGGCGGCTACATGGTTTACACGAGTTATACTTTTCAAAATGTTTTTCAGTACAACGATAAAGATGTTTACTGGTGTACTGCTGATGTTGGCTGGATAACGGGACACTCTTATTTAATTTATGGTCCGTTGCTGAGTGGGGCAACTACAGTTATGTTCGAAGGCATTCCTACTTTTCCTGATGCCGGAAGATTCTGGAATGTGATTGACAAGCATCAGGTAAATATTTTTTATACAGCACCAACAGCCATTCGTTCGCTCGAAGCAATGGGATTGGATTTTGTAAAACCCTACAAACTTAACTCGCTCCGTGTGCTCGGTACGGTTGGGGAACCGATCAATGAAGAAGCGTGGCATTGGTATCATAAAAATATCGGAAAAGAAAATTGTCCGATCGTTGATACGTGGTGGCAAACGGAAACGGGCGGCATCATGATTTCTCCTCTTGCAGGAATTACAAAAACTAAACCTTCGTTTGCAACGCTTCCTCTTCCCGGCATTCAACCTGTTCTTGTTGATGAAAAAGGAAATGAACTTTTAGGGAATAAAGTAGAAGGAAGATTGTGCATTAAATTTCCGTGGCCATCAATTATACGCACGACATACGGCAATCATGAACGCTGTCAGGAAAATTATTTCTCGCATTACAAAAATTTATATTTCACGGGCGATGGCTGCAGGCGCGATGAAGATGGTTACTATCGCATTACCGGTCGTGTGGATGATGTGATAAAAGTTTCAGGACATTTGCTTGGCACTGCAGAAATTGAAAATGCAATTAACCAACATCCGGATATCGTTGAAAGTGCCGTGGTTGGTTTTCCGCATGACATCAAGGGTTGGGGGATATATGCTTTCGTGATTCCGGAACATGTAAGAAATGATGTGGATGTTTTAAAAAAAGAAATTGTTGACACAGTTTCAAAATATGTTGGCGCAATTGCGAAGCCCGATAAAATTCAAATCGTAAAAGGACTTCCGAAAACCCGCAGCGGAAAAATTATGCGGAGAATTTTAAGAAAGATTGCTGAAGGCGAAATGAGTAATCTCGGAGACACTTCTACATTGCTCGATCCTTCAGTAGTAGAAGAAATAAAATCAGGAGCGATAAAATAATTTTAAATTATGGCAGTAAGTACAAAAGTTTTGATCGAAATCTTTGATCGTGATTTGAAAAAAATCGAAACGGAACTCAATCAATATGCCGATGAAGCACTGATCTGGAAAATTGAACCTGGCATAAGTAACAGCACAGGAAATCTTTGTCTTCACATCTGTGGGAACTTGCGGCATTTCATCGGGGCTACACTCGGCAACAGCGGATACATCCGCAATCGTGAAGCAGAATTTGCCATGAAAAATATTTCCTTGGAAAAATTGCTTCAGGAAATCGCGGTCACAAATAAAGAAGTTAGCCATACGCTTGAAAAAATAAAGAGTGAAGACCTTGAAAAGGATTTCCCTCTTGAAGTGCTTGGCAAAATTTACAAGACAGAATTTTTTCTCATTCATCTTTCTGCTCACCTTAATTATCATCTCGGACAAATCAATTATCATCGAAGGTTAGTTAAATAAAATTTAATTCACGTACGATTCAGGCGAATTGAATTTTTAGTTGTCACATTCGCATTCTCAAACTATCTTCGTTTCGAAAAATATTTTTTGTGAGCAATTCGCTTGTCATAATTCCAACTTACAATGAAAAAGAGAATGCGGAGAAAATGATCCGTAAAATTTTTTCGTTGCCGCATGATTTTCATTTGCTCATTATTGATGATGGTTCGCCTGATGGGACTGCCACGATCGTGAAAAATGTTCAGAAAGAATTTTCTGAAAAACTTCACATACTTGAGCGTTCAGGCAAACTCGGCTTAGGCACTGCCTATATCACCGGCTTCAAGTGGGCGATTGAAAAAAAGTATGATTTCATTTTTGAAATGGATTGTGATTTCTCTCACAACCCAGATGATCTTCTTCGCTTACATAACGCGTGCGCAAACGAAGGAGCCGATGTTGCCATCGGCTCACGTTACATCAAAGGTGCGAACGTAGTGAACTGGCCCCTCGGCAGAGTGGTGATGTCTTATTACGCAAGTGTGTATGTACGGATCGTTACGGGAATTCATATTAAGGATACCACTGCCGGATTCAAATGTTACCGCAGAAGAGTTTTGGAAACAATTGATCTTGACAAAATAAAATTTATCGGCTATGCATTTCAGATCGAAATGAAATTCACTGCGTGGAAGCATGGATTTAAAATAGTGGAGGTACCAATTGTGTTCACCGACCGCACCGAAGGAACAAGCAAGATGAGCAAAGGAATTTTTCAGGAGGCAGTGCTTGGAGTAATTCAATTACGGTGGAAAAGTTTTTTCAGAAAATACAATAAAGTTAAGCGATGAAATTAAATTATGACAACTGAGACCAAGACCAATATTTCTTTCGGGGGGTCTATTCCGAAAATTTATGATGAAGTACTTGGCCCGGTTTACTTTGAGCCCTACGCTATTGATATTGCAGAGCGCGCTGCGAAATTAAATCCAGCATCGCTGCTGGAAACGGCTTGCGGCACAGGCATAGCTTCAGTCTATCTAAGCAATAAAATTCCTTCTGCTCAGTTTATTTCAACGGACATCAATCCTGACATGCTTGCGATTGCTCAAACAAAAAATTCAAACAGAAATATTTCCTGGCAACTGACGGATGCAACAGCGCTTCCTTTTCCTGACAATAAATTTGATTGTATGGTCACTCAGTTTGGAGTAATGTTTTATCCCGACAGATTAAAGGGAATGCAGGAAGCATTGCGTGTACTCAAGCCCGGTGGAACTTTTCTGTTTAGTGTATGGGGAACACTGGAGGCAAATCCGATGAGTGCAACAGGCAGAGAAATTGTAAAAGGCCATTTTCAAAACAAGGTACCTGCTTCATATAATGCAGCTTACTCAATGCATAATATTGAAGAAGTAATGACTCTTGTAAAGCAAGCGGGATTTACTGAAGTGTATAGTGAAGTGGTGACAAAAGACTGCGTTGCTGAATCAGCTCAGGTGATGGCTGTTGGAATTGTTGAGGGAAACCCCATTGTAAATGCAATTCGGGAGCGTGAGGAGAGTGCGATTGTTGTTTTGAAAAATAAAGTTTACGAAACATTAGTTGAACGGTTTGGCGATCACCCATGCAAGTCAACGATGCAGGCGATTGTGTTTGCTGCTAAGAAGAAATAACCATTGAAAAAATATTTGATCAAAAACGCCCGCATCGTCAACGAAGGAAAAATCGTTGACGGAGATGTTTTGATAAAAAGTGAACGAATTGAAAAAATCGGTAGCAATATTTCTGATTCATCGGCAATCATTCTTGATGCATCAGGTAATTTTCTTTTTCCGGGAGTGATTGACGACCAGGTTCACTTTCGCGAACCGGGTCTCATGCACAAGGGAGATATTTACACGGAGTCAAAAGCAGCAGTTGCCGGAGGCGTTACGACTTACATGGAAATGCCGAACACCGTTCCAAATACATTGACTCAGGAATTATTGGAAGAAAAATATCAGCTCGCTTTCCAAAAATCTCTTGCGAATTTTTCTTTTTTCATGGGTGCTTCAAATGATAACCTTGAAGAAGTTTTGAAAACAGATTCGGAGAAAGTTTGCGGCATTAAGATTTTCATGGGCTCCTCAACTGGAAATATGTTGGTGGATAGCGAAAAGACGTTAGAGAATATTTTCTCGAAATCATCAATGCTCATTGCTACGCATTGCGAAGACGAAGCGACCATCCGAAACAATATGGAGAAATTTCGTGCGCAAGGAGAAGACGTTCCAATGAAATATCATCCGAAGATCAGGAGTGAAGAGGCGTGCTTCAAGTCATCCTCATTGGCTGTTTCGCTTGCGAAGAAATACAATACACGATTGCATATTCTGCACATCAGTACAGCCAAAGAGTTGGTACTTTTCACAAATGATATTCCCCTAAAAGAAAAAAAAATTACTGCTGAAGCATGTATTCATCATTTATGGTTTGATGAAGGTTATTATGAAAAACTCGGAACAAAAATTAAATGGAACCCTGCGATCAAAACAAGAACTGATAAAGAAGAAATATTGAAGGCGGTTCTTGACAATCGAATTGACGTGATTGCAACTGATCATGCTCCGCATACGCTGGAAGAAAAAAATCAAACCTATTTTAAAGCACCTTCAGGAGGACCGCTTGTTCAACATTCTTTGGTTGCCATGCTCGAATTTTTTCATCAGAAAAAAATTTCACTCGAAAAAATTGCGGAGAAGATGGGCCATGCAGTGGCTGATTGCTTTCAGATTAAAGATCGCGGTTATGTACGTGAAGGATATTTTGCTGATCTTGTTCTGGTAAATCTGAATTCGCCCTGGAAAGTTTCCACGGAAAATATTTTGTATAAATGCGGGTGGAGTCCGTTTGAAGGGGTTACTTTCAAATCTTCGGTGACGAATACTTTTGTGAGCGGGCATCTTGCTTACGATAGTGGAATGTTCGATGAAACAAAAAGAGGAAAGAGAATTTTATTTGAACGATTATGAAACCAAGACAGCGTATTTTCTTATTTCCGCTTGTTGCTTCCTGCTTCCTGTTTCTTGTTTTTTGCTCGTGCTCTAAATCAAAAGTAAAAACTCCTGAGGGGGTTTTATCTCAAAAAGAAATGATTCCTATTCTTGTGGATGTTCACATAGCCCAAGCAGCAGCAGGATTACACAATGAAGCGGACACTGCGCGTTTTACATTGAATGACTACCTGCCATACATTTTGAAAACGCATCATGTAGAGAAAATAGTGTACGACAGCAGCATTTCCTTTTACACGCTGCATCCTGAAATTATGCAGGAGATGTATGATGAAGTGATCAATGAGTTGAGCAAGAAACAGGGCGAGGCACAGAAAAAATAATTATCCCGCGCCAACTTCTTTCAAAAAAAGTTTTGTTGTTCGCTCAACGGATTCCTTTATCGGAATAAATTCAATTCCTAATTCCTTTTTTATTTTTTCGTTTGAATATTTCCACCGCAGTTGACTGTTGCGCGCAGTTTCTTTGGTGATGAATGGCTTTTGTCTCAACAGAAAGCAACGCAATGCTTCTGCGCGCCAACCAACTTCGCTTAAAAATTTATTGATTGGAATATTTGTTCTTGGTTTTTGAAAACTATCGGTAATGAGATTAAAGAGATTGTGATAAGAGATATTTTCTGCATTGATAATGTAACGCTGTGCGAAACAGTTCTTCTGCATGAGTTGAATCATGCATTGGGTTACATCACGCACATCTACAAAACCCATCATGCCTTCGGAATAGAATTTCATTCCGTTCCATAGTTGCCGGAACATGGCAGTGCTTCCCGACTTCCAGTCGCCTGCACCGAGGATGATGGTTGGGTTCACGATCACTGCATTTAGTCCTTCTTCAACAGCGCGCCATACTTCGCGCTCGCCTCCGTATTTGCTGATCGCATAGTTGGAATTGTTTTTTGATCTTTTCCAAACAACCGTTTCGTTTATCAATATGTTTTCTTCCACTCTTCCGAGGGCGGCCACTGAACTTACGTGGCAGAATTTTTTCACGCCACATTCTAAAGCAGTGTTGACCATGTTTGCTGTTCCTTCAATATTTGTTTTCATCATCTGCCCAATGTTTGAAGGGAGAAAAGAAACGTTGGCTGCGCAATGATAAACTTCGTCAACATCTTTCATTGCTTCGAGTACGGAATACACATCGGTGGTATCGCCTTCTACCCATTGAATGTTGCTGAGCAGTTCGCGATTATCAGCAAACAAAAGATTGACAACGGAATCTTTGCTTGTTGACCTTCTCATTGCACGAACTTTTTTTCCTGCGGATGAAAGATCAAAAAGAAGTTGTGCGCCTACTAAACCGGTACCCCCTGTGACAAGAATCATAAATGAAATTGAAAATTAAAGTTGCAGAATTAAGAATTAAAATGCTTCCCGCAATCCCCGACCAGATAATCGGGACATTAAAATTATCTTCGCAACCAAAATAAAAGTGATGAAAAATTTTGTGGAAGAGCTGCGGTGGCGCGGAATGCTTCAGGATATTATGCCGGGCACGGAGGAATTATTACAGAAAGAAAAAATTTCCGGCTATATTGGGTTTGATCCAACTGCTGATTCGTTGCATGTGGGCAGTTTGGTGCAGATCATGATTCTGATGCATTTTCAGAGAGCAGGTCACAAGCCAATCCCGCTCGTGGGTGGAGCAACCGGTTTGATTGGCGATCCTTCAGGTAAAAAGGAAGAGAGAAAACTTTTAACAGATGATGAGGTAAATTACAATGCCGATTGTATAAAAAAACAGCTTGAACATTTTCTTGATTTTTCTTCTTCTGTAAATGCTGCTGAGCTGGTAAACAATGCAGACTGGTTCAGAGGCCTTCGGACCATTGAATTTATGCGCGATGCCGGAAAATTTTTAACAGTGAGCTATCTTCTCAACAAAGGATTTATTAAAGATCGTCTTGCGCAAGAGGGAGATATTTCTTTTACAGAATTTAATTACATATTGATGCAGGCCTATGATTTTTATTGGTTGTATGAAAATAAAAACTGCAAATTGCAAATGGGTGGTTCCGACCAATGGGGAAACATTACGGCAGGCACTGAGCTCATCAGAAAAAAAATACGGGGAGATGCTTATGGAATTACTTGTAAGTTGATGACGAAAGCGGACGGAACTAAGTTCGGAAAAACGGAAAGCGGAAATGTTTGGCTTGATGCAAAGAAAACATCTCCATATAAGTTCTACCAGTTCTGGCTGAATGCGTCTGATGAAGATGTGAAAAAGTACGTGCGCATTTTTACGCTGATGACGAAAGAAGAGATTGAAGCGATGGAGAAAGACCATGACGCTGCTCCACATCTTCGCATTTTACAAAAGGCGTTGGCGAAGGATATTACCATTCGCGTTCATTCGGAGAATGATTACAATGCTGCTGTGGAGTCATCGGAAATTCTTTTTGGAAAAGGAACTGCGGAGCATTTGAATAATTTATCGGAGGATGATTTGCTTGCCGTGTTTGAAGGTGTGCCGCAGGTGGAAGTTTCAAAATCAAAAACGGAAGCAGGAATTAATCTTGTTGAATTTCTTTGTGATGACACGAAGATTTTTCCATCGCGGGGGGACGCAAAAAAAATGTTGCAGGGTGGTGGTGTGGCTATCAATAAAACAAAAGTGGAAGATGCGAATCGCTCGGTAACTACTGCGGATTTGCTGAACGGGAAATATATTCTTATTCAAAAAGGGAAGAAGAATTATTTTTTGGTGAAGGTGATTTGATCAACGTGCTTGATCTACTTTTTCTCTTCGTCCTTTTTATTTTGGTCTTTGTTCATCTTGCTTAATAGAACACCGATGCCGATTACGATGGCTGCTGCAAAAGCAAAATTGAAAATAAGCTGCTGAATGTTTTCTTTTTTGAGTGTTCCGAAACGTTGCTTCATGAACATGGCGGCAAAGATGCTGCCGAGGGTTACGGAGCCAAGTACGATGAAAAATCTTCTGCGGGGTGAAAGCATGTGAACTGTTATTTCAAGAGTTGCGAAGGTATGGCAAATGATCGAGGCAGAGGTTACAGCGCCTTCGGGTTTCTGGTCATTTTGGTGCAAAAAAATTTGTTGCTGTTGTTTACGATGGGCTGCTGTGCGGATAAATAACCACCGTGTAGAGAAAAAAAATCCACCTGGTATTTCCCTGCATAGGGGTGGTTTTAGAAAAATTCCAGGTGGTTTTTCTCCGCGTACGGGTGTATTTGGAAAAATTCCAGGTGGTATTTTCCTGCATACAGGTGTTTTTAGAAAAATTCCGGGTGGTTTTTCTCCGCGTACGGGTGTATTTGGAAAAATTCCAGGTGGTTTTTCTCAGGAAACAGGTGTTTTTGGAAAAAAGGCGATTTTTGAGGGAAAAACGGGGATTGAGTGTGCCTGCTTCGAACCCTGCCCTTTCGGCAAAGAATTTCTCTCCACCAAATTTTTTGAGGTATGCTTCCGCCATCTGACTTCGGGCAGAATTGTGGATGCAGAGAAATAAAATTTTTGTCATCAGCAAAAAGTTTTTTCAGTTGATGATGAACAAAAAAATTATTTGCGATAAGCAACATACCAGGGACCGGGCAGCACTTCATTTTTGTAAACAAAAGAACTTCCATCGGGTAAGGTAACGTTGAGTAGTTGCAGCGTACTCATGTCAATTATTGAAACGTTTCCGTTCACCCCGCTGCATGAAGATGGGTGATGAGATGTACCACCATCATTTTTGTTTGCAACGTAAACAACATCATGATCATCATCAACAGCGATTCCGTGAGGATGTTTTCCGGTGTACAGTTTTCCGAGTACCTGATTTGTTTGGTAGTTGAAAATATAAACCGAGCCGGGGTTTTGCGGATTGATGGTTGCATCATTCTGGCAGGTAACAAAAGCGTAAGGATGTCTTTGCGAAACTGCAAACTCCTGCGGATATGCACCAACGCTAAAAACAGTATCCACTTTATCATCGCTCGTGCGCAGAACGCGGACTTCATTTGAGGTTTGACAGGAGACAAAATATTTTGATTCATCGGGAGTGAAACCAAATTCATGAGGATCGCAACTTCCGATCAAAGGATGCGCAGCATCATAGAGATGTACTATGTCGGTTTCATAAGTAGGAATTTTTATTCTGTAAATATCATTGCCAAACTGCTGGGTTAAGTAGAGAACTGAATCTCCGTTTACAATATATGATCCGTGAGGGGTTGTGCCTCCGCTCTGATACCCGAGGAATGAGAGTGTTGTCAAGTCAATAACGGCAACTCTTGAATTGCCATAATCTACTGCGTATGCACGAGTCATATCGTGGGTAAAACTTACGGTGTTCCAACTTCCATAGCCGATGTTTATGGATGCTACTATTCCATCATCGGCAGTGCTGTATAACTGAAGCGTTTGCCCACTGTAGAAAACAACTCCCCAATATTTTCCGTCAGGAGTAATTTTTACCTGATGAGGTGCTGCGTTATTGGCTGTGTCACTCATTGTAACATACCGCATGATTACTTTTGTTTCTGCATCGAAGACTGCTACTTTATCGCAGCCGGTCATGCATACATATACTTTTTTTCGATTGGGATTATCAGAAAAATTTATGAAGCCGCTGCAGTTTGGTGCTCCGGCAGTAATCCAGTTTTTCAGAATGAGATATTCACTTGTTGAAAGTGGAGTTTTCAGATACGGCATGGCAGGCGTTGCAATCAAACCAAGAGTTGAATCTGTATTGGTAAAATATAACATGGAGCTTTCATTGGGTGCAAACGGAATGGCTGAACTGCCGTTTTTTCCTCCCTTAAACATGTTTTCCCAAGTGCTGTAATCGAGTCCGTTTGCATTGCCGGCACTTTGTGTATTGTGGCATCCGGCAGTGGCGCATTTGTTTAGTAAAATGTTTCCAACTTCCTTCGGATAACAGGAGTTGTCAACCTGCGTGGTTACAAATTTATCTTTGGTGCATGAAGCAACCAGCGCGATGAGCGAAATCAAAAAAAGTTTTTTCATCAGTTAATTTTAAAATTCTTTTTGCAAAGATCAAATCATTCACTCACATACATCGTAACATACGCTTCATTGTTTGTAAGGGTTGATGAATTTAACGGGGCTGCTGCTGCGCCCATCACATTGGCTCCCCATGTAACATCAAATCCTTTTGCGTACAAAAAATAATTTCCTTGAAAAAGGTTTTCGAATAATGCAACGCCTGATCCATCTGCCGTTGTTTTCAAATCGTAAAGCGTAGTATCGGTGCCGGGAAATTCCGTTGCGTCTTTTTTGAGAAATACCCGAACGTTGCCCACTGCCCATGTATGGTGCATTGCTGTTACGATAAGTTTATTGGTTCCTTTCACAATTATATTTCCTGCCTCATCATGCTGCGAATTTTTTTCGCAGCCGATGAAGAGGAAACAAAATGCTAAAAAAAGTTTTTGAAATTTTTTCATTTTATTATTCGCTAACAGGAACAGTCAGATCAACCTCTCCTGAAGCTTGTGTAAGCACGTATGGAATGCCACCAACTACACGTTGCACAATGGTGCTGTCGAATCCCGTCATTCGAATATAGTATTTGCCGGGTTTCAATCCCGTAATGTGAACGTGGTCTTCACCGACTTCACCTGCTAACACTAAATCATAAGAAGAAGGATTAATGCCGGGAGATTCCTGGGTATTGAATTTTACATACGCGCTGTCCACGTATCCGACCTTACTGACAATAGGCATTCCATGATGCTGCGGTTTGGCTACGATGGTGGTATTTCCACCTGTACCTGCGTAGGTACATGATCCATCGTCCTCCTCTGCCCCACTATCGTAGTTTGCCGAAATAGGATCGGTACAACCTCTTGTCTTTTTTTTACAAGATACTGATAAGAATGAAAAAGAAACAGCAACAACTAACAGGGAAATTAATAGATTATTTTTCATAAGTTTTTTTTTGATTTAAAAATCAAATTATAAAGTCCGCTTTGCGAAACTCAAACACTGAACAAGAAAAAAAAATAATTTCAGCAGGAAGGCGGATGAAAAACGGAAGATGGAAAACCGATTGTGCGTTGTTCTTCAAAATGAAAATAAGTTGCTGTTAGTTGAGTAAGAGAAAAAATGTCCGGCTCTTGCGCCTGAAAAAAATACACTGTCGCTGTGTTGTCTTTTATGCTACCCATCGGAGTGCTTTGTTCTTTTTCCTGCTTGTCGAGTTGTTTTTTAAGATGGCATTGTCCATTGCAATGCATCATCGGTCTATTTTTATTTTCGCAAAGATTTTTTGAAATGTACTCCTTGTTTATCTCGTAACCGAAAAGCACGGCACTTTTACTGAGTGTTTGTAAAAGTATTGCTGCAATCAATGAAAAGGATAAAAGGTACTTCATTGGTGGAACAAAGGTAGGAAAAGTTTTTTTTCCGATTACCGCCTACAAAACCTTCAATCGGAGAAATACAAGGTTTTATAAAACGGGTTATGCATAACAAGTGTATAGTATAGAATTGTTTACACGATTCAATATTCAAAAAGAGCGCTCTATTTATCCTTTTCTACGATTCTTGAATACACTCCATCTTAGCCGTGGACGGCACTTTCACCAAGTTTTAATGCCTGTTCACCAAGATAAAATCTTTTTTTCAATATTTATTTTTGTATTTAAAAAAAAATCTCATAGATTCGCAGCCCGATTCAAAAAACACAGATTTGCTACAACATTCTAGTCTGCATTTTGATTGAATAATTCTTTCATTCTAACATTTTGTCTATTGAAACAATAACATGAATGTAAAAAATATAAGTGTAACCTAAAGAAGTATATTAGCTCCTAAAATATCAAACAATAATTCTAACTTAAACTTAAACAATTATCATTATGAAATCTATTTACTTCGCAATTCTAAAATCTTGTCTCAAAAGGAAACAAGTGGTTGCTATTAGTGCAATTATTTTTATTTGCGGAATGCTTTCGAGCATTCAGTCGAAAGCATCGCATGCAGCGGGTGCCGATTTAACGTATCGCTGGCTTAACGGAAACATCTATGAAGTAACCGGAACGTTTTACCGCGACTGTGATGGTATTGCCGCTCCGGCAACAATTACAGTAAATGTTCAATCTGCTTCGTGTGGGGCAAACCAGAACTTTGTACTTAGCAAGATTTCTCCCACGGGACAGGAAATTACATTCCCATGTGTGTCGGCACAAACTGTATGTACTGATCCGCAAAGCACGCTGCTTGGCTACCAGCAATTTGTTTATCGCGGAAACATAACTCTCCCAGCTCCTGGAGCATGCTCTGACTGGGTTTTCAGCTACCAGGTTATTGCTCGTAACTGTGCGATCACAACGATGACACAACCAAGTCCATGTAATCCTTCAACGTCCGTTACGCCACTCTATGTGGAAGCTACGTTAGACAATCTCCATTTTGCTGGCAACAATTCCCCTATTTTCACCAACTATCCTGTTGCCATTATCTGCCAGAATCAAAACTTTACGTATAATCATGGAGGTTTAGAAACTGATGGAGACGTTTTGGTTTATGAATTAATAGATTGTAAAACATCAGCAACAGGGACTGTGCCTTACATTTCTCCTTTTTCGGGAACTAATCCGCTGACATCTTCTCCGGCTGTGGCTATCAATTCTTCCACAGGTGATATTACTATGAATGCCCAAAATCTTGAAGTGGGAATTGCGGCAGTTCGAATAAAGGAATACAGAAGTGGTATATTGATTGGAAGTGTAATTCGTGACATAGAATTTTATGTGCAAAACTGTGCACCAAATATTCTTCCTACAGCCACAGGAATAAACGGCACCAATGTATTTTCAACAGTTGTTTGCCCAGGAACACCGCTTTCCTTTTTTGTGAATTCAGATGATCTGAACTCAGGTCAAATAGTAACTATGACTTGGAACAACGGAATTACAGGAGCAACATTCAACATTGCCGGTTCGCCACATCCTACAGGAACTTTTAGCTGGACTCCTTCATTAGCCGATGCAAGAACAGTTCCTTATACTTTTACTGTTACCGTTCGCGATGATAATTGCAGCAACAACGGTTTTCAAATTTATTCTTATTCGGTATTGGTACCAGTTCCACTCTCCTGTACTATAACAGGCAGCGGTTCAATTTGCCAAAACAGTTCAACACAATGGTGTGCACCTGCAGGAGCGACAAGTTATGCCTGGAGCAATGGAGCCACCACACAGTGCGCATCAGTCAGTGCAGCGAATACTTATACAGTGACTGTTGGTGATGCAAATGGATGTACCAACACCTGCAACAAGACGCTTGTTGTTAATCCACTTCCGAGCTGCCTGATCACGGGCAATGGTTCGATCTGTTCTGGTAGTTCCACACAATGGTGTGCTCCGGCCGGACTTGCTTCTTACTTATGGAGTACGGGGGCTACTACTCAGTGTATCACTGTAAGCCAGGCAAGCACTTTTACTGTAACTGTAACAGATGCAAACGGTTGTAACAGTTCTTGCAACAAAACTCTTACGGTGAATCAGAATCCGACTACTGCTGTCACAGGATCGCTTTCTTTCTGTGCCGGAAGCTCAACCCAGCTTTGTGCCGATGCCGGATTTGCAGGTTACTTATGGAGCACAGGGGCTACTACTCAGTGCGTCTCGGTTAATACTGCTTCTACTTTCACAGTAACGGTGACTGATGCCAACGGATGTTCAGGAAATGCTTCTGCAACAACTACAATCAATCCAAATCTTACTCCTACAATTGCCGGCAACCTATCATTCTGCCAGGGTGGTTCATCACAGTTGTGTGCTCCGGCTGGACTTGCAGGTTACTTATGGAGTACTGGAGCCACCACTCAGTGCATCTCGGTTAATACTGCTTCTACTTTCACAGTAACGGTGACTGATGCCAACGGTTGTTCAGGAAATGCTTCTGCGACAACTATTGTCAATCCACTTCCGAGTTGCCTGATCACCGGCAATGGTTCGATCTGTTCGGGCAGTTCCACACAATGGTGCGCTCCGGCCGATCTTGGTTCTTACTTATGGAGTACGGGGGCTACTACTCAGTGTATCACTGTAAGCCAGGCAAGCACTTTTACTGTAACTGTAACAGATGCGAACGATTGTAACAGTTCTTGCAACAAGACGCTAATAGTAAATACCCTATCTATCACCTGTTCATCCGTAGACGGAACCTGTTCAAACAATAACCTGGGCAGTGCAAGCGTAAGCGGAACTGCGGGATCCTATTTATGGAGCAATGGAGCTACCACTGCGAGCATCTCCAACCTTTCTGCCGGTTCTTAT
>JBBRND010000045.1:0-26791 GCA_038230515.1 Bacteroidia bacterium | reverse complement strand
CCTGGGCGATTGGGGTTTCGATGTGCAATACAGCAGCGGAGCCGGTGCGCCAACGGGCACTTTTATCGCTACTCCTTCAAGCATTGCAGCAGGCGCAACCTCTAATCTTGCATGGAATATTATCGGCAGCGCTACCGTGAGCATTGATAACGGCATAGGCAGTGTTGCAGCCAGCGGCAACATAACCGTAACCCCTGCCGCCACCACTGCTTACAAACTAACTGCCACCGCCAGCGGAAAAACTCTTTCGATACAGGTGACGGTTACGGTGGTGTAAGAAACAGGAATTTGCAATCAGAATTTTAACAGCCCGCGTTTTCAAGCGTGGGCTGTTTTTTTGTTGTAGATTTGAGGAGTGAAATTTACGAGAAAAATTTTTCTTCTTCTTTTGTTGATCGCGCCTTTCTTTTCTAAAGGGCAGCAACAGTATTTTAATAAGAGGTATGACTTTGATCGTTTTGAAACCGGATGGAGCATTGTTCAAGATTCAAATAAATATGTTGCCGCGATAGGTACTTTAGATACTGCATCATTGGTAAAACTAAAAGTATTTGCGATTGACAGTGTTGGAAACTCAGTTTGGATTAAATCATACGAGTCCTCCCACCTTTCTTATTATGCTGGAGGACCAGGTTCTTTAGTAAAAACTTTTACTGGTGGTTTTGCAATTGGTGGTGGTATTGAGGATACCGTGGGTAGCATTAATGATGACGCAACTTTATTTGTGTTTAACAACTTAGGTGATACGATATGGTCAAGATCATTTGGTGACAGCTTGTTTCAAACTTTTTATCAATGTAAGCAAACACGCGATAGCGGATATATTTGCTGTGGCTATACATCATCATACGATGTTCGTGGCGATGTTCTTCTAATCAAGACAGACAAATTTGGAAACCTTGAATGGCAAAGGCATTACGGGATAAGTGGTTTTTTTGAGAATGCAGAATCTGTGGTTCAAACGAGTGACGGTGGGTATTTTATCGGAGGAGAGAGATATAACTACAGTACTTGGAATGGAGATTTTATGCTGATAAAAACCGATAGCTTGGGAAATGTAAAGTGGCAACGCTTTATTGGGGGGCCTTACGAAGATGCGTGCTGGTCTGTGTTACAAACCTCAGATGGAAATCTGGTAGGCGCTGGAGCATTTGTTGTTTATGACAGTGTACCTCATGGAGGAAATCCATTTTCTAAACCTTTTGTAGTAAAATATGATACTTCAGGTGTGCTTTTATGGCAAAATATTATGGGACCCGTGCGGTATTCAACGGGAGTGTTCACTATCTCCGAACTTCCAGATGGCGATCTTGTTGCTGCAGGTGTTACTTATGATGATTCTGCATTTTATTCATTGGGTCTTGTGGAAAAGCTTAACGGTCTTGGAGACAGTATGTGGTATAGAACCTATAGAAATATTTACGGTCATACAAGTACGAATGAATTGCTTGATATAAGACTATGTATAGATGGCGGATTTATTGCTATTGGTGATGTAAATCCGGTTGTGCCTGATACAGGAACACAGGATATATGGATACTTAAACTTGACAGCATGGGCTGCGATACCGCCAACTGCTGGATGTACGTTAGCGTAAATGAAAATAATTTAAGTGAAGAAGAGTTTGCTCTGTATCCCAACCCCGCCCACACCACCTTCACCATAACCACCACAGCGCAACTGCAAAATGCACAGGTAGAAATTTACAATGTAGTGGGAGAGAAAATGTACAGCGAGCGAGTTAACAATCGTGCATCGTGCATTGTACATTGTGCATTGCCTCCCGGCATTTATTTTGTAAAAGTGAGTGGAGAAAATTGGAGGGCGGTGCAGAAACTGGTAGTGCAATAAAATCTCTCCGCTCTAAAATTGCGATTCGGCTAAACCCGATTGCCTTACAATAGAGCGAAAAGTGCCGTAAGGAATTTCTTTTTTATTCATTGGCACAATCACAGTACGTGTGGGATTGCCACCTTTTCTAAACTTCGCATGACTTCCTTTTTGCGAAACAAGAACAAAACCATTCTTCAATAAAACTTTACAGATATGCGCAGAAGAAAAAAGCTTAGGCATACTTTAAACGGGAGGTAATGATCTCAAGCCGCTCAACTTTCGAAAAATTTTTATCCTTAAAATCTTCAAAATACAAATCAAGCGCTTCATTAAGATTTGCCAATGCTTCTGTTTTTGTATTTCCGAAACTCGACACATCTACGTTGAGGCATTGCGCCACATAATATTTTCCTTCTTTCCAGATTAAATTTTTAAGTGTGACATTTTTCATTCTTCAAAGGTAATTTTTTTCTTCAACATACGCGTGGCGCTAACTTCGTAATTCCAGAATAGCGATTAACAAATAACGAGTAACTTTGCCTCATGAAAGTCACCATTGATCCTCACAGCGGTTTTTGTTTCGGTGTGGTGTATGCTATCCAGATGGCAGAGGAAGAACTGGAGCGCGATAAAAAATTGTATTGCCTGGGCGACATTGTTCACAACAACATGGAAGTGGATCGCCTTCGCGGCAAAGGGTTGGAGATTATCAATCATGAGCAGCTCGCAAACCTCCGCGATTGCAAAGTACTTATCCGTGCACATGGCGAGCCGCCCGAAACCTATCAGCTCGCTCTCAAAAATAATATTGAATTGATTGATGCCTCATGCCCTGTAGTGCTCAAGCTTCAGAACCGCGTGCGAAACAGTTTTGATGATGCGGAAGAAGACCACGGGCAAATCGTGATTTACGGTGAAGCCGGACATGCCGAAGTAAACGGACTCGTGGGACAAACCAATGCTCAAGCCATCATTGTAAAAACAGAAGATGATCTTGCAAAAGTAGATTTTCATAAACCCATTCATCTCTTTTCTCAAACCACCAAGAGTACTGCGGGGTTCGAAAACATGGAGCGCATGATTCAGGAAAAAATTCTGGACGCAAGAGGTTCTCTTGAAGAAGGCGATCTGGTGGTGAACGATACGCTCTGCCGCCAGGTAAGCAACCGCGAACCGCAACTGATGCGCTTTGCAAAAGCACACGATGTAATACTTTTTGTAAGCGGAAAGAAAAGTTCGAACGGCAAAGCACTATACATTGTGTGCCAGGCGAACAATGCGCGCTCTTATTTTATTTCTGATGTTACAGAGATTCTTTCTGAATGGTTTAAGGATGTTGAAACTGTAGGCATCTGCGGAGCCACCAGCACACCGATGTGGCTGATGGAAAAAATTGCTGCCCATCTTGCCGAGGAAGGTGCAGAATTGGAATTGAGCACCGGAGTGCAGCGGTAAAATTTATTTTACTTTTTCGTCAAACTCAAATACCTTCGGGAGTCTCGTAGTTGGGAGCAAACTGCACACTCAAACAGTAAAGCTTGCATCGTATATTTACCGCACAAAGAAAAATGCTTTGATTCATTTTATCCTGAACGAAAAAGAAATCAAAACCGATCTTCCACCCGGAATGGTGGTGCTTGATTTTGTTCGCTATCATCAAAACTTAAAGGGAACGAAAATCGGTTGTCGCGAAGGTGACTGCGGTGCTTGCACAGTTTTGGTTGGAAGCTTCACTCCGAACTCCTCTCCCAATGGAGAGGGGAGATTGAGCTACCGTTCCGTTACATCCTGCCTGATGCCGATCGGAAATGCAAACGGCAAACACATTGTAACGATCGAAGGGATAAATTTTGAAAAAGAACTGAACCCTATTCAGCAGGCAATTAGTGATGAAGGCGCAACGCAATGCGGCTTTTGTACTCCCGGTTTTGTAATGTCTCTTGCTGGTCATTGTTTAAGCGATAAAGAAGCAACGGAGGAAAATGCCATTGCATGTATTGATGGAAATATTTGCCGTTGTACCGGATACAAATCTATTGAGCGAGCGGCAATAAAAGTGAATGATCTTCTTTCCGATAAAAAGGTAAACGTTGCTTCAGAATTTGTTTCTAAAGAAAATATCCTTCCGAAATATTTTTCTTCAATTGAGAGGAGATTACAATCTCTTAACGCGAACGCAGCTGCTTTACCAATTACTCAATCAACCGATCAATCAATCACTAAATTGGGTGGAGGAACAGATTTGTACGTTCAGAAGCATGATGCCATGACTCATGCAGGTATTAAGTTTCTCTTTGATGATAATTCTTTGAAGAGGATTTCAAAGGAAGGAAACCGTTGTGTGATGGGTGCGTCAACAACTGTGACTGAATTGTGTGAGTCAACAATTATTTCTCAATTCTTTCCTGAATTCTCAAAATATGCAAAGTTGGTTTCCTCAACACCAATCAGGAATATGGCAACACTTGCAGGGAATTTTGTAAACGCATCTCCCATTGGTGACTTCACTGTTTTTTTTCTTGCGCTTAATGCAGTTCTGATTTTGTCAGACGGTGACAGCAAGCGGGAAGTTCCTCTTCGCAAATTTTACAAAGCATATAAAGTGCTTGATAAGAAGCCCGAAGAATTTATTGAGAAAATTTATTTTGAATTGCCCTCTGCAAATTCAAAATTTAATTTTGAGAAAGTTAGTAAGCGCACACACCTTGATATTGCAAGTGTCAATACTTCGATGAAAATTACCATTGATGGGAATAAAGTTTTAGAAGCAAGCATTTCAGCTGGAGGAGTTGGGCCGATCCCGATGCTTCTTACAAAAGCATCTGCATTTCTTTCGGGTAAAATAGTTTCAGGGGAAATTATTGAAGAAGCAATTCGGATTGCGCAAACTGAAATCTCTCCCATCAGTGATGCAAGGGGGAGTGAGGAGTACAAAAGGTTATTGCTTGCTCAACTAATAAAGGCGCACTTTATTGAAATTTTTGAATAATAGTTTTAAGATGAATCAGGTTGAAATTTTTAAAACTAAAGATGGTGAAACTCAAATTGAAGTTCAGTTTGATGATGAAACTGTATGGCTTTCGCAGTTGCAGATGACATCATTGTTTAAGCAAACAAAGCAAAATATCAGCTTGCATATTAATAACCTTTTTAAGGAAGGAGAATTAGCAAGAAAAGGAACTGTCAAGGAATCCTTGACAGTTCAAAAGGAGGGCAGCAAGCGAGTTAGCCGAGTAATTGAATTTTATAACCTTGATGTAATTATTTCTGTCGGTTACAGAGTAAAATCTAAACGCGGTACTCAATTCAGAATTTGGGCAACTCAACGACTAAAAGAATATTTGGTTCAGGGATATTCTATCAATCAAAAACGATTAGAGCAACTTCAGAAGACGATTCAGTTTATAAGTGAAGGGAGAAAGACCGAAGATTTGAATCTTACTGAAGCCAAGGGACTGCTTGAAATAATTTCAAACTACACCCGTTCGTTGGTGGTTCTTAGTAAATACGATTCTCAATCATTGGAGGCAGAGGGTCTGAATAAAAATATCACTTACGAAATTAAATATAGCGAGGCTGTTGCAGCTATTGAAAAGGTAAAGAAAACTCTTGTCAGAAAAAAGGAAGCATCTGCCCTTTTCGGAAATCAAAAAGATGATAGCTTTAAAGGAATTCTCGGTAACATTATTCAATCGTTTGGAGGAGAATATTTATATCCGAGTATTGAGGAACAGGCAGCTCATCTTTTATATTTTGTAATAAAAAATCATCCATTCACAGACGGCAATAAACGCATCGGTGCATTTATGTTTGTTTGGTTTCTTGATAAGAACAAACACCTTGTTTCAAAAACAGGAAATGTAAAAATAAATGAAAGTGCCTTGGTAGCGTTGGCATTGCTCGTGGCGCAAAGTAATCCCAATGACAAGGAATTGATGATAAAATTAATTATGAATTTAATTAACCAATAGTAAATTCCCCCTTTGGGGTTAGGGGGCTGATGAAAAACATTGACTCGTACACACACACAAGAGGTGAATCAATTTACCTTGATGATATTCCTGTTATTGCGGGAACGTTGTACGGTGCATGTTTTGATTCTCCCGTTGCGCATGGAATAATAAAAAGTCTTGATATAAGTGAGGCGGAGAAGTGTGATGGTGTCGTTAGAGTATTTACATATAAAGATATTCCCGGAAGAAACCAGATTGGTGGGATCATTGAAGACGAGCCGCTACTTGCCGATCATCAAGTTCATTTTTGCGGGATGCCTGTTGCTTTTGTTGTTGCAGAATCAGAAGAGGCTGCGCGCGCTGCTGTAAGAAAAATAAAAATTGAAATTGAATCGCTGCACATAATCACCGATCCCCGTGAGGCGAAGGAAAAAAATGAACTGATTATTCCGCCACGCACTTTTAAGTTGGGCGATGCAACTTCTGCTTTTTTAAAATGCGATTACGTTTTTGAAGGTTGTGCTGATTCAAATGGACAGGAACATTTGTATATTGAAACTCAAGGAGCTTATACTGTTCCTTCTGAGAATGGCACAATAAAAATTTACTCTTCTACACAAGGGCCGACTGCTGTTCAGCGCGCCTGCAGCAAAGTGTTGGGGCTTCCGATGCATCAGTTGGAGGTGGATGTAACTCGCATTGGTGGCGGCTTTGGTGGAAAAGAAGACCAGGCAAATACGTGGGCAACTTTGTGCGCACTTGCCACCTATCATTTGAAACGCCCGGTGAAGTATGCATTGCATCGCATGGAAGATATGCGGATGACAGGGAAACGGCATCCTTATTCTTCCGATTTTAAAATCGGGTTAAATAGAGAGTTGAAGATTATTGCGTACGAAGCAACGTTTTATCAGAATGCTGGAGCTGCTGCCGATTTATCTCCTGCCGTTTTAGAGCGCACTTTATTTCATTGTACCAACTCTTACTTTGTTCCGAATGTAACGGCAACAGCCTACAGTTGCAGAACGAATCTCCCACCTAATACTGCCTTCCGCGGATTTGGAGGGCCGCAGGGAATGTTTGTAATTGAAAGCGCAATTGCAAAAGCAGCGGAAGAATTGAAAGTTAATGCTGCCGAAATTCAAAAAAGAAATTTAATAAACACGGGTGAAGAATTTCCTTATGGGCAATTAGCCGCGAGCGAAGCAAATGAGTGCTGGGCAAAAACTGAGCAACTCTATGACACAGAGAAAGAGAAAAGACAAATTGAGAAATTTAATTCTGAGAATAAATTTCTGAAAAAAGGAATGGCGCTGATGCCGATATGCTTCGGAATCTCGTTTACAAAAACACTAATGAATAATGCGCGTTCGCTTGTGCATGTTTATTCTGACGGTAGTGTAAACATTAGTACCGCTGCAGTGGAGATGGGGCAGGGGGTGAACACAAAAATTCTGCAAGTGGCTGCCGATGTTTTTTCGATTTCTCCTGATAAAATAAGAATCAATTCAACAAACACTTTCAGGATTGCTAATACTTCCCCCACAGCTGCCAGTGCTGCCGCTGATCTAAATGGTAAGGCAACTTTGATGGCTTGCAATTCAATTGCTGAACGTTTGAAAAAAGTAGCTGCAGAGGAATTAAAAACTTCTCCTAAAAAAATTGAGTTTAAAGATGAATCAGTTTTTGTGGATGGGAAAAAATCTGATTGGGATTGGAGAAAGTTAGTGATGACAGCTTTTCTGAAACGCGTCTCTTTATCAGAGCACTCTCATTACACTACTCCCGAAATTCATTTTGATCTGACAAAAGAAAAAGGACATCCGTTTGCATACCATGTTTACGGAACGGCAATTGTAACTGTAACGGTTGATTGCCTTCGCGGTATTTATGAATTTGGCTCAGTGAAAGTGGTTCACGATTTCGGGAAGAGTATGAATCCGATTATTGACAAAGGGCAATGCGAAGGCGGCATTGTGCAGGGCATCGGCTGGATGACAATGGAAGAAGTGATTTACGATAAGGAGGGAAAACTTAAAACAAATGCGCTCTCGACTTACAAGGTTCCCGATATTTATTCTCCGCCAAAGGAAATTGCGATTCATTTTCTCGAAACAAAAAATAATAATCTTGCCATTTTCAATTCAAAGGCTGTCGGTGAGCCGCCATTGATGTACGGAATAGGTGCCTACTTCGCATTGCGAAATGCAATCAAGGCATTTAACCCGTCAGCAAAAATTTCCTTTGAGTCACCGATGACCCATGAAAAAGTTCTGATGAACTTGTATCAGAAAAAGTAATCAACAAATTATTCTTTCATTGCCCTCTCAATATTTTTATCAGGAACGATCCACATGATTGCTACGAGTATAAAGATAGCTCCTGAAATTCCCGGGTAATAAAACGCAGTCAATATGGAAGTGAGATAGAGAAATGTTGATGCAACACCTTTCTTCTTTTGCATTTGCAATGCTTCAATCAGATTTGTACTGAGAGTATGGTGCGCCATGATCGTCTGATGTAAAATAAAATAAGCATTACCGCACAGGAACAAAACAATCGCATATACAGCAACCGGCAATTCCGCGAAATGATTTTCTCCCATGTAGGCAGTTGCAAATGGAATCAGTGAAAGAAAGAAAAGCAACAACATGTTTGCCCAGATAATTTTACTGTTTACATGATGTACGGTATGTAAAAGATGGTGGTGATTTCCCCAGTAAATGCCGATAAAAACAAAGCTGAGTAGATAGCTCAGGAATACATTCGATAAATCCGTGAGCGCATGTAAGGTTACGTCATGTGGAATTTTCAATTCGAGAACCATTATGGTGATAATGATAGCGAGTACACCATCGCTGAATGCTTCTAATCTTGTTTTGTTCATCTTGAATTTTATTAAAGGTTCGCTCCCTGTTCTATCCAAACGCGAAGCTGCTCTCTTTCCTCATCAGTCATTTCCGTCTTATTTCCCTGTGGCATTGTTTTAGTTTGCACGGCTCGTACTAAAATCCGATCGGCATGTGATTTTATTTCTTCGGGAGTATCGAACATGATTCCATTAGGTGCGATTTTATTTACATCATCAACGGGATTTGCAGAATGACAATTCACGCATCGCTTTTGAATTATGGGTTGAATAGAAGAGAATGAAACAAGTGGCAACTCTTTTGCAGATTTTTTAGGAGTCGGTGCAGTTACGATTGCTATTGCAATAAGTGCAATCGCTGCAAACGGCAAAAGCCAGACAGGTCGTTGCCCTTTTTCATAAAGATTGTGATAATGACGAACAGCCACACTCGTCAGTGTTAATCCTGCAAGCACCGCCCAGTTAAAATTATTTCCGAACGTAGTCGGAAAGTGATTACTGATCATCACAAAAATTACGGGAAGTGTGATGTAATTATTATGGAGTGAGCGAAGTCCTGCGATTTTTCCGAGTTCGGGATTTACGGGCTTGTTTGCTTTTGCTGCTGCTACCAATGCTTTCTGCGAAGGAATGATGCAGAAGAAAACATTTCCTGCCATGATGGTTCCCAGTAATGCACCGACTAAAATAAAAGCAGCACGCCCGCTTAGAAATTTTGAAAGAAAAAAAGAAATTAAGACAACGATGATAAAACCGATCAATCCAAATAATTTTTTCTTTTGCAATAGCGATGTCTTGCACATACCATAGTAAATCAACCAGCCTGTTATTAATGTGCAGAGACCAATTAAAATTGCGGTTGATTCACTTATGTCGCGGACTGATTTGTCAATCATCATTGCTTTCGCATTCATGAAATAAACCAGTGTGAGCAAAAGAAAACCTGTGAGCCATGTGAAATATGCTTCGTACTTAAACCAGTGCAAATGTTTTGGAAGAACTGGAGGAGCTGATTTGTATTTCTCTACATAATAAAATCCACCGCCATGTATTGCCCAGAGATTTCCCGCCAATTCATCCCTGAGATTTTCTGTCCTGTTCAAACTGTTTTCTAAAAAAATAAAATAGAACGAAGCGCCAATCCATGCAATTCCTAGAACTACGTGCGCCCAGCGTATCGTAAGGTTCAGCCATTCCATAATGTGAGATTCAAGCCCTGTTTTCAGCGCAATGCGATACAGCGCATAGATCAGGATAGAAGAAATAAAGGCGATTGAGATTCCTTTTCTGAAAAGATGAATCTCTTGCGTTGATTCCTTCAGCTCTTCCGAAATTTCGTTTTCATCAAAAGAAATTTTCAATGCCGACAATACATAAGAAAGAATAATGGACGTGAGAAAAAGTATTGCGATGAGAATTGAGAAAAAAATATCAAAAGCATCGAACTTCATTTCATATCTTCGTATTAATTCGTGAAATTAGTGGCAATCATTTCTTCCGTCTGCCGGAAAGTATTTTGTAAAACGAACGGCTTCTTATTTCATCAAGCGTGAGTCCTGTTGCGAGTGCTTCTTCTTCTGAAATTGCTCCGCAGTTCAGCGCTTTCAAAAAATAATTCAGTAAGCCCTGACCTGTAGCTGCATCATCAAAAATGTCTCCGCTCAAGGTTGCCTGGGCTGAACGATCAACAAAATGTCTGAGGCGCACCGCAGCATCTTCATAGCTTTCCAAAAAGAAAGTGTAGGTAGCCGCATAGCGCATCGGTAGTTGCGCAGGATTTAAATCCCATCCCTGGTAGAAGCCATTGATAAGCGAATGCATCGTATGATCATATGCCAGCTTCCATGCTTTATGAACCACCTCGCGATTTTCTTTTTCCTGCTCGGGTGTGAGGTTTTCTCCACGATGCGGACCAACGGGCATCACATTTGTAGCGCCATCACTCAGCATAATTCCTGTTCCGCCAAGCGCCACGCGCGTCATGTGATGTGCAAAGTCGCAAACCGGATGTCCCATCGTTTGGTATTTTGCTATGATGTTACACGAAGCCGTGTAATCATACGTTCCGAAGTGAGCAGCGATGCAGCGGCCTTTCCCGGCATGGATAAATTGCAACAATGGGTTTTTCCCATCGTCATCCATCACGGCTTGTGTTGCTTCCACCATCATCTCCATTTTCAAAGTTCCTTCCGGAAGTTTGTTTTGTTTCTCGATAATCTCAAATAATTTTACGAGTGCTTCTATTTGCTGCGGGATTGTCACCTTCGGAAGCATGACAACAAAGTTGTCGGGCAATTTTCCGTTTGTCTTTTCAAAAAGCGTGGTGAGGAAAATGTCCAGCGAACGAACTCCTCTTAGTTTTAAATCTTCAGTGAATGGCTTAATGCGTATGCCTATGAAAGGGGGCAATGAATTGTTTTTCATTCCTGTTGCTACTTCATTCGCTGCCTGCACTGCCGTAGCATCTTCTTCTTCATCGGGGCGATTTCCGAAGCCGTCTTCAAAATCAATTCTGAAATCTTCAATGGCTTCCTGTTTTAATTTCTGAAAAACTTTATTATAAACAGAATAAGCGAGCCAGGCATAATGTTTTCTGCGCTCACCCTCATTCATTTTATCAAGAGTGGAAGTGAGGGAAGCAATATCTTTTTCAGAGGAGGGGAGATGCTGAT
Organism: Bacteroidia bacterium; assembly: GCA_038230515.1. GTDB lineage: Bacteria > Bacteroidota > Bacteroidia > AKYH767-A > 2013-40CM-41-45 > JAPLDB01. The sequence goes on along the minus strand of JBBRND010000045.1, from coordinate 15,463 downwards.
GTCCTGTGAGTGAAAGAACTTTGGCAAGCGTAACAAAGTTCGGAGCATAGGTGATAAGATTTTTTACAGCCACTTTCGACATCTTCCCTGCAGTATCATGCGAGAATAGATTTGCTCCTCCATAAACGGTATGCACTGGCTGTCGATCTGGCCTGTCTCCTGGATAAATTTTCTGAAAGGCAAGGTTTGCAACTTTGAGGTCGCTTAGAATACTTTCTCTTTCTGTTTGTGGTATGGATAATTTCATAGTTTTTTTGTCAATCTTTCCGATGGAAATCATTAAACACCATTCTTATTTCTGCAAAGTCAAATCTATCAGCAAGTTGGAATTTAATTCCCGACACAGTACTCTGCGAATTTTTAGTAAGTACATCTCTGATTTCGTTTATTGTTTTTTCAGGGAGCACAGAATTAATGTCAACCTCTCCTGATTTAATCAGCAAAGCGAAATGCCCTTTCACTGTTGAAACAGCTAAGCTTCTTATTGATGCAATTTCGTCAAACGATTTTTTCTGTTGATGCAAGGTAAGAGTGTCTCTGTAGGTTCCGCCTTTTTCTGTTTTCTTTTTTGTAACAGATGTCTCTACTGTCTTTAAGGTGGCGCGGACAATTTTCTTTTCCCCGATAAATAATTTTTCATCGAGGAAATTGGCGTTGTAGAGTTGCGTTATTTTTGCCCAGTACGAATCTTCCAGTTCCTGAACGTGTTGCATATATCTTTTTACTTTCGCTTTGAAGGCAAACTTCTGCAGATGCTCATGCAGAGGAGTGATGAGCGTGACAAAAATTTCGGTTGTGAAATAATCAATTGCCTTACTGCATCTTTCTTTTAATGCCTGAAGCTTAGAATTGTCAACAGCATATTCTTTGAGAAGGCGCTCCAGTTGATTTTGAAATTTATCTGATGTTTCAATAATAACTTCTGTTTGTTTTTTCAGTTTTTCATTCAGTTCAAGAACAGATTCTTTACCCGGAATTTCTTTGTCAAGAATTACTTCTTTCCATTCAAAAATTTTGTGAAGCAGTTTTTCAAAAGTGAATAGGCGCTTGAGCAATTGATCAGCATAGCGGGCACGCGCTTCTGCCAACACATTCTGAAGTTCAGATGTTTTATGATGCGATTGAGAAAATGAATTTATTTTCTCGTCATTAAACAAAGCGCTTTGCGTAATACGCGAGTGAAGTACAATTCCCTCCAGCGTACGGCAGCGGCTCAGCGCAACGTACACCTGTCCGGCAGCGAATGACTGCCCAGCATCAATTATCACTTTGTCGAAAGTGAGACCCTGACTTTTGTGAATTGTAATTGCCCAAGCAAGCCGTAGCGGATATTGAGTAAATGTTCCGAGTTCTTCCTTCTGAATTTTTTCTGTTCCTTTTTCGATGCTGTAACTGATGTTCTCCCACGTTTCGCGAGTAAGCAGAAAATTTTCCTTCGTGTCATTGAAAGTGACCGTGATTGAATCTCCTGAAATGCTTTTTACAACAGCGAGCTTTCCATTGAAATATTTTCCGCTCTCAACATCATTCTTAATAAACATTACCTGCGCACCTTCTTTCAGATTCAGGTTTGTATCGCACGGATACATGCTCTCCGGAAATTCTCCTTCAATTCTTGCTGAGAATGAATGGGATCTAGCTAAAAGCTTTCGCAATTCATATTCATTTACATTGTCCGCTTTGCGATTATGTGTGCTTAATAAAATGTAACCTTCTTCAGTCGGATTAAAAGCCGGTTTATAACGTTTCTCTAGGTACTCATAATCTTCGGGCTCCATTTGTTTCTCGCGGATGTTATTGAGGATGGACAAAAACTTTTCATCCTGCTGACGGAAGATTTTTTTCAACTCGACCTGGACTGCATTCATGTTTTGCCAAACCAGCGAATCAAAAAAGTAAGGGCTTGAATAATAACTTTTCAGAATTTGCCACTCGTAATCGCGAACTACCGGTGGCAGTTGGTACATGTCACCGATCAACATGACCTGAACTCCACCAAAAGGTTTTTTATTTCTGCGGACAAGCTGCAAAGCAAAATCGATGGCGTCAAGAATATCCGCACGAACCATGCTCACTTCATCAATGATCAGCAACTCCAGTTCTTCAAGGACTTTCTTCTTCTCTTTATTAAAACGAAGATGACTGAGGAGCAACCTCCTGTTGGTTGCAATATTTACATCAGCAAAATCATTTGATGGGATGAGCGATGTAAAAGGAAAATGAAATAGGGAGTGAATGGTAACTCCGCCTGCGTTGATCGCAGCAACTCCGGTGGGAGCGGCAATCATAAAATTCTTCGTTGTCTTTTCTGCAATCTGTTTCAGCAAAGTTGTTTTACCTGAACCTGCTTTTCCCGTGAGGAAAATATGCTGATCGGTTTGTAAAGCAAATTGCTCCGCTATTTCAAATTCAAGCCCGTCTAAATCTCCTCGAAGGGGAGACTTAAAATCCGAAACGTTATCTGATTTGGCATTCATTTTATTTTTGTCTCGAAGAAAATTTTACGTTGGAATAAATCTATATTCTGATGGATTTATTGGCCTTTGTTTTCTCCTCCCCGTTGGGGAGGTTGGGTGAGGCTAACTTCCCCTGTAAGTAGAATATCCAAAAGGATTCAATAAAAGCGGAACGTGGTAATGAGAATTATCAGTGATCTCAAACTCAATACAGACTTTTGGATAGAAAGTTTTTTTGTTTTGATTTTTGAAATAAGATGCCGAATCAAAAGTGAGGCGGTAGTTGCCTGTGTCAAGAACATTTCCTGAAACAAGCAGATCGCTGATGCGGCCGTCAGCATTGGTGATTCCTTCGGCAATTTTTTTCCAGTCGCCTGAATTGTTTTGCTCTAGGGCAACAGCAACTCCCCGTGCTGGTTGTCCTATTGATGTATCGAGTATGTGCGTAGTAAGCTGACTCATGAGAATAATTTATCAAAGCGAAGATGCGTAATTTTATTTTGTTCTTCCGCTGCAATTTTAATTTCTTCTTCGGGAGAATTCTTCAGGCGCATTTGAAGAATTGAAAGCATTTCTTCCGCTGATTTTCCTGTTGCACACACAATAAACATGTAACCGAATTTCAATTCGTAATCATCGTTTCCGCTTTTAAGATCAATCAATACTTTTTCATTGGCTGACTGAACTCCTGCCTGTTCTCCAGAGACCCAGTTTGCAGTTGAGGCGAATTTCTTTTTCAAGATTTCTACATCACCTATTTTCGGATGATGAGCAAATGCTTCTTTCCAATCTTTTTCAGTAAGCGAAAACCAAATTCTGTCAGATTCTTTCTTCAGAATATCAATTGAAGCAAATGGAAGTTTCGGTAAAACATTTTCAACCCATGAAGAACTCCCGCAACATTTGATAAGTTCAATTCTCAATTGTTCGGTTACTGAATTGTTGAATTGTTGAAGAGTCATTTTTTCTTGCAGCGAATTTCAGTGGTTAAAACGAATTGTTTTTCATTCGTAAATTCGGATTGATTCGTTATTCCGTGATAAGTCCAAACAATCTCATTCTGCTTATCCCGCCATCAGGAAAAATGGTTAAGCGCACATGCGTGAATGAATCTTTGCTTGCAATCTCTTGATCAAAATAATGTTCATGATCTGCCTGCAGTTTTGATTGAGGCAGTATGGTTGTCCATTTAGTGCTTGTTGAATTGATGTTTGCTTCTTCGTCTTTCGTGATGTTGCAACCCTCAAGCAAGCAACTGTCAGGATAATTTCCTTTGAAGTGACAAGTGTCAAGCAGGATTTTTTCAATCGAACCCTTATGAGCCAATCGCACGATTACCCAATCGCGGTTATTGGGAGAACGATTACGTTTTGTTTCCCATCCGTCGCCCATGTTTATTCCCCTGCCCGGCATGATTAGATTAGCCATATGAGAAAAAAACATGTCGTTGCACAAAATACTTTTTGCTCCATTTATTGCAGCGGCAAGATCAACCACTTCATCCGCTTTTATAAAACTCCAATTCTTTTCTACTTCACCATAAACTTTCAAGCGCGCTACTCCGCCATCAGGAAAGATATTTAAACGAAGATGAGTGTATATACTATGATCGGCTATCTCGTAAAAATTTTGCGAACAGGGTTTGAGTGGAGACTTGGGAAGAATTTCTTTCCAATTTGCCTCGTCAAGATCATTAGTGGAAATATTACATGCCTCAATGGAAGCGCTGGGTGGATGATTGCCCAGAAAATGATTCGTGTCAATATCAACTCCGTAAATTTTTCCTGAAGTAGCAAGTTGAATAATGCACCAGTCATGCCCGGGGGTGCGTTTCCTGCGACTCTCCCATCCGTCCATCCACTTTCCGTGATCAGTGTATTTATCTGGAACGAAAACCCCACGTCCTGATTTCAGCAGGTTTTCTTTCTCAGCAAAAAAATCATCGCTGCAGAGGATTGTTTTTCCACCCAAGCGCTCGGCAGCGAGGTCAGTTAGTTTTGTAAATGTTGGTGCGTCACTATTTTCAATCATGCTTCGGTGTTCAGAATTATTTTCCCTTCGTTCAAATGTAAAAACTTCCCATCAGAAAAAATTTTCTTTCCGCTTAAATAAGTTTGCTCGACAACTCCGTAGAATTCCTGGTTGAGATAAGGAGTTATTTTATGGCGATGATGAATCATACTTTCTTCAACTATGAATTTTTTAGCGGGACTCCACACGCAGAGATCAGCATCAAAGCCTTTTGCAATTTTTCCTTTGGACGAATTAAGATTTAGAAACTTTGCCGGATTTTCAGAAAGCCATTTTGAAATATCTGTCACCGAAAAATTTCGTTCAAGAGCTCCTGTCCATACAACAGGTAAAGAGAATTGAAGTCCCCCTATTCCACCCCATGCAAGACTCAGATTTCCTGATTCTGTTTCTTTCATGTCAGGTGGAGCAGGGGAGTGGTCGGTTGCGACAAAGTCTATAACACCATCGCGCAATCCATTCCAGAGTCTTTCATTGTTTTCTTTCTCACGAATGGGTGGAGCACATTTGTATCGGGTGTCTCCGTCAGGAATATTCTCAGCGTTGAAAAATAAATAATGTTGAGCGGTCTCAACCGTTATAGGCAATCCTTCTTCTCTTGCTTTTTGAATTTGTTCAATTGATTCGGCAGATGAAAGATGAACAATGTGAACGCGCGCACCGATTTCACGACACAAATCAATCATCAATTTGATTGCATCGTTTTCCCAACTCTTCGGTCGTGACGCCAGCCATGCAGAATAGCTTTGCGGATTTTCTTCGAGATGTTTTTGATAAGCATGAGGAGAATCCAGTTCGCAATGCACAAGCAATGGCTTGTCATATTTCTTCAGAACGTTTAGTGCTTTACGAAGGTGTTCAGTATTTGCATTAGGAAATTCATCAATACCTGAATGAGTGAGGAATGCTTTGAGCCCAAGCGTTCCAGCTTCAAGTAGTTCTTCGAGATCATTTTCATTTCCGGGAATAACTCCGCCCCAGAAACCACAGTTAACATGGAGTTTGTTTTTAGCCGCGTCAAGCTTTAACAAGAAATTATTTTTTGCAGTTGTTACGGGAGAAGAATTCAGCGGCATGTCCACCAAGGTCGTGATTCCTCCAGCAGCAGCAGCTTTGGTGGCAGTATCAAATCCTTCCCAATCGGTTCGCCCCGGTTCATTAATATGAACATGAGGATCAATAATTCCCGGCATTACTACAAAGTCCCCAACATCTTCAATTGGAAAGTCAAGAAATGCAACACCCGGTTCTTCTCCGCTCGATATTGTAGGAATTACGTCCACAATTTTCCCATCGCCAATCAAAATCATTCCGTCAATAATTTCTGACGGAGTAATTATGTTTTTGCTTTTTATGGCTAGATCAATTTGCATGAAGTATGTTGCACGCGTAAAGATTCAAAATTTCTTTACACTTTTGTTTATGCGCGAGTTAAAGTTGTGGAGATTTATTCTTGAACATTTGCGGCAAGATGAACCGGTAATATTGATGGTTGTTGTTGAAAGCAACGGCAGCAGCCCGGGCAGACAAGGATTCAAGATGGTAGTTTCGGAGAATGAAATGTACGGTTCCATTGGTGGCGGAATTATGGAGCATAAGTTTGTAGAGATGGCAAAGGACCAACTTTTGGGCAATGAGAATTATTCGATGCTAAGAAAACAGTTTCACCAAAAGTCAGCAGCGAAAGATCAAAGCGGAATGATTTGCTCAGGAGAACAGACAATATTGCTTTATCCTGTTAGCGAAAATGATATTTCTGATATTGAGAAAATAATCTTAACTCTTGAATCGAGTAATAGAGGTGAATTGAATATTTCTTCTTCAGGAATAAAATTTTCAGACAATATAAACCCGGAAAAGGATTTTCATTTTGAAATGAAATCAGAAACTGTTTTTGAATATACCGAAGATGTTGGTTATAAGAATCATTTATTCATCGTGGGTGGCGGACACTGCGCTCTTGCGCTTTCAAAATTAATGAGCGGATTGGATTTTTACATTCATCTTTTTGAAGATCGTGAAAACCTGAACACGATGGTTGAGAATACGTTTGTACATGAAAAGAAGATAGTGAGTGATTATTCTGAATTGACGGAACTCATTCCTTCGGGAGAGAATCATTTTGTCGCGGTGATGACTTTCAGTTACCGAACAGATAATGTCGCAGTTCGCTCTCTCATCAATAAAGATTTCAAATACTTCGGAGTGCTCGGAAGCGAATCAAAAATGAAGCAACTGTTTGAAGAGTGGAAGAGAGGCGGAATTCCGGAAGAGACATTGAAGAAAATTCGTTCTCCGATTGGTATTCAAATTAAAAGCGAAACACCAGAGGAAATTGGAGTGAGCATTGCTGCTGAAATCATAAAAGTAAAAAACAGTCGAGATTATTTTTTAGCCGGTTCTCCATAATTAATTCCCATGGACTGCTTTACTTTTCCCATTTCATCATAAAAAATTGCTTTGCCTTCCATGTTATTGCTCTTCATGTTGCATTGCATTTTCTTAACTCCGTTTTCATAAAATGAAACCATCATTCCGTTTGCCTGCCCGTTTTTGAATTGCGTTTCAGTCATTCGGTTTCCGCTCGGATAATATTCTTTCACCAATCCTGAAATTAGTCCTGACTCATCATATTCAATATCCATTTTCGGTTTTTGGTCCTGTGTGTAATATGCCCACGATTTTATCCGGTGATTGCTCTTCAGAAATCCTTTCTGAAAAACCTTGGTCATTTCTCCATCATAGAAAATGGTGTAGATGCCATCAGGCAAATTCGCTTTTAATACATATTCATCTTGTTTATCGTTCTTCGGATCTTTGGCTTCATTCGGAATCATGAATTTCATGTCGCCATAAACGAAGGAATAGTTTTGTGCAACAGCCATCATTGATGTCGCTAAAAAGATCAGTGTAAGAATTTTTTTCATCGTAGCTTTATTTGGTGTAGCAAAGTTAGCAGAAGTATTGAGAATGCAGGCAATCGGGCGAAGAAAATATTCACTTACCGAACGTTGTTTTCATCTTGTGCGCAAAGTGTGTTCGAGTAAAAGCGTACTTTTGTTTCATATCACCTAAATTTACTTTGCGATGAAATATAAACTTCTACTTCCGGCTATTGCTCTTTCTGTTCAGTATTCATCAGCACAAATTACCCTCAACAGCAGTGATTTTCCTCATGCAAACGATATGTATTTAATGAGCGATGCAACGGCTTTTCCAGGAATGGATGCAACGCTTACCGGAGCAAATTATACGTGGGACTATTCTCTTCTCAGCACCACCCGCACAGGCCAACATACAGACACCCTTTTTCCGGTTACCAACATGAATATTATTTACCAGGCGGTGTTTGGCGATTTTTCTTTTTTGCCTAACAGAAGCAATCAGGCAACTCACGGTGCAGATTTTAGTCTGGGTGCTCAGATTACTATTACGAATGTTTACAATTTCTTTTACAACAACTCCAACGATTATCATCAGTCAGGTTTTGGTGCCGGCATTAACGGTATTCCGGCTCCCAATGCATACAGTCCGCACGATGTGGTTTACAAATTTCCGGTTCAGTTTGGAAATGTTGATTCGTCTGCTTCAGGATATTCTGTTTCTCTGCCAAACATTCTCTATTACGGTGTGAATAAAAACCGAGTGAATGAAGTGGATGGTTGGGGATCGCTTACTACACCTTTCGGAATTTTTAATGTGCTCAGGTTAAAGTCAACTATTGTTGAGCATGACTCTATTTTTCTTGACACTCTCGGTTTTGGTTACGGATTTAATGTTCCTGTTCAAACTGAGTACAAATGGCTTGGACAGGGACAAGGCGAACCACTTCTCCAAATTAATTCGGCAGGAGGATTTGTTTCTTCTATTGTTTACCGGGATTCGCTTAACACTACGGGTATTTCCCAAGTGGCAGCAAATAATTTTACATTTTCTATTTTCCCAAATCCGGCATTAGATAAAATCTTTTTGAAATATTCTTTGATAAAAGAAGGTGATGTAAATTTTTCGGTGACTGACATTTCAGGCAACGTAATTACATCTTCTGAAAAGAAGAATGAAACGGCAGGAGATCATTTGCTCGTGCTCGATCTTCCATCAACTGCTTCAGCAGGAAATTATTTTGTGAGGATGAATTGTGCGGGGAGCACAACATCTAAAGCACTTGTTATCGGAAATTGATTTAATCCCTGACAAAGATCAGGCGTGCTTCGAATTTAGATTCTCTCGATAATGATGGCGCTTGCTCCACCACCACCATTGCAGATTCCGGCTGCACCTATTTTTGCATTGCGTTGTTGAAGCACATGAATAAGCGTAACCACAATCCGGCAGCCGCTGCTTCCGAGCGGATGGCCAAGTGCAACGGCTCCTCCATTCACATTTACTTTTGACGGATCAAGTTTCATCTCCTTGTTGTTTGCAATGGCAACTACACTGAATGCCTCATTAATTTCAAAATATTCAATGTCGGTTATTTTTAATCCTGCCTTTGCAATTGCTTTGGGTAATGCCTTACTCGGTGCAGTAGTAAACCATTCGGGGGCTTGCTGTGCATCAGCAAAGGAGCGGATTTTTGCAAGCGGTTTTATTCCGAGCGCATCTGCTTTTTCTTTACTCATAAGCACAACGGCTGATGCACCATCATTCAACTTGGAGGCGTTAGCAGCAGTTACGGTTCCATCTTTTTGAAATGCGGGCTTGAGAGATGGAATCTTTTCCATCTTCACATTTTTATATTCCTCATCATCACTCATTACGATAGGATCTTTTCCGCGTTGAGGAATTGACACCGGAGCAATTTCTTCCCTGAACAAACCTTTTGTGTACGCATCAGCACTGCGCTTGTACGATTCAATTGCAAACGCGTCCTGCTGCTCGCGGGTGATGTTACATTCTTTCGCACATAACTCTGCGGCATTGCCCATGTGGTAATCGTTGTAAACATCCCACAAACCATCTTTCACAAGTCCGTCAATAATAGTTCCATTGCCGAGACGGTAACCGTTACGCGCTTTGTCCAGATAGTAAGGAACGTTGCTCATGCTTTCCATTCCCCCAGCAACAACTACATCGTTATCGCCAAGCATAATACTTTCTGCTCCTAGCATGATGGCCTTCATTCCAGAAGCGCATACTTTATTTATTGTAGTGCCCGGAACTGTATTGGGAATTCCCGCATAGATTGATGCCTGTGTAACAGGTGCCTGTCCTGCGTTTGCACTCATTACATTCCCCATAAAAACTTCCTGAACTTCTTTCGGATCGAGCTTGATTTTTTCGAGTGCAGATTTGATTGCGTGTGCCCCGAGTTGCGTGGCACTCATTGACGACAATGCTCCGCCAAAGCTGCCAATGGGTGTGCGCGTTGCTGAAACGATGTAAACTTCTTTGAAACCAGACATGAGATATGAGATTTGTGACTTGTGGTAAAATGGAGGGCGAAGATAAAAGAAGTTAATCTTATCTCTTCATTTAATCATTCTTAACAAATTTCTTACACTTTAAGTTTTGTCCGAAACATAGAATAAAACGCCACGTTTCGCCTCGTAGTATAATAATACACATTTACTATGAAGTTAAAACGAATTCAAATTCAGAAGCTAAAACTCTCGCTTAATATGCGGGTGATTATGTTTAGCGGTGCCATGTTTACTATTGCTGCTGCTGCGCTTCTTGTCTATTCCAATCTCGGATTGTCGAAGAGGGCAGAAGCAGGAACAGGAATGCATGGTGCGAAAACTGTAAGCACAACCAATGCAATATTAAACGAGTTTACTACGCTAAATGCTGACGTGAGCGCGGGAGCTACACAAATTGCAGTGGTAAGCAACACCATCAATGCAAACGGCCGCTTCAGCGGAAACCTTGAAGTGGGCGCACTTATTATGATTATTCAAATGCAGGGCGCTACTATGAATACTGCGAGCAATACATTATCTACATGGGGTGCTGTAACGGCTCTTAATAATGCCGGCAAGTATGAATTTGCAGAAGTGGCTTCTGTAGTAGCCGGACCAAAAATAAACTTAGTGGCTGCTCTAAAAAACAGTTATACTAAAAACGGACAAACTCAAATTGTTCGCGTGCCGCGTTACACTACGCTTACTATAAATGCAGGGGCATCCGTTACTACGGATGACTGGAATGGCAGCACGGGTGGTGTAGTTGCTATTGAAGTAAACGGTGCTACTACTATAAACGGAACTATCAATGTGGTTGGAAAAGGATTTCGCGGTGGTGCTGTGGAGCAAAACTCTACTTGCTGCCCCGGCAATCATACCAAGTATGCAAGCGCAAGTTCTTACGATGGTTCAGAGAAAGGAGAGGGAGTTGGAGGAAGTCAAACAACGTATGATGGATTAGGCGGTCGTTATACCCGTGGCGCCCCTGCCAATGGTGGCGGTGGTGGTAATTCCCACAATGCTTCCGGTGGCGGTGGTTCCAATGCCGGCACTGTAGGTTCATGGGATGGACTCGGAAATCCTGATAACAGTGTCGCCAATTGGATTACGGCATGGAATCTGGAATCTGCCTCGTTCTCCTCTCATACTTCTTCAGGCGGTGGACGCGGTGGATATTCTTATTCAAACGCTTCTGCAAACCCGCTTACGAAAGGACCCGGAAGTTTTTCATGGGGTTTTAGTTCAGATATGCGATACAATGTGGGCGGTTTAGGCGGTCGCGCACTCGATAGCACAAACAATAGAATTTACATGGGCGGTGGTGGCGGTGCCGGTGACAGCAATGACGGAACAGGCACTGCAGGTGGCGATGGTGGTGGTATTGTGTATATTCTTACTGGTGGAACATTAACCGGCACAGGAAGTATTGATGCAAGCGGAAGCAGTGCAGCAAACTGCGCAAGTACTACCGATGGCGATGGTTCAGGCGGTGGTGGTGGTGGTGGCACTGTTTATATTTTCTCATACAGTGCCCAGATTAAAAACATAACCGTTTCTGCCAACGGTGGAAATGGTGGAAGTCAGGTTTACAGCACAGGTTCGATGACTGAAGGCGAAGGTGGTGGTGGTGGCGGTGCAGGCGGAGTTATCCGCACCAGCAATGCTACTTCACTTACGCGAACAGTAAACGGTGGTTCACATGGCACCTCCAATGCAGCACCTATGGCTAACTTCCTTCCCAATGGAGCTACGAAAGGTTCGGCAGGTTATATTTCTACCGGAACTATTTCTCCTTACTCAGGTAGTGTGGGTTTGCCTATCAAGTTGACTTCCTTTTCTGCCAGCCAGCAAAACGGAATCATCAGAGTGAACTGGGTTACATCATCAGAAACAAATAATGACTACTTCACTGTAGAACGTAGTGCTGACGGACAGGATTTCTCTGCCATCGGCAAAGTGAACGGTAACGGAAACACTACGGATGATATTAGTTATGCTTACGAAGACGATGCTCCGCTTCCCGGAATAAATTTTTATCGCCTGTCGCAAACGGATTATGATGGACATGCGGAAACATTTCCGGTGGTAGAAGTAAAACGGAATGATCAAACAGGTGCCAACAAAATTATTGCGGTGCAGCCAAATCCGTTTGCTGATAAGTTCAGCGTATTTTATTCCTCTAAAACATCAGGTCTTGTAGAATTTACAGCTACCGATATTTCGGGAAGAATAATTATGAAAGAAACTGCCGTTGCCGGTGAGGGCATGAACACGTTTACAATACTTCATGCATCTGACTTGCCTAAAGGAATTTATTTTCTGAACATGAGCGTGGGAGAGCAAAAATATTCTACCATAAAAATTTTGAAACTGTAACTAAAAGGTATTACACAAAAACGTAAAGCCCGCAGGTAACTGTGGGCTTTTGTTTTTTTTACAGAATATCAGTGCAAGGAGCAAGTATGCTGTTTCACCTGCCATTTGTTTGGCGAGCCGCCCGTAAACATCTTTCAACATCTGATAACATAAAAAAATATTCTTCCCGATTTTTTCTGTACACATTCAAATTGTGTTTACCTGCCTACGAATCATTTCTGTCAGCCAAAATAATTTGCAATTCGAATCAACGCAGGTTATCTTCAAGGTCTCGTTTAATTATGTCTAACTTTTTAAAAACCAAAATTTATGGCAAAAAAATTCTTCGCAGTTATGCACTGCAAACCAAAACAATCAGCAGCAGTTAATAAACTTTGCACCCGTGTGATTAAATATTTAGGGGATAATGCGGCTGACTTTGCTACACCCAACCCCACCATTTTAATTTTAACGAATGAAAATGCAAAGCTAACCTCACTGATAGGGGAGGCAAAAGGCAACACCTTAAAAAAAGATGCACGGGATGCACAATCAATTGTAGTATATAATCTCTTACAAAACGAGATTATTTATGTTGACGGTGTTGCAAAAGGCAACAAAGTTCTTATTGATGAATCAGGTTTTGATGCCAGCTTAGAGCCACATGTGCATACAAACCCCGACAAACCGGTTATTAAAAAAATTGTTGACGGAAAAGCACCCGCCACTGCAAAAATTCTTATCGAAAAGGGATTAGGAACAGGATTGCTTTTCACTGCGCAAACCACTCTTACTCCTGCTGTCGAATCCTCATGGGTAACCATGTTGGATCATGTAAGCAGACCAAAATTAATCCTTATCGGACTCGTAAGAGCACAGGAAATTTTTGTGCGCGTTCGGGCTGCTGATGGCTCACTGAAAGGTGACTATAGCACACCCGTGCCTTTTATTGCAAGATAAAACGATTTCCTTTCATTCAACATTTATTAATTTTCAATGCACTCCGATTAGCTGAAAATCGGGGTGGATTTGCTTTTGACCCAGGTGGGTCACGTTTCAACCCTCGTGGGTCACTTCTTAACCCACTGGGGTTAGCTCTTGACCCACGAGGGTAATGTTTTAACCCAGGCGGGTCACGATTCAACCCTAGTGGGTTAACTCCTGACCCAGACAGGTCATCTCTCAACCCATGAGGGTAAACTCTTGACCCATGAGGGTGATGTCTCAACCCATGAGGGTAATCTCTTGACCCAGGCGGGTCAGGTCTTGACCTATGAGGGTAAACTCCTAACCCATTTGGGTCATGACTCAACCCACGAGGGTCAGCTTTTAACCCATCAGGGATATGCCTCAACCCACATGGGTAATTGCTTTACCAACGCAGGTAAATCTTCAATTAACCATTTTAGCTCGTTTTCCTCTACAAGATAAATATACTACAGGTTTTTTTTTACCGTAGAAGTGCGGTAAAGTTCCAGTACTTCTACGGTACGATTTATTTTGGGTATCTAAAAAATTGTAGCTTGCTTCGCAAACTTAAAAATATGTAGATAGAAAAATTGAAAAATTGAAATTGCGTTCGCTGAATAGCTGCACTTGAAACCTGAGAATTTTATGACATGCAAGCATCAGCCCGAATGCGCGGTAACGCGCGGGCTGTGCTTATTGTTGTGTCGGGCTTCTCAGAGTCCCAGGTACGGTAAGTATATTAAGTCCCGCGAGTGTTGTTTTAGAGAGGGGCTGTTGATGAGAAAAGTATTCTTAAAAATAAATTCTAACTCTTAAAACCAACTACAATGAAAAGTAAAAATGCTCTACTCGCTCCTTTTGTTTTTCTTCTTCTGAATAATTGCGCTTCAGCGCAAACAGTTCCCTGCAATTATTGATGACTGGACTGATTACGCGGGAATTTCCGACACCCTCACCGCCATCCCTGTAACCAAGGATGATTCGAACCATGTAATAAGTGTGGGAACTACAATTGATACTGCAACGTTTGCAGATATACTTACTACAAAGTACGACACAGGCGGTAGTGTAATCTGGCAACGTACTTATTCAAGTGCAGGATATAACCGCGACCAACCTGTTGCGGTTGCAGTTGATGACAGAGATAATATTTATGTGTGCGGCTCTATTTTCTCTACCGCAACAAATTTTGACATTGTTGTTTTAAAGTATAAATATGACGGAACATTTATATGGGCGTACACTCTGAATGGCAGCGCAAATAGCTACGATGTTCCCGCTGCAATAAAAACAAAAGGTAATTTCGTGTATGTAACAGGTGAAGTGAGCGACACGAATTCACTTTTGAATTATGTTACATTTCAGCTTGACAGAAATACGGGAGCGTTGAATTGGAAACACGAATATGACTATCATAATTTGTATGATGTTGCTTTCGCAATGGATATTTCGCCAGGAGGAAATTCAATTACAGTCTCAGGCGCAAGTCAGAACACTCCAACGAAATGGGATTACTGCTCGATAAAATATGACTCTCTTGGTGTTGCAAAAGATACCACACGCATTGGTGGTACTGCAAATAGTTTTGACAGACCAACGGCTGTGAAGAGTGATCACTCCGGAAATTTTTATGTGACTGGTGCGGCTTCTGATAGTGGAGCAAGTTTTAATGTGCGCACTGCAAAGATTGACAGCGCGGGGAATCTTGCATGGGTGGTGGACTTTGGCAATATCGGAGTAGATGATGAGGGCAATGATTTACTTGTTGATGATAGCGGGTACGTGTATGTGGGTGGAAAAAGTTATCCCGGACCTGCTACAAAAGAAGATTACCTTTTGGTGAAGTATAGTAATAGCGGAGTGCAGAAGTGGTACAGAAGATTTGATGCTAACAGTGCCGATGATGAAGCAGTAAAAATGTGTTTTGATAACTACGGTAACATTGTAATGACGGGTTCTGCAACCCGAAGCGGTAAAAAAGATATTCTTACTCTTGCTTACAACCGCACCGGAGATTTGCAATGGAAAACATATTTGAATGGAGCATATAACGGAGATGACAGAGGCACCGGAATTGTGTGTGATGCGAACGGAAATATTTATGTGACCGGACAAGTACAAAACACCGACAGCACCTGGCAACAGGTTACCATAAAATACAAGACAGATTATTTTTTAGTGCCGCAGGATACCGTGCCTGCACCTTCGAGCTTACTTTTCTATCCGAACCACGGGCAGATTATTGAT
>JBBRND010000044.1:0-27201 GCA_038230515.1 Bacteroidia bacterium | reverse complement strand
TTCAATCCAAACTATCAAACCCAGAAAAAGAAAGAGCCCGCCTTAGCGGACTCTTGCGAACTGACTTAAAGTCATTCTAAATTTGAGACGCAAAAATAAATATAATTCTGCTTGGTTCTTAACATAGAATCTTCGGAGTTAGGTTTCATTTAATTTATTGAAATTTTAAGGTTTTGGCGGGAATAAAACGACTTTATACCGTTATAGAATGACTTTCTGCCGTTGCAGAATGGCTCACTAACGGAAGAGAATGACTGCTCACTGTTGCAAAATGATTTACTAACGGCAGTCGGAAGTTTTATACCGTTAGAAAATGACTGACCAACGGCAGCTGGTAATTCTTTAACGCCAGAAACTAATTTGATAACGGCAGCAAGCCATTCTGCAACGGCAGAAACTAGTTTGATAACGGCAGTGAAGCATTCTGCAACGGCAGCTAGAAATGGCAAGAATAGTGCTTTGGGGTTTTGAAATAGTGCTATTTTTATTGTTCTGAGTACTATTTCTGTCGGGCAGAGCACAAGTTGCATTGTCGGGCGCACTTTTTCTATTCTCCAAAGTACTACGGATAGTAACACAGTCCTATTTATAGTATAAATAGTGCTCTTGTAAATACAAATAGTACGATGAAGAATGTGAATAGTGCTCCGGACATTTAGAAACGCACGATGCATATTGTACACTGCACGATGGAGATTGCAGATCGTGCTGTGCGCATTGCGAAAACCACTCTTGATGTTTACAAAAGCGCGATAAAAAAAAGAAAAAGTGACATAGTTTATTTTAAACTCACTAATCAACCAATTAACTTAATCAACTCAATCAACCAATTACTACTTTCGTCAAAATTATTCTAAATGAAAATCACGTTTCACGGGGCTGCACAAACTGTAACAGGCAGCAAACATTTGCTCACTACCGACAGCGGAAAAAATATTCTTCTCGACTGCGGCTTTTTCCAGGGAATGGGAAAAGAAACGGATGACCTTAACCGCAACCTCGGCTTTGATGCAGGCAAAGTAGATGCGCTCATTCTCTCGCACGCACACAT
The DNA here is from genome assembly GCA_038230515.1 of Bacteroidia bacterium. GTDB lineage: Bacteria > Bacteroidota > Bacteroidia > AKYH767-A > 2013-40CM-41-45 > JAPLDB01. Next base: position 26,150 of record JBBRND010000044.1, on the reverse strand, counting down.
AGATCACTCAGGAGATATTCCCTATTTAGTGAAGCAGGGTTTCCGCGGAAAAATTTATTGCACTCCCGCCACCAAAGATTTATGCGTAGTAATGCTGGCTGATACTGCACACATTCAGGAAAGCGATTTGAAATTTATAAATAAAGGAAGAGTGAAAAAAGGTCTTCCTCTTATCAAACCTTTATACGATCAGCGCGATGTGGACAAAACCATTGAACTGATGCAAACCGTTTCGTACGGAGAGAAATTCAAAGTGAATGACGAAGTAGAATTTCATTACACCGATTCAGGACACATACTCGGAAGCGCGGCAATCAATCTTTCTGTAAAATCAACTTCAGGAATTAAGAAAATATTTTTCTCTGCTGACATCGGCAGACCGAATGACCGTATTCTTATTCCGCCACAGCCATTCCCTCAGGCAGAAATTATTCTTTGTGAATCAACGTACGGTAACAGGTTGCATCCTTCAGCAGAAGAATCAGAGAAAAGATTATTCGATGTCATCTTCGATACCTGCATTACCCGAAAGGGAAAAGTAATTATTCCTGCGTTCAGTCTGGGACGCACGCAGGAGATCGTTTACATTTTAAACAACCTCTACAACAAACGGGCACTGCCCAAAATCAATGTGTATGTTGATTCACCGTTGTCAATCAACGCCACGGAAATTATGCGTGCCCATCCTGAAAGTTTCAACAAAGAAATTCTTCATGTGATGGAAACTGATCCCGATCCTTTTGGTTTCGGTGGATTGAAATACATACGCGATGCAAACGAATCAAAAGCACTAAACGATCTGAAAGAACCATGCATCATTATTTCCGCATCCGGTATGGCAGAAGCTGGACGAATCAAGCACCACATCAAAAATAATATTGGTGATGCGAGGAACACCATCATGATAGTAGGTTATTGCACCCCGGGCAGCTTAGGCGGGCAATTGGCTGCAGGAAATAAAAACGTTCACATTTACGGTGCCGAATACGAAGTGAAAGCAAAAGTGGAAGTAATGAATTCGTACAGCGCACATGCCGATTACAATGAGATGCTTCAATACCTGAGTTGCCAGGATCCGAAAGCAATAAAGAAAATGTTTTTAGTACATGGCGAATTGCAAGTGCAGCAGGATTGGAAAATAAAATTAGCCGAACATGGATTTAAGAATATAGAAATACCGGAGAGGCATAGTGTGTGGGAAGTTTAAAAATTCATGAAAGAAATTACTTACCTAATTAGGAAAGAAATTTCCCTTGAATGGAAAACAAAATATTCCTTCAACGGATTGCTGCTGTATGTAATCTCCACCATCTTTGTTTGCTTTCTTTCCTTCAAACAGATTATTGACCCGCCAACATGGAATGCGCTGTTCTGGATCATCATGTTGTTTGCTTCAGTCAATGCAGTTGCAAAAAGTTTTATGACAGAGAATCGCGGCCGCCTGCTTTATTATTACACATTAACAAGCGCAAGTGCAGTCATTATTTCAAAAACAATTTACAATGTACTGCTTCTGTTGGTGCTTTCTTTAATCAACCTTCTCTTCTACTCTATCTTCATCGGAAATATTGTGCAGGACATGCCCATGTTCATCATCGGCATGTTGCTTGGCTGCATGGGCTTCGCAAGTATCATGACGTTAATCTCCGCCATTGCAAGCAAAGCCGGAGGCAACAGCACATTGATGGCGATTCTCTCCTTTCCGATTTTAATTCCGTTGCTCATCACCATCATTCGTTTTACAAAAAATGCAATGGATGGTTTGGACTGGAGTGTGAATTATAAATTCCTGATTATTCTCATCGCGCTTAATCTCCTCACAATGGCTTTGAGCTATTTGTTGTTTCCATACCTTTGGCGGGAATAAAAGGCCTCACCTTTCCTCTCCAAAGGAGAGGGAAATAAAACAGCCAATGACAAATCCAAGCAGCAAGATTGATAAGAACGGTTTTACTCCTTCCCCTTCGGGGAAGGTTGGGATGGGGCTTTGGCTTAAAATTCTCTGCATCATTTTTCTGCTCATCACCATCATCGGTGGTTTGCTTGTTCCTGTTCCGCGGTTGGCGATACTTCATGAAACCATACGCAATTTATTTTTTCATGTACCGATGTGGTTCTCCATGATTGCTACGTTGATTGCATCACTCATTTTCAGTTTCAGATTTCTTTCCAAGAACGATCTTGAGCTTGATGTAAAAGCCGAAGAGTATGCACGCGTTGGAGTTGCCTTCGGAATTCTCGGACTTCTTACAGGCAGCTTGTGGGCAAAATATACGTGGGGTGCTTGGTGGACGAACGATGTAAAGCTGAATGGCGCTGCTGCAACGATGCTGGTTTACTTCGCGTACTTTCTTCTCCGAAATTCCATTGACGATGAACACAAGCGCGCCCGAATCTCAGCCGTGTACAGCATTTTTGCTTTTGCGCTGATGACTGTTTTTATTTTCATCCTGCCACGACTTACAGATTCTCTTCACCCCGGCAATGGCGGCAATCCTGCATTTGCAAAGTACGATCTCGATAATACGATGCGTTTGATTTTCTATCCCGCAGTCATCGGATGGATATTACTCGCTTTCTGGATTTCAGATTTGCGCATTCGCTTACATAAAATTCAAAACCAGCTCGAACAAATTCAATGAAAAATATTTTCCGCACCCTTCTGTTTATTCTACTTCCGCTTCTTTCCATTGCACAGGAACCACAGCCCGAAATGGCCGATACTTTTCGCACGGAAGGAAAAATTTATGTTGTCATTGCTGTGATGGCTATTATTCTCGTTGGGTTGTTCATTTATCTTTTCATGATCGGCAAGAAGGTCTCTTCACTTGAAAAGAAGCTTTCTGAAAGGAAATAAAAAGTACCTTCGCGTTTGAAATGAAAAAGTCTTACATCATTGCATTGGCTGTAATTGCCATTGCCATTGCAGCCATCATGAGTACGGTGAGCGATTCGAGTACATACGCTTCGTTTGCTGTCGCCAACGATCATCCCAACAAAGAATTTCACGTAGTCGGAAAACTGAATAAAGAAAAACCACAGGACTATCATCCCGAAGTAAATGCAAACCTATTTGCTTTTTACATGACGGATAATGAAGGCAAAGAATGTAAAGTACTTCTTAATAAAACCAAGCCGCAGGATTTTGACCGTAGCGAACAGATTGTGATCATCGGTAAAATGGCGGGAGAAGAATTTCACGCATCCGATGTGCTGATGAAATGCCCTTCTAAATACAGTAATCCGAAGGAAGATATTAAAGCAACAACGAGTAGTAACTAATTGGTTGATTAAGTCAGTTGAAAATTTCACCCTTGAAAATGAGAGGGTGTTTTTATTTTAAATGGAGAATACAATTCAATTCATAGGCGAAGAACTTTTCTGGGGAAAGCTCGGAAACCTTTTAGTCATCCTCGCATTTACTTCTGCGCTGTTCTCATCTTTCAGTTACATTTTTGCGCTGCGCACCAATGATGATTCGTGGAGGAAGATTGCACGCAAATCATTCGCACTACACACCATTTCAATTCTCGGAATTTTCGGCATCATCATGTCACTGATCTTGCGGCACAGGTTTGAATATTATTTTGTGTGGGAACACTCGAACAAAATTATGCCGATGCGCTACATCCTGAGTTGCATGTGGGAAGGACAGGAAGGAAGTTTTCTTCTCTGGATGTTTTGGAACACGGTGCTTTCATGGGTGATCATTTACAAATCGCGCGAGTGGGAAACAGGAGTGATGATAAACATCTCACTCGTTCAAAGTTTTCTTGGATCCATGTTGCTTGGTGTTGTCATATTCAATTACAAGCTAGGCAATAATCCGTTCACACTTTTGAGAGAAGCACCTGACTTCGCCAATCTTCCATTTGTAAAAATGCCAAACTACCTGAGCATGATGAAAGACGGAAGAGGATTAAATCCGCTGTTGCAAAATTATTGGATGACGATTCATCCGCCTACATTGTTTCTTGGTTTTGCTTCAACTGTTGTCCCATTCGCATTTGCGATGGCCGGACTCATGAGAAAAAAATTCAGTGAGTGGGTTGAAGCTGCCTTACCCTATACTTTTTTCTCAGTCATGATTCTCGGAACCGGAATTTTAATGGGAGCAGCATGGGCTTACGAAGCCCTCAGCTTTGGCGGCTTCTGGGCCTGGGATCCTGTAGAGAATGCTTCACTCGTTCCATGGATGACATTGGTTGGTGCAGCGCACGTGATGTTGATTTACAAATCGAGAAAGCATTCGCTGCTCTCAGCTTACTTACTTGCCGTCACAACTTTCGTGCTCGTCCTCTACTCCACTTTTCTTACCCGCAGTGGAATATTAGGAGATACTTCCGTTCACGCATTCACAGACCTCGGAATGTCAGGGCAACTTGTAGTTTACATTTTGTTTTTTCTTGTTCTCGCTACATGGCTATTGGTTGCAAACAGAAAATCAATAGTCATTCACCATGAAGATGAAAAACTTTCTTCACGAGAGTTCTGGATGTTTATCGGTTCGCTTGTTCTGCTGATAGGATGCATTCAAATTACAATCACAACTTCAATTCCTGTCATCAATAAATTATTCGGATTGAAGATGGCTCCGCCTGTAGATGCCATTGATCACTACAACCGCTGGCAGGTTCCTGTTGCAATTATTGTTTGTGCCCTCATCGGCATAGGGCAGTTTTTTAAATACAAACAAAGTGATCCGGTTGTTGTAAGAAAAAAATTACTCTTCTCAATCATTGCTGCTATCGTGATTACCGGAGCGTGTGCTTTTATTCTGAAAAAATATCCACCTCAATATTACGCTCTCTTCTTTGCCTCTGTATTTGCATTCATCGCGAACATGGATTACATGATTCGCATTATGAAAGGAAAAATTTCCTTCAGCGGAGCGAGCATTGCTCATGCCGGTATCGCACTCATATTACTTGGAGCTTTAATCTCAAACTCGAAGAAACAAGTCATCTCGCAAAATATGAAGATGGTTGATCTTGGAAAAGATTTTCCGAACGGTGAGAACATCATGATGGAGCAGCGGACCGACACGTTGCCGATGGGAGACTATTATGTCGTGTACAAAGGCAAGGAACAGCAAGGAGTGAACATTCATTACACGATTGAATACTTCAAAGCGAATCCATCTACCGGAGTAAAAGAAAAAGAGTTCGAGTTGGTTCCGATAATTCAAATGAACGAGCGCATGGGAAATGTTGCGGAGCCCGCTACCGCACATTTTCTCACAAAAGATATTTACACGCACCTCACCTACTACTTACCTGAAGACAAAAACGAAGACGCTGCAAGTGAATGGCAGACTCCCAAAACAAAAACCGTTGCTGTGGGCGATACGTTTATGACAAGCAACAGCATGGTGATCGTTGAAGCGCTGAATAAAGATATTGACAAAGCATCACTTCAACTCAGTGATTCGGATATTGCAGTTGGCGCACGATTAAAAGTAGAAGACATCAACAAGAACGTTTATCATACCGAGCCACTCTTTATCATTCATGAAATGCAGATGTATTCAAAGGAAACTCAGATAGACACACTCGGGATAAAGTTTGCCTTCGGTAAAATTGATCCTTCCACGGGCAAGCTTGAAGTTTCATTCGCTGAGAAAAAGTCAAACAAAAAGGAATTCATCATCATGAAAGCAATTATTTTTCCAGGGATAAATATTCTCTGGATGGGTTGTGTGCTGATGATCATCGGAACTTTTATTGCCATCAGGCAACGGATAAAGAATGCACGATTCACGATGAAAGATGCACAATTGTAAAATCCAAAGCTAAAAATGAAAATTGTTTTGATCGGAGCAGGAAATGTTGCCACTCATCTTGGTGCCGCGCTTAAGAAAGCAAAGCATGAGATCATCCAGGTTTACAGTCGCTCTGAGTCATCTGCAAAAGAACTTTCCAATACACTTAAATGCAAGTACACAATTGATTCTTCTGCAATTATTGTCTCTGCTGATCTTTATATTGTTTCCATCAGCGATTATGCAATAAAAAAATTTCTGAAAACCTTTTCAGTCAAAAATAAAATCATCGCACACACTTCGGGCTCTGTTGCATTGAATATATTTGGAAAAAAGTTTGCAGATACCGGAGTGATTTACCCATTACAGACATTTTCAAAGGAGCGCAGCATACAGTTTGATGAAGTGCCGCTTCTAATCGAGGCAAGCAATTCAAAAACACTTTCAGCTATCAGTGCGGTTGCATCTTCTGTTTCTCCGTTTGTTTTTGAAATGAATTCTTCAGATCGAAAAACAGTTCATCTCTCAGCCGTAATTGCAAATAATTTCAGCAATCATCTTTTTGTTCTCGCAGAGAAAATTCTGATGAAGAAAAATATTCCGTTTCCATTGCTTGGACCATTGCTGCACGAAACGGTGATCAAAGCAATCAAGCTTACTCCACAAGATGCGCAAACAGGTCCGGCTAAAAGAGGAGACACAAAGATTATTGAAGAGCATTTGAAGATGCTAAAGGCCGATCCTGCGCTTCAAAAAATTTACAAGCTGATGAGCGAGAATATTAAGCAGGAGAGCGGGATGAAATTATAATTACAAGAGTCCGATAATTTAAGTAGGAGTACTTACTTTCATGATGTTGCGACCTGCGGCTTTTCCCGTTCGCCACATTTATCACATCGTCAATGTCGTTTTAAAAAATCTCTCCCATTTCGTTTGCATTACCAGCAATCACTTTTCAGATTCTTGAATTCTTGACAACAACATCCATCCAGTACAACTGCTCCAGCCTGCCCGAAGCAAGTTGTAATAAGAAGGAAACTCGTCAGTAAAATAAACAGAATAGCTCGACTAGTTAGGAGTAGATTTCTTTTCACTGTGATTAAAATGAGTGTCTCAATAAGAGACAACTTTCCTCAGTGCCTCGTCCAACCTCGCCTTTGCCAGAAAATTAGTTTCAAGTTCGATGTTCATTGGCACAGGAGTATCAAGCGAAGCTACGCGAATAACAGGAGCATCGAGATATTCAAAACAATGTTCGCTGAGATGAGCAGAAATCTCCCCTCCTATTCCCCCAATCAATGTATCCTCATGTAGGATAAGCACGCGACCTGTTTTGCGGGCTGACGATTCAACCGCTTGCATATCCCAAGGAAGAAGCGTCCGGAGGTCAATCAGATCGGCAGAAATATTTTTATTCCGGTCAAGCAGTTCCAATGCCCAATGCACACCAAGTCCATAAGTAATGATAGAAACATCGGCTCCTTCTCTCACTAATTTTGCTTTCCCTATTTCGATTGTATAAAAATCTTCATGCACTTTTTCGCTGAAACTCCTGTAAAGCGCTTTGTGTTCAAAATACATCACAGGATTTGGATCTTCGATGCTTGCGAGGAGCAATCCTTTTGCGTCCGAAGGAAAAGCAGGATACACCACCTTTAATCCAGGCGTGTGAACGAACCACGCTTCATTACTCTGCGAATGAAAAGGACCGGCATTTACTTGCGCACCTGTGGGCATTCGCACAACAACATCGGCATTTTGTCCCCAGCGATAATGTGTCTTAGCAAGATTATTTATGACCTGATTAAAACCACACGTAACAAAATCAGCAAACTGCATTTCAACAATTGCTTTCATTCCATTGATGGAAAGCCCAAGCCCTGCACCTACAATCGCTGACTCGCAGATTGGAGTATTGCGCACTCTTTCTTTACCAAACTCCTCAACAAAACCAAGTGTTGCTTTAAACACTCCGCCATACTCAGCCACATCCTGACCCATGATAACGAGGTTCTCGTGCTTTCGCATTGCGAGTTTCATTGCATCCGTAATCGAATCGATATAACGCATCTCATTTTTTTTATCTGAAGAAGGAAAAAAGATTTTCTGTTCAGTACGATCGTACACATCGTAAACTTCCTTCTCGGTGATCGTATCAGGATTCTCTTCAGATAGAGTGATCTCAAGATTTTTTTCGATCTCATGTCTTATTTCTCTTCGGGTTGTAGCAATGAGATTTTCATCAATAATCTTCTCCTGCAGAAGATAGTTTTCAAAGTTTGTAACAGGATCTTTTTTTTCCCACTCTTCAAACAACTGCGGAGGGACATATTTTGTTCCCGATGCTTCCTCATGCCCGCGCATTCTGAAAGTCATGCATTCAAGCAAAAACGGTCGTGGTTTTTCACGGATTGATTCTGCGAGAGATTTTATTGTGCAGTACGTTTCAAGAATATTATTTCCATCTACCTGCACCGCTTCCATTCCGTAGCCGATACCTTTATCAATAAACTGCTTCATTCTAAATTGTTCGTTTGAAGGAGTAGACAACCCATATCCGTTATTTTCAATAATGAAGATGACAGGCAAATCCCAGACAGCAGCTACATTTAGCGCCTCATGAAAATCTCCTTCGCTTGTTCCGCCATCGCCACTAAACACAGCAGTTGCTTTTTTATTTTTCTTCAGAAGATCTCCTAATGCAATTCCGTCCGCAACTCCCATCTGAGGGCCCAGATGAGAAATCATTCCAACAATATGATATTCCTGCGTACCAAAATGAAAAGACCGGTCGCGACCGTTAGTAAAACCACCAGGTTTTCCCTGCCACTGAGAGAACAAACGATGAAAAGGGATTTTTCTGGCAGTAAAAACACCAAGGTTGCGGTGCATCGGAAGAATGTATTCTTCGGGATTCATTGCCAGTCCGCAGCCAACCGATATTGCCTCCTGCCCGATGCCTGAAAACCATTTTGCAATTTTTCCTTGACGCAACAGAACGAGCATCTTCTCCTCGATCAATCGAGGTTTTAAAAGCTCTTTGTAAAGATGAATCAATTCATCATCCTTTAAACTTTTACGATTGTACTTAAGATGAACTACTGAATCTGTTACCTGTGCCTGCGCCATGAAATCTTCCTGTTAAAAATAGAAAAGCAAAAGTATCTAAAACCTGCCTACCTTCGCGGCAGAAACTTTGTTGAAATGAACAGCCAGTTGGTTTTTGTTTTCACCCTATTTACCATTGCGATGTTTTTCATCGGCAAAAAATTTTACAAAGTCTTTTCGAAAAAGAAATCAGGAGGGTGTGAGAACTGCGATCATTAAAACCGACTTTTAAGATCGCACTATTCGTAATCCGTATTTTCGTTTTCTCATTCGCTACTAGATAATACTGTCACCTCCCGTAATTAGTTTAAAAAATAAAAAAGGAGTCCGCATAGGGCGAACTCCTTTAATTTTTTTAATCTCGATCGAAACCGGATTACTTTTTGGTTGTGTCTGCCATCATCTTGTTGGCAGTGTCAGCAGCCATGCTTGAAGCAGCGGCAGCGGCAGCGGCCATTGAATCCTGAGCCATTGCAGCGGCAATAGAATCATTCTTTGCTTTTTCAGCTGCTTCTTTCTCCTGTTGAGAAGGACCGCAAGCATAAAATGCAAACATTCCGATAACGAGAACGGTAGAGAGTACTTTTTTCATTGTGTAATTAAGGTTTATTTTTTATTTATTGGGCAAATGTAAATAAATTTAAGTAGCCACCAATTCATTTTTTCAATCTTTTCAACAGTTTACTTTTAATAACCCTTATTTCAAGAAACGCTTGCTAGTTACATTTCGCTGTTTATCTTTGCACCTTAATTTAAATAAAAAAAACCAAATATGAAAAAAGAAAGTTTCTTAAAATTATTTCTAGGTGTTGCCGTAGTTGCAGCGTTAGCGCTTACTGTAAACTCCTGTAAAAAGACAGATGACCCATGCAGCGGGATTACCTGCCAAAATGGTGGTACCTGCAATAATGGTAGTTGTAGTTGCGCTACAGGATATGAGGGTTCTAGATGCGAAACGGAAATTAGGGCTAAGTACCTAAGTAGTGTTTATACAGTACCTGGTGCATGCTTTTCCGCTAGTGATTTAGGAGCTATTGCTACTTCTGGTTTAGGCGTTACGTATATTTTGGTGACTATAAAAAATGGATGTACTGCCGGTGATTTGACCTTTACAGCTAAAGTTAATGGTAACACATTAACCTTTACAACTGATCCTGCTAGTTGCGGTCCAAACCAATACACATGTACTGGAACGGGTGTCATTAATACTTCAGCTTCTCCGTATCAAATAACCTTTAATTACGAGATTTTTCAAGGGGGTATTTCAGTAGCAGGACCGTGTTCAGGTGAAATTTGGAAAAAAGGATAATAAATACCGAAAATCCTTAGTATAATAATGTAAAAAAAGAGAGCCAAATGGCTCTCTTTTTTTTTGATGATACTGACGGATCATCTATTTCAGGCCAATCCTATTTCTTAAGATGAGGTGAACTTTTATTGATATTCAACTGACTCTTGTCCGCACCGTCATTTTTGTTAATTTTATTTTCTTCCTTCTTCGGCTCCTCTTTCTTTTTCGCATGAGCAGGAGCTTTTTTTGCTTTGGCAAGAGAATCGGCCGTAGCGATTGAATCCTGTTTCATTTTCTCGGCAGCCACCGCGGCATCCGCTTGCGCCTTTTGAGCAGCAGCAATAGAATCGTCAGCCATTTTTTGAACAGCAGCAATGGAATCTTGTTTTGCTTTTTCAGCACGCTCTTGTTCTTCTTTTGAAGGACCGCAGGAAACCATCGCAAGAATTCCGGCAGAGAGCATTAGGTAGTGAATACTTTTCATTTTAATTATTGGATTTTGATTTAAGCCGCCAAAAGTAGAACTATTTTTTTTAGTTATACAGATTGGGAAAGAAAAATATCTCAAAAGGTTTCTTTTCACCGCCCTTTCACTTTTTATACTTTCGCCAGCCATGCAGATGAAGAATCGGTTTGTTTTGCTCGCCCAGCGTTTTCTGCTGCTGCTTGTACTATATTCTTTTTGCCGCCTGCTTTTTTTCATTTTTAACTTTTCTTATTACAATCATCTTGGTTTATTCAACGCTTTCAAATTATTTTTCTTCGGATTGCGGTTTGATATGGTTGCCATTGTCATCTCTAATTTACTTTTCTTCTCACTTCACCTCTATCCGTTCAGACATTTCTATTATAAAATCTACCAAGGCATTCTGAGGACTATTTTTCTCTTGGTTAATTCAATTGCAATACTTGTTAACCTTATTGACATTGAGTATTTCCGGTTCGAAGGCAGGCGATCAACTGCTGATGTATTCAAAGCAATGGGTTTCGGAGATGATTTTGTAAACACGGTGCCGAGAATGATTGGTGACTTCTGGTACTTGTTGTTGATCCTACTCATTCTGATTTTTCTTCTGAATACAATTTACGGAAGAATAAAAACAACTACATCTTCCAATCAATCTGGTTTTTTTCTCAAGACAGTTTTCGGACAGATCATCCTTACCTCAATTACTTTCGCATTGTGTTTCATCGGTTTCAGAGGTGGAATTCAATACCGCCCTATCAATATCATGGCGGCCTCGCAGTACGCAAATGGAAAAGATGCTGCGCTTTTGCTGAACACTCCCTTCACCATCATCAAAACATTAGGTAAAAACACACTTGAGCCGATTACTTATTTCTCAAAAGAGAAAACGGAAAAAATTTCTCCAACCACTCATCATTTTCAATCATCAGGTACTTTTAGAAAACTGAATGTGGTTATCATAATTGTAGAAAGCCTGGGGAAGGAATATTCTGGCTTTCTGAATAATTATAGCGGTTACACACCTTTTCTTGATTCATTGATGAAGAAGAGCTTGGTTTTTACAAATGCATATGCAAATGGCAAGCGTTCAATTGAAGGTATCCCATGTGTGATTGCAGGACTACCTGCTTTGATGGTTGAACCCTTTATTACTTCTGCATACAACGGAAATAAAGTTTCAAGTTTGGCAACGGCCTTAAAACAAAAAGGATACTCAACTCTTTTCTTTCATGGGGGGACTAATGGAACAATGGGCTTTGATAATTTTACAAAACTTGCCGGATACGATTCTTACTTTGGAAGAAGAGAGTACAACAACGACATAGACTTTGACGGTAACTGGGGAATTTACGATGAACCGTTTTTGCAATACACGGTTCAAAAATTGAATACCGTACAGCAGCCGTTTCATGCAGGGATTTTTACAATCAGTTCGCATCACCCCTACAAAATTCCCGATCAATATAAAGGCAAATTCAAAAAAGGAACGTTGCCAATTCATGAGAGCATGATGTATGCTGATTATTCACTAAAAAAGTTTTTCGAAGCAGCAGAGAAAACAAAATGGTTTGACAGCACCCTGTTTGTAATAACGGGAGATCACACAGCACTTTCAGAATATCAGTTCTACCAAAATCACGTGGGCATGTATTCTGTACCAATCATCTTTTATCAATCCCATGATTCTTTAATGGGAAAAAGTAATCAGACTACAGAACAGATTGATATTCTTCCGGGTGTCCTTGATTATATTCATTACAATTTGCCTTTCTTTTCATTCGGACAAAGTATGTTTGATTCAACTGCAGATCATAAAGCAGTGAATTATGTTAATGGGCTTTATCAAATCATTTCGGGAGAATATTCTCTCTCGATGGATACATCGAAAGTGCAAAGTGTTTTCAATTTTGTCAATGACTCTACGCTTAGTCATAATCTCAAAGATTCTTTTCCTGAGATGCAACTAAAAATGGAACGAAAACTGAAAGCAACAATTCAGAATTTCAATAATGCTATGCTCAACAATTCTATGCCAGAAAAATGAAAAAGAGAATTCGATATATCATCAATCCGAAATCGGGAGCAAAAAGAAAAGAACATTTACCGGCAATGATTGAGATGCAAACTGACAAAAATGAAATTGATTTTGAAGTCTGTCTTACGGAAGCACCTAAGCAAGCAACGGAACTTGCGCGAGAAGCAGCAGAAAAAAAATTCGATGTAGTAGTTGCAGTTGGTGGTGACGGTTCCGTTAACGAAACAGCAAAGGGATTGATTGGAAGCAACACTGCACTCGGTATTATTCCTACAGGATCAGGCAATGGAATGGCGCGTCATCTCAGCATTCCGTTGAAGCATGAAGATGCGATTGCCGTTATCAACCGTTGCAAAAAAGAAATGATTGATACTGTTACGGTGAACAATGAGTTTTGCATCGGCACAATCGGAATTGGGTTTGATGCACATATTTCTCACTTGTTTGCAAAAAGTGAAACTCGCGGTTATTCAACATACGTGAAACTTGTTCTCACCGAATTTTACAAATACAAGCCGAAGACATTTGAAATTACAATTGATGGAAAAAAAATTTCCACAGAATGTTTTCTTCTCACGTTTGCAAACTCATCACAGTTTGGTAATAATGCAGTGATTGCTCCATTTGCCAATGCAAAGGATGGAATCCTCGATGTAAGCATGATGAAAAAATTTCCTTTTTATGTTGCACCGCATCTTATCTACCGATTGATGAATAACATTATTCACCGGTCACGTTTCTTCAATGGTGAGAAAGGAAAAAAAATACATGTGAAAAATCCAGGTATAATGCAGGGACATATTGATGGAGAGCCGGTGACATTCCATGGTGATCTAAATATTGAAATTGTTCCTGCTTCGTTAAGTGTTGTAATACCTTGAAAAGTAAAACCCCAATAACGGAAAGTAATTTTGAAATAAAATATATTTGTCCTCCTTGATTTGATTTAGACCATTACTTATTCATCGCTTACTTATTACTTTTGTATGATGCCCCGCAAAAATCTCTCTTCGTTCTTTAGTGGATTTGCTTATGCAGCCAAAGGTCTGGCTGAAGCGATACGCACGCAGTTCAACATCCGTTTTCATTTCGTAGCCACGCTCGTTGCAGTTGCGATGTCATTTTATTTTTCTCTCAGCATTATCGAGTGGTCTTTTATTATTCTCGCCATTGCCATTGTATGGATTGCAGAGTTACTGAACACTGCCATTGAATACGTCACCGATTTTGTTTCGCCCGAATACAATGATATTGCAGGAAAAGTAAAAGACATTGCTGCTTCTGCCGCATTAGTAGCTGCGATTGCTTCGGCAAGTATCGGGATGATAATTTTTATTCCGAAGATATTTTAGGTAGTCAACGAATTACGAATTGTAAGTCACATCATGTCTTCAAAAAACTCAGGCGCCATAGTTTACTCCACGAAGAAAAATATTGTTGAACAGGATTTAAGAGTATGGAAAGAATTTCATAACGGGAAGCCAACTACAATTGTCCGAAATTTTGTTGGCTCTGATGCCGAACTTGGAGCACTGGGAAAAGAATTAAAAACAAAATGTGGCGTAGGTGGCACTGTAAAAGAAGGCTATATTTTAATTCAAGGCGATCAACGCGAGAAGGTTATGAAGATTTTGGCAGAGAAAGGATACAAGGCAAAGAAGGCGGGAGGGTAAGAAACCGGTTCTTTCCTTAGTCTTCTACAGAAATTTTTTTTGAGAAACCTGCGATTCGTCAGTCTATCTTATTCAGAGCCGTCATTCTGACGCTGTTAAAGATCATTGCCTGACATTCTGTAATTATTTCCCTTTGCTTCTTTGACTGGTAACATCTTTGACAGACAGAATTCGTAAACTATGAATCTAAATAATTTCACCATCAAATCGCAGGAAGCTGTTCAGCAGGCGCAACAACTTGCTGCTGACAACGAACAGCAAAGCATCGAACCCGCACATCTTTTAAAAGGACTGATGCATGTGGATGAAAATGTAATTCCTTTCATCCTTAAAAAAGTAAATGCAAACGTGAACAACATTGTGAATGGTGTTGATACCATCATTCAAAGCTATCCGAAAGTTAGTGGCGGCAACGCTTATCTTTCTGATGACGGCAACAAGGCATTGCAGAAAGCAGTTTCTTATTTAAAAACTTTCAGCGATGAGTTTGTTGCGCTCGAACATATTTTTCTCGGCATACTTCAAGGCAAAGAAAAGACAGCACAACTGTTACGCAGTGAAGGCGTGAATGAGAAAGATGTAATCTCTGCCATCAAAGAATTACGCAAAGGAGAAAAGGTAACGAGCGCGAGCGCAGAAGAAACTTACAACTCATTAAACAAATTCGCACGTAACCTCAACGAACTTGCACGCGCAGGAAAACTTGATCCTGTCATCGGTCGCGATGATGAAATACGCAGAGTGCTTCAGATACTTTCACGCAGAACAAAAAACAACCCGATATTGATTGGTGAACCGGGAGTTGGTAAGACAGCGATTGCTGAAGGACTCGCTCACCGCATCATCAATGGCGATGTGCCGGAGAATTTAAAATCAAAGCAGGTTTATTCACTCGACATGGGCGCACTGATTGCAGGCGCGAAATACAAAGGAGAATTTGAAGAGCGATTGAAATCAGTTGTCAAGGAAGTGATTTCTGCCGAAGGAGACATTGTTCTTTTCATTGATGAGATACATACACTCGTTGGCGCTGGTGCCGGAGAAGGCGCCATGGATGCAGCGAACATTTTGAAACCTGCATTGGCTCGTGGAGAACTTCGTGCCATCGGTGCCACAACATTGGCCGAGTATCAAAAATATATTGAGCGTGACAAAGCGCTTGAAAGACGTTTCCAGAAAGTGCTGGTGGAAGAACCGGATACACAGGATGCCATTGCAATTCTCCGCGGATTGAAAGAGCGTTATGAAACGCATCACAAAGTGCGCATCAAAGACGAAGCAATTATTTCTGCTGTTGAACTGAGTGAGCGTTATATCAACGATCGTTTTCTTCCTGACAAAGCCATTGATCTTATTGATGAAGCCGCTGCAAAGCTGCGTCTTGAAATTGATTCTGTTCCTGAAGAGCTTGATGAAATCAACCGCAGAATTATTCACATGGAAATAGAACGCGAAGCGATCAAGAGAGAGAATGACAATAAACGTTTGAAAGAACTGAATGAAGAAATTGCAAACCTCACTGATCAGCGCAACCAGGTAAAAGCAAAGTGGGAATCAGAACGAACAATAGTTACACAGATACAAACCAACAAAGAAGCCGTTGAGAATTTTAAAGTAGAAGCTGAGCAGGCCGAACGTGCGGGTGACTACGGCAAGGTTGCAGAGATCCGTTACGGAAAAATAAAAGATGCAGAAAAGAAACTGCACGACCTTGAAAAGCAACTGGCAAAGCAACAAGGCGAGACTGCATTGATAAAAGAAGAAGTGGATGCGGAAGATATTGCAGAAGTAGTAAGCCGCTGGACGGGAGTTCCCGTTAAACGCATGTTGCAAAGTGAGCGCGAAAAATTATTGCATCTCGAAGAAGAACTGCACAAGCGTGTGGTTGGACAGGAAGAGGCGATAGCTGCACTCAGCGATGCCGTGCGCAGAAGCCGCGCGGGATTGCAGGATGCAAAGAAGCCGATCGGTTCGTTTATATTTCTCGGCACCACAGGAGTTGGTAAAACAGAACTTGCAAAAGCGCTTGCTGATTTTTTATTCAACGATGAAAATGCAATGACGCGCATTGACATGAGCGAGTTCCAGGAAAAACATTCCGTGTCGCGGCTCATTGGTGCGCCTCCGGGATATGTTGGTTACGATGAAGGCGGGCAGCTTACTGAATCCGTTCGCAGGCGCCCCTACTCTGTTGTGCTGCTCGATGAAATTGAAAAAGCACATCCGGATGTGTTCAACATTTTGCTGCAGGTTTTGGATGACGGAAGATTAACCGACAACAAAGGACGCACTGCGAATTTCAAGAACACGATCATCATCATGACTTCGAATATCGGTTCACACATTATACAGGAAAGTTTTGATGCGATGACGGATAAGAACAGAGACGATGTAATGGCTTCTACAAAAGTGAAAGTATTTGACCTGCTGAAGAAAACCATCCGTCCTGAATTTCTGAACCGCATTGATGAAATCATCATGTTCACTCCGCTCAGCCGCGAAGAAGTGCGCGACATTGTGGAACTTCAACTCAAGCATTTGCAAAAAATGATTCTGCAAAACAACATTAACCTCAGCATTACTCCTGAGGCCGTTGATTGGCTTGCACAGCTTGGTTACGATCCGCAGTTTGGTGCGCGCCCGCTCAAGCGCGTGCTGCAGAAAAAAGTTTTGAATGAACTGAGTAAACAAATTCTTGCGGGCAAGGTGAACAAAGATGACTCTATAGAACTTGATGTGGATAACAAGCATGAGTTTGTGTTCCGCAATTCTTCTAAAATTGTCGGAGTGTAATTTCTTTTTTTGAAAAGATACATCACGATTTTTTCCTTCCAGCCTTCCCGCTTTCATCCCAAAGACGTGCGTGTTAAGTTCTCTATGCGCCTAAGCATTTCCGCAGCATCAGGAGAAGATTCAGGGATGTATATTTTTTTTGCACGGGCTTTTCCTCTCAACAGGATTTTGCCCGGTCTGCATTTGCTTCATCATACCATTTTCATCGGAAGAAAAATTTTAAATTGATTTCCAAGCCGCGCATTTATTTCATTACTGAAAAGAAATAGCTTATTAAAAAAATTAAAGTAGGTATCTGCGCGCTTTAACACATTCTGATTGTGCATTTAAAACCGTCATCAATTAATTTGAGTAAGGTTTTTTTTAAGATGAACTACATAAACCTTTTCAAAGTCTGGTTTAAATCAAAGTTTGATTCGCTTGAAAACAGCACACTAAAGAAGGACTTTTTAAACACTTTGCGTTATTGGGTTGGGCATCTATAATCGGGCTTTATGCAGTATTGTTTGCAAAACTATTTTCACTCTCTGAATCATTAGCACTCTATCTTTTTAAGCAGGCGGGTTGGAGTTACTTTATAATTACGCCCTTTAAGTTTTGTTGTAGCATGGTGGCTGGTTGAAAAATACGCACTTTTTTTCGTTACAGTTGCATCCCAAGGTAACAGCGGCAATTGAATTATCAATACCAAAGCAAAACTATAAAGTAGGCACCGGAATGGCTATATCTTTACCCCCTTTTTTCTAAGAATGGTTGCCACTGAGCGGACACTTTGTGAAATAGCCTAGACAGGAGTGGCATCCTTTTTTACAATTTAAAAAAAATACGAGAAAGAAAAATACAGCGGATGACCGGAGGACACGTGATTAGGAGCTAAACACTATCGCTCTCGATAATAATTGAATCGGGAGGGGTCCTGATCTTTTATTTTTTCAGATCGCGGCTTCCACCAACTCCGACACCGGCTTTGCATTCACGCCAGCATCGAGCGGAAGATTTCTCAACTTGCGCACTCTGTTTCTGATTCGCTCAGTTATTAAGTACATGACCGGAACCATAATGAGAGTAAGGAACGTTGCAAAACCCAAACCGAAAATCATTGTCCAGCTAAGCGGTCCCCAGAAGGCAGTGCTGTCTCCACCAAAATAAATATGCGGGTTGAAGTGAGTGAGCAATTCACCAAAGTCAATGTTCAATCCAACGGCCAGAGGCAATAAGCCAAGCATGGTAGCGCAGGCAGTAAGAATTACGGGAGTCATCCGTGTTCGTCCCGCTTCCACAATGGCATCAAAAACAGGAACGCCTTTAGAGCGCAGCAGATCGGTAAATTCAACAAGGAGAATTCCGTTTCGCACCACAATACCTGCAAGGGCAATAATTCCAACACCGCTCATTACTATACTGAATTCCATTTTCCATAATGAGAACCCGAGAAACACACCGATGATGCTGAACACAATTTCGGCAAGAATAATCAACGGCTTACTGAAGGAGTTGAACTGCAGCACGAGAATAAGTACGATAAGCATAATGCTCATCATCATTGCCCAGCCGAGGAACGCACCCGTCTCTGCCTGCTCTTCCTGTGAGCCGGTAAATTTTATGGTGATATTATTCATCGGATTAAAACCCGCAGCCGCTTTCTGCACTTCACTCACTACGGCTTGCTCGTTGTATCCGCCCAGCACGTTTGATGAAATGGTAACAATGCGTTTTTGGTTTTTACGTTTGATGATTCCGTATGTGTCGTCATATTTTATTTTCACGAAGGCACTCATTGGCACATCGCGCACCATTCCGTTCATAGCCATATCTCGGTAAAGGATGTGAACGTTGCTTAGAAGATCAACGTTGTTGCGTTGTTCGGGTTTGTAACGCAATTCAATTTTGTAATCATCATCCAGATCTCTGAACTTGGATGCTTCCCAGCCAAGAACAGCACTTTGAATTTCGCGACCGATCTGTGTGGTGGAAATACCTTCACGGTTAGCGCGCTCGCGGTCAATGTTGAAAGTGATCTGTGGTTTCCGATCCTGTAAGTCACTCCGCAATTCCTCCACGCCTTCAATGTGAAGCGAATCGAGGTAGCGTTTCAATCCTTTGCTGGTAGCAACAATGTCTTCGTAATTATCTCCTGCCACTTCAATGTTCACGGGCTTTCCAACGGGAGGTCCTCCCTGTTCCTGCGCTACTGTAATTTCAGCGCCCGGAACTCCTTTCACCGCTGCACGAATCTTATCAAGATACTTTGCAGTTGATTGTCCGTTGCGTTTTGCGTACTCAACAAACGCAACCTGAACCTTGCTCTTGTTCGGATAGCTTCCCTGGTCTTCATCCTGCGGATCGGTAACACTCACCGTAACGTTTGCAATAATTGATTTCACCATCGGGTTG
Source organism: Bacteroidia bacterium (assembly GCA_038230515.1). Taxonomy (GTDB): domain Bacteria; phylum Bacteroidota; class Bacteroidia; order AKYH767-A; family 2013-40CM-41-45; genus JAPLDB01. The sequence continues at coordinate 6,626 of JBBRND010000044.1, read as the reverse complement.
GGCCAGTCAACTGCTTTGTAAACTTTGTCTTCAACAATTTTTGTAACACTGTCTGTGTATGCCTGATCGGTACCAACGGGCAGCGATGTATAAACAAAAACAAAATTAGGATCAGCCATCGGAAAGAAACTGATCCCTCCATTTCGGATACTAAGCATCACGAGCGAGATAATGAAAACTCCGAGTGTGCCGAACAACATTTTGTAAGGACGATTCAAACACCACACTAACATTTTGCGATAGCGGTTCTGAATACGTGGCCAGGTGCCTGTTTGAAAACGCACCAACACTTTATGCAGCCAGAACCGATTGAGAAGATTCATGATGAGCATGAGCACTGCAAAATTTCCGAAGCCGAAGTTGCCAGTCAGATAACTCAACACAATTACAATTCCGAAAAGAAGAAGAGAGAGATTTAATTTCTTGCGCGGATCGTAATCTTTTTCGTCATGCGGTTTCATGTATGTTACTGCAAACACAGGATTGATAATATATGCAACCACCAGCGAAGCCGTGAGTGTGATGATAAGCGTAACTGGCAGGAAGAACATGAACTTTCCAATTACTCCTTTCCAGAATAGCAGCGGAACAAATGGTGCAAGTGTTGTTAACGTACCTGATAACACAGGAAGAAAAACTTCTCCGGCAGCCATCTTTGCAGCTTTAAGAATCGGAACTTTTCCATTTGCAAAAATGCGGTGCGTGTTTTCAATTACTACGATGGCATCATCCACAACAATGCCAAGTGCCATCAATATTCCAAAGAGTACAATCATGTTCAGCGTCATGCTTGTTCCGATCAATGCACCGATGCTTGGCAGGGCAATGAATGTAAGAGCCATGCTCAACGGTACGCTCATGGCAACGAAGAAGGCATTCGTAGTTCCCATGAAGAACATGAGAATGAGAAACACGAGAATGAAGCCGATGATAATAGTGTTGATGAGATCGTGCAATGTTGATCTTGTCATTTCACTTTGATCGCCTGTTAATGTCACCACTAAATCTTTTGGCCAAGAGTTTGCTTTGAGATCATTTACCAGTGCTACAATTTTATCGGATGCCTGAATGAGATTTTCTCCTTTGCGTTTCACCACGCTGAGCGTTATTACATTTTTGTGATCTAGACGCGCATACGATTCCTGTTCTTTGAAACCGTCTTTTACATCTGCAATGTCTTTCAGGTAAATTGCCTTTCCGTCAATGGAATTTATTACGATGTCTCCAATCTGTTGAACGTTTTTGAATTCACCGCTCACGCTTATGCTTCTGCGTTCCGCTTCCATCTTCAAGGTGCCGCCAGGAATAGTTCTGTTCTCATTGCTCACAGCATTGTAAATATCATACATCGAAAGGCGCGCTGCCTGCATCTTCAACATGTCCACGTTGATTTGTATCTCACGCTCAAGCGCACCGATCACATCCACCTGCTTTACCTCCTTCATTTCTTCGAGACGATCTTTAGTATCATCAGCATATTTTTTCAACTTCGCTAGATCGTAGTTACCAGAAATGTTCACGTACATGATCGGCAGATCTGCAAAATTCACTTCAATGATTTGCGGATCGTTCGGTAAGTCCTGCGGCAGATTGCTTTTCGCACGGTCCACAGCATCTTTCACTTTTTGTTTTGCAACTTCCGTATTTACATCGCTGCTGAACTCAACCACCACGTTACAATAATCCTGAAGCGAATTACTTTTCACTTTTTTAACCCCTGCAATACTTCTGCACTCTTTCTCTATCGGGCGAACAATTAAGTTCTCCATGTCCTTAGGGGCAGTTCCAGGATACACCACGCTGACATAAATGTTCGGTAGTGAGATGTCAGGAAAACTTTCCTTCGGCAACGAGTTGTAAGCAGAAATTCCTGCAAGCGAAAGAAGAATGGTTATGATGAAAATAGCCGTTCGGTTTTCAATCGCCCAACTGGAGGGTTTGAATTCTTTGTGTTTGTTGTCGTCTTTCATAAAATATCTTTTGAACTCTGATGACGCGGATTGTTATGATGATCGCTGATCAATCATAAAAATCATAACGATCAGCGTTCTGTTTTTTTTAAAGTTTAATGGCGTCCCCTTCAATCACATTTTGATAACCAAGAGTGATAACCTGATCCCCGCTTGCAAGTCCGCTTTTAATTTCTGTTAGTCCGTTGTAAGTAACGCCTGACTGAACTTGTTTTCTCATAGCAACTGTTTTTCCGTTTTCCGAAGATGCGATGTAAACAAATTCTCCGTCAGAAGATTTTTGAACTGCACCTACTGGAACCACAAATGCGTTTGACGAAGTGTAGTCAGCAATTTTCAACACACAAACCTGGTTGGGATGAAAATCTCCATCCTTCGCATTCAATCGCACTTCCACGTTAAAGGTTCTGTTCAGCTTGTTGATCGCTTGCCCGGAGTAAGAAAGTTTTGTTTTAACTTCCTTGCCTTCATCAGGAAAAGAAACCACTACATCATTTCCGTCTTTTACTTTGCTAATGAATGACTCTGCAACTTCTCCTTTTACTTTCAGCGAAGTAAGATTCACCACGCGAACAGCAGGAAACCCGGGTGCTGAGGCTGAGCCAACTTTTATGCTGACTTCGTCAACCGTTCCGTTAATCGGTGATTTGATGCGAGTCATATCCCATTGCTCCTGCAAACCCGCGTATTGTTTTTCCATGGATTCCTTTTGTGTCTTTGCCTGGATGAACTGAACTTCACTTCCGATCTTCTGATCCCACAAATTTTTCTGACGGTTGTACATTGTTACTGCCATATCCACCTGAGACTTCATTGCATCCACCTGCTGACGAACTGCCCTGTCATCAAGCGTTGCAAGCACCTGCCCTTTTGAAACATGATCACCTGCTTTCACGAGAACATCTGTAACAGTGCCCGGCATTTCTGCAGCAACGTTTACATCTTCATCGCCTTCAATTTTTGCCTGCACTTCTATGTAATGCATAAAGGGTTTCGGCTGCATATCAGTAACAGCAACCATTTTTCCCTTAGTATCTTTTGACGTATCAGTCAATGCAACTTCTGCTTCGAGCTTTATAATTTTATCTTTCAGCTCCGCCTGTTGCTTCTTCAAACTCTCAAGTTCTGTCTTTTTATCCGTTGAACCTGACTTGCTGCAAGAAGCAACAACTGCAGCTACCAAAACAAATGTGATTATTTTTTTCATATTGATTGTGATTGTATTTCTATTTCTGATTTTATTTCTTGTATTTTTTATCTTCATTGTGTACTGCTTACTGCCTACTTCGTTTTATTTCTTATTTAATGCTTCCCATTGATTTATCAAGATCAACCTTCGCCACCAGCGCATCATACAGCGCACTGTAGTAATTTGTCTGTGCTTCCTTCAGTGATGTTTCAGCATTGATCACTTCGAGATTGGATCCAACACCCTGATCGTATTTTAATTTTGATACACGCACTACTTCATTGGCTAACTCAAGATTATTTTTCTGCGTGTTCAATGATGAAAGTGAATTCTGCAAATTTGTTCGATTGCTCTCCGCTTCCATCGCAAGCGCATTCTCTGTATTCTGTAAATCATTTTCCGCTTTCTTTAACGCAAGACTTGCCTGCTTGATTTTTTTCTCCCGTTGAAAACCGTCAAACAAATTCCATTGCAGCGTGCCGCCAATAATTCCAATAGGATACCAACGCTTACTTGTATCAAAAATATCAAACTTTGAGCGGGAAGCATTTGCGCTCACCGTTCCGTAAGCAAATAAACTCGGAATGTATCCTGCCTTGTATCTTTTCAAATTCAATCCCTGCAGATCCCTGTTTGTCTGCATCAGGGAATATTCAATTCTGTTTTTTACATCCGGCTTTGCTGCACTAACAGTAATGTTTCTCACCTGCTCATCACTCAATGAATCAGCCAGAACAAGGGTGGAATAAATGTCCATGCCGATCTGGTATTTCAAAAGATAATCTCCGAGCGTAAGTAAACGCGAAACATTTTCACGCTCGGCAACAATGTTGTTGTAAGTAAGAACGATTCTGTCGAGGTCAATTTTTTCAACGAAGCCATTATCGTACAATGCCTGTGTATCATCTTTCAGCTTTTTCACGCGGATCACGTTTGCATCGAGCAATTGCATACGCTCGCGGCTCACCAACACATTATAGTATGCTTTGCTCACCGTTACGGCTGTTTCAATTTTTGTGCGCTGTGTATTCTTGTTTGCAAGTTCGCGCAAACCCTTCGTGGCTTTTATGCCTATAAGATAAGTAGGATCAAAAACCAACTGCGAAGCGGAAATTCCCGCTGCTGCCTGGTAACGTGTTCCGAATTTTACAGGAATGAATTCTCCGGGTCTTCCACCAAAAAATTCAGCCGGAATAAACGAGGTAGGAATTTCAACAAAGTCCTTCACATCAAAACTTCCGCTCACCTGCGGCAAACCGATTCCAACAATTTCTTTTACATGTGCTGTAGATATCTGCTCATCAAGCACCGCATTCAGATAAGCACTTTGATGGTTGTATGCGTAATCAATTGCCTGAGTAAGTGAAAGTGTAGTTGAACTTGCGGTATTCTGCGCACCTGCAATTATTGAAGTTAGAAGGAGGCAGAAGGAGAAAATTATTTTTTTCATAAATGTTGTTGTTTCGCTGGTGGTATTTTGCTCGCTTTCGTGAAGGAATTTCAAGGGGCAGAAAACCCCCGCTCAAAATTGCCTTTTTGCTCGAAAGATGGTTTCTTAAACGGGGCGGCAAAACTATTGAAACTTTGCATGGAATAAAATTTTTTGAGGGTCAATAATTGACAATTTTAATTGTGGCTAGAGCCGCAATAATATTCACAAAGACGAACGGTGTTTCTTTTTATTGTATCCCTTTAACAAACTATCTTCGCGCCTCTTTTTTCACTATGGACTTAAACGCTCTCACAGCAATTTCCCCAATTGACGGACGGTACTGGACTCAAGCCGAAGAACTTTCCGCGTATTTTTCCGAATCCGCTCTTATCCGTTACCGGCTGCTTGTGGAGGTGGAATACTTTATTGCCTTGTGTGAAATTCCGCTTACCGCACTAAACAATGCTGACGCAACAAAGTTTGACTCGCTGAGAAAAATTTATCTCCGGTTTTCTGAAGGTTTTGCAAAAGAGATAAAGGAAACAGAAAAGACCACCAATCACGATGTAAAAGCCGTTGAATATTTTCTGAAAAAGAAAATTGAAGAAGAGGGAATGTCAACACTAAAAGAATTTGTTCACTTCGGTTTAACATCGCAGGATATAAACAACACTGCCTTTCCGCTGGCGATAAAAAACTGTGTGACGGAAATTTACCTGCCTCAACTCAACAATGTAATTGCAGCAGTTAATGAACTTGCCGAAGAATGGAAAAACATTGCCATGCTCTCCCGCACGCACGGACAACCTGCATCTCCTACTCGATTAGGAAAAGAGATGAGTGTTTTTGTTGAGCGTTTGAATAACCAAATCATTTTATTGAAGCAGATTCCCTTCACCGCAAAATTTGGCGGTGCATCAGGAAACTTTAATGCACATCATGTTTCTTATCCGCAGATTGACTGGAAGAAATTTGCCAATGAATTTGTTCAACACAAGCTGGGCTTGGTTCGTCAGCAGCACACCACACAGATTGAGCACTACGATAATCTCTGCGCCCTTTTTGATGCCATGAAGCGCATCAACAATATTCTCATTGATTTCAACCGCGATGTGTGGACGTATATTTCCATGGATTACTTCAAACAGGAAATAAAAGCCGGAGAGATCGGTTCTTCTGCTATGCCTCACAAAGTAAATCCCATTGACTTTGAAAATTCCGAAGGGAATCTCGGGATGGCGAATGCACTGTTTGAACATCTTTCTGCAAAGCTGCCCATTTCTCGCCTGCAGCGCGACTTAACGGACTCTACCGTTCTGAGAAATGTAGGTGTTCCGTTTGCGCACACTCTGGTTGCAATGAAATCGTTGCTTAAAGGACTAAACAAAATAAAAGTGAACCGCATTGCCATTGATGCCGATCTTGAAAACAATTGGGCGGTAATAGCAGAAGCGATTCAGACCATTTTGCGTAGGGAAAATTTTCCGAATCCATACGAGAAGCTGAAAGAACTTACCCGTACCAACGAAAAGATGACGAAAGCAAAAATTCACTCTTTTATTGCCTCTCTTGATATAAAAGAAAGTGTGAAGAACGAATTGCTTGCGGTAACTCCCGGAAATTACACGGGGATTTAAAGAAAGAAACCATTTTCCGCAGATTTTCAGATCAGGTGAAATTTTTCTCTATCAAAGCAAAAAAAATTTGAATCTTACATTTGTAAGATTTATTGCTCCGGGCTGCGAACAGCAACGGCAAAAACTTATCAAATAAAGAGAAAACAAAGTTTTTCAAAAAAAAGGCATCCTCATCAGCCCATTTTGCAGTGTAAGAAATTCCGCGCCCGTGTTCATTTTCTACAAAAATGTTCGCAAACGCCAGCTCAACACTGTAGTGTTTAGTGCTCAACACTGTTGTGTTTAGTGCTCAACACTGTTGTGTTTAGTGCAAAACACTGTTGTGTTTAGTGCAAAACACTGTTGTGTTTAGTGTAAAACACTGTTGTGTTTAGTGCAAAACACTGTTGTGTTTAGTG
>JBBRND010000043.1:0-29888 GCA_038230515.1 Bacteroidia bacterium | reverse complement strand
TTCTTTTTGTTCGTTTATTTTGCTTGTGCAAAAGAAAGAACCAAAGAAAAGCACCCCACGAACACCAACCCTGAATTTTGCTTTGCGCGCATTGCCCGCGCTGCATTGCTGCAAAATTTACGGTTCGCACTGTTCGTGGACAGCCACCGCACCCGTAATTTCGTTTTTCTTATTCGTTATTTGGTGATGGATTACTCTTTCACAAATTTTTTACTCAGCACCTCTTTTTCTGTTTGCAGTTTTACAATGTACATCCCGTTTGCAAAAGATGCGCAGTTTAAATCTTTGGTGTAATACTGAGAAGAAAGCGAACCACCTTCTGAAAAAACTTCTTTGCCTGTTATATCTACAATGTGCAAGCCGTAATTTTTACCTCTTAAACCGGAAGCGTTAATGAATGCGGTTTGCCAATCAGGATGATAAAAAATATGAAGTTGATTTTCGGCTTGAGAAGAAATGCTTTGAACATGGTTAGGATAACCCAATGTATCACAAGGCGAGCCGCCAATAGCAGGCAGATTGTAATCAGGATTGTTGGGCAGACCAAAATAGGTGCGCTTTCCCCCAAGATAAAAGTTAAATGGTTGAAAATTGCATGCAGTGCCAAGCAAATTCGGAGAGTTAATTACACTAAGATTCATATTATAAAGATTGTAGGCTGTACTGGTATCAGGATAAGGATAACCAGGCGGACCTATGCAGCTCCAATAAATTTTGTTATCAGGAGCGAGGCGCAATAACCCTCCTGTGTATGCAGGAAAGTTGAGAGATGCAACTGTGTGTACTGAGGCGGCAATATTGGTAGCAGTTAAATCATATTGCTGGATAACAGAGGGCTGCGATGAAGAAGAAATATACAACACCAAATCATTCGGTGAAAATTCCACACCAAAATAACTCGGATAGGGCGTATTTTCATTCTCTATATTAATCGGATTGCTGATAATGTCGGTGCATCGGTCAAAGTCATACAATTCTATCATCCCTCTTGCATTTACAAAAGCAATTTTATTTCCTCCATGAGAAAATCTTATTGTTCCTAAATCTGATGAGTTCAAACTGCCAACATTCTGAAGAAAGGGACCTTGAATACCTGACGGTGTAATTTGCAATAAATAGAAATCATTGATTGCCTGCCCACCAGATTGAGCATTTGAGGGTCTGAATATAACCCACCAATCTCTCCCATTTCCATTCTTAATGGCATCAGTTCCATCAAACATTTCTAAATTAATTAATGAAACATTTTTTTGAGTAACCATTCCCCTGCCACTATCCAATGTCATGTTAATAACTGAATAATATAGTCCTGGCTGAACGAATATTGCAAGGCAAAAAAGATAAAACTGATTTGAATCATTCGGGAATGGAATAACTGCCATTTGATTGTACCCTATCTCTCCAATTAATGAATCACCATTAATCATTTTCGTGTGATTTTTATTCAGAACCTGTCCAGCACAATAACAAAACGAACTCCATAAGTCCAAATTACCGGTGTGTGCGTAAAACAAAAGTTGATTTGCAGAATCAGCGATTGAACAACAACTACCACGGCAATCCATCGCTGAAGTAAATGTTGTGGGAGAAGAAGGGTTTGAAAAGTCAATCCCTGCACTATCACCAAAGCACCAAATGTTATTTTTGTATTGCGCACTTGCGCAAAATGGCAGGAAAAATAAAAATAAAGAAAGTATTTTTTTCATCTTGAAAAAGTAATAACCGGCTTGTAGCCGGTTCTCTCTTTTAAATAAAATCGGTTTCGCCTGCCCATGTTTTTTGTTTGTTGTAAAGATAAGGAATGTTTGTGTGGAGCAAGTTGCAGGTTTGCTTTTTTACGCGGGAGCAGGTTTTGCGTGCTTGGATTAAATGTCGGGTCTCGCCTGTACATAGGCAGCGCGCGAAGACCCAAAAGCACTGAATTCCTGATTATTTGCTGTTTTTCGCAAATACTTCCAAAGAAATTCGAAATACTTCGCGTGGTGAGTGACGTAGATGACGCGGTGAGTGACGTTGATGATTCGGTGAGTGCGGTTGATGATCCGGTGAGAGCCGTTGGCCGACACGATGTCAACACTGGCTGACAGGATGGCAACGTTGATGAGCCGGTGAACGTGGTTGATGATGCGGTGAAGAACGTTTATGGTTTGGTGAGTGCCGTTTATCATTTGGTGAGGATGGTTTATGGTTTGGTGAGGAACGTTAGTCCGATGGTGAGCAACGTTAGTCCGCGCGTGAGAGCCGTTGATCCGCGGAAGAAGAAGGTGAAGCCGCGCGTGAGTGAGGTTAATGACCGGGTGAGAATGGTTGATGACGAGGTGAAAGAGATTAGTCCGCAGGTGACGAAGGTTAGTCCGCGCGTGAGAGTCGTTGATCCGCGGAAGAGGAAGGTGAATCCGCGCGTGAGCGGGTTTGCGCTGCGGATGATTGAAGTTGAAGAGCGGAGGAAGAGAATGAGCCAGCAGGTGAGGAAGATGTTCCCGTGTCGGCAATCTTAGCGCGAAGGTTTGGGGGCTGCTCACGCGGCAATTACTCTCAGTTCTTTATAAATTTTGCGCGGAAGGTTTTCTGATCAGAAGAAACTTCGAGCCAATAGATGCCTTTATTCAGCGCAGAAACGTTTAAGGTCATTTCTGATTTTTGATTCTTGATTTGAGATTGAACAGCCACTCCAAACATATTGTAAATTGTAATTGTTGCGGCTGCTCCCATCGTGAATTGTGAATTGCGAATCGTGCATTTGTCAACAACAGGATTCGGATAGATTGCCAACTGCCCACTGCCGACTGCCGACTGCACTTCCGCTATCACATCAAATATAGCTGCTTCTACTTCGCATCCGTTTGCATCGGTTGCTACCACGTTGTAATCACCGCTTTCCTGTGCTACATAAAAATAATCTGTCGCTCCCGGAATAAGAACTCCGGTGTGATACCATTGATAACTCACTGCTCCTGCATTTGCAAAAAGTGTATCTCCATTTTGCGCGATTCCCTGCGGTGGAGGAAATGGATAGACAGTAATATAGTTATGCAGAAGTAAGGTATCACTTCCGTTTGTATTGTTTGCGATCAGCATTACATCATAGCTGCCCGGTGTGTTGTAACAGATATTCTGCGGATTAACATCGGTACTTGCGCCCGGTGATGCACCTGAAAAAGACCATAGATAAGAAGTTGCATTTTGAGAGATGTTTGTAAAGTTAGTGCACGTGCCGGGACATATATGGTTCGGTGAATTAAAGATGGCAACAGGGAGCGAACTACAACTCACGCAGGAATAGTCAACAGTAAATTTCCAGAGATCATTGTAAGGAGTGGGGTAGGGAGATGTGCTTCCACCGAATAAATATAAGCCGCCATTGTTATCGCACCATGCAACTGCACCTGCCCTTGAGTTTGGTTTGTTAGTTGGGCTTGAAACGCCAAGAGTTCCCCAGTTGCCGGGAGGACTAGCTGTGTTGTCTCCACTCACCCATGTCCATTTGCCGGTGGAAACGCAATAGGTCCATAAGTCATTCCACATATCAGTATTACCGCAGCATGTTCTTCCGCCAAGCAGCCAGAAGTTTCCGAACTGATCTGTCCAGACTGATCGGGTTTCATACCTGCCACCGGGAGCATTTGCAGCATCGGCAATGCATCTTGTTCCATACGTGCCGGTCACATTTCCAACCTGGCTTCCGTTCATCCATGTCCAGTTATTGGTTACAGGATTGTAGCGCCACATTTCATTGTAGTTTATGGAAGATGAAAAATCATACCCGCCAAACAGCCATAAGTTTCCGTTCGAATCTTTCCAGTGCGTGTAACAGGCGCGTGATGACGGAGTGTTGAGAGGATCTTCCACTCCCTGAGTTCCCCAGACACCCGGTTGTGCTACAGTGGTTCCACCTTTCATCCATGTCCATTCATCGGTAGCAATGTGGTAGCGCCATAAATCATTCATGCCTCCAGAGCCAACATATCCGCCAAAGAGCCATAGGTCTCCTGCATTGTCAGTCCATGATGATGCACACTCCCACCGCGATCCGGGATTGTTCAGCACATCGGGCACTCCTTGTGTTCCATATATTCCTGCCTGGCTGATGATGTTGGGTCCGTGCATCCATGTCCATTCATTGGTTGATACATCATACTTCCACAAATCGCTGCCACTTCCACCTACTGTTAGTCCGCCAAAGAGCCAGAGGTTGCCGGCATTGTCAGTCCATGTTGTGCTGCCGTAACTTCTGCAAGGCGGCAAATTTGCAGGCGATGAAACACCAAGCGTTCCGTAGTTGCCGGGATAGTTTGTAGTGCCCGGTCCTTTTATCCAAGTCCATAAATTGCTTACCGGATCGTACTTCCACAAGTCAGCATAATAAAGGGTTCCACTATATCCGCCATACAACCAGAAATTTCCTGAAGCATCTCTCCACTCATTTGGCTCATAGAGTGCAGGTGGTTCGTTGGTGACGGCAGGTACACCCTGCACACCGTAGTTGACAATGCCATTCGCAAAATTATTTCCATGCAGCCATACCCATTCGCCCGGTTGTGCGAATGCTGAATGCAGAGCGAATGATGCAGTATTCAAAAGCAACAGAAGAAAATATTTTTTCATGCAATTGAAAATTTATTGCTTTAAGAATTTAGCGTAGTAATTTTTTTTATCGCATCTCAACTCAATCCAGTAAATGCCGGGTGCCAACCCCTGAACATCAAAGCTCATTTCGGACTTCGGATTTTTAATTTCGGATTGAACTGCCAGTATCTTTTTACCAATCAGATTAAAGATTGAAATGCTGACGGCTGCTCCCATTACGAATCGTGGATTGCGAATCGTGCATTTGTCAGCTACAGGGTTTGGATAAATTGCCAAGTGCCCATTATCAACTATTGACTGCACGCTTGCCACAACGCTAAAGATCGCTGCCTCCACTTCGCATCCATTCCCATCCGTACACACTACATTGTAATCTCCTCCTGCTTGCGCTACATAAAAATAATCTGTCGCACCGGGAATAAGATTTCCTTCGTAATACCATTGATAAGAAACTGCACCTGCATTTGCAAAGAGCGTATCTCCGCTTTGTGCAATTCCCTGTGGTGCTGGAAACGGATACACGGTGATGTAATTATTCAGCGTGAGGGTATCGCTCGTGTTTGCATTGGTTACAATTAGTTGCACCGCGTAATTGCCGGGCGTGTTGTAACAGATACTTGACGGATTTGCATCGGTGCTTGTTGATGGAGTTGCTCCTGCAAAAGTCCACAGGTAAGAAGTTGCATTGACAGACAGATTGGTAAAGCCGGTACACGTGCCGGGGCAAATATGATTCGGTGCGGAGAACAATGCAACAGGTGCAGAGAAGCAGGAACTGTCAGGAGTATACTCCCAGAAGTCGAGTGAATCAGTTATTCCACCAATCTGGCCGAGCCCGTAATAACCTTTACCGTTTATAGAGAACGAAGCTCCATCATCGCGCCCAGCAGAGGGAATGCTTGCTTTCTGAATCCACTGATCGAGCGATGCATTGTATTGCCACAGGTCATTGTAGAAAGGGCCTTCACCACCGGTGCATAAATATCCTTTGTCGCAAATTACAAACCCCCGTGCATCAGAGCGCGGACCACCAGGAAAAGTACCTTTCTGAGTCCATGTATCAGAAACAGGATCATACTCCCACATTTCAGCAGTAGAGCAACAACTCGTAGTCCAGTAACCTTTTCCGTTAACGGCAAACGCAACCTCATGCGTCATCACATTTCCGCAGCTTGCTTTTTGTGTCCAGATTTGAGTAGTTTGATCCCATTCCCAGAGATCGCTCATGAAAGGAGATTGCCCGCCACCGAGATAAACTTTATTTCCAATAACGAATGCTGCAGCAAACGATCTTCCGGGACCGGGCAGGTTCGGCATCTGTGTCCATGAATTGGCAGTAGTGTCATATTCCCACAAATCATTGAGCGGAATTTCTCCGGTGGATGCATATCCTTTATCATTAATTGAAAAGCCGATACCTGCGCGTCTTATTCCTCCGGGCACATCCGCTTTTTGAGTCCAGAGATTTGCAGCAGGATCGAATTCCCAAAAATCAAAAAGTCCTGTACCGCATCCCACGTATCCTTTGTTGCCGATGGCAAATGAAATAGGAAGTTCTTTACCAGCACCGGGATGGTCTGCCATCTGTGTCCAGAAGTCTGCTTCAGCAAGAAAAACATTGGCTGAAAAAAAAATAATGAGTGCGAGTAGTTTTTTTTTCATGAGATTGAAAATTTATTGCTTGATAAATTTGGTTCGGAATATTTTTTCCCCTGAAGATACTTCGAGCCAGTAAATTCCGGAAGGCAAAGCGTGAGTATCTACATTCATTTCGGATTTCTGATTCCTGATTTCTGATTGAACAGCCACTCCTAAAATATTGAGCACTTTAATCGTTACGGCTGCTCCCATTGTGAATTGTGAATTGCGAATCGTGCATTTGTCAGCTACAGGGTTTGGATAAATTGCCAACTGATCATTGCTAACTGTTGACTGCACTGAAGCCACCACATCAAATATAGCAGCTTCTACTTCACAACCATTTGAATCGGTAGCCACTACATTAAAATCACCGCTTGCATCTGCTATATAAAAATAATCTGTTGCACCCGGAATAAGAACTCCGGTGTGATACCATTGATAAGATACTGCTCCCTGATTTGCAAAAAGAGTATCACCATTCTGAGCAATTCCCTGCGGTGCGGGATAAGGATATACAGTCATGTAATTGTTCAGCGTAAGCGTGTCGCTTCCGATTACGTTGGTAGCGATAAGAGATACAGAATAATTTCCAGGCGTGTTGTAACAGATGTTTGTTGGATTTGCATCCGTACTTGTTGAAGGATTAGCTCCGGCAAATGTCCATTCATATGAAGTTCCGTTGATGGAAAGATTTGTAAAGTCAGTGCAAGTACCCGGACAAATGTGATGCGGTGCGTTGAACAATGCAACAGGCGGTGTATTCAGCACCTGATAAATATAATTCGGCAAACCTAACTGACAGGTGGAAGGTGTGGGCAAACTCACTGCATTTTGCGTGAAGTTGCAAAGGAGTCCCGCAGAATCAGGACTAAGAATTGCCGAAAGAAAATTGTTGTTCATGAACGAAACATAAATGATACTGTCGGGACCGAACTGCATATCGCCAATAAAAAAATTCGTACTTGTTCCAACAAGCACTCCGGTTGGTAAAGGCAACGATAAGTCAAACTGGTAAATAGTAAACGCATTACAGCAGGCACCGTAAAGATACCTTCCATCAGGAGAAAAGCAAACTGAATATGCGTAGAAATAATTCGGATCGGTGAGGAAGAGCGGATTGGAAAGTGTGCCGGTGTTTTTATCAAAATCAAAAACTTCAAATGCGGAAAGCGGGCCTCCCCAGTATGCTGCTGCAATGCGCGTACCGTCCAGTGTGCAATGCATGGTGCCCACTGATTCATTACTGCTTATTGTTTGCCCGATGGCAGAAACTACAGGAGTGGTGCTTATACCGGCAGAAGTAATTTCATAAGCGTGCCAAACATTTGAGAAGGAAGTATGCACGATTACCCAGAAGTCATTTCCGTTTGCATGACGGATGCCAATCATTTTTTCAGAGTAAAGAGTTCCCGCATTGAGCGGAACATTTAATTGCACCACATCTCCTAAGCCACCCGCAGCAGTCATATCAACAACTGAATAGTGAATTCCATTCGGCCCATTTTGCAAATCAATTGAAAAGACAAAATAAATATCCGGACTGCCGGGCTTGGGAACAATCAACGCTCCCTGCGAAGTTGAATAGCTTCCGAGCAAACCAACTCCCGAGGGCATGGGAACATGATTTTTATTCCACACTGTAGAACCATCTGTGTAGAATAATAAATTCCCTGAAGCATCGGCAATACTTGAACAACCTTCCAGTGTAGGTGCTCCGATGGCTGCGCCTGAAAACGGAACAGGACTTCCGCTGTTGAAATCAATGCCGGCATTCATTCCGAAGCACCAGAAGTTTATTTCTTTTTGCGCGAAGACTGTACAGGAGATCCCAAATTGAAAATTAATAATTGCAAAGAGAGATAAAATTTTTTTCATTAGACGAATAATTACTGTTTGACAAATTTTGTGTGAAAGATTGTTTCTGATGAAGAAACTTCCAGGCAGTACATGCCGGAACTCAATGCGGAAACATTAAGCGAGATTGCATGCTGGATACCGGATGTTTGAAAATCCAAAACCTGCTTACCGAGCACATTGTAAATTGAAATTGTTGCGCCTGCTCCCAGTTTCAAGTTTCTAATTTCAAGTTCTTCATTCACAGGATTCGGATAAACCTCGAACTTCAAAGCTGAAACATCAGACTGCACTCCCGCCACCACATCAAATATAGCTGCTTCCACTTCGCAACCATTTGCATCAGTAGCCACTACATTAAAATCACCGCTTGCATCTGCTACATAAAAATAATCTGTTGCACCGGGAATAAGCACTCCTGTGTGATACCATTGATAACTCACTGCTCCCTGATTTGCAAAAAGTGTATCTCCGTTCTGTGCAATTCCCTGCGGTGCGGGGTATGGATAAACCGTGATGTAATTATTCAGCGTGAGTGTATCGCTGCCGGTGGCATTGGTGGCAATGAGAGAAACACTATAGGTGCCCGGAGTATTGTAACAAATGTTGGTTGGATCAACATCCGTACTTACAGAAGGATTTGCACCTGTGAAAGTCCAGAGATAAGAAACACCATGCAGCGAATGATTTGTAAAGTTCGTGCAGGTGCCCGGACAGATATGATTCGGAGAACTGAAAATTGCAACAGGCAGAATGTTTGGCGCTTTTGCAATCATGTTCGGAAGTCCCAAGGCTGATGATCCAATCAGCGGAACAGCCATTGACTGGTAATTGCATGACGCGCCTGCACTGTCAGGTGCATTTATCACACTTAAAGCACTACTGGTGTATTCTGCTGCGTATATTTTTCCATCGGTAGCGAGTTGCAATGCCCAGATACTTCCGCCCACGTATGTTTTTGAGTTGTTGATCGTAGTGGAATTATTGCTTGTAATATCATACTGACTTGTCTGGCTGTCATCAGCAAGATAGAGTTTGGCGTTGTCAGGAGAAAACTCTACCCCGTAACAATTTACTCCTCCGGTAGATGGAATGGTAATCGGATTTGAAACCATGCCTGTTGCATTATCAAAATCGCATAACTGATTTTCGTATTGATAGCGGATCGCAAGTGCAAGTTTGCTTCCATCAGACGAAATTTTCATGTATCCTATTTCTGCTCCACTCGTGAGTGAATGAACATCTCCTGATGTTGACAATACCGGAACAGCATTTAATCCCGCTGCGGTCAAAAGATATGAATGGAAAACATCGGTACCAAGTTCATGACCAACTACCCAAATGTCTGTTCCGTTGGCGTGAAAAGTTCCGCACACTTTTTCAGGACTCGGTGTAAAGAGCTGAACATTTTTTGTGGTAACGTCTCCAAGGCCTGCCTGCAAAGTCATGTCAACAATTGAATAACAAAAACCGGCTGCACCCTGCGCCTCCGCAGTTGTAAAAATGTAGTAGATCGTTGTGCTGCCGGGCTGCAGCACTATCAAAGCCGACTGAGTGGATGACCCACCGCCATTTAATCCGAAACCATTGGGCATGGTTACGTGCGTGTTGTTCCACACGTTTAAACCATCGGTGTAAAAAAGCAAGTTGCCGCTTGCATCGGCAATGCTTGAGCAACCTTCGGTAGTGCCGATGGCGCTTGTAATTGCCACGGGACTTCCGCTGTTGAAATCAAGAGCGGCACCATAGCCGAAGCACCAGATGTTGTTTTCATTCTGCGCCTGCGCTGCGAGTGAGAAAAATAAAATGGATGCGAGTTGTAAAAGTTTTTTCATATTGAATTACCTGTTGATTGAAGTGATGGAATTTTTTCTCTTACTGCAAAGAAAAAATCTCCGTAAAGCTATCAAAGTATTTCAGATTCCGAAAAGGGTTTTTGGCGAATGAAGAAACAAAGTTGGTAAAGGTTACTTCGGCCATTGATTCAACAGCCCGTTTGCTGACATCTAACATTATTCTCAACTCACAAATTTACTTCCCTGAATTCTCGTTTCTTTGCAAACTATTTTTCTTTAACTTCTTAATGTTCCAACTTATCACCGAGTCTCCGCTGTGGCTTTCTGTTTTCTGTATTGCTGCGGGTGCGCTTTTTACTTTCCTGTTGTATCGAAAAGATACTTTGACTACCGAAATAAGACCGTGGCTGAAATGGCTTATGGTTTCATTGCGCTTTATTGTCATCACACTGCTTTCGTTTCTGCTGCTTACTCCACTCCTCAAAACTCTTACACGCCAAACCGAGAAGCCGATCATCATCGTTGCGCAGGACAACAGCGAAAGCATTACTACCAGTAAGGATTCTGCCTTTTACAGAAATGAATATCCAAAAAAACTTCAATCGCTCATTGATGAGCTTGGGAAAAAATACGATGTAAAAACGCTTTCGTTTGGCGATGCCATAAAAGACAAGATTGATTTTTTTTATTCAGATAAGCAAACCGATTTTTCAAAGCTGCTTGATGAAGTGGATGTGCGTTATGCAAACAGGAATGTAGGCGCTGTAATCATAGCAAGCGATGGGCTGTACAACAGCGGCAGCAATCCGCTCTATCATTCTTCAGGAATAAAAGCGCCTGTTTACACAGTAGCACTTGGTGATACGAATGCGCAGAAAGATTTATTGCTTGGAGAAATGCGCTACAACAAGATCGCCTACCTTAATAATTCTTTTCCTGTTGAAGCGGCAGTTGTTGCACGACAATGCAACGGAGGCATTACTACACTTACTCTCACGGAGGACTCTGCAATTCTTTTCACAAAACAAATTTCAATTGCAGGAAATAAATTTCGGCAGGTAGTTCCAATGTATCTCGATGCGAAGAAAAAAGGAATTCATCATTACAGAATTTCGTTAAGCACATTGAGCGGAGAGATTACAGTAACGAATAATCAGAAAGACATTTACATCGAGGTTCAGGAGACAAAACGGAAAGTTCTCATTGTTGCGGACTCTCCGCATCCTGATGTTGCTGCGCTGAAGCAAGCCATTGAAAGCAATGAAAACTACGAAGTGAAAGTAGAGACGATTGACAAGTTCGAGAATAATCTAAAAGACGAACAACTCGTTATCCTTCATCAGTTGCCATCTGCCGATCATCCTGCAACTGATCTTCTGAAATCCATCAAACAAAATGCAATTCCTGCGTTGTACATTCTCGGTTCGCAAACAAATGTGAATGCATTCAACTCTCTGAATGCCGGAATCACGATACGCAACTCCATCAATAAAGGGAATGAGATACAACCAAGCGTGAATCCTTCCTTCGGCATGTTCACTATTGAGGAGCAGGTTAAGAATGCAGTGCGCACGTTTCCTCCGCTGCTTGCTCCGTTCGGAGAATACAAACCCGATGCGCAAGGCGCGGCTGTTCTCAATCAGCAAATAGGAAGTGTGCTTACGCAACAACCTCTATTATTTCTTACGCAGAGTGCCGATGCAAAAAGCGGTGTGCTTTGCGGAGAAGGTTGCTGGCGTTGGCGCATCAACGATTATCAATTGAATGGAAACTTTGATGCCTTCAACACACTCATTTCAAAAACGGTGCAATACCTCGCCACTCGCGAAGTGAAAAGTCATTTTAAGGTGGTCTGCAAAAATTCTTTTAATGAGAACGAACCCATCGTGCTGGATGCAGAAGTGTACAACGATAATTACGAACTCATCAACACACCTGATATTTCCGTTGCTATTACAAGCCGCGAGAAAAAATCTTTTCCTTATACCTTCAGCAAAACAGAGAAGGCATACACGCTGAATGCGGGAATGTTTGCCCCGGGAGATTATCATTACAAATCGTCTGTAAAAGTTGGCGAGAAAGTTTACAATGCAGAAGGCGACTTCAGCGTAAACGCACTTCAAGTTGAACAAAACGAAACCGTAGCCGATCATCAGTTGCTGTATTCACTCTCACAAAAAACTGGCGGACAACTTTTCTTTCCTTCGCAACTTGATGCGCTCACAAAACTTCTTGAATCAAAAGAAGACATCAAAACTGTTTCTTACTCGCAGATAAAACTGATTGACCTCATAAACCTGAAAGCAATTTTCTTTCTGCTCCTCGCCATGCTTTCGCTTGAGTGGTTTTTGAGAAAGAGGAATGGGGGCTATTGAAGAGGTTTAAGGTTTCTGTTCTGTTCTTGCCCGCAAAATTTCAATCACTATCTTTGATGAATGAGAAAGGTTTTTCTGCTGATTGTTTTGTTTTTGCCGTTAATAACATTCGCTCAGCGAAGAGATGCCTTTTGTGTTTCGGTGACAGTGCCGTTATAAATTTTAATGCACCAATTACTCTTGGCACTTGTGGGCTAAATACGAGAGGAAGTTCAGCTTCAATTACCGATCATCAAGGCAACTTACTTTTTTTCTGCAATACAGGAAACTTACCAAGATGGCAGCAAGGCACTACTTCCTATCTGGGAGAAGTATGGAATAAGAATTTTGAAATAATGGATAGCGGAGAATTTTTAGTTGGTGAAGTTTTGTATGATGAAATGGTTATTGTTCCATTCCCTCAAGATTCAATGAAATATTATATTTTTCAAGTTGGAACATCATTGACGACTGGTATTTATTATTCAATTGTTGATTTATCATACAATGGAGGGCTTGGCAAAGTAACTGATAAAAACATTCCTTTAACTCAGGTTGAAATGTTCGATGGAGTTTCTGCTATTAAAAATGGAAATGGACGTGATTGGTGGGTAATTTTTAGACCGTCAAACTATCAAGGAAGCGGTTTAGGTACAAATGATTTTTACTTGATAAATATAACTCCTTCAGGGGTATTTGGTCCCTTTATACAAAGTATCGGCAGTTTAAATTTCACGGATTTGGGATCAATAAGATTTTCCCATCGTGGCAATAAAATAGTTTTTGTAAATGCTATGGGAATGATTGAACTTTATGATTTTGATCGCTGTAGTGGCGTAATAAGTAATCCCGTAAATATTCATCCTGAAGATATTATCCCACCTTACCCTACTTCGATATACTCCGTTGGCGCAGAGTTTTCTCCCAATGATTCGGTTTTATATGTTTCTACTTCATGGTATCCCTCGGTTATTCTTCAATACAATTTAACAGCATCAAATATTGTAACTACTGAGCAAATTATAGCTAGCATCAGCTATCCTTCTTACGCTGGCGGACTTATACGTCTTGCTCCTGACAATAAAATCTATTGGAGTTGTGCATGGAATGATAGCATCAATTTTAATTATCCATACCCCGATAGTGTATTTAATTTCTATAATATGAATTTGAGTGTAATAAGCTATCCGGATTCACTCGGTTTTTTCTGCGACTTTTTTCCTTTTCACTTTTATTTAGGAGGCAATAGAACTTATTATGATTTACCGAATAATCCCGATTATGATTTAACCGCACTCGGGGGTTCAACATGTGATACATTAGGTTATCCGAATGGAGTTAATAATAAAGAAGTTGATTCAAATAATTTTCGAATCTCCCCCAACCCCGCCCACACCACCTTCACCATTAGCGCCATGGCACAGCTTCAAAATCCACAGATTGAAATCTACAATGTGCTCGGAGTGGCTGTTCAATCAGAAATCATAAATCAAAAATCAGAAATGCACGTTGATATTCGCGCGCTTGCCCCCGGCATCTATTTTGTAAAACTCCAAAGCGAGAAGTGGATTGCGGTACAGAAGCTGTTGGTGGAGTAGGAAATTAACGTAATTTCGAAGAAATCGCGTACTTCCTTTACAGGTTGGAACGGAATCTTTACTGGTTTGAACGGAACCTTTACAAGTGCGAAAGGAATCCTTACAGGTTTGAACGGAACCTTTACAAGTTTGAAAGGAATTTTTACAGGTTGGAGCGGAACCTTTACAAGTGCGAAAGGAATCCTTACAGGTTGGAACGGAACCTTTACAAGTTTGAACGGAACCCTTACAGGTTTGAGCGGAACCTTTACAAGTGCGAAAGGAATCCTTACTGGTTTGAAAGGAACCTTTACAAGTTTGAACGGAATTGTAAGTGGTTTGAAAGGAACCCTTACAAGTTGGATAGGAATTGTAAGTGGTTTGAAAGGAACCCTTACAAGTTGGATAGGAATTGTAAGTGGTTTGAAAGGAACCCTTACAGGTTGGATAGGAATATCGAAAGGAATGAACCAACCATTCGAAGGTTCGAAAGGAAGTTCGAAGGGAATGAACCAACCATGCGAAGGTTGGAGAGGAAGTTCGAAAGGATTGAACCAACCATTCGATGGTTGGAGAGGAATATCGAAGGATCCGATTACTTCTTTTTACCTCACCAACGTACTTTCGTACGGAGTCCGGTTGAGTATGGAGCGACCGAGTGTGATTTCATCTGCATATTCAAGGTCATCGCCAATAGAAACTCCGCGGGCAATGGAAGAAAGTTTAAGATCGTGCCTGCTGAGGTGCTGCACTTTTTTGTAAATGTAAAAAACGGTGGTGTCGCCTTCCATCGTTGCGCTCAGTGCCATAATTATTTCGTTGACAGCATCAGTTTTTAATTTTTCCACCAGCGATTCAATGTTCAGGTTGTTAGGTCCAATGCCATCCATAGGAGAAATAATTCCTCCGAGTACGTGATACAACCCGTGATACTGATTCGTGTTTTCTACGGCAAGCAGGTCGCGCACATCTTCCACCACGCACACGAGTGTGTTGTCGCGCCTGTGATCGGCACAGATGGAGCAAAGGTCGGCATCAGAAATATTGTGACAGTTTTTACAGAAACGGATTTCCTGTGTGAGGCGGATCATGGTTTCACCAAAGCGCTTTGCATCCGAAGGATTCTGGTTGAGCATGTGCAACACCATGCGCACTGCACTGCGCCTGCCTATTCCGGGCAGCGATGCAAATTCATTTACTGCCTGTTCGAATATTTTGGATGGGAAGGAATTCATTGAGGCAAAAGTACGAAGTATTAAGAAGTACAAAGTAGAGAGTATTAAGAATTAAGAAGCATCATCAACATTACATCGTGTACAACCTTAAGCTTTAAACTTTAAACCTTAAAACGCAGCCGTTACTTTGCATTCATGAGTTCAACGTTAATCCTCACCTGCGTTCTTGCTTATTCAGCGTTGCTCTTTTTTGTAGTGTGGCTTACAAGTCGCAATGCCGACAATGAAAGTTTTTTTATCGGCAACAAATCTTCGAAGTGGTATGTAGTTGCTTATGGAATGATTGGCGCATCACTTAGCGGAGTAACTTTTATGAGTGTGCCGGGCGCTGTGGCAACCACACAGTTTTCTTACATGCAGGTGGTGTTCGGCTATATCTTTGGCTATGCGGTAATCGGTTTTGTTCTGATGCCAGTTTATTACAAGCTGAATCTTACTTCCATTTATTCCTACCTCGAACAGCGCTTTGGTTTCTGGTCTTACAAAACAGGATCGTTCTTTTTTATTTTGTCAAGGGTTATCGGGGCTTCCTTCAGAGTATTTATTGTTGTAAATGTTTTGCAGACGTTTGTATTTGACCAATGGGGAATACCGTTTTCTGTTACCGTAGGCGTTTTTATTGCGCTCATTCTTCTTTACACTTTTAAAGGAGGAGTAAAAACAATTGTGTGGACGGATACGCTTCAAACTACTTTCATGCTTCTTGCGGTAGTTATAAGTGTGGTTATTATTTCGCAACAACTTGGCTTGAGCTTCGGTGATTTAATTACACAGGTGAACAACAGCAATTATTCAAAAACAATCGTTCAAGATTTTCTTTCGCCAAATTATTTTTGGAAAAATTTTCTCGGAGGAATGTTTATCGCCATTGCAATGACAGGGCTTGACCAGGAGATGATGCAAAAAAACCTGAGTTGCAAAAATATTGGTGAAGCGAAAAAAAACATGTTCACGTTTACGGCTGTTCTCGTAGTCGTCAATTTGCTTTTTCTTGTGCTGGGTGCAGTGCTTTGTTTTTATGCAACTCAAAAAAACATTGTCATTGATCCGAAACATACCGATGATTTATTTCCGAATGTTGCGCTGCATTATTTAGGAACAGTTCCCGGAATACTTTTCATCATCGGATTGATTTCTGCTGCTTACCCCAGCGCTGACGGAGCACTAACGGCACTCACCACAGCATTCTGTTTCGACTTTCTCGGCATTCATAAAAATGAAAAGCTGGGTGAGGCAAAAC
Source organism: Bacteroidia bacterium (assembly GCA_038230515.1). Taxonomy (GTDB): domain Bacteria; phylum Bacteroidota; class Bacteroidia; order AKYH767-A; family 2013-40CM-41-45; genus JAPLDB01. Next base: position 13,604 of record JBBRND010000043.1, on the reverse strand, counting down.
GAAAAAGAATTCGCCAAACGGTTCACATCAGCTTTGCAGTTGTTCTGTTGCTTACGGTTTCTCTTTTCAGAATCATTAATAACGATGCTGTTGTCCGCAATCTTTTTAAAGTAGCCAGCTACACGTACGGTCCATTGCTTGGACTTTACGCTTTCGGATTTTTTACGAAGCATGCTGTGAGAGATAAATCAGTTCCCATCGTTTGTTTGCTCTCACCAATTATTTGCTGGATTGTAAACGACCACTCTTCTGAATGGTTCAGCGGTTACAAATTCGGTTTTGAATTGCTGATCTTGAACGGTGCTATTACCTTTTTCGGACTGATGCTGTTAAGCAAAAGAGCCGTCCCGCAATCGCGGAACGGCTCTTCAAAAATAATTTTGTCAGAATCAGTTAATCGAAACTTTTGTTGAAGTTGATTTACCATCAACAATTGTCTTCACTAAATAAATTCCTTTTGCAAGAGAAGAAATATTCAATGTTGTTTTCGATGCAACTGAAGAAGATGTTTCCATCACTTTGTTTCCGATCATGTCAAACAATTCCACAGTGAAGTTTAACTTGCTTTGATACGACTCAACTGTAAGTTGTGATGTTGCAGGGTTTGGATACACTGAAAATTTCTGACCGGCAACTTCAGCAATAGAAATTGTAGGATCAAGAATATTCATGCGGAGCAAATAACATACAAGAAAAGGGACTGTGTTCGATTCAACAGCTTGCCATGCAGCTCCGGCAAACTCAAAATATGCTGAAGTAGGTCTGAAATTGACTCCTGACGTAGCAAGTGTAATATTATTATTCACCTGATTAACGCCAAGAAAATACGAACCAGGAGTAGTTGCGATAGGTCCGCCATTAAACATAAGTGTAAGCACCACTCCATTAGAATCAGCAGCGGTGATCACATAGTAAGGAGTGCTGGCCAAAATCGCAACCGGCATTCCTCCTGAGTACGAATAAAGATCAACACTCACGCTATCGCCAGCCACCGGAGTGCGAAGGAGAAACGTTGCAGAACTTACATATCCGAAAGCAGGTAGTTCAAACACCTGCCCTAACACACCTGCATTTCCTGCAGGTAGTCCTAAACTACCTGTTGGAGTTCCATCGTCACGCGCCATTACTGTATCACTTATTCCCATGCTGTAAGTAGCAATGTCATTTGATGCATCGGCATCCGTTTGTCCGATAGTACTCACACTGGCGGTACCATTGTAGCCCTGAACTACCGCAGGCGGAGTAAAGCTTCCGAAACTTGCAACTGCAGCAGACCCTGGTGTAAACCCAAGTGTATGAATATCAGCAGGGGAATAAACACCCGTAGTTCCGTCATCAAAAACAAATGTGGTAGCAAGATCAGTGATCGGATCGGTACCGTTGTTGGTAAGGTTTACATCCCAACTCATGGGGCTTATTTCAAACGTTGGAATAAGAGTGTAAGGAGGATAGAAGTCAATGCTGTTACAGCCCGCATCAACAGCGGGAGGAGAGTAATCGGCAAGTTCATATCCAAATAAATTATTCGTTCCACTCTGTGTGCATCCCATAAGTGTATAATGATTCGGATCGTATCTCCAGGTAACACTCACACTGCCTGCAATAGCTCCTGCCACAGCAACATCAGCATCTACATCATGAACAAGTCCGGTATGAGCCATCAAGGGAATTGAAATGCGATGAAGCTTGGCAGAATCATTTGCCGAACCTTGACCAAATGCCCAGATGTAAGGTCCACCGGCCGTGTAAGGATCAAATGCAATTCCATAAACTACCGGAACTCCGTGCTGAGCAAGCGTAATTGCATTAAGCGAGTTTCCCGTCATGTCTATTTGTGTGAAATCGGTATTGTAATTGGAAATCCAAAACCCACCACCTCCACCATTTGCAGTGGAGTCGTAAGCAAGACCGCGCACAGCAGATGGTGCAGTAATACTTGCTACCAAAGTTTTTGTAGAAGGGTCAATCTTTTTAATTGTAACTGTATTGTCTGCGGCATAAATATAAGTGCCGTCATAAGTTAACGCCCGAACACCGGAAGTTGCAGTCCCTACCCCTGTAATCTTAAATCCGGCAGTAATGTTTCCGCCCGGGTCAAGCGTGTAAAGCGAATCTTTGTTCCAAATTCCCACCCAAAATTCTGTTCCTGTATAAACGCAACTTACACCTTGTGCAAAACTCATCGGGTAGTTGAACTGAATATCAAAGATGTTCTGAACGTGATTTTTCGGAGTTCCGTTTCTTGAAGCATTATGATTCACTTCAGGAGACACGCTGCTTTTAATTGCAGAAGCATGATCTCCTTTCACTGAAGATACTTGGAGCGCATTCAATTGTTGCGCTGAAGTAAAGTTGCTGATGCAAACTGAAAGTAAGATCAGAAATGTTGTTGTAAAGATTTTTTTCATTCGAGTTTGATTTATGTTAGAAGGATGCCAAAGGTAGAGAAGAAACAATATGATCCAAATGTGTTTAACTACTCAAGAACATTGGTCTTTTTGTTGCACAAAGACCTTTGGTAAAGAATAACTTTTCAGTAACGAATTTACTTTTACTTTTGGCTTCGCATTTATGAAAGTAATCGAGCTAAAAGAAATCAGCCGCAAATACCAGATCGGTACGGAAACGATTCACGCATTGCGAAGCGTAACAGTCGGTATAGAGAAAGGTGAATACGTTGCGCTCATGGGACCATCGGGCTCCGGCAAATCCACGCTTATGAATATTCTCGGATGTCTTGATACACCATCAGGTGGAGAATATATTCTCAATAACAAACTTGTGAGCAGTATGAACGACAACGAACTTGCTGACATCCGCAATAAAGAAATCGGTTTTGTATTTCAAACATTCAATCTTATTCCGCGAAGCACAGCAATGGATAATGTCGCGCTTCCTCTCGTTTATGCCGGCTTCAGCAAATCACAACGCATCGAGCGCGCAACTCAGGTGCTCAACGGAGTAGGGCTTGGCGATCGTTCTTCTCACAAACCAAACGAATTGAGCGGAGGACAACGCCAGCGCGTTGCTATTGCACGTGCTTTAGTTAATCATCCTTCGATTATTCTTGCTGATGAACCAACAGGAAATCTTGATTCTAAAACTTCGGAAGAAATTATGGGCTTGTTTGAGGAGATTCATCAAAAGGGAAATACCATAATTGTTGTTACTCACGAAGAAGACATTGCACAACATGCGCATCGCATCGTTCGGTTGAAAGATGGGTTGGTAGAATCGGATGAGGTGAATAATAATATTCGCAAGGCAGTTGTAGCATGAAAATTTACACGAAGAAAGGCGACACTGGAACTACACAACTGATCGGGGGAACGCGATTACCGAAACATCATCTTCGCATTGAGGCATACGGCACTGTTGACGAACTCAATTCTTTTATCGGATTGGTACGTGATCAGGAAATTTCAGCCGATCACAAAAAACTTCTTATCGAAATACAGGATCGCCTTTTTACCATTGGCTCTTCGCTTGCAAGCGATCCTGCAACATCTAAAATGAAAATTCCTGATCTGAAAGAAGAAGATGTACTTCTTTTAGAAAATGAAATGGATAGGATGGATGCATTGCTTCCTGAAATGAAATCGTTCGTGCTTCCAGGCGGGCACACTACGGTTTCGTATTGCCATCTCGCGCGTTGCATTTGTCGCAGGGCAGAGGGGTTAGTCACTCATCTTTCTGAAAACGATTTTGTGGATTCGCTTGTCATCAAATATCTCAACCGCCTCTCCGATTACCTTTTCGTACTTTCCAGAATGCTCTCTCAGGAGCTTAAAGCAGAGGAAACTCCATGGAAACCACGCCTATGAATAAATTTTTTTAAGGTCGCTTGTCATGTCAATATTTTTTTACTTTTGCAACCCTTAAAAACGAGGTGTAAGAAATTACACTTCGCCAATAATCTGAAACTATGTATTGGACCCTAGAACTCGCACAACATCTTGAAGATGCTCCCTGGCCCGCCACAAAAGATGAGTTAATTGACTACGCCATTCGGAGTGGTGCGCCAATGGAGGTAATTGAAAACCTTCAGGAACTCGAAGACGAAGGAGAGACATACGAGAACATTGAAGAGATTTGGCCCGACTATCCTACTAAGGATGATTTTTTCTTCAACGAAGACGAGTATTAAAGACTCAGGATTCTACTTACAAAATTTTGCAGTTCTTTTTTCAGAATTAAGGTTGTATCAAGCGAACCTCCTTTTTAATTGCAGTGCCGGTTTTTCCAAAATATTCCAACTCGCTATTGACATCGCATAAGTAAGAAGCATTCCTGCGATAACCGGAAGCGAGTCGTTTTTCAAACAATCCAATTGAAACATCAGGTACCCTTTTGCCAAGAATGCTTTTGCAATGCCAATAGCTAAGGGATGAAACAAGTACATAGCGTAGCTGTATTTGCCCGTTGTTCTTAAAAAAGCAGTTGAAAAAAAAGTTCGGGTGTATCCATTCTTATTTTCAATAAGGCATCTTGTCATAAGTGATCCATACATTAGTGAACTCAGCAGATAACCGAAAGTAATCATGAGCGGGTGATAATTAAGAGATACTGGCTCTACTATTATGTACTTGCAGAAAACAACCATTCCTGACACCAGTAACGCAAAGAGCGGAAACAAGGAAGCGAATCGTTGTCTATGATTTTTCAAACCGTTATTTTCAAAAGACAGTCGCAAGATTCCACCAAGCGCGATTCCTTCAAGTCGGGTATATGCGGAGTGATAAAGAACGGATGCATCAGTATGAAAAACAAAAAAGGAGATTGTTCTGATTAGAAATGAGGCCGTAAAAACAAGAAGAAGAAAATTAAGTAATCGTTCTTTGTTAAGGAGGTAAACGATTGCCGGAACGAAAAGATAATACTGCTCTTCTATGCAAAGAGACCATGCCACGAAAAGAAATTGATGAGTCAAGCTGTGAAAAGAAGGATAGTTCATTAGAAACAACCAATATGGATAGCTTGCTCCATCTACAATGGTGAAATAATTGAACTGTCTAAAATATGTGATATGTGGAACGACAATGAGAAATATAAAAAGCATTGAATAATAAAGAGGAAATATTCTTAAAAAGCGTCTCACATAAAAATTGAAGAAATAATTTTTTTCTGTTTTTGATCGGATTAGAATTCCTGTTATGAGGAAACCGCTAAGCACAAAAAATAAATCTACTCCGCTGAATCCAAATGATGCAATGGCTGTCAGAAAACCGCTGCTGGTTGCCGAGGGGAAAAAATGAAAGATTATTACATAGAGAACAGCAAATCCTCTCAAGCCATCGAGAACCGGAATATGTTTATCAGATAAGAAATTTTCTTCCATCTGTGCTTTGATTTTAAATCACCTTCAAGTAGAACTGTTTTTATTCTGATGGCGAATATACTCTTATGTAAAAAAGAAAAGCCGTCTTTTTCAAGACAGCTTTCAAATATCAGGTTGTTATTATTTTCTCAGAGTGATTCTGCTTTACGCATTCTCCGTTACACGCGGAGCAGCATTGAGGATTTCCTCGTTTGCATACTCAGCATACTGAGCAAAGTTTTTTACAAAGGCAGCGGCAAGAGAATTTGCTTTGGTGTCGTAGGCATTTTTATCAGTCCATGTATTGCGTGGGTTCAGTATTTCAACCGGAACATTCGGACATGTCTTTGGGCTGGATAATCCGAATATAGGTAAGGTTTCAAACTGAACTTTATCAAGTTCTCCATTAATGGCAGCGGTAATCATTGCGCGGGTGTAAGATAACTTCATGCGCGAGCCCACACCATACGAGCCACCGCTCCATCCGGTATTGATAAGCCAAACGTTTGCCTTATTCTTTTTTAATTTCTCGCCAAGCAGTTCAGCATATTTAGTAGGATGCAAGGGAAGAAATGCTTTTCCGAAACATGCGCTGAAGGTTGTAGTCGGTTCTGTGATGCCTACTTCAGTGCCCGCAACTTTTGCAGTGTAGCCGCTGATGAAATGATACATTGCCTGACCTGCATCCAATTTCGAAATAGGAGGGAGGACACCAAATGCATCACAAGTGAGGAAGAAAACATTTTTAGGAACACCTGCTACACTTGGCTCTACTGAATTTTCAATGTGATAAATGGGATAGGCAGCGCGGGTGTTCTCTGTTTTTGTGATGTTGTCATAATCAACAGTTGTAGTGCCTTCGTAAAATTCTGCATTCTCTACTAATGCACCGAATTTTATCGCGCTGAAAATTTCGGGTTCTTTTTCTTTTGAAAGGTTTACGCACTTGGCATAACAACCGCCTTCAAAATTGAAAACAGAATTATCAGCCCAGCCATGCTCATCATCACCAATCAAACCACGATTGGGATCTGCACTCAATGTTGTTTTGCCTGTGCCTGATAACCCGAAGAAGATAGCGGTCTCCTTATCCTTGCCGATGTTTGCGCTGCAGTGCATGCTCAACACTTTCTTATCATGAGGAAGGACATAATTCAGTACGGTGAAAATTCCTTTTTTGATTTCGCCTGTGTAAGCAGTACCGCCAATCAAAATCATTTTCTTAGTGAAGTTGATGAGCGCAAAATTTTCTGAGCGAGTGCCATCCGTTTTCGGATTGGCAACAAAACCGGGAGCACAGATAATACTCCAGTCAGATTTTTGCATCTTCAATATTTCATCTTTCGTTGGGCGAAGGAAAAGATTGTTGGCGAAAAGATTTGCCCACGGAGTTTCTGTTACCACCCGAATGTTCAATCTGTACTTCGGATCGGCACAGGCGTAGCTGTCGCGCACATAAACGGTTCTGCCCTGAAGAAAGGCGCACATTTTTTCGTGAACCTGATCGAAATATTCAGGAGTAATTTTGATGTTGATGTCTCCCCACCAAACAGAACTTTCAGTGGTGGCATCGCACACAATAAATTTATCTTTGGGAGAACGACCTGTAAATTTTCCGGTGTCAACGGCAAGAGCGCCTACATCGGTCAACATTCCTTCCCCGCGAATAATAGTTTCTTCAACAAGCTCGGCAGGAGTCAGGTTCCAGTATGCATCACCGATATTTTTTAAGCCGAGATCAGCGATTGTTGCATCCTTTGCTTTCAATCCAAATTCGTTAATCATTCGTTTTATTTTAGTGCGGCAAAGGAAAGGAAAAAATGTTGGATGAGAGATGTAGTAAAGGGAAGTTTACAACAACTACCTGCCTTTGCGGCAGGCGCGGTTTTCAAAAAAGTAAACGTGCTTTGCTGTATTGAGTACCTCTTTAGCCCCATTAATGAAATCGGTTTGCTGTTGGGCGGTTAACTCTTTTAGCGGAAAACAATAATCTGTTTCTCCTTCGCGACCCCAGAAGGTTTCGTTGTAGTTTATTTTCTGATGAACTCTTTTTCCATACTCAACAGCAAATGATTTCAACTTTTCTTTCAAGGTTACTTCTGTTCCTTCTCCGATGGAATAGAAACTTGCGATGAAGCGCATGGTGGTATCGTCTGTTGCTGCGAGTTTATTTTCAGCATCGGGTTGTATGGGTTCATCAACTGAGGCGACAGTTGTTGCTGATAGTGTGCCCATTGGATTTTTCTGTTCTTTAACTACAGGTTTCGCAACAGGTGCAGGTTGAGGTGTGTTCTTTGTTCCCTTGCAGGAGAAGAAAACAATGAGCAGCAACGCGGGAAGTATTTTTTTTTTCAGCATAATTTATTTTTTAAGAATTGATACGAGCAGCATAACCCAGCCGATAATGAAGCACAAGCCGCCAAGCGGAGTGATGGGTCCGAGGAATTTCCAGTTCTCAATGCCGAGCACGCTTCTCAATGAAAGAAGGTACAGTGATCCTGAAAAGAAAAATACTCCCACAAGAAAAAAATATCCGGAGTAAAGTGTTGTGGATGCATTAAACTTTTCGAAAAGTATTCCAACGAGAATCAACGCAATGGCATGATACATCTGGTACTTCACTCCCGTTTCAAAAACCTGTAGCGAGTCAGGTTCTAACTTCGCTTTGAGTGCATGAGCACCGAAAGCACCCAGGATAACTGCGAGGGCGGCAAGAGCGGTTCCGGAAGCGAGAAAGAGTTTGTTCATTGTTTGGTTGATTGAGTTAATTAAGTTGATTGGGGTAATTGGAATAATTAAGTCAATTGGGTAATTGGGAAATTAAATTAATTGAGATAAATGGTGATTGGGCTACTCTTCTGACTTACGTTTTTTCAGATAAGCAATGTAGCCATTCAAAAGTTTCAGGCAACCTGAATACTGCTCACGAAATTTGTTCAGTTCGTTTTCGTCAAGATATTTTTCGTCATAGGAGGTTATCAGGTGGTCGAGGGTTTCAAGCAGTGAACCTCTTGCCTGACGACAAAACTGAATGTTCTCTTGATAATGAAACCGACCATAACCTTCTGCAATGTTTGCTGTAGTACTTCTCGATGCACGAATGATTTGATCGGTTAGTTTAAATTTTTCCTCGGGAGGAAATTTCTTTGCAACTAATGAAATGGATTTTTTAAGCTGACGACATTCCTTCCAAACTTCCAGATCTTCGAAACTCTTGAATTCCATTTGTTGTGGTTGATTGGGTAGATTTGGTTGATTGGGTAATTAGGGTAACTAAGTTAAATGAGGAAATCCGGTTGTATTACTTAATTAACTCAATCAACCAAATTACCCCAATTGACTTAGTTATCCAAATGAACCATTTAACTAATTCACCGCTGCGTATTAATATAATTATTCAATTCATCAATCGAACTCTCGAAGCCGAACGCATCGTTCACTTTAAAGTAATTGCCGATGTCGTAAGTGTGGTTGTAGGCATACTTTGCAAAGTCGAGTTTGCTTTGTTCGAAGGAGAAAAGCGTCATCACTTCGCGCACCTGTGCGCTGGTGAGGCAATTGTTGTTTAGTACTTGTTTCGCCATGGTCATCTTGCTGTCTTCAAAAGATTTTGAAGTGAGCGAACCTTTAAACGATTCAAAGTCGCCACGGCTCATGGGTACGGGGCAGCCAATCTTGCCATTGTATCCATCCACATAAATAACGGTTGGCGGAGGGGTGGGTGAGGGGTCGCTGTAAGTGGTAGTTGTGGTATGTGTAGTGGTTGTGGTAGTGGTTGTTGAACCCGACATGTTTGGATCCATACCTGATACGTTCATGCTTACTCCGCCTCCCTGTCCGTCCATATTTGCGCTTACGTTTATGTTTACGTTATCAGGATTGCCTGAAGAGGTGGTGGTGGTTTGACGGGTGGTAGTAGAGGTTGCTCCCATTGGCGGAGCTGAATATACTACGATTGCCTGGTTGGGCGCGGGCGGTGCTGCCTGTGCAAGCGGCACTTCGCTTACATAGCGAACGATGAAATTGCCTTTGCTGTTTTTCTTCACCGTGTAAGTTACTTCCGAGCCCATGTTCACGAAGTTGAGCGTGTAATCTACAAAGCCCAGCGTTTTGTCATCAAACAGAATTCTTGTTTTGTAACTCGGAGCGTTTAGCCCTGCCAGCTTTACGTTCGTTTCCGGTTTTTGATTTTGAAGAATGCCATTGAGCACGAGGTTAAATTTTTCGCCATTCTCTGTAAAGAAGATGGCGTTTGATGTTTGCGCCTTTGAAGCAATGCCGGCTGCAAGCGCGATGCAGAGTGTAAGCAGTTTAATTTTCATACGCTGTAGGTTTTGGTTTTTAAAGTTGGATGGTTGGTTTCCCAACACCGTGCCAAAAGTAGAAAAAAAGTTATTCGTTATTGGTTGTCCATTAAACAGGAAGCCATTGTTTTTCTACCGCTGCTTTCAAAACATTTCTATCTTTGAAAGCTAATTTTTAAACTAACGCCTATGAAAAAAATCTTACTCACTTCAACATTCGCTTTCTTTCTTCTCTCATTTAATTTAGTGATTGCTCAGCCAATTACTTTTTCGAAAGTGTATTACGATTCAACGACCGGCACTTCAGGACGTGCTGTTATTCCGGCTTATGATAGCGGATACCTGATAGCAGGTCAACACAATTTTAGCTCAGCACTGATCTTTAAAATTGATTCAGCCGGAAATCACCTCTGGAGCAAGGAAATCGGAACTAGTTACAACGAGCTGTTCAATGCCATCATCCCCACGCACGATTCCTGCTATGTGCTTGCAGGAAACATGCGCGATACTATCATTAATGTTGACAATCTTTTTTGCGTGAAGGTAAATTCCATTGGCGATACGCTCTGGAGTAAATCCATCAGCATGGGAGCTAATGCGCAAACTGTTTTTTCAATCACGGAAACATTTGATCATGGGTTTGTGATGACGGGGTACATCGGCAACATTGGCCCTCCGTATTCTTACATTGTTACTGCAAAAATTGATTCTGCCGGTGGGCTTGAATGGAGCAACACATTAACTTCAGCGAATTATGAAAACTATGGGTTTTCGATCAAGCAAGTTCCTGACAGCGGGTATGTACTATGCGGCTATGCTGAAACTCACAATGGAACATTTCAGGGCGATGCTGTGCTTATCAAATTATCTTCCGCAGGTGATATTGTGTGGGCGAATAAATACAACAACAATCCTCCCGCTTTTTTCACCGGGCAAGATGTGCTGATTGCTCCCAATGGTTTTATGTGCATGTTTTCGACATCGAATAAAATAGCATTGGTAAAAACAGATTTTTCAGGAAATGTGATTTGGAGTTCGTCCATTCCCGCAGGAGGTTTTGGTTCTTTCCCTGCTTCGCAACCTAAAATTCATGCAACTTCTGACGGTGGATTCATCCTTGTAAATGGTACCGGTGATTCTTTTGGCAATAATAATAACACAGAACTCTTAAAAGTTGATTCGTCAGGAAATCTATTGTGGGCACAGGATCTCGATCTAAATGCTATTGAAGCGCTTCAAACAAAGGACAGCGGATTCATCATTCTCGGCAATGGTCCATTGATAGGCGCAGCCCCCCACATGACAACCCCCCTACCTCAAATCGGAATTCTGAAAACTGATTCCCTCGGCAACGGTTCGGGTTGTGCAAATCCCGATGGCAGTACTTCTTCTGTTGATTCTGTTATAGGCACAATTATTTTTGCAACACAAATTTCGGGTAGTGTATTGACAGATGTTTTTCCGGTTGTTAATGCAATAACATTGGTCGTAGATAGCGGCTGCGTTTATAGAAGCGGAGGCGTTCACGAACTTTCCGTAGCGGATTTCACCATATCTCCCAATCCCACCTCCTCTCTGTTTGTAGTGAGCAGTTCAGATTTCGGAGATAAGAACAGCAGGATCGAAATCTTCAGCACCCTCGGAGAAAAAGTTTACTCATCTCCTCTCAACCTCAAACTTCAAACCCTAAACCCTAAACTCCCCGCAGGAATTTATTTCGTTCAGGTGGGCGATGAAAAGAAAAGAGTGGTGAAGAAGCTGGTGGTGGAGTAAGTTTATTAGGTTGATTGTGGTAACTTAGTTGATTAAGTTAATTAGGGCGATTTGGTCAATTAAGGGAGCAGCCGAATTTTCCTAATTAACTCAATCAACCCAATTACCCTTATTACCCTATTTACCTCAATCAACCCAATCAACCAATTCCCCCTATCCAATCACCTGCCTGGTCATCGCGCACCAGTCGCCAGCGAACTGCGGATAGCGCGAGAGGTACCAGCGGAAATAAATAACCAACCACCTGCCCTGGTTATCCGCACCCAGGTCTAAGCTGAATTGCGACTCGAAAAAGAGCTGCTTCGTCATGCCCTTATCGTCCGGGTTGATAACAGGTACATCGCCCGTGTTTTGAATAATGTAAGACACCTGAACGCTGTCCGCCCCGTCCACAATGCTGGAGCGCTTGCTGTCGCTGCTGGTTCGGCAACTAATTCTTGCATTGCCCAGTTTTATTTTTCGAATACTCGGGAAGCACTCGGCAGCAATTTTCTCTGTAGGATGGCTTGGGTTGGCACGGTTCAGCTTCACGTTGAAAATACTTTCCTCGTCCACACCGCTTATGGTGGCAAGCACAATTTTATCCAGCGGCTTTTTTGCACTCTTGCTAAAGAGCGGAATAAACTCCCGCACCTTCTTCTTCGCTCCGCTGGTGCTCGTGAGCGGATCGCTGTAATTCTTGTACAGCGTGTCGCGCCAAAGCACCCGCTGGTCGTGCCAGTTGGTTTGCTCTGCGAGGGTTAGTCCGTAATCCGTCCAATACTTGTTAGTAGTGTCGGGGTTAGTTGCCTGCAATCGGTCATCAGTTTTGTTGATGTACTGGTTGAAAATTGGAATTTGTTGAGGCACTCTGTCTTTTCCCATTTTGATTTTGATTTAAAATGTTAATTGATTTAGTTACTTATGAATTAAATTTTTGTTTTTCAAATTGATCTGAAGCATTTAAAGAGATGTCTGAAAGAATTGCAGACACTTCTGAAGAACCTTAGGAAGTGTCTGGAAAAATTGCAGACACATCTGGAAAACCTTAGGAAGTGTCTGGAAAAATTGCGGACACATCTGGAAAACCTTAGGAAGTGTCTGGAAAAATTGCGGACACATCTGGAAAACCTTAGGAAGTGTCTGGAAGAATTGCAGACATATCTGTAGAAGTTGCAGACAATGCCGGAGGATAGTTAAATTGAGATGAAATCATTTTTCTTCTTCAGTTCAGGGTTTTGGCGGAACGTAGTATGTAATTTTTAACTCAATGGTACAGCCAATAGCGTCTATTATATTATCGGCAGTATCGAAGCAGAGGTTCGTATCGTAATTCATGATGCGCGACACGTAGCTATTGTCGTGAGTTGTTTTGTCAACAATATCACCCGGGTTTTTGTCTGCTTCTTTCATCGCTTTGAGTAGCTGCTCTCTGAAACTTTTTTTTAAACTCATGCTTTGGGGATTTATGAGAATACAGAAGCAAATTAAGCGGATGGTTTTTACACCATTGTTGCACTATACTACAAATTCAAAAAAAGTTTTTAAAACAGTTGATGGAATGGTTCCGCTTGCAAATAACTTTTCTATCTTTGATGTGCAATAATTTTTTTTGATGTAATGAAAAAAATTTACACACCCCCAACCCCTCTCCCTTGCATACAAGCCGACACACAGAGGGGAGTGCCAGCGCACTATGCGGCTGTTCAAGTCTCCATCTGCGCGAAAGATTTTTGTGCGCAAGGGAGAGGGAGATTTAGAGGGTGTGTTCTTGTTCTCCTTTTTATTTTTTCCTCCCTCCATTCTTTCTCTCAAAACCCCCTCATCAAGCAATGGGACTACCGCTTTGGCGGAACGGATGTCGATGCGATTACTTGCTTCCAACAAACAAAAGACGGAGGATATATTCTCGGAGGATATTCTTTGTCCGGCATAGGCGGAAACAAGACACAGGCAAACTTGGGAGTTGATGATTACTGGATTGTAAAAACAGATTCACTCGGCAACAAACAATGGGATAAAGATTTCGGAGGAACAAGTGATGATGTACTTAATTCATTGCAGCAAACTACTGACGGAGGATATATTCTCGGAGGGCATTCTAATTCCGGTATTGGCGGAGACAAGACACAGGCAACACGGGGTCTTGCTGATTACTGGATTTTAAAAACCGATTCGCTTGGCAACAAACAATGGGATAAGGATTTCGGAGGAACTGGTGTTGATGAATC
>JBBRND010000042.1:0-30678 GCA_038230515.1 Bacteroidia bacterium | reverse complement strand
TGCTCAGTATCATCTCAACATGACTGATGTGCTTGGTCAGAATGTACTGTCAACTGACGGTGCGGCTACTGAAGGCATCAACGTGGTGGATCTTAATCTTAGCTCTCTTGCAAAAGGTGTTTACCAGCTCAGCATTATGAGTGGTGATCGCACGGAGCAGGTTAGAGTGGTGGTTCAGTAACATAAATTCTTTCAATCAAATAATAAGAGGGCTGTTACTTTAATGTAATAGCCCTCTTTGCTTTTACTCGTTAAAGAACCTGATGGCACAATAAATCATCGTACTCGTCTTGCTTTTCTCATTTTGATGTTGAGCATTTCAACAACGAACGAGAGTCCCATTGCAACATAAACATAACCCTTTTCAATATGAATATGCAACGCTTCGAACATAAGTAGAAGTCCGATGCCAATCAGGAAAACGAGTGCCAGCATTTTTAAGCTGGGATATTTGTTAATGAAATCGCTTACGTAAGGCGCGAAAAAAAGCATGACGAACATGGAGAGTGTAACTGCTGTTACCATGATTACAATGTCGCGACTGAGGCCAACTGCAGTAAGAATGGAATCAAAAGAGAATACAATATCAATTAAGGTGATCTGAATAATTGCCTGAGTTACAGTTAGTGTTCTTGCTTTGGGTTGATGCTCTCCATTCCGACCTTTTACCTTCTGATAAATTTCCTGCCCAGTTTTGTAAATTAGAAATATACCTCCTGAAAAGAGAATAAGATCTCTCCCACTCGCTCCGAAATTTGAGATGTAAAAAAGAGGGTTGACTAATCTTGTGATCCATGATATTGTGAATAGTAAAAGTATGCGGATAACAAGTGCAAGTGACAATCCTGTTATTCGCGCTTTTCGCTGATCGGCTTTCTTGGGAAGGAGTCCGCAAAGAATGGCTATGAAAATAATGTTGTCAATTCCCAACACAATCTCCATCAGCACCAGCGTAACCAAACCAATAAGACCTTCAGCGGTAAAAAGAGAATGAAACATCTATTTTGGGTTGAGTTGAGTTTACTAAAGTGTCAGGGTGGCGGGATTCGAACCCACGGCCTCCAGCGCTGACCCGCTACCTGACTACGCTGCACCCCGTGAATGATTTCTGATTAGGGATTTGTGACTTTACATTGGCTTTAAAGAGCTTTCCAAAATCACAGTTATCCATCAATCAGAAAAAAACGGATGCAAATGTAAAAAATATATCAGCGATGAGCGCTCTGAAATTGTGTAATATTTTCGTTGAGTTCGTTTAATTTTTTGAAAAGAGGGCTCTCACCAAAAATCTTCGATAAAATCTTACATCATCTTTTCTGCCATTGATGAACGGAAATTCAGATTCGCTCCGAAATGATATGCAGAAACACATTCTTTTCGCTTAGCCATCTTTTCTTTTTAAGAATAAAATGATTCTTATTACAACTCTGAGAAGAGCGTCTGTTTAGGCAACGCTTCACTGTGATAGAAACTAATTTTCAGTCGTAAAAATTCGCTAAAGCAAAAGTTCACTGAAGGACGAAGCGAACATAAAACTCGGTGTTATGAGAAAAATTTTACAACTTAAAAATTTAGGAGTGTGGTTATTTGCAATGCTCTGGCTTACCAGCCATCATGCGAGTGCAAGTCACTCGATGGGTGCAGATCTTACGTACACGTGCCTTGGTGGAAACACGTACAAGGTAACGCTTACCTTTTATCGAGACTGCATAGGCATTGGCGCGCCCGTGAATCCGTTTGTGACAATTAACTCTGTCTCATGTGGACAATCTCTTGGAGTTACCTGCTATGCACGCCCCGGCACCGGACAGGAGGTTACCCCTGCATGTTCGACTTCTGTGACTACATGCAATGGTGGAACTTTCACCGGAATTCAGGAATGGGTATATGATGGAATTGTAACGTTACCTCAGCAGTGTTCTGACTGGGTTTTCGGGTATTCATTGTGTTGCCGCAACGCTGCGATTACAACGATTGTAACTCCTGGCGCAAGCACGTTTTATATTTATGCAACTCTGAATAACCTGATTACACCCTGTAATAATTCACCGACTTTCTCCAATAAGCCTGTACCCTTCATTTGCAATGGGCAGTTATATTGTTTCAATCATGGAGCTTATGATGTAGATGGAGATTCACTTGCCTATCAGTTGATCACTCCCTATCAAACCGCGGGAACAAATGTTATCTACAATGCGCCTTACAATGCATCACAACCGTTGAATTCAGTTCCAGCCGTAACTTTTAATCCATTTACGGGTGATATTTGTATGACTCCTCAAAGTTTGGAAGTAACAGTGATGGCTGTTCTGGTTAGTGAGTATAGAAACGGTGTGTTGATTGGAAGCGTAGAGCGTGATATGCAGATAACTGTAATGAATTGCGCTAACAATCTTCCGTCACTTACGGGAATCAACGGAACAAATAATTTTTCAATCACTGTTTGTGCCAATCAGCAAACATGTTTTGATATTTTTTCTAATGATCCTGACGTAGGACAAATTCTGACTGTAACTTGGGATAATGGAATTCCCGCTGGAACACTCACTTCTACCAATGCACAACATCCGGTAAGCACTTTTTGCTGGACTCCCACTTCTGCAGATATAGGTGGCTCATATACATTTACAGTCCGTGTAGTTGATAATGCTTGTCCGTACTTCGGTTCTCAGATTTATTCTTATACTATAACTGTTATCGGTATCTCTGTAGATGCAGGGCCTGATGCAGGTGTTGCCTGCAGCGATGTGGCAACACTTACTGCAACTGCAGCAGGTGGCGGACCATATACCTATTTATGGAGCAATGGAGCAACTTCTCAATCAATAACGGTTGGTGCAGGAACTTATTATGTAACTGCAAGCAACGGAACATGTTCTGCAACTGACACAGTACTTGTAACAGAACCATTTATACCAACTGCTGCATTCACTGCAACAGTTCCTCCATGTTTCAACTCTGCAGTTAACTTCTTTGATGCATCATCAACACCGGGTGGAATAATAACAAGCTGGCATTGGGATTTCGGTGATGGCTCTACTTCAAACATTGCAGATCCTACACACACGTACGGAACAGACGGAACCTACAACGTCACATTGATTATTGGAAACTCCCTTGGTTGCTATGATACGCTCACACTGCCGGTAACATTAGCTCCACCACCAGTAGCAGACTTCATTGCTGCCAATGGTTGCGTTGGATCAACAATTTGTTTTAATAACACAACTGTTTCAGCAGGAACTATTTCTGTCTGGTCTTGGGACTTTGGTGACGGTACAAATGCGACATCACAAAGTCCTTGTCATACATTTGCTACTTCAGGTACTTACACAATTACGATGATTGCCGGTGATTCATCTGCCTGTTCTGACACAGTTACTCACACTATTACCATCTATGCTTTACCAACTGTTGCAATTACGGGAATGAATGCCTGCCTGGGTTCCCCAATTTCGTTTAATTCAACAGGCGGAATGAGTGGATATTCCTGGAACTACGGAAACGGTGCTACAGGAGCAGGACAAAATCCTGTTTATACTTATAACAGCGATGGCACTTACACTGTAGTGCTTACCGGAACAGATAACAACGGTTGCTCTAACACTGCAACTACCGCAGTTACAGTTTTTCCGTTACCTGTTGCGAATGCAGGACCTGATGTACAGATGTGTGCAAACAGTCCTGTTAATTTAACTGCAACGGGTGGTGGAAGTTATTCATGGAATACCGGTGATACAACAGCTGTGATAGTTGTAAACCCTCCATCCTCTACTAATTATACCGTTACAGTTACGGATACTAATGGTTGTGTGGCAAGTGATCAGGTAGCGGTGATTGTAAATCCTGTTCCATTGCCAAATGCAAGTGCAGATCAAAATATTTGTTCTGGATCGTCTGCAACTTTGAGTGCTTCAGGTGGTGCAACTTACAGTTGGTTTCCGGGTGGCTCTACTTCATCAACAATAACAGTGAGCCCTTCCGCAGATGCAACATACATTGTTCAGGTATCAAATGGTACTTGTGTTGGGTATGATACAGTAGCAGTGTTTGTTCATCAGTCACCTGCTGTCAATCTTTCACCAGTATTTATATGCAACGGATCAACCGCAACTCTTGACGCAGGCGTTGCTGGAGTGAATTATTTATGGAGCACGGGAGAAACTATGCAGACAATAAATATTTCAACAGGTGGAACGTATTCAGTAACGGCAACTGATGCTTTTGGCTGTAGCACCTCAGCATCATGCGTGGCAACAATCGGAAGCAGTTTAAATGTTACACTTCCAACTGTTTCCTTCTGCCAAGGCGACAGTGCCGTTATTAATCCCGGATATTCCGGCTATCAATACCTATGGTCTACAGGACAGACTTCACAGGCGATTACTGTTTACACTGCAGGAACTTATACTGTAACGGTTACTGATACTGCTACAGGATGTAACGGAAATATTACTGCTAATGCTTCCATAAATCCACTGCCGGTTGCGAACTTTACCGCTTCCAGTGTGTGTATTGGAAATACTACTTCTTTCACTGACATCTCAAATATTTCAAGCGGAACAATTACATCTTGGTCATGGGATTTTGGCGATGGAGGAGTGAGTGGTTCACAGAATCCTTCTCATACTTTTTCTACTTCCGGAAATCAAAACGTAACACTTTCGATTACTTCCTCTAACGGATGTATTTCAACTTATACAGGGATTGTTTCTGTAAACCCTTTACCGGTTGCCAACTTCAGTGCTATAAATGCCTGCCAGAATTCTTCTGCATCATTTACTGACCTTTCTTCAGTGTCTTCGGGAAATATTACTTCCTATTCTTGGACCTTCGGTGATGGCGCTACAAGCGCTCAACAAAATCCCACGCATAGTTATTCATCAAATGGTAACTTCACTGTGACCTTGCAAGTAACTACGGCAGGTGGATGTTCAAATACAATTACGCAACCGATCACAGTTTATCCCTTACCTGTTGCATTATTTACAGGTACTACGGTATGTATTGGGAATGCAACAAACTTTACAAACACTTCTTCAATTTCATCCGGTGGAATTACAAGCTCAACATGGAGTTTTGGCGACCTTGCAACTTCTGCTTCTTCTAATCCTACCCATACCTATTCAACTTCAGGTTCATTTACTGTAACACTGGTTGTAACTTCATCAAATGGATGTCTCGATACAGTGACACAACCTGTATCAGTAAATTCACTTCCGATAGCCAACGCAGGTGCTGATCAAAATATTTGTGCAGGAAGTTCTGCTACACTGAACGCTTCCGGGGGAACATCGTATTTGTGGACACCGGGTAATGCAACTACTGCAAGCATAACGGTGAATCCTGCTGCTAACACTCCTTATTCAGTTACTGTTACAAATGCAAATGGCTGCATAGCCACAGATGCGGTAAATGTATTCGTACATGCGCTGCCAACAGTAAATGCAGGTGTTGACCAGCAGATATGCAGAGGTTCTTCAGCTACTCTTAGTTCAACTGCTTCGAGCGTTGTAACTTACTTGTGGGCTCCGGGTGGAAGCACTACTCAAAGCATAACTGTAAATCCAAATAATAGCACAAATTACATTGTAACCGCTACTGATGCGAATGGCTGTGTCGCATCAGATACAGTTCAATTGACAGTAAATTCAATTCCTGCAATTAATGCCGGGCCGGATCAAACTATTTGCAACGGCTCTACTGTTTCTCTGACTGCCTCTGGAGCACCGAATCTTACCTGGTATCCCGGAAATGTATCTGGCTCCAGCATGTTAGTTACGCCATCTGCCAACTCTACTTATTTTGTAGTTGGGGTTTCAGCTAATGGATGTCAGTCATCTGATACTGTGAGTGTGATTGTAAACGCTGTTCCTGCAGTTAATATCCCTCCTACTTTTGTTTGTCCTGGCTCCAGCACCACACTGGATGCAGGAAATCCGGGGGCTACTTATTCATGGAGCACAGGTGAAATAACTCAAACAATTTCTATAAGTGATTCCGGTATGTATTCAGTTGTTGTTACCTCTCCAAACGGCTGCCCTACTCTTGCAAGTACGCAGGTAACTGTGGGTGGTAACGTAATCGGAAATCCTACCTTGCTTGCTTTGTGCAACGGACAAAGCGGATCACTTAATGCAGGTAATGCAGGTAGTACTTATTTGTGGAGCACAGGAGCAACTTCTCAAACCATTTCTGTAAACGCTGCAGGTAGTTATACAGTGCTCGTTACTGACATTAACGGCTGTTCGGCTACATTTATCAATACTGTGAATGTTAATCCTATTCCTGTTGCTGTTTTCTCCGCACCTCCGGCTTGCCTCGGTATCGGCACAACATTTACAGATCAATCAACAATAAGCAGTGGAACCATCAATACATACGCATGGGGTTTCAGCGATGGCTACTCTGCTTCTACTTCCAATCCTGTTCATACTTACGCCTATTCGGGTACATACGGTGTGATGCTTACTGTAACGTCAGCCGCAGGATGCAGCGCATCAACATTAAATTCGGTTACTATTTATCAAACTCCGAATGCACTTTTTTCAGCAACAAATGTGTGCCTGAATAATCTTAGTCCTTTTACTGATCATTCTACACCAGGGAGCGGAACTATTACAAGCTGGCTTTGGACTTTCGGTGACGGTACAATAAGTGGCGCACAAAATCCTGCGCATCACTTTGCAAATGCCGGAACTTATTCTGCTTCTCTCGTTGTTACTTCTTCATTCGGCTGCAGGGATACTGTGCAGCATTCGATTACTGTAAATGGTTTGCCTACGGCAGTCTTTTCTATAACGAATGTGTGCGATCAATCTGCAATAACTATTGTAAATAATTCTTCTTCAAATTACGGAGCAATAACTTCTTATAGTTGGGATATGGGTGATGGAAACACTTCTGCTTTACAAAATCCAACCTACATGTATGCAACAGATGGAACCTACATCATGCATCTTACAGTTACTTCCTCTTTAGGTTGTACCTCAACAGCAGCTCATACAGTACTTGTGTACCCAATGCCCGTTGCTGATTTCAGCACAGCACCCGGCTGTCAGAATTCAACGATGCCGTTTACAAACCTCACAACTATTTCAAGCGGAAATATACTTTCGTACTCCTGGAATTTCGGGGATGGTACAGCTACCGTGCAGGCAAATCCTTCGCACAGCTATACCACTATGAATACATTTATCATTACGCTGATTGCAACTTCCAATCATGGCTGCCGGGATACAATGAGTGTTCCACTTACTGTGTATCCTCTTCCGGTGGCAAACTTCACAGCACTGAACGAATGCCAGAATACGGCTGTAAATTTTATTGACAACAGTTCAATTCCATCAGGAAGCATTGCGCAATGGAGTTGGAATCTTGGTGACGGTTCTGCTGCAGCGATTGGTCAGCCCTCACACAATTATTCTACATCAGGTACTTATCATGTATTGCTTACTGTGATCAGTGATCAAGGATGTGCGAGTACCTATACGCAAAACATAAATATTTTCCCAATGCCTCTGGTTGCATTCACCGCGAATGAACCATGCTTTGGCGGCACTACTCAGTTTTACAATCAGTCAAGTTTGCCGGGTGGAGGATCATTTACAAATGCATGGGATTTGGGAGGTGGACAAACTTCAACCACCAACAATCCAAGCATGGTTTATACTTCTGCCGGTTCTTACAATGTAACGCTTACTGTTACGAGCGCCAATGGATGCGCGACCACTCTTACTCAACCTGCATTGGTTCACAGCATTCCGCTTGCTCAATTTGCAACCAATGATAACTGCCTCGGAGCAACTACAAATTTTGCGGAGCAAAGTGTAGCAAATGACGGAGCGGTGGCTTCATGGAACTGGAATTTTGGTGATAACAATTCTTCAAACGCCCGCACTCCTGTTCATACGTATGCAAGTACAGGAAACTATACTGTAAGTTTATCAATTACTACTACCCACGGTTGCAGCGATCAAACATTGCGCGGTGTGAATATTTGGGAAGTACCGGCTCCACAGATTGCTGCTAATAATGCATGTCTGCATGATTCGGTTTCTCTCGCTGATATTTCCTCTGTTGATAGTTCATCACAACTTACTTACAGTTGGAATATGGGTGACGGCAATACGCTGACTCAACCCACGCCTTCCTATTCTTATGCGGCTTATGGAACGTATGATATTACCTTAACTGCAACTACACAGTTCGGCTGTTCCAACACCGACCTTGCACATGTGCAGGTATATCCTTTGCCGGATGTGCTGTTTACGGGTGACAGTGTGTGTCTGAATTCAGCAAACAGTTTTGCAAATGCTTCTACCATTCCGAACGGAACTATCAGCAATTATTTCTGGAGCTTCGGAGATGGTAATTCTTCGAATGCAAACAGTCCGAATCACCTTTACGCTTCAACGGGTACTTACAATGTATCATTGGTAGCTACTTCCAATCATGGCTGCATAAACAATGCCTTGCGCACGGTGCTGGTTCGCCCGAATCCGATTGTGCAATTTGCAGGTGGCGGAAATGGTTGCAGCAACTTCTTAGCTCACTTTGCCGATCAATCTACATCTTCTGACGGAACAATAAATGGATGGTTGTGGGATTTCGGTGACGGCAACGTAAGCACTTCGCAAAACCCTGACCACACATACACGCAGGCAGGCACGTATCCTGTAACGCTCACGGTGGTTAGCGACAATGGTTGCCAGACAACGCTTTCGCAAAACGGTTTTGTTGATGCATTCCCTTCTCCGCTTGCTGACTTTGATATGGATAATGCGCAGGCAGATAACATCACACCTGTTATTCACTATACAAATATGAGTTCAGGATATTCTGCATACCAGTGGACGTTTGGCGATGGAACCACCACTTCATCAGAAGTAAATCCTGTTCACGTGTATGCTGATACCGGTTCGTTTGTAACGCAACTGATTGTTACAAACAGTTATGGCTGCCACGATACTACTTTAAGAACAATTGAAATTGGTCCGCACAGCACGCTGTTTGCTCCGAATGCTTTTACACCGAATGGCGATGGTGTTAACGATACCTTCTATCCGAAATGGACACAAATGCGCGACATCTATGTTGCCATCTTCGACCGCTGGGGTCTTGAACTGAAGGACTGGCATGGCTTATCAGGATCATGGGATGGAACCTACGGTGGACGACCGGTGCAGAGCGATGTGTATGTTTACAAAATACATGGCATCGGCAACGATGATAAATTTTATGAATGGGTGGGGCACGTTACCGTTGTTCGATAAAGCCCGCAATTAAAAAAACAATAGCACTTCCTGAAGAAAGGTTTGGTTTCATGGTGTGTTAATTTGAACTCCCCGTCACTGAAAGTGGCGGGGATTCTTTTTTGAAGGAATTATTCCTTCACCACCTTTGCAGAAATAAAATCTCCGTCATTGGTTTGCATCTTTAAGAAATAAATGCCGGGAGATAACGCGCGAACATCAAGTTCAGTATTGAGTAGGGAGTTCGGTGTTCGGAGACCAACAGCCAGCACTTTTTCTCCAAGTACATTGTAAATTAAAATTGCATTTATTGCCAACTGTCCGTTGCCAATTGTCAATTTATCACCAACCGGATTCGGATAAATTTTTATTCCCGCTTTCATTGGAGAAGAACTGACATACGATGCAAGGCATCCTCCCCACAAATCGAAACGCGCCTGCAGCGAATCAATCGGATCAATACTATCAGGATATGTGTTTACTGAAATATCAAGATAAAATGAACCTGCAACATCAGTCGGGTTTGCCACGCGTATGAAAGAGGAGAAGGAGGAGATGCCATAATTCGTGCAACGTGTATCAGCACCCACCACCTTTGCACCTTGCAAAGCAGCCATCAGTCTGCATGCAAGATTGCCGGGCGTGTTCAAAAACTTCGATTGCATGCTGTCGAGTATTTGTGGACCAAGTAAAATATTTCCCTGTATTGAATAACCCGGTCCTGTAATATGATTGTGATAATTAAGGCATGCACTGCCCGTGTATCCTGCCGATGGCGAACCCGGTGCAGCGGTTACTACTCCATACTGTCTTACTGTAGCATTGCCTTGAACATCGTGTATTGTAACCGAGTCAATAATCTGTAGCGGTGTCAATGTTCCGAGATTCATGAGTTGGCGTGCATAGTTTTGATTGCCCGCCAGCCATGATGCCTGCGTATGCACCACTCCAACTCCGGGATGCACATCGCTGATGATAATAGCGCTTGTGCTTGCACTGGTAATGCACGTTGCTCCCGCACTGCCTACTTGCCCGGTCACCGAATCGTATGCACATATTGAAAACGTATGCTGCGCGTAAGAAATAAAAGGAAGAACAAAGAAGATGAGAACGGTGCGTATTATTTTCATGGCGAAATTATTTGTTCAAAGATAAGATCAAAAAAATTATCTCACC
This sequence comes from Bacteroidia bacterium, assembly GCA_038230515.1. Taxonomy (GTDB): domain Bacteria; phylum Bacteroidota; class Bacteroidia; order AKYH767-A; family 2013-40CM-41-45; genus JAPLDB01. The sequence continues at coordinate 20,248 of JBBRND010000042.1, read as the reverse complement.
AAAAGGAAGGAGAGTTTAAAGTTAGTAGCCGGCTGTAAACTGAACAGCGGACACCAGAAAAATCCCTACGTGGAAGGAGGTGGGTTCATTGTTCAATTATTTCAAAATCTAAAATTCTTAATTTAACATAGGCATCTTCGGCATAAAGAAAACCTAAGTCATCTCCTTCAGCTTCCATTTTCATATCCAATGAACGAGCTAAAAAAGGCTTAATAACTTCATCTCTCCAATCCAAAAGAGTTTTTTCATTATAGCTAACAACAGTTCCGGTCTTGTCGTAAATTAGCAGTAAAATTTTAATTGATTTAACTGAAAAAGCTAAATTGTTTTTTATTGAAAAATTAACTTTTGCGGGGAGACACGTACTGCTTTTACCTCTCGTCCACTCAAAGCAAGGTTCAATATTTCTAATTGTAATGCCTTCCTTTATGTTTGGTAAAACAGAAGTTGTTGTGTTTGATTTAGGTTGGGTCTTAAGGGTGGAAATTAACGTCAATCCAGCAATTCTAGATTTTAAGTTTAGTAGATATTTAACTGGTATTGCAAAGTTTAAATTTTGTCCAACAGAAAAACTTGCGAATGCGATACCAACTACTTGTCCAGCGGAATTTAAAACAGGTCCCCCACTACTTCCAGGTGAAATCGGTGCAGTTATCTGTAATATTTGATTGCTCTTTAAGTCACGAATGCCACTAATAATACCCTCCGAGAAAGTGCCATTCAATCCTTTCGGATTACCTACAGCATAGATTTTCTCTCCAATTTCCGGGAAAGATTCTGAACCTAAAGTAAGATTTGTCCCATAAAGTCCCGATACTTTTAAGATTACCAAATCATTCATCTTGTCAATAGCAATATAACCACTTACTAAATACTTTCTCTCTAGTCCGTTTAACAAAACATAAGCAGAATTACATCCTTCAATTACGTGAACATTTGTAACAATAGTTTCATTGTCAATAATGAACCCCGAACCGTAACTAAGTGGTTGGGAAATTTTGTCCAACGCAACAATAGAAACAGTCGATTTAATTCCTGTCTTTGCGATTTCCGTTGCAGCCTGTCCGAAAATTGTTAAGGGAGCTAACAGAAGTAAAAAAATAGTTAGTCTAATTTTATTCATTGCGTGGTCGTTTTAAAATGGCACATAACGCATCAGCGATAAATGAAGTTTTTAAAAGAAGGGATTAGTAGCACAACTGTTCGTTTACCCACAATGTTTGTGAGATGCACATCTATTTGTTACCGATTAAAGCCCTTCTTTTAAAAATTTGCATTATCTATTTGTTGGCTGCAGTTTACTCTCTCTACGAAGCTGTGCATGTCCGTGTCAGCAGAACAATTAGTTCAAAGAGAAGTCAACTAAGCATTGTTCTTTCTTGCTCCAAGGGATATGTTTAACTGCATAATTGTCCAACGCGCTGATAACATCTTTTGAAACTTCTTTTTCAATGTCGTTGTAAACAACAAAATTTCTTGTCGTGGTTTCTCTTGTCTGATTGATGTCATTAAACGCCATGATAGCAGAAAGTATTGAATCTTTCTTTGGAATGTTTACTGCTTTTATCAATCTTTCTTGTTTGTTCTTAGTTGCAGGAATTAGAAAATCAATGTTGTGGTCAAATCCGCTTTTACCTGTTAGCTTGATATCTTTAGAAAAGAAAATATCGTTGCTACGAAAATATAGTTCAACATCTTCTTTGAATAAAGAGTAAACTGTCTCTTGTGCTAAATTGAACATGTCATTAACAGAAAGAATTGCTTGTAAGAGATAATGTTTTTTTTGTCCAACATTATGTGCTGTTGCCTCAATAAAAAGTTCATCGCTGCCATTCATTTTTACACCGAAACCATTTAACGCTGTCTTCAAAATATTTTCTCGTTTGGGAGTATTGATTTCAAAGCCAGACATTTTTAAATCAGCAATGGTGTATCCATTGTCTGTAATTTTAATTGTTCCGTTGTTTTTTATTAAGTAAATGTCTAAATGGTCGTTGTGCCTGTCAAGAAATGGGGTAGAGATGGAACACGCTTTTCCCTCTTCAACAGTTTTTACAACCGTGTTATCCTTTATCCATTTCAGGTAATCGTTTATGATTTGTTGGCAATCCATTTTAAAACATTGAGATTTCAATAGCCGGGAATTTTTTCACATTGCAAAAGTTCAGAATTTTCTTGAACACTGTTTCCATAGAATCAGAACTTACAACACCGATTTCAGAAACAGGAAAAGCAAATTTATCATTGAAGCCCTCTCGGTATAAATGAACATGTGCACCTTCAAACAAAACTCCGTCTGGGTTGGTGTGTCTTCCGCCATTGTCGTAACGAAGCAAAATAACTGTTTGTCTGTAACGCTTGTTTATGGTAAATTTTGAGACTTCAAAACTACCTCTATAAAAATCAAGCAAGAAAATTTCTTTCGTAGAATTAGAATTGAGTTGTCGTGTCCACTGAATAGGAGCTGGTCCCAATTGAACAGGCGAAATAATATCGTCAAACGCCTTGTTTTGGCTCATTAAAAAATCAAATTCCGACTGTGATATTCCCATTTCCTGTTTTGAAAGTTCTTGCTACAAAGGTAAGTTTTTGCTCCGAAAGCTGATGGTCACACTGTCCCCAAAATTGCACAAAACAATTAAATAAAACGAAACAAAGATAAAAATTTTCGTTTGTCCAACACACGGGGTTCGGATAAACACAACTCCCTATTTCGTTTATTGCACAACACAACGGGCTAAAACTAAACAACCTCTCTCCCAATTAAAACCGCGAGCACAAGAATAACACAAATTAAAAATGCATAAATAGAAATGTGAAAAGCGCACACGTTATCAGAAGTGCTGTCAGAAACCTTCATCACCCTTCTCCACCAGTTAATTATTTTTTTCATTTCGGTTTCAATAGTAAAAAGCTACGCCCCGCTCTCATCAAGCAGGGCGCAATTCTTAATTCTTAATTTCCCTTACGGCACCCTCTTCTGTGCAGGGGCGCTCCATGGGCTGCTGCCTGTGCTGCCACCGTTTGCACGTATGCGCACATATACTATAGAGCCGCTCGGCAAATCGTTAACGGTGGCTTTGCTTGGGCTTACCGTTACTTCTTTCAGCAACGTGGTGGTGGGGTTGGCAATGTCTGTATAAACCTGCACGGTGTAATTGTTTGCATGTGCTACAGAATCCCAATCGGGAATTAACTGCCCGGGCGTGTTGCCATATTTTCTGAAAAGAATGTTTTCAGGAGTGTCAAGTTCGCCTACCGGATTGCCTTTGGTGTCCTTCTTTCCGTAGCCGGTTGTACCGTAAAGAATGGCATCGTTACCCGCTATGTGCGCAGCATCCGATGCCTGAAGGGTTAACATTTCCGAAAGTTCAACGCGCAGTCCGTCTTTTACCTCCGTATCCTGCACACTTCCTTTAATTGCTTTGGCAACTGCGTCTTTAAACAAATCGTTCTTTGCTTTAACAGCAGGGGCGGTAGGGTCAATAGCCGCAAAAGGCACATTGCCGGTTAGTTTTTGCACTTTGTTGTCAGCGTATTCACCAAGTTCGCTGTCCGATAGTTCTTTCAATCCCAGGTTTGGGATAATTACCATAATAATAATCATAGAATTTTGGATTTTAAGGGTTAGAAATATTAGTTATTAAGAAATTTGATTGATTTCGAGGTTTCAACGTGTCGGAAAATGATAATCCGACACAGGAAAATAACAATCCGATACTGGAAAGCGATGTTCCGGTATCGGTTTCTAATTTTCCGGGATGGGAAAACTGCATTCCTATATGGGTTTGAAATAATCCGACACGGGAAAATAACAATCCGATACGGGAAAGCGATGTTCCGGCATCGGTTTTTAATTTTCCGGGATAAGAAAATATTTTTTTGACAACGAAATAAAAAATCCCGCTCAACGTTTGCACGGAACGGAATAAAGTATCTTCAGGAAATTTTTTTGTTATAGAGAAATTATTCTCTCTCTCTCTCTCTCTACAGCCATGCGGGTTTCAGAGGGTATTGCCTCTGAAGAAGGAAAAAAGCTACTGAAGATAAAAGGCACTTTCATTTTAACGTGGTAAGTTTTAAAAAGCTATGCAAAGGAAATAAATTTAAAATACTGTGCAAATATTTTTTTTATTCCCCAAACAAGCTGCTCACAAACTCCTGCTTGTTGAATACCTGCAGGTCGGTCATCTTCTCTCCCACTCCAATGTACTTTACAGGGATTTTAAATTCATCGCTGATGCCGATAACCACACCGCCCTTTGCAGTGCCGTCAAGTTTTGTAAGTGCGAGAGCGTTTACATCAGTCGCTTTTGTGAACTGCCGCGCCTGTTCAATTGCATTTTGCCCGGTGCTTGCATCGAGCACCAAAAGAATTTCATGTGGAGCATCGGGAATCACTTTCTGAATAACACGTTTTATTTTTGAAAGCTCATTCATCAAATTTATTTTGTTGTGAAGCCGACCTGCCGTATCAATAATTACCACATCCACTTTTTGCGCCACCGCAGAAGTAACTGCATCAAACGCCACCGAAGCAGGATCGCTGCCCATGGGTTGTTTCACAATGGGCACACCGGCACGCTTACTCCACACATCAAGTTGTTCAACCGCTGCCGCACGAAACGTATCTGCCGCGCCCAGCAAAACTTTTTTTCCTGATTCCTTAAACTGATAAGCCAGCTTGCCGATGGTGGTAGTCTTCCCTACTCCGTTCACTCCGACAACCATAATCACATAAGGCAATCCGTTGTTTGGAGGAAGAGAAAAATCTTCTTTGTCCTCCGAATTATTTTCCTGTAGCAACGAAGCAATTTCATCTTTCAATAACGTGTTCAGTTCGGAAGTGCCTACATATTTATCTTTCGCCACTCTTTCTTCAAGGCGTTTAATAATTTTCAGCGTAGTATTTACTCCCACATCGCTGCTCACTAAAATTTCTTCGAGATCGTCAAGCACTCCCGCATCAACGGACGACTTGCCAGCAATCGCTTTGGTGAGCTTGGAAAAAAAACTTGTTTTTGTTTTCTCCAATCCCTTGTCAAGCGATTCTTTTTTCTCCTTCGAAAATATGTTTGAAAAGATTCCCATGTGCTCAATAAAAAAAGCTCCCTTCAAACTGAAAGAAGCTCTGTAAATTATTTTTAACCGATCAAATTATTTCTTCTTCAGAAAATCTTTGATGTGATCGTTGTGAACAACTTCTTCTCTGAAGCTGTACGAACCTGTTTCAGGATTCTTCATCATCTTAATCACCCTGGAAAATTCTTTTCCTTTTCCGGTCTTTAGCGTTGCTACTACTTTCTTTGCCATTTGCTTTTAGTTAATTGGGTTAATTAAGTTCATTGAGTTAATTGGTAAAACCAAATCAACAAATTGACTTAATCAACAAGTTGACTTATTTAATTTCTTTATGCAGCGTCATCCTTTTAAGAATCGGGTTGTATTTCTTCAACTCCAAACGCTCTGTTGTTACTTTTTTATTCTTTGTTGTAATGTACCGCGAAGTGCCGGGCTTTCCGCTCGCTTTATGCTCTGTACATTCGAGAATCACCTGAATTCTTGCGCCTTTCTTTGCCATTTTAGTTGGTAATTAGTTGATTATGGTAATTGAGGTAATTGGTTTGGGAAAGCGGTTTTACTAATTAACACAATTACCCTTTCACCAATTCCCAAAATCGGGGGTGCAAATATAGAATAATTTTTAATTCTGAAAATAGATGCCTTACTTTTCTTTGATGAATAGCGGTTTGTCCTTCATCATTGCTTCAATGGCTTCCACAGTGCGGGGGCTTGAAGCGGAAAGATTCTCATACCCCTTCTCTGTAACGAGAATATCATCCTCAATACGAACCCCGATGTTCCACCATTTCGGATCGCAAGGGCTGCCTTCGGGAATGTAGATGCCCGGCTCAACTGTGAGGATTACTCCGGCTCTCAGTTTTCCCATGGTGCCAGCATCATGAACATCCAAGCCAAGTCCATGAGAAGTGCCGTGAATAAAATATTTCCTGAAGTCCTTCGCCTCTTTAATGATGCCGAGATCAACCAAACCCTTTCCGATTATTTCAACAGCAGCTTTGTGTGCCGAATTAAAATCATTTCCGGGAAGACAAACTTCGAATCCCGCTTGCTGTGCTTTGTACACGAGTTCATAAATCTGTTTTTGTTCAGGGGAAAATTTTCCGTTCACCGGAATGGTGCGCGTTACATCAGCCGAATAGCCATGATATTCCGCGCCCATATCATTAAGTTGAATATCTCCGGCAGCAAGCGGTCTTCGGTTCGATTCGTAATGAAGAATGCAGGAGTTCTCTCCGCCACCGCAAATGCTTCCGTAGCCCACATACTCCGCACCGTTACGTTTAAAAACATATTCACCGATTGCCTGTGCATCGTACTCATGCATACCCGGAGCAAGTGCACGCATAATTTCATTGTGACCTTCGCAACTCATGCTTACTACTTTTTTCATCAGCACAATTTCTTCCGGCTGTTTTATTTCACGCAGCTCAGCCATTGCAGAACTCAACCCGCGCAAGTCACCGTTTGAAGCAGGATAACTAGATTTCTTTTTGAATGATTCGGTGAGATCATAGAGATCATCGGTTGCCGATTTATCATCTACTGCTCCTTTCGGAATACTGTACCAGAGTTTATCAAACTTCGCGAAATCAACTTGCAGTGAATCAAATTCAGATGCTAGAAAAACTCCGGTAATTCCTGTTACAGCTTTAGTTCCTTCCTTCCCTGCTCTGCGTCCGGTCCATACTTCTCTTGACGGATCTTTATCCGGAACAAAAAGAAATTCATCAGAAGAAATTCCATTGAGGGTTTGCGCGGTCTTAAAAATAATCAGCATTGAGTTCGGCTCAATGAAACCTGTTAAGTAATAAAAGTTAGGTGATTGATGATATTGATAATCGTTATCGTTGCTATAACTGCGTTCAGGATTTGCAAAAACAACAGCCGCAGAATTATCAGGCATCTTCTCGCGCAGCGCTTCTCTTCTTCCTTTATGAAATTCCTTTGTGAGAAGATCAGTATCGTAACGATAATTTTTTACTTCCTGCGCAAATGCACATTGAATGAGAAGAAGTAAAACAAGAGAGATATTTCTCATTGAAAAATGGCTAGTTACTCAAAGAAAAGAAATCTACATGGTTTTCAACTCACTCACCAATTTAGTAAGTGCATCTTTCGCATCACCGAAAAGCATGCTTGTTTTGGGATTATAGAAAAGCTCATTCTCAATACCGGCATAACCTGCATTCATACTTCGCTTGTTTACAATGATATGATGTGCGCTCTCCACATCAAGTATGGGCATTCCATAAATAGGAGAAGACGGATCTGTCTTCGCGGCAGGGTTCACCACATCGTTTGCACCTACTACCAATACAACATCTGTGTTTGCAAACTCAGGATTTACTTCTTCCATCTCCGAAAGTTTTTCATACGCCACATTACTTTCTGCAAGCAGCACGTTCATGTGTCCTGGCATACGCCCTGCAACAGGATGAATAGCATACTTTACTTCCACTCCGCGCTCTTCAAGTATATGTTCCAGTTCATGAATAACATGTTGTGCCTGCGCAACTGCCAAACCGTAACCAGGAACAATAATTACTTTCTTGGAATAGTTCATCAGCACAGCCGCATCGCTGATGGAAATATCTTTGATAGTTCCTTTAGCACTTGTATTTGCAGAAGCAGCAACAGCCCCTTCACCAAACGCACCGAACATTACATTAAACAGAGGGCGGTTCATCGCTTTGCACATTACAACGGTAAGCAATGTTCCCGCAGAGCCAACAAGAATACCGCCAGTAAGCATCACTTGGTTGTGATAAAGAAAGCCACCCATCGCTGCGGCAACTCCGGTGAATGAATTGAGCAAAGAAATTACAACAGGCATATCTGCACCACCAATCGGAATAACAAACATTACTCCATATAAAAGCGCAAGTGCAAAAAGAATAAAGATGAGAAAATAATTATCAGGACGGGCTATGCAAAGGTAAATTGCAAATCCAAACGTGATGAACATCAAAATCGTGTTCAGAATATTGTACTTAGGAAGGCGAATGGATTTTCTAAGCGTGCCATTCAGTTTCATGAAAGCCATGATGCTTCCTGCAAATGACACACTGCCGATAATTAATCCAAGGGTAATCGTGATGTACTTTCCGATTTGGGTTGAAGGCATTGCAGAATCAACAAGCGACACAAGCATGCCGCTCAATACGCTGTCATGATGAGCAACTTCAGGATTTGTTAGGTGATAATATTCAATGAGAGAAATAAGAGCCGCACATGCACCACCCATTCCGTTGAAAAGCGAAACAAGCTCCGGCATCTTGGTCATTGCAACCTTCTTGGCAGTTTTCCAACCAACGATTGTTCCGATTGCAATACCTGCAAAAATGAAAAACAATTTTATTGGTTCGCGCGAAGTATGAATGTTTGGTTCGCTGCTGTCGTATAAAAAGATCGTGCCGATAATGGCAATGAACATTCCCGCTGCCGCAACAAGATTTCCTTTGCGAGCCGTTTCAGGATGACTCAGCATCTTCAAGCCAAGCACGAAGGTGACGGAGCCGATGAGGTAAAATATATCGAGGATGTATTGGTTAATCATAATAATTTCGAATATCAAATCTCGAATTTCGAATAAATATTTAATAAGAAATATAAAATCACTCTATCTTTTTGAGAATAGCACCGAATATATTCATCAACTCGGTTGCTTCTTTTATAATTTTTTCCCGCTCCTCATTAAGAATTGAATTATCAGCTGCATCAACAAGTCGTGCAAAAAAACGTGCTTCTTTTGACTCCTTCCTACTTATTTTTATCTTCATCTTTTTATCCTTCTCTCCAAGATTTTCGTTTGCTTCAATATAATTAGCACCTACCGATCCCGCAGCTCTTGTCAACTGTTTAATATCTTCGTTATTCTCAATTGTCCTTGGCAATTTCTTTGTAAACTTCCTTACTGCAATTGCGAATTGAAGAGTTCGTTCTTCTAAATCATAAGCAGGCATTCTAACTTTTCTTGTTTAATATTTTGTCTTATTTGATTTTATTATTTCGAAATTCGGAATTTAGAATTCGAGATTCCCTTTATTTTATTTTTTCTTCTTAAACATTTCCAACATCCTGTCTGTAACAACAAACCCGCCAACTACATTTAGTGTTCCAAGCAGCACTGCAATGAAACCAAGAGCGAGCAGCATATAATTATCTGCGCGCGTGTTGAGCATTACAATGATGGAGCCAATGATTACCACACCGTGAATTGCATTTGCTCCTGACATCAATGGTGTGTGAAGCACAGAAGGTACTCTGCCGATTACTTCAATTCCCACGAACACCGAGAGAATAACAATGTAAAGCATCTCAATGTTGTCGTGAAGAAAAAAGAGAACTTGTTCCATAAGCTTTTGAATAGGAATTTAAACTGCAACAGGTTTTGAAACGGAAGGATGAACGGCTTGTCCCTTGTAAACGATGAGAGAGCCTTTTGTAATTTCTTCATCCATCTCCCACTTGAATCCGTCCTTGGTTGCAAGATGCATCAGGAACGTAATAATATTTTTTGCGTAAAGTTCGCTTGCATTCAGCGGAAGCAAACTCGGAATGTTTGATTCACCAATAATAATTACTCCGTTTTTCTCAACTGTTTTATTCATCTCACTCAACGGACAATTGCCGCCTTGCTCTACAGCCATGTCAACAATCACCGAACCGCGTTTCATTTTCTTCACCATGTCTTCGGTAATAAGCACCGGAGCTTTCTTTCCGGGAATCAATGCAGTAGTAATAACAAGATCAGCTTCTGAAACATGCTTTGTAATTACTTCCTGTTGCTTCTTCAAAAATTCTTCGCTCACACCTTTCACATAACCGCCTTCAACCTTGATGGAAGAATCTCCTTCAACAGTAATAAATTTTCCTCCGAGCGATTGCACTTGCTCTTTTGTTTCAGGACGAATGTCACTCACTTCAACAATGGCTCCCAATCTTTTTGCAGTTGCAATTGCCTGAAGTCCCGCCACGCCCGCTCCCATAATTACAACTTTTGCCGGCTTAATTGTTCCTGCAGCAGTCATCAGCAACGGAAATATTTTTCCAAGAGCGGCAGCACCAATGATAACAGCTTTGTATCCCGCAAGGTTTGCCTGCGAACTAAGCACATCCATTTTTTGAGCACGAGAAATTCTTGGTATTGCATCCATCGAAAAGGCATTGATGCCTTGCTTCACGCACGCTTCAACCAGCGCAGGGTTAGTACCGGCAAACATGAACGAAATCAAAATCGCTTCCGGTTTCATCCAGCTTATTTCCTCAGCAGAAGGTGCGTTCACTTTCAGCAATACATCTGCCGATGAATACAATTCTTTTTTATCGGAAATTAGTTGAGCTCCTGCTTCAACGTAACTCGCATCATCAAAATAAGAATTCAGTCCGGCATTCGTTTCCATTAAAACTTCAAACCCAGATTTAATTAAAGTACGAACCGTTTCAGGAACGAGTGCCACTCGCCTTTCACGTTCTTTAGTTTCTTTTGGAACAGCAATCTTCATGTTTTGAAGTAAATTTTTCGCAGGTAAAATTTTTAGAGGCGCAAAGAAAGGAAATCCGTTCGATACGACAAGCAAAGGGTTTACCTCTAACATTCAATCGTTAATAACCTGCAAATTTATAAAAGAGGTTTACGGCTGCTCCATTATCTTTGCGCGCTATGATGAAGTTAACTCAAACCAGTTTAGATAAACTTACAGAACTGTTCACGCTTGCGGGATACACGATCAGGCATGAAAAAGGAAATTTCAAATCGGGAAGCTGCGTAATGATAAGTGGCAAACTTTTAGTGCTGAATAAGTTTTCTCCGGTTGAAGCGCGCGTTACCTTTTTAATTGATGCTTTGCAGAAAATTCAGTTTGATGAATCATTACTCGATGACAAAAGAAAAACTTTTCTGAAAGAAGTCCGCGACTTCACGGTTGCTCCCGTTGAGAATACTGCTTCCTGATTCCTTCCCATTTATTTTTCCTGAAAATGAAAATCACTTTTCTCGGCACGGGTACTTCGCAAGGGGTACCGATGATTGGCTGCGAATGCGAAGTTTGTAAAAGTGATAATCCGAAAGACAAACGACTGCGCACTTCCATAATGATTGAGAATGATGCGAAGAATGTCGTGATGGATACAGGTCCCGATTTCCGACAACAGATGCTGCGTGAAAATGTAAAGCAACTCGAAGCAGTTATTTTCACTCACGAACACAAAGACCACATTGCCGGCATGGACGACATTCGTGCATTTAATTATTTACAACAGCGTGATATGGATATTTATGCAACGCTTCGGGTGCAGGAAGCATTGAAGAGAGATTTCTTTTATGTGTTTAATGATTCAAAATACCCCGGCATTCCGAAAGCAAAACTTCATACCATTCATCCCGGCATTCCCTTTCAACTTATCGGTTTAAATTTTCTTCCCTTCGAAGTCATGCACCTGCATTTGCCTGTTACCGGTTTTCGCATTGGTGACTTTACTTACATAACCGATGCCAATTTTATTGCTGACGATTCAAAAAAACTCATCCTCGGATCAAAAATTATTGTGCTGAATGCTTTGAGAAAAGAAGAACACGTTTCGCATTTTACACTCGATGAAGCAGTCGCATTGATGAAAGAATTTTCTCCCGAGCAAGGATACTTTGTGCACATGAGCCACCAGATTGGTAAGCATGATGAAGTGAATGCTTCACTACCGCAAAATATTAAGCTGGCTTATGATGGGTTACAACTAGAGGTTGATTAACTAACTTCCGTTTTTCCAATCAACCAATTAACTTAATCAACTAATTAACTTCTTCCTTTTATCTTCGCGCCTCGTTTGAAAATCACAGTAAAAAATCATGTTTGAAAATTTATCCGATAAACTAGACCGTGCCTTTAAAATACTCAAAGGTCAAGGCAAGATTACAGAGATCAATGTTGCAGAATCATTGAAAGAAGTGCGCAAAGCGCTTCTCGATGCCGATGTAAATTTTAAAGTTGCAAAGCATTTTACAGATACTGTAAAAGAAAAAGCGCTTGGTCAGCAGGTGCTCACTGCCGTTTCCCCGGGTCAGTTAATGATCAAGATTGCGCACGATGAACTTGCGCTGTTGATGGGAGGCGAAAAGGTTGACATCAACATAAGCAGCAATCCTTCAATCATTTTGATGAGCGGTTTGCAGGGTTCAGGTAAAACAACTCTCTCCGGAAAACTGGCAAACTTTCTAAAATCGAAAAAACAAAAACTTCCGTTGCTTGTCGCGTGTGACGTGTATCGTCCTGCCGCCATTGATCAGTTAAAAGTATTGGGAGAACAGATCGGTGTTCCTGTTTATGCCGAACCCGAGAACAAAAACCCTGTTGAGATTGCTAAGAACGGAATTGCATACGCTAAAGCGAACAACTGCAACCTCATTATCATTGATACTGCCGGTCGCCTTGCCATTGACGAGGAGATGATGAATGAAATTGCTGCAATTAAAAATGCAGTGAAGCCAAATGAAATTTTGTTTGTAGTTGATGCAATGACGGGACAGGATGCAGTGAACACAGCAAAAACATTTAATGAGCGTCTGAATTTTGACGGAGTTGTTCTCACAAAACTTGATGGTGATACTCGCGGTGGTGCTGCACTTTCAATCAAGAGTGTGGTGAACAAGCCAATCAAGTTTGTAGGCACAGGAGAGAAGCTCGATGCGATTGATATTTTTTATCCTGAACGGATGGCAGACCGCATTCTCGGAATGGGAGATATTGTTACGCTTGTTGAACGCGCGCAGGAACAATTTGACGAAGAGGAATCAAAACGTATTCAGAAAAGAATTGCAAAAGATCAATTCAACTTCAATGATTTTCTCGGGCAGTTGCAGCAAATAAAAAAGATGGGCAACATGAAAGACCTGATGGGAATGATTCCAGGAGTTGGAAAGGCAATGAAAGACATTGACATCAGCAACGATTCATTTAAAAATATTGAAGCCATCATTCACAGCATGACCTTGAAGGAGCGCGACAGCCCCGCACTCATTAACGGCAGCAGGCGGCAGCGCATCGCAAACGGAAGTGGAACAAATATTCAAGAAGTAAATAAGTTGATGAAACAATTTGATGAGATGCGCAAGATGATGAAGATGTTCAGCAACAAAGATCAGATGAAGAGTATGATGCGCTCCATGCCGGGAATGAGGAGGTAAAGCCCCTCCCGACCTCCCCGAAGGGGGAGGAGAATAAAAACAACCAAGCCCACTATGATTCTATTGGATGGAAAAAAACTTTCTTCAGAAATAAAACTTGAAATAGCCGCTGAGGTTTCTCAACTGAAATCTCTTGGTAAAAAAACTCCGCATCTTGCTGCGGTACTCGTTGGAAATAATGGAGCAAGCGAAACGTATGTTGCAAGCAAGGCAAAAAGTTGCGCGGAGGTTGGTTTTAATTCTTCTCTCATCCGATTGGATGAAAATGTTTCTGAAGGAGATCTGCTTTCGAAAATAAGTGAACTCAATAACAATGATGACATTGATGGATTCATTGTCCAGCTTCCGTTGCCCAAACACATTTCTGTTCAAAAGATAACGGAAGCCATTGATCCGAAAAAAGATGTAGATGGATTCCATCCACTGAATGCAGGCAGATTATTGCAGAATCTTCCGTGCTATATTCCTGCAACACCTTACGGAATATTGATGATGCTTGAGCGATACAAAATTGAAACCTCCGGCAAGCACTGTGTCATAATCGGCAGAAGTAACATTGTTGGTATGCCGATGAGTGTCCTGATGTCGCGAAATAGTTATCCGGGGAATTGTACTGTGACTCTTTGCCACAGCAAAACAAAAAACCTTGCCGATGTAATTCGCTCTGCTGATATTGTAATCGCTGCGCTCGGCTCCCCGAAATTTGTAAAAGCAGAAATGATAAAAGAAGGAGCGGTTTTAATTGATGTCGGTATCACGCGCGTTGAATCAAAAGAAACAAAAAGTGGTTTTAAAATTTGTGGCGATGTGGATTTTGAAAACGTTGCCCCGCATTGCAGTTACATTACTCCCGTTCCGGGTGGAGTAGGCCTGATGACGATCGTGGGGCTCTTAAAAAATACTCTGACAGCGAGCAAAAAGGAAATTCAATTTTGAAATCTCCGACTTCTTTTCCATTAATGGAACATTTCTTCACCATCCAAGGTGAAGGTTACAATACGGGCAAGTCATGTTACTTTATTCGTTTGGGTGGTTGTGATGTCGGCTGTGTGTGGTGCGATGTGAAAGACAGTTGGGATGCATCTAAGTATCCTCTTGTTTCAATTGATGAAATGGTTGGCTTTGTAAAAAAAGCAAATGCAAACAGAGTTGTAATCACGGGAGGAGAACCATTGATGTATGATCTTGCGGAGGTCACTTCTGCTCTTCAAAAAGAATCCATCAAAGTTTTTCTTGAAACTTCAGGAGCATACCCACTGACAGGAAAATGGGATTGGGTTTGTGTCTCTCCCAAAAAATTTAAAGCACCACTTGATTCTGTTCTAGCAAAAGCAGATGAACTGAAAGTAATTGTATTCAACAAAAGTGATTTTGATTGGGCTGAAGAACACAAAACGAAAGTACATTCATCGTGTAAACTTTTTCTGCAACCTGAGTTTGGCGTGTTTGATAAAGTGATGCCTATGATTATTGAATATGTAAAAGAGAAACAGGAATGGAGCATTTCTTTGCAAACGCATAAGGTTATGCAGATATCATAGAGTCGGAATATTGGAATAGTTGGAACGATGGAATACCAATAGCAACCGAAATACAATTCCATTCTTCCATCATTCCATTTGTAATTTCAAATGCCTGAAAAGAAAATCGGTTTCTGGTTTGCAACTTCGCTGGTAGTCGGCAATATGATTGGCTCGGGAATTTTTTTGTGCCCTCGCAAAGTACAAAGAGTTTTATCAGGGGTTTCGAGAGGACAGACAATCAACTGCTTTTTCTAATTTTGGCAAATGGATTTCATCTCAAAGAATATTGTTGACTATGCTGAAGCGCATTCTACTTCTGAAACAGATGTGCTGAAAGAATTGAATCGCGAAACGAATGCGAAAGTTTTAATGCCACGAATGCTAAGCGGACATTTGCAGGGAAGGATTCTTAGTATGATCAGTTGCATGATTCAACCCAAGCGAATTCTTGAAATCGGAACTTACACGGGTTACTCTGCTATCTGCCTTAGCGAAGGATTAACAGACGATGGAATACTTCACACCATCGACATCAACGAAGAATTGATGACGATGGTGAAAAAGTATTTTGCGAAAGCGAGTTGCGAAAAAAAAATAAAACTGCATACCGGGGATGCTACGAAAATTATTCTTTCGATGGAAGAAACATTCGATCTCGTTTTTATTGATGCGGACAAGAAAAACTATTCCACCTACTTTGATCTTGTGATTTCAAAAGTGCGCAAAGGGGGAATCATTATTGCTGATAATGTTCTGTGGAGCGGAAAAGTTTTGGAGTCTTTTGCAGAAATGGATAGTGATACAAAGGCAATCATTGAATTCAATAAAAAGATTCAGGAAGATAAGCGAGTTGAGAACGTGTTGTTGCCTGTGCGTGACGGACTGATGGTGATACGCGTTCTATAAATAAAGCATTGAGTTGCGCCAAAAAAAAATCTGCGGCACTTTTCAGCACCGCAGACATTCATTTTATAAATTAACACACTTATGATTATTCAACTCTTGTTGGACGTTCGTTCTTGAGACGCGAAGTTTTATTGAACGCATATCCGTTCATATCAAAGATTAACCCTGAAAGGTATTCACCGGTTTCAAAGTCTGCTTCAAAGTGAGTGGCATTTGCTTCATTTACGTATTTGTAATAGTGTAAAAAGTTGCGATCGCCAAAATATTGTGTGAGTTGGTTGTCTGCGGCTTTAGGAAGATCAGTCCGATCAATTTCGAGGAGTGAATTGCTCCAGTCATTTTTTTCATCAATGGTGATCCAGCGATTCTTGCTGTATTCAACAAAGTGAGCAATGTACTTTCCGTTTTCACCTTGTGTCCAGTCAACGTTTTGTGCGTTGGGGTAGAGCGATTGGAATTTTGCCATTGAACCTTTTGAAACTTTAACAGGAGCCGGCTGCTGTGCAACAACGGATACTGAAACAAAAAGTGCGAGAAGAGTAATGATTTTTTTCATCTGATTATTGTTTTATTTAGGTGCGATGATTTTTTGACGTTTCAAATATACAGAGTTTTTCTTTATAAAACTCAACTTTTGGTGAAAGGTTACTTTTCGTGGGTGAATCAACGTGCAATGATGGTGTCGTAACTAACTCCGTATCCTCCGAACACCCCTAAGCCGCCTTTGATGTTTCCATAAATGGGTGTTGGGTTTCCAAAAGGATTACCGTTACTCGAAACCTGCTGCTCTTCATCACGCCAGAATTTAAAGTTTTCCTGATCGTAAGTACACCACTTTACAATGATGGTATCGCCACGTTTAAAGTAGCCGCGCTCATCGCTAAAGCCGTCATCTTCCTTGTTTGAGTTTTGTGCTTCGCCCCGGTTGTAGCCGAAGTCAAAACTTTTGCCGTTGATAAATTTGTCTTCGAAAGTAGAGCCGATGGGAGCGATGAAATCAAAATCTTTTTGCTCCCCGATATTTTTTCCATACGTGTAATGATTGATGCGCTTCGCAAACCATCGGTAATAATTTCCAAGTGTATCAGGATCGGTAAGGTGAGCCCAGGCATAACCGAGTGAGTCCTTGTTGCCATCGGGTTTCCACCAGGTGCTGTCAAGTTTTATTGCAGGTGGCAAAACGGTTGTAGCGGTAACAACTGTTCCTTCTGATTCAACTCGGAGCGTGTATGTTTTTCCGGAAACGCCTTTCATGTGTGGAGAGGCATAAAAATGAAGATAGTATTGGGGAAATTCAATCTCTACCATTGTATCAGTTATTGTTCCGTCAGAGATTGTAATGTGTGCACCACGCACTACATAGGTTTGCACGGTGGCTGAATCAAGCTCTGAAAAGAATGGAGAACTTTTCGTTACGAAAACATACGCATTCGTATCCTGATAAATATATCCTTCTACAACGAGTTGCTGTTTTACATCGGGTAAATTGAGAGTGATGTCTTTTTCGCAGGAGTTGAGGAAGAGAATTGTTGAAATGAAAAGAACGGGAAGAGAAAAATAATTTTTCATGCAGAGGCACAGAGGCACAGAGATTTTTCTCAACGTTGTTTGAACAATATTATTTTTTTTCATCTGCATTTGCATTTTCTCAATACTCATATCTAACTTCTAATATCTATCTTAAAAACTAATGTTGTAAGTAATACTCGGAATAATCGGAAACAGCGATACCTGCTTCGCCTGAATCTTGAACGTGCCTTTACTGTAATCGCTTTCATCATTCAGATAAATGATGTACGGATTGTAACGGTTGTAAACGTTGAACACGCTTACGTTCCAGCTTGTGCGGAATTTTTTCTTTGGTTTATTTTTGTAGGTGATTGAAACATCGAGACGGTGATAAGCTGGAATGCGGTAATTGAAAATGGTATTGCCATAATCGTACGTGATGTGTCCGTTGATGAAGTAAACGGATTGCGGCATGGTGTTGAGATCACCTGTGGCATACACCCAGGTGGCACCAAAGTTTAGCCGCTCACTAAGATCGTACATCAGCACGAGTGATACATCATGCCTGCGGTCGTGCTTGGCGAAATAAGTTTCACCATTGTTGAGGTCAGGAAATTGCCGCTTCGTCCAGGCAAGCGTGTAGCCAATCCATCCACCGAAGCGCCCTTGGGCTTTCTTCAGAAAAAATTCTGCACCATAACTCCATCCTCTGCCGAATACGAATGCATTGTCAGCATTGTCTTTTATGCCACCACCATTGGCAGTACCAGTGCCGTATTCAATCTGGTGCTCCATCGTTTTGTAATATACTTCGACAGAAGTTTCATACACATTCTCTTTGAAGTTGCGGAAATATCCAAGCGCATACTGAGTGGCAAACTGTGGCTGCACGCGGTCGCTGCTGGGAATCCATAAATCAGTGGGAAGAGAAAGTGAGGAGAGTGATGCAAGATGCAGGTACTGGTAGTTTTGCGTGTATGATGCTTTGATGGAAGACAAATGATTGAGGGAATACCTTAATGACAGCCGCGGCTCAACATGCATGTAAGTTTTCACGGGTTTGCCGGAAGCATAACTTACTGTATCATTTATCTGTCCGGATACCGGATCGTGGAAGTAACGATCGAATGGACCTACCTGCTCGAAGAAAGTTCCGCGCAAGCCGCCACTTACTTTAAATTTCTCACTCAAATCGTATTCATCATTTATGTATAGCGCTGCATCGTGTGCATACTGATGAACAATATCTCCGAGATCGAAAACCACATTGTTGCTTTCGGCAGTGGCATGACTGGGAACAAAAATGTGATACACATAATTTACTCCGAACTTTATGTTGTGCTTTACATCAGGCAGCCAGGTGAAGTCAGACTTTACATTGTAGTCGGTGATGCCGGAAAATAATTTGAAGGAGAATTTATCCTGTCCTCCTTCAAAAGAAAAATCGTAATTAGTAAAGATGAGTGAAGTGTTTGCAAACAGTTTTTGGTTGAAGAGGTGATTCCATCGCATCGTGCCTGTTGCATTTCCCCACGGAACTTTTATGCCGAACGAAGTAGTGGGACTTTTAAACTGAAATACATCGCGTCCGAAATATCCGCTCAGGAACAAACGGTCTTTATCACTGATGCGATAATTAACTTTCATATTGAGATCGTAGAAATAGTATTTGTTTCCGTACACGCGCGAACTTTCGCTGATAAATGGTTTCTGAAGAAACAAGTCAATGAACGAACGTCTTGCAGACACAATAAAAGAACTCACCTCTTTCTTTATCGGACCTTGTATGGTTATGCGCGAAGCAACGGGACCGAGACCTGCATCCACATGATAGGATTTATTGTTGCCTTCTTTCATCTGTATATCCAGCACCGATGAAAGCCGCCCGCCATACTGCGCAGGCATTCCGCCTTTGGTGAGCGTTGCGTTCTGAATGGCATCGGCATTGAACACTGAAAAGAATCCGAACATGTGCGAGGCATTGTAAACGGTTGCTTCATCGAGCAGAATAAGATTCTGATCTAAACTTCCGCCACGCACATAATATCCCGTGTTGCCCTCTCCCCCACTCTGGATGCCGGGAAGCAGTTGAATGCTCTTGAGAATATCCACTTCGCCCATAAAGGCAGGAAGTTTTTTCAGTTGCTCTACTTCAATCTTCTCGCGCCCCATTTGTATGCCCTGCACGTTAATGTCTTTGCGCTGACCTTCTACTACTACTTCTTTTGTCTCCACCGTTTTTGCTGAGAGATCAATATTCTTCTGAATGTTTTTGCTGAGATCAACCTGGAAATTTTGTTCATCAAAACCGATGTAGCTAACCACCACCGTATATTTTCCTTCGGGCACTGTGAGCGAATAAAAACCATACTGATTGGTTTGCGTTCCCTGAAGCGTTTCTTTGATATAGACATTTGCACCAAGCAGCGATTCGCCACTGCTTTGCTCTTTTACATAACCGCTAACGGTATGTTTTTGCTGCGCGAAAGAAGGAAGAGTGAAAATGAAAAAGAGGAAAATGAGTACGCGCCTGTTAATTGCCATATAGGATTGAAAACGATTGAAGCAACAATTTATTGCGCTGATAGTTTTTGTGCGGCAAAAGTATTAAAAGTGTTTTGAGAAAATGCACAATTCACGATGCATGATGGACAATTGAAAAAGAACTTTATAGCCCGCGGTTTAGTTGACTGAGTCAATTAGTGAGCAGCTCGATTTCCTTAATCAACTTAGTTAACTTTTTTATTGTTTGATAAACTTACTGCGGAAAACTTTATTGCCGGAAGTTACTTCGAGGTAGTAGATGCCTGATGGGAGAAGTCCGCAGTCAATGGCCTCTCCCCCGACCCCTCTCCCAAGAGAGAGGGGAGAAACAGCCAATACTTTTTCGCCAAGGAGATTGTAAATGGAAATATCTATTTCTTTTTTGTCTTTGAAAAGAGGACTTACAATTTCCAATTTGTCAACCACAGGGTTCGGATATAACCTCTCCCCCGACCCCTCTCCCAAGGGAGAGGGGAGAACCGCCGCTATCACGTTGAACACC
>JBBRND010000041.1:0-31847 GCA_038230515.1 Bacteroidia bacterium | reverse complement strand
CGTACAAAGAAAATTGTTGGAACTAATTTACATCCTGTGGAAGAAAGACGAAGTATTCAATCCAAACTATCAAACCCAGAAAAAGAAAGAGCCCGCCTTAGCGGACCCTTGCGAACTGACTTAAAGTCGTTCTAAATTTGAGACGCAAAAATAAATATAATTCTGCTTGGTTCTTAACATAGAATCTTCGGAGTTATGCTTCATTTGCTAAACAAATAAGCTTTCATCTCTTCAATACTTCTCCACTTTTTGCTTCTTTTCAAATTAGCATATAGAAAGCTTGGGTGGAGAATATTAAATGTTTTAACGTTGCCTAAATTTTCTTGAACAAACTTTTCTGGCTTTGTTCTAAGGTAATTATCCTAAAAGGTTTTATGCTCTCAATTTGAAACTCTAAAAAATTTTTGCATAATTGTTTATATTCTTTATTTTCAAAAGCAGCGAACTTTTTTATGTTTGACTTTTCTCCTTCCCTCAAACCCATAAAAATATTTGATAAAAAAACCTCACCTTTTAACTCTCTACTAATAAGTTCTTTTAATAAAATGCGCAGAGTAGTTTTATTTTCTTCTCCCGATTGCATTATGCTATTAGCATATTCAACACTTCCAAAATCATGTCCTAAAAATAAATAACAGTTTTCAGGAATTTTATTTGTGTTTGTCAAAACACCGCTGCCATAAGGAAAGAAACCTAATCCATTTTTAATCAGGCGAGAACGAAATTCGATATTAAGGTTAGGAAACGATTTACTTTTAAAAAATTCATCCAAGGCCGCCCTTAAATCTTCTATTAACATATTGATTTGAGTAAATATTTTTTACATCTGACAGGAACTTCATAACCTGTTAGGAAGTGGATTCAAGAAGCAAACTCATCAGGTGAGTTTATAATCTAAACTCATATCCGCTCGTTTTAAATTCAAATCCACTTGTCACCTTGCCATTTAATCGTATTGAACTTTTTGCCTGAATAAAATTAGAGTCCATTTTTAAGTCCGAATAGAATTCCGTTCTCGAAAATGGAAACTCACCTCGCCCTGAAACGAAATCAATATATTTATTAAAAAATGATTGCGGATTAATTGTTATTTTTTCTTTGGCAATGAGGTATTGTACTCCTTCCCTTGCATAACCTAATTTTATTAATTCCATAATAATTCTG
Source organism: Bacteroidia bacterium (assembly GCA_038230515.1). Lineage (GTDB taxonomy): Bacteria > Bacteroidota > Bacteroidia > AKYH767-A > 2013-40CM-41-45 > JAPLDB01. The sequence goes on along the minus strand of JBBRND010000041.1, from coordinate 30,683 downwards.
AATGCACTATGATTTTCTAAATTTTTACTTTTAAATTTTTCCGCCTTTACCTCAATCAAACGCCTAAAAGGAAGATTAGTGCGAATTAATTCCATCCTTAACAAAGAGTTGTCATAAAACTGATAAGTGTACAATTCCACTTTATTTGTGATTTTCTCAATTCTATTAAGGGCTGGATGATTAAATGAATTTGCAATTAGAATTATTTCGGGCGGTAAATTTTTTTTTAAAATTTTCTTTTTTGTTTCAGAATCTACATTGCTAAAAGATCCAACTATTGATTCAATGTTTTCTTGTATAAAATCACAGTAGTCAATTGCTTGAATTAAGATGTTACTGCAATGCATTTTTTTTAATTCAAAAACAACAATGTTTTCTTTTTTGTCATCTAATCCTAAAATGTCGATTCTTCCGCTCATTCCGGATAATCTGACATCTCCCTTCAATACAATCTCGGTATCAATCAAAAAAAGTCCAGGAAATATAAATTCAAAATTTCTTACGATCAAATCCTGAAGTTCCTTTTCAGTAATTTCTTTTTTCGCATTTAAAGTCTTCCTACTTAAGTCAATTATCATTTTATCTAATTTTACTAATAAAGCTGTGCAGTTATGTCTGACTTAAAGTCAATTTAATTTGAGAAACACATGCACTTATGAAAATTCTTCCATAATCTGTAAAGTGCGCAGCACCTCTTCGAATATCAATCTTATATTTAAAGTCTTCTGACGAAGTATCAGAACCACCTATTTCATTTCTGAAGCTTTCATGAATGTCTTTATAAATATAATTTTCCAAGTTTTCGTAGAAGGAAATATCGCTTAGATCAAATTGATCTCGATTAAATTCAATTAGATTATGTCTTTCGAAGTTATTTAAATAAAGATCAATATTTTCAGGAAACTGTAGTTCGCATTCTTTCTCTATTCCAGTCAAATTCCATGCAGCTCTTAAGGGAGTTGTATTTCGATCCTGCAGATTGTATTGAAGTAATGCTAAAATTTCTTCTTTCTTTTTTGGGCCATTAATATCAATATGCGCAGGCTTTTTTACCTTTTCAAGTTCCCGAATAACATAAATATCTATGAAGGGAAAGTGCGTTTTATCTTTTAATCTAAATAAAATTTTAGCTTCATCACTGGATAAATCATTCAGGGTTGACAAAAAAGAGGGGTGTGCTCTATCTATTGTTTTTTCCGATGAGGCAGTACTTAATAGATTAATAAATGCTTCGGAAATAAATGATTCTGATATATAAGTTAGTTTTTCTAAAATCGGCAAACCAATATATTCCGGGACATCTATTAATTCTTCCTCATTCATTGCACTAAGTTTTTCCTCGTACCTTTTCATATTACTAATAAAGTTCAGCTTGGCTTTTTCATTTAATAGTTTAATAGGTAACAAAACAGTCAATCCTAAATCTAGTACTGTTGATAAAGCTTTCCCTGCTCTTTTCAAGCTAGGATGAAAGAGATCATCATAAAGTTTGTCAATCGGAATTTTCTCAAGAACCTTACTCATTGATTCTAACATGGGTTACTTTTGGGCATTAAAGTTTTTCGCCTTATCTAGTTTCCCCAAAGAAACAAAAATTATTTTATTTAAGAACCCGAATAACTACTCTCCCTTCCTCCCCCTTCCTCCTCCATTCCCACCAAACAGAAAAAATATTTTCAAAAAAATAAAATAAAAAGCAGAGTTGCGTGTTATACAACTGGAACCTGTTTTCTTTTTCTGCCGGACGTATTTTTTAACAGCACACCTCGTGTCTTGCAATAATAATGGTTACTGCGCGCAATGTCGCAGGGTGTTTCTGCCTGTAAAAGGTGGAGAGGAAGTTTTTTATCTCTGCGAGATACGTTACATAAAAGCAGACGGCAATGATGTAGTGCTGTATTTTAAAAACAGGAATGAAACGCGGAGTGTAAGTATTGAAATGAGAGAGCTGGAAGAACTGTTTATCGCTTCCGGCTTTGACGACCAGATGATACGTTGTCATATTTCCAACATCGTAAACAGAAATTTTATAAAAAAATATGTGAAGGGAAAAGCCGCACATGTGGAAATGATTCCTTCGGATACGGTAAGCATTGGCGGAATGTATCTCAGTTATTTTAAAGACCGTTTGCATGGAGTGGCTTCACTATCTCCCACTTTTAAAGTAGCTGTCAGCAAGGTGCAACCTCTCACTGAGAATGCGCGCGCTACAGAAGAGAGTATGCAGGAGAAAAATGTGAACGGCAGCGCTTAAAAAAAGAATTTACGGATGCTGCACTTTTTTTTGGTGACGGCAGTTGCAGGTAGGGGCGAGGAAAGCAGCGCGTGGCTGAAACAACAGGGAAAAGTAAACCCGTATAATCCCAGTGTAAACCCCGAAAGGGAGAATGTAAATGTTTTCCGCAACAAAACGCACGGGGTACCTAGCATCTTTACACTTCGTTTTTTAAACTTATAAAAGGATGTTGCACGTTTCAGGAAATAGTTTTTCAGCCGCTGACAGGGAGCAAAGATTCTCTGCCATCAGAAAAAGATTTTCTGCCGCAGTAAAAAAACATTCTGCTGTCATAAAAATATCTTCTGCTGAGAAGTCAAAATCTTCTGCCGCGATAAAAAGAGTTTCTGCTGCCCCGGCAGAAGATTATTTCTCCATAAAAAGATTTTCCGGAATGGCGGCAGAATCTTCTGCGGTGATAAAAAGAGTTTCTTCTGCGGTAAAATTATCTTCTGCTTTCATAAAAAGAGATTATGCCACGGCAGCAATGTTTAGTTTTTCCCTGCAAACAAGGATTTAAGTAAATCAAGTATAAATTCAATAACCCTTAATTCAAAAAGTTATGCGTAAACCTTATTTACCGCAAAACGACAATGATCGTCTTGCATGGCTGATAACCTTCAGCGGAAAAATTGGCGGCTTTGCCCCATCAGTAGGAATAACTCCGGTAGAAGTAACTGCTATAGCCGGCTTCCTTGCCATGGTTCAGTACATTCTCGATCTGCAGGATGCTGTGCGCACCTTCGGCCAGGATATTACCAAGTTTAAAGATACGCTGATGATTGCACCCGTGGGCACTCCCATTGGTGCAGTGCCTGTCATTACCATTGGCGCGGCTCCTGTTGCAACTCCTGCGGGCATCTTTACGCTTATCAGCGGTTTTGTAAAGCGCATAAAAGGCAGCGCTAGCTATACCGAGAGCGTGGGCGAAGCACTGGGCATTATCGGTGCTGATATTATTGACGATAATTCAGCAAAGAAACCTATTCTTGCTATTACGCTTGACGTGAGCAACCCGAAAATAAAATACACGAAGCAGCGCACCAGCGGGCTTAACCTGTATGCCGATCATAATGACGGCAAGGGAATGGTGTTTATGAAATTTGTTTCGAAGACCATATTCATTGACATCACTGATCTTACTCCGCCCAAAGAAACCGACCTGTGGAAATACATGGGCATCTACGTGGTGGACGATCTTGAAGTGGGAATACCGAGCGATGTGGTGAGTGTAACGGTGAAGAAGAAGGTGTAAGGGAAGATCAGAACGGAATCGTAATGTATCCCGTTTGCTCAAGCGGAGCGGTAGGTATATTATCGAAGATGGCGCTCTCTGCTCCCTGTTTTGCTTTTGTTAAAAGGTATTCATCAGAAGTAGTAGAGCCGGCCGCACCGGGCATGGCTTTAATTACATTTCCATATTTGTTGATAGATACGTTTACAACCACGGTTCCTTTTTTCTGGGTGAGGTTATCAATACGCGGCACCTTCACGATTATGCGGTCAGCAACTTTGTAACGGATATTGTAAGGACCGGCAATCATTGTCTTTTCACCGATCTCCGTTGTTGGCTTATCACCGGATGGAGTAAAAATAATTTCAGAAACTTCTGTCAGATTTATTTTGCTGACGGTTTGGTTTTTCTGAATTTCGATTATCCCATTGATGAGCGAAGTAACAAGCCCTTGCATCTTGTCCCCGTTTTTCATTACAACAGTATGTTGAGCAAACGAAAAAACAGAGAGAAGAAGACAGGAAGAAAGAAGAATTAATTTTTTCATGTTGGAAGTTTTAGTTTTTAGAAATTGAAAATTATTCATCGCGCATCACTTCTGTATTTTCTTGTAGTTGTCAATAAAGTCGCGCAACTTCTCGGTGTCGAGGCGTTTCGCAATAATTCTCTTTTTGTCGTCAAGCAGATAAATAACAGGAGTAGAGTAGATGTCGTAAAAATCTCGGAAGTGAGTATTGTTGTAGAGATCGGAAACGTTTATCCATTTCAGATTTTTATCCTTAATAAAATTTTTCCAGAGATCCATATCCGATTCAATACCGATGGCAAATATTTCAAGTTTAAGTCCGGCTTTTCTTACGCTGTCGTAATAAGCAATCATCAACGGAATTTCTTTTTTGCAATGGCTGCATGTAGGATCCCAAAACATGACCACCGTGAAGTCAGCATCTGTATCATAAAGGCGGTGCATCTTCAACGATGTATCAGGCATGATGAGATCGTGCGCTGGAGTTCCTAAAATATTGGGTTTGATTTTATTGACACGCTCTTCAATTTTCTTTTTCAACGAATCATCAGCCCAGAATGCTTTATCTGTAAGATAATACCGCTCTGCAATATCTACGAACACCTTGTCAAAGCCCATGATGTTGCTGGTTTCATAAGTATTGGCGAGTGTGGCTACACAATATTTGAAAACTTCTTTGTTCACTTCCGCTTTGTCAATGATAAGGTTCACGCTTTCAATAATTGAATCCGGAATTTGTGGAGTAAGCTGAGTGGTGTAGGTTTTTATTTTATTTTGCAGAATGGGAGTGCGCAATAAGCGATCGTCATTGAAATCCACATAATCCCAGAAGTGCTGCTTGTAATAATGGTAGCCGAATACAGAGTCAATCGCAACTCCCTTTGCATCCTTTGGTGCATCAGGCACTTCAGGATCGCGCATTGCCATAAATATTTTCGCCATGAAACTGTTTGGATGATCGGCCATCAGTTTTAAACGGTAGTCTTTTACTTCAGTATCTGTAGCAGTCATTTTTTCTTTCAAGATTTTTGCAGAATCCTTGTTGTCCTTGTTCGCATCGTAACGGGCGCGCACTGCTTGTGATTCTTTTGTTTTTGCTACAATGAACCGTTGATGGTCGTTGAACAATTTATTTTCCTGCGAACCCTTCACCTCAAACTTGTTTACAAAATCAAGCGTGTCTGTTTCAATTGAAAATTTCTGTTCTTCAGCAGTAATGAGAATTTCAAAATAAGTTTTGTTCGGCATCACCACGAGATAAATTCCACCCTGCAATGCTTCCTTGCCTTTGAACTCAGCCCAACCATCATGATCTACGCGAACAGTATCTTTTACATATTGTTTGTCTCCGTAATGATTACCGAGATAACAAACTGTGTCGTGCAAACCGACAATACGTACTTTAATATCATAACCACTTGAAGCCCGAACCATCATGGTCGCAAACGCCAAAGCGAAAAGAAGAAATAGTTTTTTATTCATAGTGCAATTAATAGAATAGTTTGGTAATAATTTAAAACGTAAAGGTATCTGCAAAGTTAGCTGTGAAACTACTTTAGAGATGAAGCGAAGATAAATTCTGCCAACAGAAAAGTTAAGTGTTGTTAATAAAGAGGAGTGAAAATAAAATTCCCAAACCTTTCTTACAGATTTCCCCTCAGCGCCTGCTCTCTTTCAATGGCTTCAAACAGCGCTTTAAAGTTTCCCTTGCCGAATGACTTTGCTCCTTTGCGCTGAATTATTTCAAAGAAAAGAGTCGGTCTGTCTTCAACAGGTTTTGAAAATAACTGAAGCAGGTAACCTTCGTCATCGCGATCTACAAGGATTCCAAGTTTTTTCAAATCTTCAATGTCCTCATCAATTTTTCCTACACGCGAAAGAAGATCATCGTAATAAGTTGTTGGAACTCTTAAAAATTCCACACCGCGATTGTTGAGTTCGGCAACTGTTGTAAGAATATCTTTTGTGAGAATTGCAATGTGCTGCACGCCTGCTCCGCGATAAAACTCCAGGTACTCATCTATCTGCGATTTCTTTTTTCCTTCGGCCGGTTCATTGATCGGGAATTTTACAAAACCATTTCCGTTCGAAACAACTTTGCTCATCAGCGCGGAGTATTCGGTAGAAATATCTTTATCGTCAAACGTGATAATCATTTTAAAACCCATCACATCTTCGTAAAATTTTACCCACTCATTCATCTTTCCCAATTCAACGTTTCCCACGCAATGATCCACCACTTCTAAACCAACCGGTGTTGTCTTGAAAAGAGATTTTGCCGCCTTATATCCCGGCATAAATGCGCCTTTGTAATTTCTGCGCTCAATAAATTTATGAATAGTATCTCCGTAAGTGTGAATCGCTGAAATTTTTACTTCTCCGAATTCATCCGTAATAGTTTGTGGCTTGGTATGTTCTTTCGCTCCGCGACTCATTGTTTCGTAAAAAGATTTTTCTGAATCGTCAACAGCAAGTGCAAGCACTTTAACTCCATCGCTGTGCTTATAGATATGATCCGCTATTTCATTGTTGGGTCCCATTGGTGTGGTAAACACAAAACGAATTTTTCCTTGCTGCAAAACATAAGAGGCGTGGTCACGCATTCCTGTTTCGGGACCCGAGTATGCAACCAATTCAAATCCGAAAGCATGTTGATAATAGTAGGATGCCTGTTTTGCATTACCGACCCAAAATTCGATGTGATCGGTGCCGAGTAGAGGAAGAAAATCTTCAGTCATGATGTTGGTCTTTTTTTGCAAATATCGGAAAAAAGTGTCAATGGAATAATGGAAGATTGCAACGGTGGAATTCACAAACTTAACATTCCGATATTCACGATTCCAATATTTCAGCATTCCATTCTTCCAACGGATTTTCCCATCTTTGTCGCGATGGCGAGGATAATGGCAATTGATTACGGAACGAAGCGCGTTGGAATTGCAGTTACCGATCCAAATCAAATAATTGCAACTGGTCTCGACACTGTTCATGCAAAAGATGTAATTGAGTATTTGAAGAAATATTTTCAACGTGAAGAAGTAGAATGTATTGTAGTAGGCGAACCAAAACAAATGAATGCAACAGATTCTGAAATTGCAGGACACGTTAATAATTTCGTAAAACAGTTGCAGAAAAACTTTCCGGGCATATCCATAAAAAGATATGACGAACGCTTCACATCAAAAATGGCAAAGCAAGCAATACTGATGAGCGGAGTAAAAAAGAAAGACAGACAGAATAAAGAATTAATTGATATGACGAGCGCGATTATTATTTTGCAGTCGTTTATGGAAAAAAGAAATTGACTATTTATTTTTCAATAAAGTGATTTATCCAATTGTAGCTTATGGCGATCCTGTTCTGAAGAAAAAAGCTTCAGAGATCGGAAAGGATTATCCAAATCTTGCCGGGCTTATTGCGAACATGTACGAAACCATGTACAATGCGCATGGCGTGGGTTTGGCAGCTCCGCAAATCGGATTGCCTATCCGCTTGTTTGTTACAGATGGTTCACCTTTTGATGAAGAAGAAGTAAAAGATTTCAAACAGGTTTTTATCAATGCAAAAATTCTGGATGAGGAAGGCGAGGAATGGAAATTTAATGAAGGATGTTTGAGTATTCCTGATGTGCGCGAGGATATTTCAAGAATAGAAACCATCCATATTGAATATTACGATGCCGATTGGAATTTCAAATCAGAAACTTTTACGGGACTTGCAGCACGAATTATTCAGCACGAATACGATCACATTGAAGGGATTTTATTTGTAGATAAGCTATCGCCATTGCGCAAGCGACTGATAAAAAACAAGCTGATTGATATTTCAAAAGGAATTGTAGAAGCGGAATACAAGATGAAGTTTGCAATTAGAAAATAATAACCCAATAGAATAACAAAGCATTTATGAATATGAGAATTGCCAATAAATTTATTTTGATTTCCACTCTTGCATTTTTTTTTTCCTGCAAATCAGAAAAGGAAAAACTTTCCGAGCAGATAAAAGCGAACGAGGAAAAACTTTTTAATGACAGCACAAAAATGCTGGACGCTAAAGTTGCCACAAGCGAACTGGAAGCATATCAGAAATTTGTTTCAACATTTCCTGATGATACCGCATCGCCTAATTATCTTTTCAAAGCGGCTGATCTTGCGCACGGAATGAGAAAAGCGCACGATGCGGTGCGCATCTACAAGGATTTCATTTTTAAATATTCAACTCATGCCAAAGCGGCTGCGAGTTATTTTCTTCTTGCGTTTGTTTACGACAATGATTTAAAGCAAAAGGACTCTGCTAAAATTTTCTACAAAGAGTTTTTGGAAAAATTCCCGAACCATCAGTTGGCGCCTTCCGCAAAAGCATCACTCGACCAAATTGAAATGGGAATAAGCGATGAGGATTTGGTAAAAATGTTTGAGGCGAGGTTGGATAGCTCGAAAAGAAAGTAATTATTACTCAGAAAAATTCTCTATCAATCTTTTCTCCAATTCATCAATCGGAATATTGATTTTTATTTGCCCTTCGTGAGCGAGAGATATTTCTCCTGTTTCTTCTGATACCACAATTGCAAGCGCATCGCTTTGTTCTGTAATGCCAACTGCTGCGCGATGACGCATTCCGAGATGAGCCGGCAATTCAATATTTTCAGTAACTGGTAGTACGCAGCGCGCAGCTTTTAATTTGTTGTTCACAATAATAATTGCTCCGTCATGCATAGGACTGTTTTTAAAAAAAATACTTTCAATAAGCCGCTGAGAAATTTCTGCATCCATTAAATCACCCGTGCTGCTGAAATATTTTAACTCTGATGATTTTGCAAGAACAATAATTGCACCCGTTCTGTCTTTTGCCATTTGCCTGCAGGCTTTCACAATTGCAGATACATCAAGCGCCACACGCTTTTGCGATTGCCAGTTCCACGGAAGTATTTGCCGGGTGAAAGGATTCTGCGCGATATAGCTGTTTGTTCCCAACACAACTAGAAATCTTCTTACCTCCTGCTGGAATACAATGATGAGTGCTATGAACCCCACAGAAATAAATTGTCCAAGCAACGTTCCGATCAATTGCATATTCAGCACTTTCACGCAGATCCAATAGAGCGCATAGATAATAAGTAAGCCAATAAAAATATTGATTGCAACCCCACCACGAAGCAGGTTGTAAAGTTTGTACAAAAGAAAAGTGGCAAGTGCAATGTCAATGAGATCAATTAACCGCACGGTAAGAAAGCCAATGTGAAATAAATCCATTCGTTGAATTGGAAATTCGAAATTAGGAATTAAAAACTATCCATCCTAACATGATTTACTAACTTTATTGTCTCAACAGCTTCCTTTACATCGTGTACGCGCAGAATGCTTGCACCTTTCAGCAAAGCAAGTGTATTGAGAACTGTTGTTCCGTTCAACGCATCTTCAGCTTTTATTCCGAGTATTTTGTTGATCATTGATTTTCGAGAAAGCCCGGCAAGAACAGGTCGCTCGAAAATTTTAAACAGATCGAGATTTGAAAGAAGTTCAAAGTTATGTTCAACTGTTTTTCCGAAACCAAATCCGGGATCAATAATTATATCAGGAACTCCAAGTGCAATCAACTTTTGAATTCGCTCAATAAAATAATCCATTACTTCTTTTACAACATTATCGTATTGTGGATTTTGCTGCATCGTTTGCGGAGCGCCTTGAATGTGCATGAGTACATACGGAACTTTCAGTTTTGAAATCATTGCAAACATTTTCTCATCAATACTTCCTCCTGAAATATCATTGATCATGTCGGCACCTTCAGCCACTGCGAAATCAGCAACTTCTGCATAAAATGTATCAACGGAGAAAACTGTATCAGGAAAATTTCTGCGAAGCATGGCAAGCGGTCGGAACAAACGTTTCCATTCCTGATCTGCAGAAATTAATTCTGCATTCGGTCTCGTGGATTGTGCCCCGATATCAATAATGGTTGCTCCGTCATTTATCATTTTATGAACGTGATGCAGAATGTCATTCTCATCTTCAAACGAACCGCCATCATAAAATGAATCGGGCGTGAGATTTAAAATCCCCATCACCATCGGTGTTGAGCAATCCAGTAATTTTCCTCTTACAGTTAGATATTTCTTCATTTGAAAAAATGTACCTTCGAACGCTTTTTTTAATATGGTAAACACATCATCACAATACGATACCGTAGTTTCGCTGTGCAAAGATATTTTTCTAAAGAAGATGGAAGATTATGGCACTGCATGGCGCATCCTTCGCGTAAGTTCCATCACGGATCAGATCTTCATCAAAGCCCAGAGAATCCGTAGCATTGAAGAGAAAGGAACGCAAAAAGTTGAAGAGGGGATTGACTCGGAATTCAAAGGTATCATAAACTATTGCATCATTGCACTTATTCAACTAGATAAGCACAACGACACAGAACTTGAAATGACTACTGATGAAGTGATCCATCATTTCGAAAAGCACATTGGTGAAGCCAAGCGGTTGATGGAAAATAAAAACCATGACTATGGTGAAGCGTGGCGCGATATGCGTGTAAGTTCAATGACTGATTTAATTCTTATGAAAATTCTTCGCATCAAACAAATAGAAAATCACAATGGACTGACACTCGTGAGTGAGGGTGTAGCAGCAAATTATTACGACATGCTGAACTACGCAACCTTTGCGCTCATTAAACTTTCAGAGAGTGTAGCTTAGGTTTGTACAATAAATTTTATTATTTCTTTATTTTAATATATGAAAATAGTTGTCAGGATAATTCAGTTTCTGGTTGGAGCATTGTTTGTTTTCTCCGGCTTTATCAAAGCGGTTGATCCCCTCGGTACGGGTTACAAGATGCACGATTATTTTTCTGCATTTCAAACGGATTGGCCATCGTTTAAATGGCTTTGGGATCTGATGAGTACTTATTCAACACAACTTGCGGTGTTTATGCTGGTGCTAGAACTGGGACTTGGTTTTGCTCTCATCATTGGATGGAATCGGAAGTTCACATTATGGTTAATTTTTGCGCTCACAATATTTTTTACATTCCTTACCGGCTATACATATCTTTCCGGGTACACCATGCAGCATTGGTACAATCCATCTACCTGGGTGTTCAATGCAAGGGATATGAAGGTTACAGATTGTGGTTGTTTCGGTGATTTTATAAAGCTTAAACCATACACTTCTTTTTACAAGGACTGTGTGCTCGATCTTTTCATTATCGTTTTGCTTTTTGGGAAAAGCAAAATGTACATGCTCTTCCGCGACCGGTTTGGAAATATTTTGGTCGGACTTTTTGCGTTTGCATCCTATATGTTCTGCCTCTCCAATTATTATTGGGGATTGCCGATGATTGATTTCCGCCCTTACGCTGTAGGGAAAAATATTAAAGAAGGAATGCAACTTCCGCCCGGAGCAAAAAGAGACAGTGTGGTAATGGCTTTTATTTATGAGAAGAACGGAAAGAAGGTTGAACTAACAACGGATCAGTTGGGAGTGATTGACAGTAGTTACAAATTTGTAGACCGAACAGATAAAATGATTCGGGAAGGGGATCATCCTGCCATTCATGACTTCACAATTACGGCAGCGGATGGAAAGGATGTCACAAACGATGTGCTGTCCATGGATAGAGTTTTTCTTCTTGTTGCAAATGAAATTTCACACAGTAATGTGAAGGTGCAGAATAGAATAAACGACTTTGTTGCTCTCTGTCACAAAGATGGAATTGATTTTATTGGCATGACATCATCTTCCCCTAAAGAAGTTGATGCTTTCCGGCATGAACACAATTCAATGTTCGATTATTATTACACGGATGCAACTACCTTGAAGACGATGATTCGCGCCAATCCCGGATTGATGCTTCTGAAAAAAGGAACTGTAGTTGGAATATGGCATCACAGGGAGTTTCCAACGTTTGATGAAGTGAAGCAGAAATATCTGAAGTAAAATAACTTCAAGGATCAATCTTTCAACTTCTTTTCAAAAAATTTCCACAATTTTTCTTCAGGAACAGGAGCAACAACAGTTATTGATTCTTTCTTGGATGGATGAATGAATTCTACTTTTCGTGCGTGAAGAGAAATGGATCCATCTTCGTTTGAACGATCATATCCATATTTCAAATCACCTTTTATAGGGCACCCGATTTTTGAAAGTTGAGCTCGTATCTGATGATGCCGTCCGGTATGCAGGTCAATTTCTAGAAGAAAATACCTGTCGCTTTGTGAAATTATTTTGTAGTCCAGTTCTGCGCGTTGTGATTCGGGTTTCTGTTCATCTGAAGCGTAGCTTTTATTTTGTGATTCATTTCTCTTCAGGAAATGAATCAGTTTATCTGCCTCCATAGCAGGTTTTTCTTTTACAATTGCCCAGTAAGTTTTCTTAATAGCTTTGTCTTTGAACATTTGATTGATGCGTTCAAGGGAGCGGCTGTTGCGGCAAAAGATTACAATGCCTGTAGTGGGGCGGTCTATGCGGTGAGGCATTCCTAGAAAAACATCTCCGGGCTTTTGATATTTTTCTTTGATGTATTCTTTTACTTTTTCAACCAGCGGTTTGTCCCCTGTTTTATCTCCTTGCACAATATCACCTGAATGTTTATTCACAATGATGAGGTGATTATCTTCAAACAAAATGTTCAACGGCTTTTCCAATGTTATACTTTTGATCTGCAAAATTAAACTTCATTCACTAACATCTAACTACTTATTAAGTTCATGGAAATTAAAACCGTTCGGAGCGAAAAAGAAATTATTTCCTGTTTCGAAGTGATGCATACTCTGCGTCCACATCTGGTCAAAGAAAATTTTGTTGAAACTGTTTCTGGTTTTATCTCGCGCGGCTATCATCTTATCTCTATTGAAGAAAACGGGAAAATAATTGCCGCAAGCGGTTATCATTACACCGAGCATCTTCTTTGGGGCAAGGCAATTTATGTGGATGATCTATCCTGCCTGCCGGAGTCAAGAAAGAAAGGGTATGCGCGAATGTTGCTTGATTATATTGTAAACGAAGCACGAAAAAATAATTGCAATCAGGTTCATCTCGATAGTGGCAGCAATCCCGGGCGCTATGATGCACATCGGCTTTATCTGCGGTATGGCTTCAATATCACCAGTTTTCACTTTGCGTTGCAACTTTAATTCTGTATTCAGAATGAAAAAAGATGTATGGTAAGTATTTTTCAAAAAAAATAAAATTGGCTTAAACCTTCTTGTTTTACTTTGCGTCATAGAACCAAATCAGGAAAAAAAGTTAAACAATTTAAATTTATAAACAAATGAAAAGTAAAAATCTGTTTCCAATGTTAATGATCGGTGCAGCGCTTGTAAGCATTACGCTCGGTACCGGTTGCAAAAAAGAGCAAGCCACAAATGAAAACTATTCTGCTGAGGCGCAGGACATCAGTCAAAGTGAAGACGTCAGCACTTCTGTTGACAACACGGTTACCCAAGCGTTCAATTCGCACAGCGGCAGTGCTGACGGACGTTACGGATATTCTACAAACGGAGAACTGAGCGAATGTAGCACAGTTACTTGGGATTCAGCTGCTTCAACCTGCACCATTCACTTCGATCATTGCAATGGTCGCAATGGACATACACGCGATGGTAACATCATCATTCATTATCAAGGCGGCAATTACTGGACTCCGGGCGCATCATGGGATGCAACTTTCGACAACTTCTACATTGATGATAACAAAGTTACTGGCACACGCCACGTTGTAAACAATGGACCTGCATCAAACACTTGCACATGGTCCATCACTGCAAACCTGACCTTTACACGTTCGAATGACGGAAGTACCCGTACCTGGACAAGCACCCGCACCCGCGAAATTACCCAGGGTTATGGCGACACTGTTTGTACCAATCATATCTACAAGATTAATGGTACTGCAACTCATGCCGACACCCAAAGCGGAAACAGTGCGAGTTTGACATTTACAAACATTATCCGCGATCTTAGCTGCGCATATATAACTGCAGGAACAATCGCTGTTGTGCCTAACAACAGCCGCCCGAATCGCTCTATTGATTTCGGTTCAGGTGCCTGCGATGATCTTGCTACTGTTACTAAGAATGGCGAAAGCAGGGTGATCCATCTTGATGGCGGACATCACTAATTAGAAATAGATCACAAGAATTCCTAAATGCAAAAAACTCCCTCCGGATTTCGGGGGGAGTTTTTTATTCGCGGCATTTTTTATCGGGACTTAGGAGCGCCTGAAATATTATTTTTCAGATTAGAAAATACCTCATGCTATCATTCCCTGCACAATGTTACTCCACGGGCCGTTGTTTTCCGGATTGCTGATGTTTACATAGCGGCAATATGCAGTAAAATTTTTGCCCTTGTTTGTAGAGCCCGCATCTACATTAAAAAGTGCGCTTGTGCTTATCACCTGCTTTGTCATTAAATCAGGATCTGCCGGTGGATTATCCCCGATAAAATATTTCACCTCTATCGCATCAGCCATGGGGTGCATGCTTGAACGGTCACCATCGCCATTAACCCGCACGCGCATTCTCATAATACCGCCACCTTTCTGAGTAACGGTTGCATCAGGCGCATCGTTTATTTTTGTACGCGCAGAAATGATTGTATCACGTTCCGGAATGTTCAGCGTGCTTTTATCAGTAACCGTGTAAGTAAGCGTACTCATGCGCCTGAGCAGGTTGCTGAAGAAAGGAGTAAATTCATTCATAATGCGCGTCACCGTTTTGCGCGTGCTTTTTGTTTTGGTATCTTCATTGGTGTGCAGTTCATAGGCACCCTTGGCAGCAGGATTTCCCGTCCACCATTCGTCACGATACCCTTTGGCTTTATCCATTTCAAGTTGCGTTATGCCCAGCCGTTTAAAGCGCTCATCCGGTCCGGGCGGCTCCACTTCCATCAGGTAAATAATTGCTTTGCGTATATAAACGTCAAAGCCGGGAAGGGTTTGAGGAATCAATTCTTTTTTTGCCATTTCATTAACGATTTAATTGTTTTTAATTATGAATTTAATAAAGATAGAAATCATGACAGGCAGATAGCTCCATTGTTGTTAAGGCAAGCTATTTCAACTTTACAGAGTAATCTGAAGAGTTCGCAGAGCACTCTGAACATTTCCCGGAGTACTCTGAATGTTTCGCAGAGCACTCTGAACATTTGACGGAGTACTCTGAACATTTGACGGAGTACTCTGAACTCTTGTCGGAGTACTCTGAATATTTCACAGAGAACTCTGAACACTTCGCAGAGTACTCTATAAACTTCTCGAAGTACTCTGCATACTTTAGAGAGTAATCCGTTTAACATCCGCACTGCTGCGCTGCCTGTATAAACAAGGAACGGAGGTTTGAATGGTGCGCTGTGCATTGCTAAAAGCATTGCCAAATGTATGGGCACAACTCTGCGGTTTCTATCGGCTAATGTGTAGAAACGGCTTTTGAATATGTAGATTGGCTTACAGGCAATGTAGATTGCCCTGACCCAGATACAGATAGATGATCTGAAAACGCATACCACCCGTGTGCGACTGCTCATACAATTGAAGATGCTGCGTTTTTCCGCGCGGGTTTATAAAAGTAGGCGAAGGAGCATCTATTCTCTGCAGCCGTTTTAGAAAATAATCAATGTAATTGCCGGACACTGCAATGGTATTACCGCCATCAAGTACCACATGGTTTCCGTTTGACGATTTGTAATATTTGATCTTGCACAGGTGCACGATGAATGAATTATGACAGCGCACAAAGCAGCACTCGCCCAGCATCTCTTCAAGCTGTTTCAAGCCGATGTTGAGAATGTGCGGTGTGCGCTTGTCAATAAAATGAATGCTTGCCTGATTGCTTTCCGCTTTGAAGTAAATAATTTCCCGAAGTAAATATCTCACCCGCTTGTTTTCGAACGGAAGGAAAATGTAGCTGCCGCGGTCGTGGCAGTTTTCGTGGTGTTGATTCTGCTGCATCAGAGAGGAGTTAAGGAAACAAAAAAGTACAGCACTCTTGTTTAGGCGCTCTGCTTTGCCATTTCGATAACGCAAACGTGAAGAAAAAAATTATCCGCTCACCGGATTTTTTGTAAACGAATTAAAAGCAGGGGAGAAGGTAGGAAAATGCGTGGCGAAAGAAAAAAGGAAATTTGAAAAGTAGTTGCCGGAAGGCGGAAGCAGAGTTACATGCATTCTTATTCTTTTGTGTTGCGCAAGCACAACTTTCAGTAGTTTTGATGCAGGGAATTGAATGGCGATTGCCAATGCCAAAAAAAAATCGCACACAATATTTTTCGAAAGAATGCGTTAACGGTTGTATTGATGATAAAACCTTAAAACCAACTGCCAATGAAAAAATGTTTTTTACTCCTCGCGCTCTCCACTTTCATTTTACAAACTGCACACTCACAAACAAACGTGAGCGGTGGAATTTATGCTAACACTACATGGACACTTGCAAACAGTCCTTACATTGTTACTGATACCGTTGTTGTGTTTCCGGGAGTTACGCTAACGATTGAGCCGGGAGTGGTGGTGAAGTTTGATTCCAGCAATCAACTGGAAATACGGCAAGCGCAACTTATCGCAATGGGAACAATTACTGACTCGATAACTTTTACAAGCAATTCGCTTACTCCTGTGGCAGGAAGTTATTCCGGCATTTATTTAAACGGAGGCAACATTACACCAAGGTTTAATTATTGTAATTTCAGGTATGCAGGTATTGGTATTCATGTCAATGTTTCAGATACTGTGATTGTCAATAATTCTAGCTTCGATCAAAACTTAGTCGGCTTACAATTTATTGGTTCTGGAAGTAATTCGCAAGTAGCAGTGATATACAACAGTAATTTCAATTACAACAATACGGGTATGGATTTGGAAACTATTGGCTCTTCACAAATAAACTACTGCAATTTTACTTACAATACAAATGATGGATTGATATTAATAGACAATAATTCTTCCTTTTTCCCGCGAATGGACTATTGCAATTTCTCGTTCAATGGTAACGGATTATTCTGGCACTTTTTATCTTCAATGATACACCATTGTCATTTTTCTAATAATACTAACGGAATGCAGGCGACAATGATTTTTCACAATTATTACACATACAATAACACGATAAGAGATTGTATTTTTGATTACAATCAAATGGGTGGATGGCTTGTCTATTTTTTAGTTGACAGTTGCACAGCCGTTCACAATCAAACAGGGATAGAGGCGGGGGCATGCACAATTCAAAATTGCATTATTGATTCAAACAGTGTATTCGGAATAAGCGCAGGCTATGATTCTATTGGCAATTGTAAGGTGAGATACAACGGAATAGGCATTAATACCATTCTTGCTTCAACTGGTATTTCAACAATTGACGGAAACCTTATTGAACACAATACTGGCGCAAACATAACTTGCCCCACAGGCAGTTTTGGGATAATTGTAAGAGGAAATACAATTAGATACGGCAGTACAGGCATTGATAATGTTGCCGGCAATTTTACAATTACAAGTAATATCATTGAGGATAATGATACAGGGATAAATTTGTACAGTTCAGGAGGTACAATAAGTTGTAATATGATTTGCAGCAATACCAACTATGATTTATTTTACGGAGCAACTGGTAATATAGATGTAAGTCATAACTACTGGTGTACTGCTGATTCTGCTTCTACCGAAGCAGTAATTTATGATGGGTATGATAACGTAAATTACGGACTTGTTTCTTTCTTGCCTTTTGATTCGATATGTAGTTTTGCAACTTTCGTAAATGAAATTACAAACAACAATTCAATCTCCCTCTTCCCCAACCCCACTTCCTCCGAAACAACCCTCCACTCCTCCACCTCTTTCACCAATGCATCTCTCACCGTTTACAACATCTATGGGCAACAAGTAAAGCAACTGAATCATCTAACGGGACAAACGGTTACGCTGCATCGCGATCATCTTGTAAGCGGTTTATATTTTCTTCGCCTCACAGAAAATAATAAAACGTTGGCGGTGGAGAAGCTGGTGATTGAGGACAACTAATTTAAAATCTGCGAAATGAAAATCGCCTCCAAAACACTCATTACCTCCATCGAGTTGAGATTAAGAGAATTGGATTTGAGTAATCAACAAATATTTTCAATGCATTGAACTAAGTAAAAATTGAAATGAATAAATTTATTTCTGTGGTCAAACGCTGGCTACCATTTGCTGCCGTTATTACGTTGCTTTGTGGAATCGTTTATACTGTGGGGCAACAGAATTACCGTCAGTCGGCAAACGACCCGCAATATGAAATGGCGGAAGGTGCCGCATACTCATTAAGCTATGGTGCAGACGCGAAATCGCTCGTTGCCGCCTCCCAGCCCGTTGATATTTCGAGGAGTCTTTCGCCCTATCTGATTATTTATGATGCTTCAGAAAATGTGGTCGCTTCAAATGCTGTTCTGGATGGTAAAATTCCTAAATTACCAAAAGGTGTTTTGGATTATGTAAGAAAAAAAGGGGAGGATATGATTACCTGGCAGCCGCGGCCAGGTATTCGGCAGGCACTTGTAATCAGCAAAACGGAAGGAAGTAATTTATATTTTGCAGCAGCTGGGCGTTCCATGCACAAGGTTGAAGAACGAATTGGCTTACTTGCACAACAAGTTGCTTTCGGATGGATAATTTCTATGGGCGTTTTATTTGTAGTTATCCTTTGCATGGAAACATTTCTAAAACGTAAATCCTGAGGTGTTCTCAATCCGTTAGTGATTTTCTGCTTTTGCAAACAACACTGTATCCTCACCTTCGTGAAATACTTTTGTCATTTTAAACAACGAATCGAAGGCAGTGAGCATTCTCAGTCGAACTAACATTTCACGAAAAATTTTCGCTGTATTATTTCTGAAATTATTTTTTGCAACACCTGCTTTTTCACAATACAATATTGATGCGCTTCTTAAGCAGGCAATACGCGATGTGCAAAAGGAAAATTATACCGATGCCATTGCGAAGCTGAATATTTGTGTAACCGTAGAGCCGGGCAATTGCGAAGCATGGTTCTACAGGGCTGCAAGTAAATTTTCCCTGTTTGATAACACAGGCGCTGAAGAAGATTTTACAATGGCACTCTCAAATTACAGTTCGATCTTTTACGATGCGTATCGCTACAGGGCAGAAGTGCGCTACAGATTATCTGATTACAGCGGAGCCATTGAAGATTTTAATAAAGTAATCGAAAAGGAAGCTGACAATCCAAAGCTGTATCTGCAACGGGCTTATGCAAAGCTTGCAGGGAATGATCTGAAAGGAGCAATCGGGGATTGTGAGAAAGCACTTAATTTAAAGTCAATTGGCGAAGATGTTTATTTATGCAAGGCGACTGCGGAAAGCGAGCAGGGCAATTATGCTGAAGCTATTACCGATTACGATAAGGCACTAAAAATAAATTCGAAGAATGAAGATGCGCATATAAAAAGAGGAAGCACGCTCTATAAAGCAGAGGATTACTGCGGGGCAATTGAAGATTACAATGCTGCAATAAAAATTGATACTGCTTCTACTCTCGCTTACTTCTACCGCGCAGATGCAGAAGTAAAAACGGATAGCAACAAAGCAGCGCTTCGCGATTACAATACCGTGTTATTGTATGAGCCACGCAATTCGTATGCTTATTTTAACCGTGGTGCTCTTTATTCAAACATCAAGAAATACAAAAGTGCCATCGGGGATTTTGATAAAGTCCTCATTCTCGATCCTGATAATATTCAGGCGCTTTCTAACCGCGCAAAACTCGAGCAGAACACAAAAGATTTTAAAGATGCAATAAAGGACTACGATAGAATTATAGAATTGTATCCTTACATGATGGAAGCGTATTACAATCGCGCAGAGGTTAAAACGGCAGTACATGACATTGCGGGAGCAAAAAAAGATCTTGAAACCGGCAAGACCATGAGCGAGGTTTTCCATTCGAAAAATAATATACAGCTAAGTCATGATTCAACGTTGGTTGAAAACCTTTTGCATTTAAGTGCAGATTTTAACAGCACGCCTAAAACAAGATTGGATACTCTCAATGTTCAGTTTCAACCATTCTTTTACATTGCAGAAAAAGGCACTGCTAAAAACAGTCGTTATCTATTTGATCCGTTACTTACTAAAATAAACAAGCAGGAAAATAAATCATACTGTTTTACAAACAATGAAATTCAATCGGACGATACGATTGCCAATCAGCCGCACACTAAAAATTTTTCGCTTGCAGTGGTGATTCAGAAAACAAACAATTATTTACTCACTGATGCATTTGAAGCAATAAATAAAATCGTAGA
Source organism: Bacteroidia bacterium (assembly GCA_038230515.1). Classification (GTDB taxonomy): domain Bacteria; phylum Bacteroidota; class Bacteroidia; order AKYH767-A; family 2013-40CM-41-45; genus JAPLDB01. Next base: position 10,353 of record JBBRND010000041.1, on the reverse strand, counting down.
AGAAGATACAGCCAATGCAATGGCTTACTTTCAAAGAGGAATAATTACCTGCCGGGAGATTGAAGCATCTAACAATAATGACGGACCATCAACAGGAATAACCTCATCTGATAAGAATGCAAGTCAGGTAAAAGAAAAACGTTTGTCTGCAATTTCCGATTTCACAAAAGCACTGCAATTGCAACCATCTTTTTCGTTTGCTTACTTCAACAGGGCGAATCTTAAATGCGCGCTTTCCGATTTTTACGGTGCGCTTAAAGATTATGAAACAGCGATAAAAACAAAATCTGATTTCGCGGAAGCGTATTTCAACATGGGATTTGTAACGTATTACCTCAACGAGAAAAGTATTGCATGCAATGAGTTTAGCAAAGCAGGGGAGTTAGGCATTCCGGCAGCTTATGCTTTCATAAAACAATACTGCACTACTGTTCCCAAATAAAAAGTGAAAGTAAAAGAAGGGCAAATTTTTTTTAGATCGCTTAATTTTCTCTCGCTACTCCTTCACCACTTTTATCATTACATTACCTTTATCAGAAGTGAGTTTCAAAAAGTAAATGCCGGGAGTAAGCGAGGAAACATCGGCCTCTCCCCCAGCCCCTCTCCCAAGAGAGAGGGGAGTAACAGCCAACACCTTTTCGCCCAGCAAATCGTAGATTGTCATCGTATTTATTGCCAACTGCCTACTGCTTATTGCCAACTGAGTACTCACAGGGTTTGGATAAACACTCACTAAGTTTTTCAACTCTGCTTCATCAATGCCGACTGACAGGCATCCGTTGCTGGTAAGGATGGAGGCGCGATCTACGTTTAGCGCAGCAAGCATTCTTGCTTTTTGCCCTAGCGTGAAAATGTTCATGCACTCATCGTCCGTATAATCCATGTATGTCATAAACATGATGCCGGGAAATGAAGAAGTGCAATTGTCTGTTTTCGGATAGGAGGGACAACCATAAGTTTCGCTGGCTTGTAAGGGAGTATCAGAAACCAGATCATCAACGCTGCACCCTCCGCCATCATCAGCCCACGGATGAATAAGATTAAACCAATGCCCTATTTCGTGAGTTAAAGTTCTGCCTTTATCGTAGTGCGTCAATAAATGACTGCCGATTCTGCCACATGCTTTGTAATTCATCACTACTCCATCATGAGCAAGATCGCCACCGGGAAAAGTACCAAGCCCAAGAAAGTTAGGATTCGTAAAAGAAGCAACCCAAACATTCAGATACCTTGTGGCATCCCATGCACTATCGCCTCCTGTGGAATCGAGTTTTGGATCATCATAACTTGTAAAAGATGTCACACTGGTGAACTTATGAATGATGCCGTTGGTAGGTTGATCATCAGGCGTTCGTTTCGCTAAACAAAATTCTATTTCGCAATCAGCTGCTACTGCCCTGAATGCAAGAGGAGTTTGACCAGTGTCAGCATTCAATCGTCTGTAGTCCTCATTGATTACTTCCATTTGAGAAAGAATAATTGAGTCATCAAGGTTTTGTGAAGAGTCGTTATAGAGAAGATGAAATACAACAGGAACGGTAACGATCTGTCGCTGCTGATTGGTTGAATGAGAGCTGATCCATTGCTGCATATCATTTTCAATGTGCAAGCGCCTTTGAGCAAAAGCAGGATCGTTATCTTCCAACTGCTTTAAATATTCTGCCGAACTACAACGTTTTATTTGTTGCGCAAAAGAAAAATAAGAGAAAAAAATAAAAAGCAGGAGAAGCGTTTGTTTCATTTTTCTGTTTTCAAAAGTAGTAAATGAGATTGAACCCTATGTGAAATATTACACTGCGGTTACAAATAGATTTTATTCAATCCAAAATGATGACTTATTTTTACCCGCATGGAACGCAACATCCGCATTCTGCTTGTTGAAGACGAAGAGCATTTGGCAGAATCTATTTCTTTCAATCTTGAAATGGAAGGGTACGATGTAAAGATTGCAGGTACAGGCACGCAGGCAGTAAAGACTTTTAAGGGAGAAAAATTTAATCTTGTAATCCTTGATGTGATGCTTCCTGAACTGGATGGCTTCGGAGTGTGCGAAGCAATCCGGTTGCATAATTCCACAGTTCCTATTTTATTTCTTTCTGCAAAAAGTACAAGTGAAGATAAAATTTTGGGATTGAAACGTGGCGCTGATGATTACCTGACCAAACCATTCAACCTTGAAGAATTTTTATTGCGGGTGCAGGCATTGATAAAACGCGGACTCAGCAAAGCAGAGCGGGTAGAACTGAATGAAAAATTTAAGTTTGGAAATAATGAAGTGAACTTTGTTACGTTTGAAGTAATCGGCAAAGACAAAAAGAAAGTTGAACTGACTAAGAAAGAAATTCTGTTACTGAAACTTTTGATTGAACGAAAGAATGAAGTGGTATCGCGCGAACAGATTCTTGAAACGGTATGGGGATATGATATTTTTCCATCTACACGAACGGTGGATAATTTCATTCTTGCCTTCCGCAAATACTTTGAAACAGACCCTAAAAACCCGAAATACTTTTTTTCTATTCGAGGTGTCGGATATAAATTTGCATATTCATAATGTTTATTCATAACTTTGTAATAAAATAGGGCAACCTTCATAATTTATCCCAAACAGCCCGCTACTATTGCCTTTCCTAAATTTTAATATTAAAACCTAACTATTAATTGTATGAAAAAACTACTTCTATCAGGAGTGCTCGGCTTATCTGTAATCTTTGCATTCGCAACAAATCCTCTAAAACGTACCTGCGGTACAATGGACGTTCTTCAACAACAGTTGGCAAATGATCCAACGTTGGCTGGACGCATGCAGCAGATCGAAAATCAAACCAATGCATACATCGCAGCGCAAAAGCATTCGGGGAACACTGCACAGGCAATCGTTACAGTTCCGGTTGTGTTTCACGTTGTGTATGCGAATTCAGCACAAAATATTTCAGATGCGCAATGCCAGTATCAATTAGATCAGTTGAACGCTGACTATGCCCGTTTGAATTCTGATGCAGGAAATACTCCATCCGTTTGGCAGAGTGTTGCTGCAAATACTCAGGTTCAGTTTTGTTTGGCTGTTCGCGATCCGAATGGAGTTGCTACTACCGGTGTTGTTCACAAATCAACAACTACATCTTCTTTTTCTTCGAACGATAAAGTAAAATCTGCATCTACCGGTGGTGATAATGCTTGGGATGCCACAAAATATCTCAACATCTGGTCTTGCAATCTCGGTGGCGGATTACTTGGTTACGCTCAGTTTCCGGGTGGCCCTGCTGCTACTGATGGTGTAGTATTTTTATATTCCTCTCTTGGAAGTATTGCACATCATGGCACTGCAGCTCCGTATGATTTAGGAAGAACTGCTACACATGAAATAGGCCACTGGTTGAATCTTTATCACATCTGGGGTGATGATGGTGGTTCTTGTTCGGGAACTGATAATGTTGGAGATACTCCGAATCAAGGTTCTGAAAATTATGGCTGTCCCACTTTCCCTCATACGGATGCATGCTCTTCAGGCAACGGTGTGATGTTTATGAACTACATGGATTATACTGACGATGGTTGCATGAATATGTTTACGGCAGGTCAAACTTCAAGAATGCAGGCATTGTTTGCAACTGGTGGTGCCCGAGTTAGTATTCTTTCTTCTCAAGGTTGTGTTCCTGTTACCGGTGGCACTTGCAATGTTCCAACAGGTCTTTCTACTACCAGCATTTCTTCTTCTTCAGCAACGCTGAACTGGGGTACAGTTACAGGTGCTCTTAGCTATAACGTACAATATCGAGTGGTTGGTGCAGGATCATGGACTTCCACAACATCATCTACAAATTCAAAAGCAATCAGCGGACTTACTGCCTCTACCAATTATGAGTGGCAAGTGCAAACTGTTTGCTCAGGTGGTTCGTCTGCATTCACAGGGTCTACTACCTTCACTACATCTGCTGTTACTTCATGCGGAGTTGCAGGTGGTCAGTCAACTGCTGGCATTACTTCTTCTGCTGCAACTTTGAACTGGACTGCAGTTACAGGCGCTGTTAGTTACAACGTGCAGTATCGTGTTGTCGGTGCAGGTTCATGGACTTCTACAACATCATCTACAAATTCAAAAGCAATCAGCGGACTTACTGCTTCTACTAATTATGAGTGGCAGGTGCAAACGGTTTGCTCTTCAACATCAAGTGCTTTCTCAGGGTCAGCTACGTTTACTACTTCCTCTGCCGGAGGTGGTTGCACTGATGTGTATGAGCCGAACAACACAAGAGGTACTGCACCAACTGTGGCTACCAACGTTCATATTACAGGTATGATTTCTCAAAGTGGCGATAATGATTATTTCAAATTCACTACTACTTCACCAAATACAAATGTGAAACTTGATTTGACGAATCTGCCAGCTGATTACGATCTCAAATTGTACAGTTCATCAGGATCTGTACTTGCTACTTCTCAAAATAGCGGAACAACTGCAGAGCAGATAAAGAGAAACACCAGCACTGCTGCTACTTACTATGCAAAAGTTTATGGTTACAGTGGAGCAAACAGTTCAACAGTATGTTACGATCTTTTAATCAGCGTTGGCAGCACAGCATGGCGCGAAAGTGCTGATGTTATTACTGAGCCGGTTGCAGCAATGAACGAAATGGTGGTGTATCCAAATCCATCTACAGGTGCGGTAACTATTGGGTTCACTTCGGCTACGGAGGGAACTGCAACTATCAGAGTAGTTGACATTGTTGGGAAAGAAATCACTTCGCAAAAAGTTATCGTTGCGAACGGAAACAACAAATATGCTTTCGATCTTTCTTCAACAAGCAAAGGAATTTACTTTGTTCAGTTGACGAACGATGGTGAGAATTTAGTTCAACGATTGATTCTCGACAAATAAGTTTAAGAATTCAGGTTAATTCAAAGCCGTTCCGCGTAAATGTGGAGCGGCTTTTTTATTGGGAAGAAAGTGTTTGTATAGCTTCCGCGTAGCATCGCAGTAGCCAGGAATATAAAACTCTATTGAATAGTAAGGGTCCCGTCATAAATGAACTTGCCATTGCTGGTGATGCGATAAATGTAAACAGCGTTAGGAAGATGAGTTGTATTCAATGAAGTTGAAATGCTGTTTTCTGATTCAACAGGAAGTGGATAGCGAATTACTTCGGTGCCCTGCATATTATAAATAAGGAACTCACACTTTTTCAATTTGCTTTCTTTTGAATGTACTGCTACAAAAATTTTATCATGCGCAGGGTTTGGAGAAACGTTTACAGAAAGCAATCCTTCAGGCAGTTCGTTAATGCCGATAGTAGGTGCGAACTGAATATCAAGGACGGGATGGAGTTCCATCTGGTTTGGGGCGGCTCCGGTTTGTCCGTGTTCTATGTCGGCAAACGAAACACCTGTTATCTCTACATCAGGAAGATTTACATTGTAAACATTTCCCACTGCAATGTTTGTATCAACAAAAGTTCTTGCTGAAATAAACTGGTTAACATAAGCAGAAGCTGAAACGGATGAACAGAGAGGGTCTGGAACTTCAACAATCATGGTGTTGCCGAAAGTGTCGCTCACTACGAGGTGGTAGTCATCATCAGATTCTATTTTTTTGATGGTGATGTGGCAGCGGATTTTGTACACCTGATCTTCAATGCCAGCCATGCGGGGTGTGCCTGAAGTGTGATTGGGCACAATAATATTTATTAAACTATCAACAGTGGTTGGAACCGGTATAAAATTTACGTTTGTAACATCAGAATCGGTCAGCACTTTAATATCCCATCTCTCAACTCCTCCGCATGGCGGCAGTATCTTTTTGATTCGATGATGTGCCTGTGCTGTAAAACAAGCTACAATACACACCACTGATAACAGCCATCTTTTCATTCTGCAAAGGTGACACTAAAAATTGAACAGAAGTTGAAGAGAGAAATGAAGTAGTATGATGCGCTGGCAGTTATTCTACGCTTTAACTTCCAATGAAAATCCGTCTCCCGGTTTCAATAGAGGAGCTGCGGAGAAGAGCACCATAAACCGCCAGTTGATCTAGGTTTGAAAATGGTTTCTTAAAAAGAAAAAGCCCTCTTCGAGTTTTCGAAGAGAGCTTTTCTTTAAATTTATTTATCTTTTACTGAACGATTGCTTTGAATCCGGCATCGCTGAACCATTTGATAAACTCGCGGTCATCTTTTGCCATTGCTTTCATGCCTGAGTCTTTTGCAATGCTTGCTGTAAGGTTGCTGATTACTCCTGCTGCATCGCCTTTGCGTGCACTGATAACGGCTTTCAGATACATCCCTATTGCCGAGTCTTTATCAGGAGAAGCACTAACCGTACTCATTGCTCCGTCTTTATCACCTGAAAGAAGTTTGGCAAGAGCAGCATTAAATGTTACGGCACTTCCTGAATGACTTACTGCGTCAGAATACTTCCCGTTAAGAATGTCAATGATTGCCATGTTCTCTCCAACTTCTGGTCCTGCGCTCATTGCTTTTCCGTACATTTCAGTTGCCTTTGCACGATCACCTTTCTGACGGTAGCAAGCACCCATGTTGTTCATCACAATTGCATTGTTTGCATTTAACTGATCGGCTTTTGAAAACTCAGCCATTGCTCCGTCCACATCATGAGTCCAGAATTTCACCATGCCTGTATTGTTTGCACAACGCCAGTCCTGCGGATAAATTCTTTCGCCAGCAGAATAAATGTTCAACTTCTCTGCATTATCAGCAGTTAATGTTCCTGCATAAAGAATTTCCTCCACGCTCAATGAATCAGGGTTTGATTTTGCAAGTGCAGAAATCTGTTCATCACTTCTGCCGATTTTGTCAGCATTAAAAGTGAAGTTTGATTTTCTCAACTTCGGTAATACTCCTTCAGCAATTTCCTTGTATGCTTTTCCCATTTTCTTTATTTCCATTTCGCGCGCTTCAGGATCGCTGTTTGATGCAACGATGCGGAGGACTACATCTTTCATTCCGAGATCGCTTTCCTGCATCAACTTTTGAAAGCCGGGCCAGTCTTCTGCTGTGGAACTCATGTTCACTGGAATGCTGTCTGCTTTCATTTTCATTTTCTTGAAACGTTCAACTAAAAATTTATCAGATGTTTTGCTACGGCTATCAGAAAGTTTTGTGTTGAGAGCAAGTTTTCCATCGGGCGATGCATTTCCGTTCACATCAATACTTTTCAAATTCATATTTGCAGAAGTACATGTTTTAAGAATGCTGTCGAGTGCTGCTGCTTCTGCTTTGTTGCTTATACCTGTTTTCTTCTGATTGAAACTTGTATTCACGGTTGAAGCATTTACGGGATAATAAAGTCTTCCATCGTAAGTTACCGGCACAATGCGCTGGAAGTTGTCCTTTCCAATGAGCGTTTTTTCATCGCTCTTTACTAACAAAGGAGTGGTGATTGTTGCATCTGCAATTTTAGCAGAAGGTAAATCCTTTGTGGTTTTTCCTTTCATGCCTTTGATGTTTAGCATTACATCGGCTGCGCGAAGATCGGGTGTGTAAGCCATTTTATCGGTGTACGTAAAGTTGCCACCAGCTTTCATGTTGATCTTGGTTCCGTTTGCTTCTACCTTCTCACCAATAATATTTACGGGCTTGAAAGATTTTTCTCCTGTTGAACTTTTCAAAGCTGGAGTAATTGTTAAGGAAACTTTTTTCGCAAAGTACTTTGCAGGATAAGTTCCTTTAATTGATATCGCAATGCTGTCACCATGCATCTCCAAAGGATTTGGGGTAACTTCGTATTTAACGGTGCCGGCATTTTTCGACATCTTGCCAAGACCGTTGCAACCTACGATGGCTGCGGAGATGGCAAATAATGAAATGATTCGTGAATACTTCATGGAATAGTAATATGTGGTTTAAGGTGAATTAAGAGCGGCAAACTTAAAAGAATATAATTGTTCAGCAAAAGTTTGTTAAATATTTTTTTGTGAACGTTTCCGTTCGTTTTCGTCAAGAATAATCTTTCTCATGCGGATTGCTTTCGGAGTTACTTCAATATACTCATCTTTCTCAATGTATTCCATTGCTTCTTCTAAAGAGAAGTTTATCTTTGGAGTGATGCGCACATGGTCATCACTTCCGGACGCGCGCATGTTGGTAAGTTTCTTGGTGCGTGTTACGTTAATTACAAGATCGCCTGGACGAATATGCTCTCCGATGATTTGTCCTGCATAAATATCGTCAACAGGACCAATGAAGAATTTACCTCTGTCCTGAAGTGCGTCAATTGAGTATGCAGTTGCTTTTCCTTTATCCATTGAAATCAATACTCCGTTTATGCGACCAGGAATATCTCCCTTCCACGGCAGGTACTCCTTAAAACGGTGTGCCATTACTGCTTCGCCACGGGTTTCTGTGAGTACATTATTTCTTAACCCGATGATTCCTCTTGCTGGGATGTTGAATTCAAGATGGAGAACGTCCCCTTTGGGTTCCATTACGAGAAGTTCTCCTCTGCGCTGCGTAACCTGATTGATTACTGCGCTTGCAAATTCCTCAGGAACATTTACCGTGAGCACCTCAAATGGTTCGTGTTTCACCCCACTTATTTCTTTTACGATTACCTGCGGCTGACCGACCTGCAACTCGTATCCTTCTCTCCTCATTGTTTCGATAAGAATGGAAAGGTGAAGAATACCTCTTCCGAAAACGAGGTAGGCATCGGGTGAGGCGGTGTCTTCAACACGCAGTGCGAGATTCTTTTCAATCTCTTTATACAAACGTTCGCGCAGGTGGCGTGAGGTTACAAACTTTCCTTCTTTGCCATAAAATGGTGAGTTGTTAATGGTGAACCACATGCTCATGGTTGGTTCGTCAACAGCAATGGATGGAAGTGCAAGCGGTTTATCAAAATCGGAAACGGTATCGCCAATATCGAAATTCTCGAGACCGACAATTGCACAAATGTCTCCTGCATCTACAAAGTTTTTCTTTGAACGACCAAGACCTTCGAAGCTATGAAGTTCTTTGATGCGCGATTTGATGATGCTTCCGTCACGTTTCATCAAGGACACGGGCATGCTTTCGCGGAGCGTACCGCGCGTAATTCTACCAATCGCAATGCGTCCTACGAAGCTGCTGTAATCAAGTGAGGTAATGAGCATCTGCGGAATTCCTTTGTGGGCAAGCGGTGCAGGTATGTGCTGAACGATTGCATCGAGCAAAGCAGAAATATCTTCGGTTGGTTTTTTCCAGTCAGTACTCATCCATCCATGTTTGGATGAGCCGTAGAGCGTTGGGAAATCCAACTGATCTTCGTTCGCATTGAGGTTGAAGAAGAGTTCGAATATCTGTTCGTGTACTTCATCCGGACGGCAATTTTCTTTGTCCACTTTATTAATAACAACGATGGGTTTCAAGCCAAGCGTTAACGCTTTTTGAAGTACAAATCTTGTTTGGGGCATCACACCTTCAAAGGCATCAACGAGGAGAAGCACACCGTCTGCCATGGTGAGAACGCGCTCTACTTCGCCACCGAAATCAGCGTGACCGGGAGTATCAATGATGTTAATCTTTACTTCCTTGTAACGGATGCTTACGTTTTTTGCAACGATGGTGATGCCGCGCTCGCGCTCGAGTTCATTGTTATCGAGAATGAGATCGCCAGTTTCCTGGTTGTCGCGAAAGAGGTTTGACTGATGGAGCATTTTATCCACGAGCGTGGTTTTGCCGTGGTCAACGTGGGCGATGATGGCGATATTACGAATTGGAATTCCTACTGACATTGGTTTGATTTGAGATGACCCCGTTTTCTACTAAAGTTGCTTACTTTTTTCTTAACGGGGCGCGAAAGTAATGAAAAAGAATGATGTGTGGTGTAAGAGATTGCGAACATATTTAGCAAACTTACTGATAGCACTTTTTGCCTTTGATTGCATGGCTCTGAGCCGAGGTGGACAGGGAGGAGTCAGCAACCAGACAGCAACCAGACAGCAAGGAGACAGCAAGGAGACAGGCAGGAGCCCAGAATGTATGCGAAATTGAGAGAAAAAGAGGCCTCTCTCCCAGGGGAGAGGGGAGAAACAGCCGCGCTTAACGGGAGGGAACGATTAAAGTGGTTGTACGAATAGCGAATGGATGCGAATCCTTCAGTGGAAGGACAAGTTTTACAAATGAAAAAGGTGATCTTCGAAATGAGAAGAAAGGTGACCTGCGAAATACGAATGAGAACGAAATACGAATTAAGAAAAAAGTCCGTTGCGAGGCGGACTTTTTTCTTGCCACAAATTGGGATGAAGAAGAAAAAATATTGCTCAAGCCGCAGGGCTTCGTCATGCCGCCCACGCTGTTTAAAAATTTTGCCTGCGGCATTCCGCTAACGCGGAACCAATTTTTAAAGAGGCGTGTCTGG
>JBBRND010000040.1:0-33323 GCA_038230515.1 Bacteroidia bacterium | reverse complement strand
TTTTGTAAGGTTTTCAGGAGATTTTAGAAAAACAACTGCCGATGATGCGGTTTTTGCAGCAGGATGAAAATATTTCTTTGAAAATGGCGTGATTATTTGTGTTCGCAGTGCATTATCAAATGCTGCGCGGGGATTAGCAAATGCTGCGCGAGGATTATCAAACGCTGCGCGGACATTATCAAATGCTGCGCGAGGATTAGCAAACGTTGCGCGAGGATTAGCAAACGCTGCGCGGATATTATCAAATACCGCGCGAGGATTAGTAAACGCTGCGCGGACATTATCAAATACTGCGCGGGCATTATCAAATACCGCGCGAGGATTAGTAAACGCTACGCGGACATTATCAAATGCTGCGCGAGGATTATCAAACCCTGCGCGGACATTAGTAAATGGCGCGCGGGGATTATTTATTTTTTCCACCTCACTCCTGCACTACCGCTCCGCCTTTGTAAAGTTGGGTTCGGTATTTCAAAGAGGGTGATTTAATAAATTCTCCCAGCCCGAGTGTGTGCCAGATTTCATCTATTCGCTGAATAATTCTTTTCGCAATATTATGTATCAAAGATACGAATTAAGAGCGGCAATTTAAAATGGAAAAAGAGGAATATCGAGCAACTCCTGCAGAGAAATTTCTTTAATGACTTAAGAAAAACTTTTGGAAACGGCTGTCTGAGAAGAGAAACAGCAGGAAAAAAAATTGGTGATTGAGTACAAATTATTTCCTGAACTTCTCCATCACCTCATTACTGATGCCGGTGTTTGAAAAACCGCCATCGTGAAAAAGATTCTGCATGGTAACATAGCGAGTAAGGTAGCTGAACATGCTGACACAATAATCCGCGCAAGCATCAGCACTTGCATTGCAAGAGTGGAAATTTCATTCGCAAACCGAAAAAAGCTTCGAAGCCAGGAATGCCGCTGTCCGCTTTAGTTATAGTACGCGATTGCGAAACGGTACTTATGCGCACTTATTTATTCTTGCCGTTCTTGCCGTTTTTCACTTCACTCTCTTCATAGAGCATGTGCTGATTCACCTCGCCTTCGAGTGCTTTCTCCAACAGCTTCTTGTGGAGTTGTGTAAACAATCCATCCTTGCCTTGAAGCAGATCAGCGTTGTTCGATTCTAATGCCTTCATCGCTTCTACTTCGAAGGCGGCATGGTCAATTCCTTTCCCGGATGACTTTCATGTTGTCGGTTTTTCTTCTTGCTTTTTTTTGCGCCTAAGGTATTTAATTCCCTTGGCACAGTTTAATGATCGGTCTCGGCTGGAACTTCAGTTTCAGTTGCACAACATTGTGGAGTGCTTACCCCGCCCGCCTCGTAGAAAGTGACGAGACAATTTAAACAGAAAAAAAAGAAAACTTAAATAATGATAAAGACATAATTATTTTTCATTCCAATTTCCCTACCTTCGTGTTCTTTCAACCAGAGAATAAAATGAGGACTCACAAAATTTTACTGATAGTTGAGGATGATGCGGACGACCGACTTTATTTCCGCGATGCTGTAAAGGAAATTGATGCATCCTACGAGTGCCTTGAAGCATGGAACGGTGCACAGGCACTCAAACTATTACACAAAGCACAGCAGCTACCTGATTTTATTTTTATTGACATCAACATGCCTCTGATGAACGGACTGGACTGTTTGGAGAAATTAAAAGAAGATAAGAAGCTGGCAACTATTCCCGTGATTATTTACTCCACTTCGCAATATCAGGAAAACAGTGATTACGCCCGCGAACTTGGCGCATCCTATTTTCTTACTAAGCCGATAGATACAAAGCAACTTCCCCAACTGATAATTTCAGCAATGGAAAAGGCAATGCAAAACATTCATCATCAATAATTATTTCTCCTATCAATGGCTGCGCAAAAAACAATTAAAAGCAAATCACAACCGCCTGCCACGTTGCAGAACTTTCCCATCGTAGGCATTGGCGCATCTGCCGGAGGATTGGATGCTTTTAAAAGTTTAATAAAAGCAATACACGAAAATTCAGGAATGGCGTATGTGCTGGTGCAGCATCTGGACCCATCACACGAAAGTATTCTTCCCGAAATTTTGCAACGAGTAACAAAAATTCCGGTCTTGGAAATCACCGATGACATACATCTTGCTCCCGACCACATTTATGTTATCCCTTCAAACAAAATGCTTATATCCGTTGATGGTGTGCTAAAACTGACCGACCGTGCAAAAAAAATAAATCTGTCTATTGATATTTTTTTTACATCCCTTGCCGATGTGCATAAAGAGTTTGCGGTAGGCGTGGTGCTGTCAGGCACTGGTAGCGATGGCACACTCGGCTTAAAAGCCATTAAAGCCCAGGGAGGAATCAGCATTGCGCAAGACATCGAATCGGCAGCCTATGATGGTATGCCCCAAAGTGCAATCAATGCAGGCGTGGTTGATTTTATTTTAGCACCCGAAAAAATTCCTGAGCAGCTTTCGCATATTAACAGCACTTACAGCAGCACGCATGTTTTTAAAGAAGAAGAAGAACTGCCAAAAGATGATGAAGCTGTTTTCAAACAAATACTTTCGCTTCTTCGCCAGCGCACTGGTGTTGATTTTACGTATTACAAGCAGCCCACTTTTCACAGGCGCATTGCCCGTAGAATTGCTATTACTAAAAAGAAAAATCTTGCCGACTACTTAAAATTTTTGCGCACCGACAAATCCGAGCAGGATGCACTCTTTCAGGATGTGCTCATTCCGGTTACTTCTTTTTTTCGTGACCCGAAAACTTTTCAGTTTTTGAGCAGCAACATATTTCCTGCACTGTTCAAAAATAAACCAAAAGACGAACCCATTCGTATCTGGGTTGCAGGATGCTCTACGGGTGAAGAAGCGTATTCAATAGCCATCAGCCTGCACGAATACCTCGCGCTCACTAAAAGAGAGGGAATGAAAGTTCAATTATTCGCCTCCGATATTTCTGAAACAGCCATCAAAAAAGCAAGGCACGGAATTTTTGACAAAGCCGAAGTGGAGAAACTTTCGCAAGAGCGAATAAAAAATTATTTTACAAAAAACAATGGCGGCTACGAAGTAAACAAACACATTCGCGATATATGCGTGTTTGCTCCTCACAATTTTTTGAAAGACCCTCCTTTTGCAAAAATGGATTTAATAAGCTGCCGCAATGTGCTTATTTACATGGATAGTTTTTTACAGAAAAAAGCACTCACTACTTTTCATTATGCGCTAAAAGAAAATGGATTTCTGATGCTTGGTAAATCCGAAAGCACAAACAATTTATCCGAATTATTTTCTGCTGCCGTCAAGCACGAAAAAATTTATTCGCGCAAGCAACAGCCCGGTCGTTTTATGCATGTAGCCACCGAGCGCAGAGAAGAAGCCCTTGCAATAAAATCTCAAAAAGCAGCCAAACAGGAAGCAAGCCAAACCGATTTCAGAAAAAGCGCAGAGCAAATGCTGCTTTCTAAATTTACTCCGGCAAGTGTAGTAGTAAACGAGCAAATGGACATTGTGCATATTCACGGCACCATCACTCCTTTTCTGGAAGCACCGCAAGGTAAACCCACTTTCAACCTTTTGAAAATGGCGAATGAAGGATTAGGCTTTGAACTGCGCAACGCTTTGCATAAAGCAAAATTAAGAGAGGTAGCTGTAACCAAAGAAAATATTCCGATGAAAATAAACGGAAAACAATTTCTGGTTAACATCGAAATTGTTCCGCTTACTGATACGGTGGACATTCACTACTTAATTCTTTTTACAAAAACTGCATTGCCTGCTGCGGAAGAAAAAACTAAAACTACCTCGTCACGAAAATTAGTGGATGCGCAAAAACAAAACGAACAGTTAGAAAAAGAACTGGCACACACGCGCGAAGATATGCGCAGCGTTACCGAAGACATGGAAGCTACCAATGAAGAACTGCAAAGCGCCAACGAAGAACTGCAGAGCAGCAATGAGGAGATGCAGAGCCTGAACGAAGAAATGGAAACATCGAAAGAGGAACTGCAATCTACCAACGAGGAACTCACCATTGTAAATCAGGAGATGCAGGACAAGCAGGAACAGCTCAACGCTGCCCGTCTTTATTCCGAAGCTATTGTTACCACTATTCGCCATCCACTCATTATTCTTGATAGAGCACTTCGCATAAAAACTGCCAACGCTGCTTTCTACAAAAAATATGATACAACCGAGGAAGAAACAGAAGGTAAATTATTTTATGAAATACAAAATCAGCGTTGGGATGACAATCTAATGCGCACACTGCTCGAAAACATTCTTCCAAAAAAAGAAACGATTGTTGATCTGGAACTCACTATAAAATTTCCTGCACTTGGTGAACGAAATCTGCTGATAAGTGCAAAGCAGATTAAAAATGAAAAAACTGCCGAGCATTTAATTCTGCTTGCCATTGAAGATATAACCGAAAGGAGAGCAGCAGAGCACAAGCTGGAGGAAACGTTTATTGAATTAATAGACAAAAATAAATTGATAGAAGCAAGCGAAGAAAAATTCAGAACCCTGTCAGAAAGCATTCCACACATGGTATGGACAGGCACAGCCGATGGAAAGAAAACTTTTTTCAACAAATTTTTTCTCGATTACACCGGTAAAACTTTTGAAGAATTGTCAGGCGATGGTTTCCGCAAAATTATTTTTCCTGAAGATCTAAAAAAAGATTTACAGTTATGGCGTCTCTCCCTTAAAACGGGAAAGGATTTTAAAATGGAAAAGCGCATTCGTCATCATGATGGAACCTATGCCTGGCATTTGAGTTATGCTATCTCTCAAAAAGATAAGCATGGAAAAATTCTTGGGTGGATAGGAACCAACACTGAAATTGAAGATCAGAAAAAATTTACTGAAGAATTAGAAACTAAAGTAAAAGAGCGAACCGCTGAACTGCAAACATCAAACGAAGAACTCCAGCAAACCAACGCACAGTTAGACCAGTTTGCCCATGTAGCAAGTCACGATTTGCAAGAGCCATTGAGAAAAATTTTGACCTTTTCCATGCGTTTGCAGGACAAACATAAAGAAGAATTGAGCACAGAAGTAAAATCCTATATCAACAAAATCAAAGGTGCTTCTTCCCGCATGTCTACTCTTATCCGTGACCTGCTCAACTACTCCCGCCTTCTGCAACACGAAAAACTATTTACGCAAGTCAACCTAAATGATACACTCAAAAATATTTTAAACGATTTTGAGTTGAGTATTGCAGAAAAGAAAGCAGTAGTAAAACTCGACACCCTCCCCACAATAGAAGCAATCCCGTTGCAGATGAACCAGCTTTTTTACAATCTCATCAGCAACTCGCTTAAATTTTCCAAAGAAAATGTTGCGCCTCTCATCACCATTACATCAAACACAATTTCAAAGAGAGAAATAAAAAAATATCCTGCACTTGACAAGAATGTCAAGATGGGCGGAGTCGAACCACAATCATACATCGAAATAATTTTCAAAGACAACGGAATCGGCTTTGAACAACAATACGACAAGAAAATATTTACTATTTTCCAACGCCTTCACGATAGTAAAAGGTATCTCGGGACAGGTATCGGCTTAGCCCTCTGCAAAAAAATAATAGAAAACCATCAGGGAGAAATTTTTGTTTACTCAAAAAAAAACAAAGGAGCAGCGTTTCACATCATACTGCCTGTTAAATAATCACTTTACTAAATGAACTTATACATAAAGTATGATAAAACATTGCATTGCAGGTTATTGTGCAGGAGGAGTTGAATAAATTAAAAGTGGCTTATAGGAAAAATCGCTGATGTGTCTTCGAGCCGTCAGCCGGATAATGCGGGAATTGAAATTAGCCGCGATACACAGCACATACTTATTGCTGATGACGATGCGGATGACCGTCTTTTTTTTAAAGAAGCAATTGAAGAAGTAAATAAAGACAATACTTAACACTGTTAAGAATGTCGTTCAATTAATGTACTATCGTAACAAACCCAACATTATCGCCTGACGTTATTTGCCTCGACCTTAACATGCCTCGCAAGGGAGGCATAGATAATTAATATTCCGATTTTTATTGCGCTCGCTTACAGAATTAAAATAGAGGAGGAATTGCTGATGAGTTTTTTAGGAGCCGATTATGGAAATTATAAAAAGCGCACAAGGCCGATTATACCCTACATCTATTGAAACCTTGCTCTGAACAGGTTTAAAAATCTTTCAGGAGTAAAACTATTGGAACAAAGTCTATTCCTGAAAAGACAACAATTAATTTAAGTTTTCTTGCAAGCGGAATTTATGTTTTGCATTACAGAGAAAACAAACGCGAAGCTACATTCAAACTCGTTAAGCAATAAAGAAAACCCACAAGAGGATTGAACACTTGAAACCATCTCACCACCGGATGTGCGACACCTGTTTAGCATTCTTTTCAATGACCTTGTAACATTCTGCTACTACTGTAAAATCATTAAGATATTTGCAACCGCAATGCAAAGTAATTCTGAAATCACATCAGATTCACACCGCCACTTTATCATACACAAACCTTTCGGTTATTTATGCCAGTTTGTATGTGAATTAAAAAAGAAAAAACTGTTGGGCGAACTTTACAATTTTCCGGAAGGAACAATGGCTATCGGTCGTTTGGATGAGGATAGCGAAGGTCTTTTGTTGTTAACCACCGATGGCAGGATGAGCGAACTTATTCGCAGCCGGAAAACAGAAAAAGAATACCATGTTCAGGTGGACGGTTTAATAACCAGCGAAGCCCTCACAAAACTTCAGCAAGGAGTGGAAATAGGAATAAGGAATGTTAAATATAAAACACAGCCCTGCAAAGTAATGCTCTTGGCCAATGCTTCCGGCTTTGCCCCACGCATAAAAAAAATAAGAGACGACAGGCATGGACCCACTTGCTGGATTTCCATTACACTAACAGAAGGCAAGTTGCGCCAGGTAAGGAAAATGACGGCTGCTGTTGGCTTTCCCACCTTGCGCCTGGTGCGCATTCGGGTGGGAGCAATTCACCTTAACGATTTAATGCCCGGCATGGTTAAGGAAGTGATGAGTTTTAAGACCGAACCGGCTTCTTAACACTTCACACAGTAGGCCCTTGTGCGAAGCGTGAACCCTCATCCTTCTCACCACACCTGATGACACCTAGACATTTTACTTTTGAGTTTAACACTGCCCCCGGTACCAGGGCAAAAAATAGTGCACTCTCAACCTTACCCTTTCCGCTGCCTGAAAAGAACTTAAAAATTCAAATCCTGCGGCTCCCCTTTTATTTCTCTGCCCCGGAGTATCTGTGCTTTCAGTTTATCGGCCATTTCGCGATAGTAAGATGCATTTTTCTTGTCATAAGGTTGCTCGATTCCAGTTTGCAGCCGGAATAAATATTCATCGTGTACCACATGCAGCAGCTTAATCTGCTTTTGATGCTCCCAGTTTTTTGAAGTTGCAATCAGCGCTTCCTTCCAATCGGTGATGCCCTGCGTAATAGGGAACGGTTCGTAGCAATCGCTCAACGAATACCATGCATTTTTTACGAACTCCATTTCCCCTTCTTCTTTACTGTCGTAAACATCCTTATGTGTATGATAAGCTTTGATAATTTTTTCTCTTTCTTCCGGCCTCTCGTATTTCTCTATAAAAGGAATAACCTTATCCAGAAACAAGTCTAAAGAAGGTCTTTTATCAGGGGGATTTATTTTCAATTTTTCTTCCCACATTTTTCTTTCCTCCGCGGCTGCAAGCCGGCTGTAAGCAAACTCTTTGTCTTGCCGGGTATCTTTGAGCAGGTAATAGTTGCCTGCACCTCTCCGCTCATCCCAGAATACGTACCAAGGTGGCATCAACCTGTTCTGCTGTGTATCATCGTCATCACCGTCAAAATCATCATCGTCCCCGCCTTCATCCTCTTCATCCACATCATCTGGATCGGGTTTGTGCATTTGTCCAAGTACAGTAATACGATCAGTGCAGTAGGTGTTGTAGTCCTGCCAAGAACCGAGGAATGCCAGGTTCTCTCCGAAGTAAGAATTCATAAATTCAATGTAGAGTTCTACATCATCATCTGTAACCGGATCAATAAAAGGGCAGTTCAGAATATTGCGTTCCCAGTAATTGAAATCATAGGTGGTTTCAAGAGCAGGGTGTGTAAACTGTTCAGCCCTAAACTCACATTGCTTATTAAAAAGTTTTTTTTGCTGAATGTTTCCCAGGTGTTCTTCGGCTTTATTTTTATCCTTCAGCAGTTCGTAGTCATGCCAATATCGAGCATAATCCTGATCAACAATCCATCGGGCTTTTTGCCATGCATAACTCCGCAATGTTTGCTGCAACGTTTCCGGCTGAAATTTTTTTAGATATTTCTGCACTTTTTTATCGGTGTTCAGGTAGTTGAGTGTAGTTTTAAAAATTTCTTCCCTTGCCCTTGCGCTGTCATATTCATATTGGACAATATCGTCCCACGGTTTTTTTGGTTTTTCTTCATTTTCAGTACTCATGACTATTCTGATTTTAATTGCCTTACAAATTTACATAAATAATATTCATTGCTCTTCCCTGATTTTCTTTTAGAAATAACATTCAAAACCTTACAACAATCTTACACCGTAAAAACTGTTACGCAGTGAATATCTGGATATTGCGCTTGCAGTAACCGCTTTTCAGGAAATCCTTCATAAATAAATGTACAACTGCAATCCAAATTGTGCGTTATATTAAAATTGAATTAATGCCTCTTATGCTTGGTTCAATAAAAAATGAAAAGAATTAATTTATTCAGATGCTTTCTTCAGGTTGCCTTTGGACTGTTGTTTACCCTTCAGCTTCATGCTGGCGATGCACCTAAGTTTACGGTTCATGGAACTGTAATAGATGAAGAAACGAAAGAGACGCTTATCGGTGTTTCCATTGTTTTCCAGGATCGCTCAGGCGGAACGGTTACTGACATCAACGGAAAATTTTCTCTTGATGTGGTTGCAAATGATAACCGCTCATTACTGGAAGTGACTTATGTCGGCTATGAAAAGAAAATTGTTGACATAGCAAACGATGGAAAAGAAATTACCATCGGACTTCGTGTTAGCCAGAAGATGATGAAAGAAATTGTAGTTTCAGCTTCACGTGTTCCGGAGCGCATCATGTCTTCTCCTGTTACCATCGAAAAAATAAATGCCGGAGATATTAAAACCAGCACTGCTCAAAATTTTTATGAAAGTGTAGGAAATCTTAAAAGCGTTGATATTGTGTCTTCAGGCATTGCTTTTAAAACAATAAACATTCGTGGATTCGGAAATACCGAAAAACCCGGCTTTGTTCAGTTGATTGACGGAATGGATAACCAATCGCCCGGTCTCAATTATTCTGTCGGCTACTCCATCAGCGATCTTGATGTAGAAAATATTGAAGTAATACCCGGAACTGCATCTGCTCTTTATGGCGCGAATGCATTTAATGGTCTCATGAACATTACCAGCAAAAGCCCTTTCACAAATCAAGGAATTAGTGTGCAGGTTAAAAACGGAGTAAATCATGTTGATGGCAAAGATCATTCACCGGCACTCTTAAATGATTTTCAGATCCGCATTGCAAAAGCGTTCAATAAACATTTAGCATTTAAAGTAAACGCTGAATATTTCAGAGGGCAGGATTGGGCGGCAAATGATAAAACGGATGTCTCTCTTTACAAACCTTCCGGTATGGAAGGTTCAACGATCGACCCGTCCTATGATGGCTTGAACGTGTATGGAGATGAAATCGCAACTCCGCTGCCGATTGGAACGAACGGTGCGCCCATCGTAGTGGCTCGTACCGGTTATGACGAAAAAGATTTGATGAATTACAATTCGCATTACATCAAAGCCGATGGAGCATTGCATTACAGGTTCACTGATAAGATAGAAGCTTCATACGTTTATAAGTACTCGCTCACCAATTCTATTTTACATTCTGCAAATCGTTATTCGCTAAACGACCTTGGATTAACTCAGCAAAAATTTCAGATCACTGCACCTAACTTTTTCTTTCGTGCTTACACGAATGGAGAATCATCAGGCAAAACTTATGACTCACGTTTTCTTGCAATCAACATGAACAATGCGTGGAAGAGTAACGATGCGTGGTTTACAGATTATTCGTATGCATTTCTGGGTTACATACCCGGAGTAAATGCAAACGATTACAATGCAGCCCGTGGATACGCTGATACAGGAAGACCTCTTCCGGGAACTGATCGTTTTAATCAACTAAAAGATTCTGTTGCTTCAACAGTTGGCTTTGGCAAAGGTGGGGCATCGTTTGATGATCACACTCGCTTATACCATGCTGAATCGCAGTACGATTTCAGCAAGGCCGTAAAGTTTGTGGAACTTCAGGTTGGCGGAAGTGTTCGTTATTTCAATCTCGATTCAAAGGGAACTTTGTATGCTGATACAGCAGGCAGCCCACTCCACTTTTATGAGTATGGTGCTTATGCGCAAATCGGAAAAAAATTATTGTCTGATAAATTAAAGCTTACTGCATCCATGCGATATGATAAGTCTCAGAACTACGAAGGGCAAATCAGTCCGCGATTTTCGTTGGTGTACAATACGAATAAGGAAAATTTCTTCCGTGTATCCTACCAAACCGGATTCCGGATGCCGACTTCGCAGGATCAATACATTGATCTTGATCTTGGCTTCATGCGCTTAATTGGTGGTCTTCCTTCCATTGCAGATCATTACGATGTAGTTGGAAAAGTTTTTACACTTGAATCGGTTACCGATTTCGGAAATTCTGTAACTAATTATGTCAACCAATACGGCAACGATTCTGCTGCTGCTGCAATTGAGAAATACAAAAACAAATTGGTTCCGCTCGACTACAAATATGTAAAGCCGGAACATGTGCAGTCGTTTGAAGTGGGTTACAAGGGTTTGCTGAACGACAACAATTTATTTTACGATGTAAGTTTATACTACACCATCAATCATGATTTCATTGGCTATTACAATGTGGCAAGACCTCAGTCAGGTGGTGCAGAAAATGCAGATTCGATAACGGCAGCGGCTTATGCTATTGCAAGTGGTGCAGCAAATTATTATCAACTTACCACCAATCTTTCAGGCAACGTAAATACTTACGGTGTTGCAGTGGGGCTCACTTATAATCTTCCGAAAAATTTTGTGATGGCTGGAAACGTAACATACTCAAGATTGGATAAAGCCCCGGGTGGACGTACGCTGTTCAACACACCAACTTATAAAACCAACCTGGGCATCAGCAATAAAAATCTCTTCGAAAATATCGGCTTTGGTGTCAACTGGCGCTGGATGGATTCTTACAAATGGGAATCATTATTTGGTGATGGTATGTTAGCTGCATGTAACACGATTGATGTGCAGGCAAGCTATAAAATGTCCAAACTTGCTACTACACTAAAACTTGGTGCAACCAATGCTTTGAATAACCGGCATACAGAAATTTATGGTGGCGGAACAACGGGTGGTGTGTATTACCTCTCGCTAGTGTATGATGGTATTTTTAAGTAAAGAATCATTGCAGCACGTTTTTCTTTTTAATTCCTTTTGATAGTAAACCAGTACTCTTAAGAGGAGTGTGACTCTATCATTCTATTTGGGTTCTATCTTTAGCTGGCACGGAAGAAGTTTAGTTGAGGAGATAAATCGTTAATTCTGGCAGGCGGATAATTCAATTCTCTTCCGCTATGCTGTCTTCACGTTTCATGTCAGTTCTCTCGACCCTCAAAAACCATCACGCGCCTGTCCCGTTTTTACGGAAAAGAACTGACATCACACAAAGCAAAAAATAATCCAGCAGTTCTAGAAGCTATCCTATTATAACTTTCCTGCACATTTTATTTTGCCCTGCCCAAACGTTTAATAAATAAACTCCTTTGGGAACATCTGAAACATCAAGCCGGTTGATTGTTCCATTACCAGACAGAAGTACCACTTTTATTATTTGACCGAAAGTATTTACCAGTTCAACTTTAGAGGTAATGCTTGTTCTTTCTTTCAAATTGATAAAGAGAAGATCATGAGCAGGATTGGGATAAACAGAAAATCCATTTTCGTTGCCTGATAAATTTTCAATTCCCACACTGCTTTGGTCAAGATACCGTATGCCATAAGCGGTAAAAGCACCGTTGGATACTGCATAATATTCTCCAAGATAACCATGTGTACCCGGTTTGTACCAAACATATAAATCTTCAAAACTTGTATCAGGAATTGCAGCAGTGGTATCAATATAAAGGATGTGATAATACACTCTTAACAGATTGGAAAAAGTTCCGTAAGGCAATATGAGGGTACCGTATCCGTCTGCAGTTGTTGTAACTGTTCCGTAGTTACCCATTCCACCATCACTAAAATTATCTGTGTAAGTATCACCATAGGTAAAGGGATAACTTATTTCCTTCAGATAATCAGTATAGATTAGTGAACTGCTTGCTGAATAATTGCCCATGAGAGATATTTCGGAAGAAGAAGTAAAAAGATACCCGTAATCTCCGCCATTCTCCACTACAACCGTTGCGGCAGGATAAAAAGAAGCATAAGGCGTGGAGGCGGGCGTAACAAAATTATTGGTGTCTGTTGGTGGTTCTACATCCGCTGACATATCCCATGTGAGATTGGCACCACTTGTTACAAGGGGCGGAGATGCAGTAAAAGAGGTACCTGAATGGTAACGAAAAGATTCACCAGCAACGTAGGTGCTGTTGGCAGCGGTTAAGGTGGGCTGGCTAAGCGCAACTTGAGTTATTAGTAAACTCAGCGAAACAATTGTTAAGTAGATTTTTTTCATGCAAATGAAGTTTATATTTAAAATGCAAAAGTATAATTTTAATCTGTCAATTAGTTTCTGTTATGTTCAATAAAGTTAAACTGAGTTCGGAAAGTTGAAAACCGCACTGCCACCAACGAGCCTCCGATAACCCATCAGTTCTATTTGAAGTCTCCCTGCGCTTCCACCTGCGCCAAAGCTACGGTGGATAACCCAACAAAACCTTTCATTTTAAAATCTGCATTTATTTGCATGTTATCGGATGTGCTAATCGCGCTATCAACTCTCAACAAAATACATATCAATCATCCCCTTATTCTTTGCCTCAATTTTTCCGCGATGAATGCAGTTAAATTTATCTTTCACTAATTCATACGTGCTTCCGCTGATGTTTATTTTACCGGGTTCACCACATGATTCCATGCGTGATGCAATGTTTACTGTATCTCCCCAAATATCGTAAGCAAACTTTTTGATGCCAACAATTCCTGCAACAACAGGTCCGGTATTGCAGCCGATTCTTATTTCAAAGAATGGGTTCCCTCCTGCTTCGCGTTTTTGTTTTTCCTTCAGCATAAAATTGCGAATCTCAATTGCTGCCTGAACAATGTCTTGCGCATTTGTTCTGTTTGCCAAGGGTAACCGGCAAACTTCCAGTTTTTAGTAATGTAATTGGGGTAACGGTTTAAGCTGTCGAGCGTGAGAAGGAATTTGTGCTCCTGCTTATCCTGCGAATAAGCAGCAAGTGCATAAAGCAAGAAAAGCAGCACGGAAAATATTCTCATAGCGTGTGCGTAAAAGTAATTTTTCCTGATTACTTCTTCACATACTGCCATGCCCACCAAATGAGGGCGAACTGAAACGGCAATCGCAAAATTGTCAACCAGAAATACGGGTTATGAGTTTGATAAAAGTTAAAACTCATCTGGATATTTGCAGGGAAAATTATCACAAGTAATGCGATTAGCAGATACACTCCTATAGTGCGCGTAGCTTCAGGAATAAGCAGCAAGGCAAATACAATCTCACCAGCACCGCTGATGTAATTAGCGCCCACGGGATACGGAACCCATGAAGGAATTATTTTTAAATACCAATTCGGATTAACAAAATGGTTTATTCCTGCCATTACATACAGAAGACACATTAAATAGAGTGCACTATATTTCATTTCTTACTAAGTGTTTTTTATTTAGTCCGTAAGGTATTGCGTTTGCAAATGTAGCGATCACCTAATGATTACATTAGTTGCAGGTCTCACAGCGCACGTGCATCGTTCGAAGACCTGCCAGCAACGAATAATGCTAATTTGTCGGTTCAAACCTACCCAAGAGAAAGGTATGGGTTTTTCTCCAGTCAGGTTTTAAAAGAGTCAGAGAGATTAGCTTATTTCACTTTGTATTGATCGGGGAAGTATTTTTTCATTAAAGCAAGTTATTTTATCTCCCACAATATTGTAATTCCATCTTCAGCTTTCACATCCTCTGGCCCCAAGTCGTACTCTTCAACTGTTAGATTAGGAGATGAAAAAAAACCATACGAGTAATTCGAATTGGATTCTATCTTAATCTTTTGCCAACTGTAATCAATTTCAACAATATCTCCTAAACTCACTCCTGAACTTTTAGCGATGAGTTCAGCTTTTTTCTTACTGTCCGCCACTGCACTTTCTAAAAGTTTATTCATGAATATCTCTTTGTCTTTTATTCCAAAAGCTATTCTGAATTCGGGATTTGAATTGCTCTTTAATACTATTTGCAGAAAGTTATTCAACTTTTCTTTTGTGAAATCAAATTTGAGTTTGAAGTTGCTCGATGTGGAATACCCATTAAAGTTTCTACTTTCATAAAGTGTTTCAATTCTGAAATCAGTTGTCTTTAAATCACCTTTCTGGAAACCAGCTTTGATTATATCTTGATAAAGAAAATTAATTCTCTCATTCATTTTGTGAGAGCATTTCTCGTAAGTTTTGTCTTGCTCATGAATTTTAAAACTGATGGTTACTAAATCGGGTGTGGCTTTCATTTGCCCTGTGCCTTTTACTTTCAGTGTTTTCATTTTTGTTTAGTTGTTTTTAGTAAGAACTATTTTCGACTCGTTAGTTAAATTGTCTGCGTACGCTTTTGCCTTCGAAGTTTTATTTTCATTATCGTTTAGTTAAGCCATAACTTCTGTTCCTCTTTTGGATAAACTTTCTATTGTTCCCAAATTTTGACTTGGCAAAGAGTTATGAAGTATAACCCCGGAGGAGTTCAACCCGTATGCGAACGGAACTCCTTCGGGGGTTGGGTTCACTGTCGGGTGCGTTGGCTTGCACTCTCTTTTGCTTTTTCTGCCTGTGCGTTGTGCAAAAGCAAATGTGAGTGCAAATGCGTTGGCGTTAATTGTGGCATAGTATCAAAATTAGAACTGTCCCGATTAACGCAACTGCACCTGTAGCAATTGCAATTATAGTTAGCAACTTTAGTTTATTAGGAAAGTCAATCGCTTCAATTGTCTTAGTTAAATTTTCTGTCGCAGCAATTAATTCTTGATGCGGTTTCAAAATTGAATCAACTGCCTTCGTTACTTTTTGTAAATGTTCTTTGAATTCTGTGTTAGTTGTATTAGCTGCGTTCACTGCTGCTTGTGCTGCTGTCTTCGCTGTATCAATATGTTCAACAGCCGTTTTTAGTTTTGTAACTTCTCCGTTTATGGAGTTCAAGTTGTCGTTAAGTTCTTTAAACATACTTTTCTAAAAATTTTTGGTTAAAGGATGAAATTTTACCTGATGCAAACTTTGCTTGCAAAGTTTCAATTTGTTTTATGTGATTTGAATAACTTTCGTTGTCGTGTCGTTGAATTTCAACACCTAACTTTTCAATTTCTGTGTCAAGGTCTGAATAACTGTAACCGTTTCCCTCGTTGTAATAATACTTAAAACCGTTTTCAAAATACTCTTGCACCTTTTTGTCATCTCGGTCTTTAAGCAGAATTGAACTGTAATAAACCAACCAACTGAAAACTGGATTGTCGGGATTTGATTCAAGCAACCTGTTAGCTGAACCTCTTAATTGTTGTTGTAAGTTTTTGTCGTCACCAACTTTGTTGATGTAAGTGAAGAGAATGTCAAAATCAAATTCGTCTCCGCCTGATGTTGCCTGATAAAGTTCTTCTACATATTGCGAATCAAAATAGTCATTTACTGTTCTTATAAATCCTTCGTTGTCGGTAAGTCCAGCTACAACTGCTTCCTCAATATTGTCAAGGGCTTTCTTTCGCTTATCAAAAACCTTGTCGTAAGTAAAATCAATCAAGTAGTCAACGCACTTGCGAAGCATAGTGGGTTGATTTCTACTTGGTGCATCTGTTCTTACTGACTGTGCTGAAATTCTTGTGAGATAGCGTTCAACATATTTTTCAAGGTTATTTAGAATTTCTGTGTCCGATAATTTTTTGCAAACGACTGTAACCAAAGATGGATATTGAATTGTGTAATCTTCAATCACTCCTAAAATAGAAAGACGATAAATTGTTTTTAGCGTGTCGTTATCTAATCTGATTTTTGTGTAAAGAGATTTTAGTTCTGCAATTTGTGCTTGATTAAAAGTGATTGCAACATTTGTTTTTCTTTTGTAGTTGTAAGTCAGATTTTCGACAAAATCATTTTCACTTCTACAAAAATTCGTTGCCTTCTTTACAAGTCCATAATCAAAGTCAATATACTGCGGTTGCAAAAAATCAACTACTCGTTGGATTCCATCATTCTCTAATCCTATGGTCAAGGGTTGTGTATGGTTTGCTGGAATGTGTTGAAGAAGTTGCTCTAAACCTTGTTGTTCTTGTGTTCGCTGAGTGCTGTTTAACCACTCAACCAAATTAACATTTGCTGGTTTCTGTTCTCTGATTTTATTTGAAATAGATTGAAGTAAATCAACTGCTTCCGCTTGCGGAAGCATATTGTTTCCATTTGCATTTATGTTTAATGTTCCAATGTTAATGCTACCGTAGTTCTGTCCGAACTGTTCACCATTAATGTATATCGTATGAGGTGCTTGTGGTGCATTAGGAAATAATTTCATTTTTATTTCCGCACCTGTGTCCTCAAATATTTCTTGTTCAACTTGATTTGTAATTGGAGTGTGAGGGAATGTTATTCTGTCTAACATTTCAAAGGTGATGCTCTTTTCAAAATCTCTTCCTTTAAAACTGTTATACAAAAAACTATCTTGAATATCTCTTGCTGCGGTATTACCAACTGGTAATCTTAAATTGTTGCAGTGAAGAATGTAACAAACTGCATTTTCACGGTCTCTGCCAGCTCTTCCTGCTTCTTGATAAAATCCTTCAATTGAAATCGGATGAGTTACATGAACAGTGAACCTAATGTTTGGTTTGTCAATGCCCATTCCAAATGCTTTTGTTGCAATAAGAAGTGTAATCTCGTTGTCTTTAAATTTATCTTGTATCGTGTCATTATTATCTCCGCTACCGTGATACTCTCCGATTAAATGAGCAACAGTTGGGAAACTTGTTCTTAAAAAATTTGCAATCAATTGAACGCTGATGTCCGTTCCTGTTGCATGAGGGCAAAAGATTAAACCGCAATTTGAATTTGCTCCAGCTGCTTTAATGAAATCCGAAAAATTATTTGCATCAAATTCTGTCATTAAATCGTTTTGCAAAGTATTAAGCAAAACATTTTTTGATGCACTGTAAACAGTGGTCTTAATATTCCAAGCATTGTTCGCTGCATTTAGAACTGCATTTACATTTTTGATTTTAAATTTTAATTCATCTCGTTTCAATTTCTCTGGTCGGATAATGTCTGAATCGTTTTGCAAACCAACTTCTCTCTGAACATCACTCAATACATCAAAAGAAGCTGTGCCTGTTAAACCAAGAGTTGAAATATTTTCTCCTTCGTGTCCTGAAAAGCAAAACTTTCTTGAGTTATCGCCTAACTTTAAATATGCTGTTCTGAAATCGTGTCCCCATTCCGAAACGCAATGTGCTTCATCAATTACGCAATAAGAAAAATTTCTGTTGAAGTTTGGAATAGATGCTATTGAGTTTCTAAAATCTTCAATCACAAATCTTTCAGGCGAAACAAAGGCAAATAAAAATTCACCTTCTGAATATTTTCTTATGTTTTCTTTCTTTTGTGCTGGGGAAAGTGATGAGTTGATATAAACTGAGCCGTCAATGGAAGCATTCTTTAGATTCTCGTCTTGGTCTTTCATCAATGCTTTAATCGGGTCAACAACTATTGTCAATCCTGGCTGAAGCAAAGAAGCTAATTGATAAGTAAGGGATTTACCTGCACCTGTTGGTAAAAGTGCAATTGGGTTTTTCTTTTCCAATGCCATTGAAAGAATTTCTACTTGTCCTTCTCTGAAAGATTCTTTCCTGAATATTGATTGTAGAAAAAAGTTTAATTGCTCAATGCTATCATCATCTTTGTTACCAGGTGCGTTTAAGTATTCAATCGTTGGATAAAAATTGAATTTTCTTTTTTCTTCTGTATGATGAACTGAACGAATAACAATCGTCTTGTTTGGCGAATTGTTTACTGGCTTGTTTAGAAATGTTGAGTAGTTGAGAATTGAAATATCAATTGTCAAATCAAACTGCCTGAAATCCCTATCGTTTGAAAACAACTGTGCATTGATTCCTTCATTGAGTTTGCAGTTTGCAAACTCCACTGTATTGAAAATAAAAACATCGATTCTTGGCAAAGGAAACTTTTCACCATTTTGAAGCAGAGATAAATTTTCAATTTGAATGAGCAAATCATCAATTGCAGATTTGCCGCAAGGCAAATCTCTTTCAATGATTGCAATTGAAATATTTTCTCTGTTCAAATCAATCAAGTTTTTCTTGATTGATTTTATTAATGCTTTTTGAACTCTTGCAATTCCAAACGGTGAAAGGAAAAGCTGTAAGTAATCCAACCCGTTTTCAGAATTGAAAAGCGGTGAAGAAATGTTTTGAGAAAAATATTGAGAGTAGGGGTGCAGTAAGTATTGAGCAATTTGATTTTTCTTTTCGGCTGGAATGTTATTGACTTCGGCTGTTTTTATTCTTACTGTTTGATAATTATTTTCAATAGCAAAATGATTTCTCAAATTATCTTTTTGTAATTGCGGATTTACATTGTGTTGGCTTCCATCAATTTCAATTACTAATCCGTTTGGGAAATTTTCTGCTTTTGGAAATTCAAGAAGAAAGTCGGTTGTCTGGCCGTAAAATAAATCTTGCCCTGCTATTCTCCCCCCAACTATTGAGCTAATTGTTCTTTGTAATTGTAATTGTTGATTCGCTTTGCTTCCAAACTGTGAAAACAAATTTTCAAAGAAAACTTTTTCAACTTCACTTCCTCCATGTAGTTCCCAAGTTTGAAAAGTTGTTTCGTTGTTTAACTCGTTTGTTCTGTTATCGGCAATAACTAAGCACCGCAAAAAATCAGCTGCATCTTCTGAAAAGTCAAAGCTGATTGAACCGATATTTGAAATTGCTTCGGCTGTCAAGCCGAAAATTTCTTCAAACTGTCCTTCAATATTTATGGTTGGAATTGTCGGCAGTCCTCTTGAAAGTTGGTTGTCAATGACTGAAAAAATTGGGTGTTCTTGTTCGTTGTCCTCACTGTTCAAACGATTGTTTTTGCAATAGAAAACAGAAAGGTCTTTACAAATCCTCAACCAAAAATCTTTCTTGTCGGATTTATTGATTTGGTTTTTAACCGCCTGTAATATTTGTCCTGCGAAAAGTTCTGTCATGGTTGTGGAGCGTTGAGGTAAAAGCAAATGTGAAACAACTTGCGTTGGCTTGTGTGTGGCGTTGCTTCTCTTTTACTTTTGCGAAGGATAGCAAATACGGCTTTTCCGAAAGTGTCTTTCTGTTCATTTTATGATTCAAAGTTTCAAGTTAGCACTGCACCCCGCATTGCCCCAACCTTCAAAACATAAGCACCAAAAATACAAAAAGGTGCAGTTATCCGACAAACCTACGAAGATAAACTGAACTTTTAAAGAAGTAAACGGAACCTTTTTTTCATAGTTTATCGAGGGAGATTTGTATTTTCTCATTGCTTTTTTAAAAACAATGCCGAAAAGTAAAAAATAATTTCTCTGCTTCCAAATAAAGGATTCAAGTGCGCCAGGTGTTGGGCCTTTGCCGTTGTGTGGTTCTTCTTCACGTTTCATGAAAGTTCTCTCTACCCGCAAAAGTCATCGCGCGCCTGTCCCATTTTTACGGGAAAGAACTGACATCGCAACAACTCATCGCTCACCGGCAAAGCCGCTACAGCAAGGGGTTTAAGAAGTTCAGCAAAAAAATAATTTGTGCAACTAACTATTGGTCTTTGATGGCTAACAAAAGGGTTTTTATTCATTGACAAAAAGATTTTCGTCTGTGAAAAAAAGGTTTTCTTCTATGGAAAAAAGATTTTCTTCTATGGAAAAAGAATTTTCTTCTATGGAAAAAAGAATTTCGTCAATGAAAAAAAGATTTTCTTCTATGAAAAAAAGGTTTTGCTCATTAACAAAAACAAAGCAATGTGCGAAATAACGCTCCTTTTGCACAAATCCTTTCAGTGTTGGCTTGCCTTCCGCGATTCTTGTGCGCGAGCAAGTCCCCTCTGTGTGTCAGCAAGGCGCGTAAGAGAGAGGGGATTTAGGGTGTGTCATTCAGGTGTCACCTGGTGTTGTGCTATTGCTGGTTTGTGGTTCATATTGATGTTTCATGCCAGTTCTCACTGCCCGCAAAAACCATGGCGCTAAAAACTAACTTCACAGGAATATTTGGCATGGAATGTTGCCCGAACAGATAGCAGAAATACCTTGCATTTTCCCTGCATCTCTTTGCCATGGCGGCTTTCAGTTCGGTTTGTATTGTATAGTTTTTATGTCTTTCATAGCAAAACAACCCATACAATA
This sequence comes from Bacteroidia bacterium, assembly GCA_038230515.1. Taxonomy (GTDB): domain Bacteria; phylum Bacteroidota; class Bacteroidia; order AKYH767-A; family 2013-40CM-41-45; genus JAPLDB01. The sequence goes on along the minus strand of JBBRND010000040.1, from coordinate 12,641 downwards.
TGAATTCTGCAGCCCTGATATTGATTGACAGCAAAGATAAATTAGTGTATAAAAAAGAAACTAAATCAGCCCAATAAGAAACTCTAATCGGCTCCTGCTGCCTGCTCCTTGCCGGTTGCCAGCATTACTCATTAGCAGCAAGCCGGTATATGTACACTTTTTTATAGTATTCCCTAATTGACATGCAGTTATCAAGCATCTATTTTGTGCCCGATAATGATAAAGCCATTACGTAGAGGAACAATTTACATGTGCGCGGTGCTTGCAGCGGCAGTGCCGGTGGAAACTTTCTGTTGCACAACATTGGACTTTAGCGCCACAACATTGTGGAGTTAAAATTGAAGCTCGGGCTGCTAAAATCCGACCTCCCTGGCTGAACGGGGGAAAGAAACCCTGCCTTCCTGGTAAGAGGGTGGCACGCGTCATTCTAGTTTATTTTGTTTTGACAGGTAGTTTTTTCCTCTGCGGCTTTTGTTTACTGTCTGACCTATGATTAAATGTATTTATTTGATTACACAGGTTAACCACGAAGAAAAAAAATGCGGTAAAGGCAAGGAAATGATGTGCAATTAATTTATAAAATCATTTTCTGAAAAAGACCTGAACTGAAAGCAATAAGGATGCTTTTAATCCCGGCTCACCCAACAAAAAATTATTTGCCTAACTCTTTTCTTGCAATGTTTACTTCCTGGTCGAAGAGTGTTGGAGTTACACTTTGTTCATTCTTGAAATAGAAAATTCCGCCCCAGCTGTAAGTTATTTTCTGATAGTTGAAGGTAGTGCCTTCTTTCTTCACCACCGTTCTTGCAATGGTGCGGTTACTTTCTTTCACCGTTTCATCAGTGATGCCTTCATGATAATCCGCCTCTCTGATTTTCGGAATTGCGGTTGATGGTTTGCTTGAAGTATTTTTTGTTGTATCAATTGCATTGGCTTTTGCCAGTGCATCTTTGCGCGCCTGAATTTCTTCCTGTATTCGTGCCTGCCTGTCGGCTTCTGCTTTATCTTTCTGCGCCTTTGCTGCACCGATTAGTGAATCCTGGTAGTGTTTCAGTTCCTCATTCTTTAAGCGCTCAGCTTCGTCTGCTTTTGCTTTTTCATTCGCAAGCGCCAACGCTTTTGCATCGGCAGTTGCTTTGGTAATGGAGTCAGCAACAAATTTTTTATGCGCCTGTTCATTTGCCTGAGCGAGTGCAAGTGCATCAGCAGCTTCTTTTTTGCGGGCTGCTTCTGCATTCACATGCGTAATGCTGTCCTGTGTTGCTTTTGCACGCGCATCTGCAATGGTTTTAAGGCGTGCTTCTTCATCCGCTTTTGTTTTTGCAATTGCATCATCCTCCGCTTTCTTTTTTGCATCGGCAGTTGCTTTCGCATTTGCAACAGAATCGGTAATTGCCTTTTGTCTCGCTATCCCTGCAAGACGCGTGGCTTCTGCATCTGCTTTTGAAGTAGAATCTGCTGCAAACTTTTTATGTGCCTGTTCTGCCGCTTGTGCATCAGCCAATGCTTTTTGCTTAGCAAGTTCATCCGCCTTTGCCTGGGCAACTGAGTCGGCTTGCGCTTTCTTTCTCGCATCTGCTGTTGCCTTGGCATTTGCGGTTGAATCAGCGATTGCTTTCTGACGCGCTGCATCTGCAAGTTTTGTTGCTTCGGCATCCGCCTTCGCAATAGAATCCCTTCTTGATTTGTCCAGCGCCTCTGCACGGGCTAAACTATCGGCTGTCGCTTTTTGCCGGATAAGCGCATCCGCTTTAATTTTTGCAAGAGAGTCGGCTTCTGCTTTTTTTCTTGCATCAACGGCTGCCTTCGTATTTGCAGTGGAGTCCTGCATAAATTTCTGCCGCGCAATGCCCGCCAGACGCGTTGCCTCGGCATCTGCTTTCGCAGTACTGTCCTGTTTTGCTTTTTCAAGTGCGGCTGCAATAGCTGCTTGTTTTTCCTCGTCCTGTTTTTTCTTCAACTCTGCCTGGGCAGAAGCAACGGAATCCTGTTTTGCTTTCTCACGCGCTACTTCTTCCAAACGCTTTCTTGCAGATTCAGCTCTTGTTGCAGAATCAATGCGCGCTTTTTCCGCACCTGCCATTAATGTCGCCTGCGCTTGTGCTTTCAGAATAGAGTCCTGTTTGGCTTTTTCAAGCGAAGCGCGTTGCGAATCAAGAAATGCCTGTTGCTCTTTTGCTTTTGCAATGGAATCGCTCCAGATTTTATTGAGTGAATCGAGGCGCGCTTTATCCATATCATGCTTTAAAGCTGCTGCATCTTTAATTGCCTGATCCTGTTCTTCCTTTATCCGTTTTGTATAGATGGCATCGTAATCGAAGTCCTCGTAACCCGCATTGTAAGTAATCTTTGCAATGGGCTTGCTCATGGGATCGGATTTGGAAAGACCTCCAATATCCTGGGGCAAATCAACATTGCATTTAAACACGTAGCCAATGTCTGCAGCATCGGGAGGCACTACCGTTCTAAGTTCAATTGATTTTGCAACATAGCCGGGTTTTGAAAACACGAGCGTGTATTCTTTTCCAAGATCGAACACTACTACAAAACTTCCGTTTTCTTTTGCTGAGATAGTTTGAGTAGCTGTACCGCCTTCCATTACCTGAAGTTGTGTTCCTCCGAGATTTTTACTCCCTTCCTGCACCGTACCGAAGAGTTCCAGGAAGGCAGTTTTCTTTTGTGCAAAGGTGATGTGTGTAAAAAACATCAACCCTGCCAAGAGAAGAAATGATTTTTTGAAATTTGTTTTCTGATACGATCTCATTAAAAATTAGATGCCGATTTTATTTTCATGCAAAAATAATTCCCTTTACCGACTTACGATGTGAAACTTGAGTGAATGCGAATTACTTTTTAACAATGTGCTATTTCTCTTGTTCGCATTTAAAGCGGGAAAGTTGCAGATGCTTTTAGCAGAGATGTTGTAAATGCTACGCGATCGAGTGTAAGACTTTGATTGATTTTGTCAAAATACGCTATTATATTTTCAGTAGCGAGGTTGCCAACAAGCTCATCTTTTGCCATCGGGCACCCCCCGATGCCCTTTATTGCTGAATCGAAGCGCCTGCAACCGCTGTTCCACGCAGCATTTACTTTTTCCTCCCATGTTAACGGGTTGGAATGAAGATGCGCCCCGAATTCCACCTGCGGAAACTCCGGTATTAAATGTGTAAACAAATGAGTGATATTTTCCGGATTGGAAACGCCAACAGTATCAGACAATGCGAATATTTTTATTCCAAGAGCTGAAAGTTTTTTTACCCATTGCATTACAATCTCTGCATTCCATTCTTCTCCATAAGGATTTCCGAACCCCATCGAAATGTAAATGATCAGTTCCTTGTTTTTCTTCGCGCATAAATTCTGAATCTCCTCTACCCTCTTCAACGATTCTTCAATGGTCGAATTCGTATTTCGTTTCTGAAATTCTTCTGACACTGAGAACGGAAAACCGAGGTAAGTTATTTGATCGAACAGCAAAGCATCTTCTGCTCCGCGAAGGTTTGCAATAATAGCAAGCAGCTTTGATTTTGAACCGGAGAGATCGAGCATGCTCAATACTTCTTTGGTATCGCGAAGCTGAGGAATTGCTTTTGGAGAAACAAAACTGCCAAAGTCAATGGTATCGAAACCGACTTTAAGAAGTGTGTTGATGTACGCTGCCTTTATTTCAGTAGGAATAAATTCATGCAATCCCTGCATGGCATCGCGCGGACATTCGATTAACTTAATAGACATCTGAAGCGCGAAGGTAGGATGAAAAAAAATATCGCTTACACTGAAAAGCCGGATGCAGTCAGGTAGCCGGAAACAAATTTATTTCAGAAGATAATTTACTTCTTGATGAATTTAGTGCGGAACGTTTTTTTATTGTTGCTTATTTCAAGCCAGTAGGTTCCTGAAGGGAAATGTTCGCAATCAACTGTCATCAGTCGCGAGTGAAGAGCCGAATAAATTTTTTCTCCAAGAAGATTGAAAATCGAAATGTCCTTCTCATTTTTATCACCGAACTCCGAACTAACGATGACCAGCTTATCAACTACAGGATTAGGATTTATTGAAGTGAACTGCACATTTCCTGACATTGACTGCACCGAAGCAACCACATCAAATATCGCTGCTTCCACTTCGCAGTTATTTGCATCTGTTGCTACTACATTGAAGTCGCCACCTGAGGTTGCAACATAAAAATAATCTGTTGCTCCCGGAATTAGAACTCCGGTTTGATACCATTGATAACTTACCGCACCTTGATTTGCAAATAAAGTATCGCCATTCTGTGCTATTCCCTGAGGGGGTGGATACGCATAAACGGTAATGTAATTATTCAAGGTCAGTGTGTCACTTCCTGTCGCATTTGTTCCAATGAGCGTTACGCTATAATTGCCGGGTGTGTTATAACAGATGTTTGTTGGATTGGGATCCGTGCTTGTACTTGGTGAAGCTCCCGGAAAGCTCCATAAATAAGAAGTGGCATTACTGGAGAGATTTGTAAAATTGGTACAAGTACCAGGGCATACATTATGCGGAGCAGTAAAAATAACTATGGGCAATGAATTACAAAAAGCACAGGAAGGATCAATCGTGTATTTCCATATATCATTATACGATGATGGCCATGGATTGGCTCCACCGAATAAATAGAGATGATTATTATGATCTGTCCAGCTTATACCCCCGCCACGGCTGCTGGGAACGTTTGTTGGGCTTGAAACTCCCACTGTTCCCCAGTTGCCTGCGGCATTCGGAAAATTATCTCCGCTCACCCATGTCCATTCATTAGTACTTACGCAAAACATCCATAGGTCGTTGTAAACATTTGGTAAGTTGCCCCCATCACTGGCTCCGCCAAACATCCAGAAATTTCCGCCCACATCTGTCCAGGCAGCGCGGTCTTCAAAACGCGCACCGGGCACATTCGAAGCATCGGAAACACATTTTGTTCCGTACACACCGGGGGCTGCCGGCACATTACTTCCGCTCATCCATGCCCAGTTATTTGTAGAGGGATTGTATCTCCATAAATCATTTGCCGAGGGAAGGAAATCACCTCCTCCGAAAAACCAAAAGTTTCCTGTATTATCTTTCCATCTGCAATAGCTCAGGCGCGAGCCCGGATTATTGGCAGGATCCTCTATGCCTTGAGTGCCATAGGTACCTATCTGCCCTGATATAGATGGCCCTTTCATCCATGTCCATGAATTGGATGCAATATTGAAACGCCATAGATCACTATAGTAATTTGCTGAGAAGTCATATCCGCCAAAGAGCCAGAGATCACCGGCATTATCAGTCCATGTTGTAGCACACTCTGCACGTGCGCCAGGAGTATTGTTAGTATTTGGTACTCCTTGTGTGCCATAAATCCCCGGTTGGAGAGGAATATTGCTGCCTTTCATCCATGTCCATTCATTGGTTGCAATGTTGTATTCCCAAAGGTCATTGAAACTACTGCTATTAAGCCCGCCCAAAAACCAAAAGTTTCCGCTAATATCTGTCCATGATGCTGCTGCCCATCCTCTGCTTGGCGGACGGTTGCCAGGCGATGGCACTCCCTGAGTTCCATATACACCCGGATCATTTGTTGCATTTGTTCCTGTCATCCATGTCCATTCGTTTGCAGTGGGATCATATTTCCAGAGATCATTTCTTGCAGCCAAACCTCCATCTGCACCGCCATACATCCAGAAGTTTCCGTTTAGATCAGTAAATTCGCAAGGCTCATACAAAGCTGGCGGATCATTGGCAGGGCTTGCAACTCCCTGCACTCCAAAGGAACCCAAACTGTTATTAAAATTGCTTCCGCGCAACCAAACCCATTCGCCTAACTGAGCAAAAGCAGAACTTAAAGTGATACATGCAACACTGAGGAGAAGAAATTTTTTTTTCATAGCATCATTAAATTATTACATTTAATTTACAAGAATCTGAGACCGGCAGTAAAAGAACAGTACAGAGGTACTGATAATTTGAATATGTTCCTAAACTATTTTTCACACCATTGCAAATGGCTTCACAAAAGCATGAAATCGGCTTGCCAAGAGGAAAAGAAGAAACGAACGCTCTCTCCTACTCCACCACTAATTTCTGTACTGCACTACCTTTTTCACTCGTAACTTTTATAAAATATATTCCGGGTGGCAAGGCACGAATATCAACGCTCATTTCTGATTTTTGATTTATAAGTTCTGATTGAACATCCATCCCCATCACATTGTAGATTTTAAGCCGTGCGTTCTTTTCGAACGGATCCGAACTCCGGACTATAAACTTCGATCGGGCGGGGTTCGGATAAATAGAAAATAAATTCCCATTGCCTGAATGTTCGTCAATTCCCACTGCGTTATAGGTGTAGGTTGCAACAAATGCATCCGACCATGTTGAGTTGCCTCCATTTACAAAAAGATTGTGAACGGCAGGACCGGGATCGAAGTCAATAGTATCAGAAGAGAAGAAACCCGTAACACCTACTTTATTTGGTGGAATTACACAAACACCTATTCCGAATTGACTACCGTTTCCAATAAAACCAATAGCATCTATGTAGTGCCCGGCTGTATCATATTCGGCAAGGTAGGCGCCTGAACTGGTCAAAGGCATGAAAAGATTATGCACTGCGGGACCCGGATCAAAATCAACAGTATCACCAAAGTTTCCGGTGATGAAGAAATGTCCGTTATTATCTAAAGCCAAATCCTGCGCAACTTCAGAATAATATCCGCCTACACTGAAAGCCCATATAAGTTGTCCGCTGGGATTAAACTTCGCTACATAAATATCCTGCACACCATTGGGATAATTGTGCAGATAGTAGGTGCCGGGTCCTGGATCAACATCAATAGAATCGAAATTAAAATATCCGCCCTGATAAATGTTGCCATCATTATCACATGCTAAAGCACTTCCCGTTTGTCCCCAGGTGCTTCCAAAACCACCTGCCCACTGAAAAGCTCCGCTGCCGCTATATTTAGCGAGAAATACATCATACCCTCCGGTGTATGCATTCAGGTAAAATGTGCCGACACCGGAATCAAAGTCAGTGCTGTCTCCGCTTACTGTGCCACCCACTAAAATATTTCCTGAATTGTCTGCCGTAATTCTGCTGCCTGTGCAGCCGCCAACTCCCCCGATGTTAAAAGCCCATTGATACGCTCCGCTGGAAAGACTGTAGGCCGCCACAAAACAATTGCCCCCTCCAAATCCATTATAGGCATTGTTATAGATCAGGTGGGTTCCGCTTCCCGGATCCATATCCATCGAATAACTCCCATACACGCCAGTGATTAGTGCATTGCCCGTTACATTGTTAATGGCAACATCCCATGCCTGGTCATTCAATGAATCACCAAAAGTATTTACCCACTGAAAAATTCCGTTGTTATCATACTTGGCAAGAAAAATATCGAATCCACCGTGGCTGATGAAGGAAGCGGTTCCTGTTCCGGGGTTAAAGTCAACCGTGTCAGTAAATCTTCCCGCAACATATACATTGTTGCTTGCATCAAGCTTTATCTTAAGCGCGGCATCATCTCCTACTCCTCCAATGTTGAAAGCCCATTGCATAATTCCTGATGAATTATATTTGATAACATAAAAATCCTGACCACCGTTGTTGTAAATGTAGTAGGGAGTGCCCATCGGATTTGCATCCATCCAATACCCATGAAAGCCGGTAGTGTAATAGTTGCCGGCTGCATCAGCAGTGATGGAGTAACCCTGGTCGCTGATATTAAGACCGAGTGCAAAAGCGCTGTTGTAAGCCAATTGTGCATCGGCAACTTTTAGCAGCGTACAAATGCACAGGAGTGTAACGAGTAGAGTTTTTTTCATCACGAAATGGTTTAGGTTTCAAAACTACGATAAAAAACTTTCTCTGAACAAACAGGAGACAAAAAAATATGGCAGAAAAAAACTAAGCAGATGATTGCGAGATTGTAGATTAGAATTGACCGAGCAGTAGAAATGAACCCTAACCCAACATAAGCAGGAGCACACACATCTGCGCAATGAAGATAAGCTCCCATATTCCTTTGTAAACCGGAACTTTGCTGTTCATGATGCGGCTGCTGATATAAACACTGTTGATAAGTTGAAGCGCTGATGCTCCGTTTGCGAGTGATTGAAGATTGTTTTTCATCGGTTGTTGTTTTTAAAAGTTAATGATTTTGTTGTTTACATAAAAGATGCAGGAGGTTTAGGAAATCCATAAACCAGAGGAAAAAATTAAATGAGACGCAAAAAATTTATTTGGTTCGAATCGTAAAGAAATCTAGTTTCGGCTTGTGGAAATCAGGTGGCTGCTTCATCAACCTTTAAAATACCACGCTATGAAACTCGGAATCCTCACTCTGCTGCTGTTGGTTTCAACAGTACTATCTGCGCAAACTCAAAAAGGTTTCTACGTTGCAAAGCAGCAAGAGAAAAAGGCAGAAGGGAAAACGTATGCGTTGATTGTGGGAATTTCAAAGTACAAAGACACTTCTATTCCTGCACTGGAGTATGCAGATAAGGATGCGGAGGTGTTTTACAATTATCTGCTTTCAGCAGGAGTTGATTCGAACAACATCACGTTGCGGTTAAATGAATCAGCAAAGAGCGGAACTCTCTGGATGGATATTTTAAATCTTACTGAAACATCTTTGAAAGGAGATAAGGTTTACATTTATTTCAGCGGCCATGGCGATGTGGAATCAAAAACGCTTATGCATGATGCGTATCTTCTTACTTATGATACACCCAAGAACATGTATGTTGCTACTTCCATACCTGTTTACCAGTTTCAAAATTACCTGGCTACTCTATCTGCTAAGGGGGTTGAAGTTGTTTTTATCTGTGATGCTTGTCATTCCGGAAATCTATCAGGAGGAAGAGAAGGTATGCTGGCAGCGGCTACGGTATTGAACGGTGTTTGGAAGGACGAAATAAAAATCCTTAGCTGCCAGCCGGGAGAACTTTCTATTGAAGGCAAGCAATGGGGAAATGGGAGAGGACTTTTTTCTTATGAACTGATAAACGGCATTGCCGGTCTTGCAGACCGTAATAAAGACGGCAGGGTTTCTTTGAAGGAACTTAACCTTTTCCTAATGGAAAAAGTTTCTGATGAAGCAGCTCCTGCAATACAAAACCCCGTTGTAAATGGCAACATGGAAACAGAAGTAGCAAAAGTAAACGAACCTTATCTCAAAACAATTACCACATCAACTTCAATCCCCGTTTTTGCAAGAGTAGATTCAAAAGGAATGGAGGAATCATTACTACGGAATCAACCCGACACGATCAAAAGAATTTATAGTCAGTTTACTTACCTCATGGATAAAGAAATTCTTGCCTTGTCTGATTTTGAATATAGAAATCTTTCTGACGGATTTGAATTTAAAAAAGATCGTGCTGCTTATGACCTTGTCAACCTTATTCCCAATAATGATTCTACCATTCTTCTTAAAGGAATGATGAAAATAAATCTTGCGGCTGAAATGATAAATGAGGTAAATAATAACATTGATCAGGTGGTTGACAATAGAACAGGATTCAACTATGGAAGTCCTTTTTGGGGAGGCATCTACTATTCCTCCCAGCTTATAGATTTATTAGGATTGCATCGAATTAAAGAACTAGGCCTGGAGCCAAAATTAATTTATCTCGAAGTATTAAGATTAAAGAATAATCCGGGTAAGGACAACAATGATTATTTTATTTCCCTCTTAGATTCAGCATTAACGCTTGATTCTAAAGCATCCTATCTGCATGCACTCAAATCGGACATCCTAAGAGATCTTAAAAAAAATGAGGAATCAAGAGATGAGGCAATTAGGGCTATAGAGATTTCTCCGAAGTTTGCTTACCCTTACCGGCTATTAGCAGGCGCCTATAATGATCTCAAAAAACCCGACTCAGCTATCGTAATTTCTTACAGGTTGCTAAACCTTGATACGTTTTACGCCCCTGCAGTTTACCGGCATTTAATAAGAAGTTATTTTGTTTTAAACAGGAGCGACTCAGTCGATTTTTACCTTAACAAATATTTTTGCACAAATAATTACAAGAAAGATACAAACAATTTGTTTCAGGCAAATGATCTCCTTGCTGATTTTTGTTTTGACAATAAAAAATATTCTGAATCGATTCATTATCACCAATTGCTTATAGATATAATGGAAAGTAAGCACGATACCGTTTATATTGTCAGGCATTCAGAATCGCATGAAGGATTAAAGAATTCCACAGCGGCAGCTCATCATATTTATGACGAGTACTATAACATCGCTTGTATCTTTTCCTTAGCAAACGAGAATGACAATGCTCTAAAGTATCTAGAACTTTCTATTCAAAAAGGATACAATGAATTTGAAAGCATCATTAAAGATGATTTGGATCTGGACAACATCCGCTCCTCCCCCGCCTTCATCGCCCTCATGAAAAAATACTTCCCCGATCAATACAAAGAGAAGTAAGTTAATCGCTGTCACACTTTTCTTGTGATGTCAGTTCTCCATCCGATGTTTTTTTGAGGGTAGCGAGAACTGACATGAAACATGAAGATAAACCACACACGGACACACAACATCTGCCGGCACTTGAATTGGGCATGCCTCGCCACTGCACAGGCAGCGTGAAAGATTTGCCAGCACTGAAATCTGACACCTCACAAAACATACTTTCATTTTTTCCAACCCACAAACCAACCCAAAAAAAAATGACAGAGTGTTTTCCCAATCACTCTATTCGTTTCTTAGTAAACTTTGCCGTAACCCGAATGTGTGAATCATGTAACTTATTTCCAAAGTTGTGTAATAGTTTCCTCTATCAATTAACTCACCTTTGCGGTACAAAATTTTAAAAAAATTGGGAAACAGCGAAACTGACGACAATTCAAATTCAAAAAAATATCCAAAATGAAAAACAAAAAAATATTCTCTACCGTATTTGCTTCAATGCTTATGGTAGTAGTATGCTTTACAGTAACAAATTCTTTTGCGCAAACAAAAACCGACCATTCAAAAATGAAAGATTGTTGCATGATGAAGGATGGTAAAATGATGTGCATGAAAGACGACAAAACAATGCCAATGGAAAAAGACATGACCATGAAAAACGGAACTAAATGTATGACCAATGGCGAGTGCATTATGAAAGACGGGAAAAAAATGCAAATGAAAGAAGGAGAATGTATGGATATGAGTGGCAAAATGGATAAATGCTCAATGATGAATAAAGACATGAAAAGTTCAACAGATAAGAAAACCGACAAAAAAGAAATGGCAATGACCTACACTTGTCCGATGCACCCCGAAGTAACGAGTGATAAAGCAGGCAAATGCCCTAAATGCGGAATGGATTTGGTGGAGAAGAAGTAAAGTAAATAAGGAAGCTACCTTCATCATGACCTTATTTTTTAAAATTTATCTTTACAGCCGCAATGAAAAAGAACGACATCATATTTAAAAGCGTTGCCCACTTACTTTTAGTGGTAATGCTTTATATGCATGTATGTTCTGCATTGTGTGCGACAAGCGCACACGGCTGTTGCGGAAAAGAAGATAACGATACCGATCATTGTAAAAAAGAATGTTGTAAACACGAAAAAGAACCTGACGGCAAGAAAGGTGACTGTCAGGACATGCACCTTTCTTTTTTCAGCACTACTGGACAATTTTCGCAAGTCAAAGCCGACATTTCATTAAACCCTTTTCAAAGTTTAGTTGCAATAGTTACTCCTTTATTTATTATACAACCAACTGCAACAAGTAAAAATGTTTTTGCTTACAGTGGGTTTCACCCACCGCCACCAAAAGCGGACATTCGGATTTTCATCCAAAGTTTCCAGATTTGATTTTAAGCGTTTAGTGTAGCTCATCATAAAAATTTATGAATGGGCTTTAAAGGTTGTTGCCTTCGGCAACAACCATCATTAATTTTTTTAACGCTTAAATAAATTTCAAAATGAAAAAAATAATGTTAATTATTGCAATCATTGCAACCAGTTTTGTGCAAAATACTTTTGCACAAACAAACAGTCAGCCAATCAGTAAAGTATTCGCTGCATACTTAAATCTCAAAAATGCTCTTGTAGCTAACGATGCAAAAACAGCAAGCGCAAGTGCTAAAACAATGTTAGATGAAATCGGTAAAGTGCCGATGGATAAAATGACAAGCGAACAGCATACCGTTTGGATGAAATACATGAAGAAACTCACTTATGATGCAACGCATATCAGCGAAGTCGCTGAACTTGACCATGACAGAGAACACTTCACATCACTTTCAAAAAATATGTATGCAGTTGTAAAAGCATTTCCAACAGCAACTCCCGTGTATTATCAATTTTGCCCAATGGCTAACGATAGCAAAGGTGCTTATTGGTTAAGTGAGCAAGACAAAATTCACAATCCGTATTACGGTGATAAGATGAATGGTTGTCCTTCAACAAAGGAAACAATTCAGACAAAATAATTTTTTAATTCATGCAGAACGGACTTACAATCCGTTCTGCATAATTTTTAAAACAAAAAAATTATGACACCGAACTTCTTAAAAGAGTTTCTAAATCTGCATCCTTTAATTGTGCATTTTCCTATTGTGCTTTTATTGCTTGCACTGGTGGCACAACTTGCAGTTTTGTTTTTTCCGAAAAGCGATCAACT
>JBBRND010000039.1:0-34581 GCA_038230515.1 Bacteroidia bacterium | reverse complement strand
GCGCTTTAGCTCCAGAACATTGCGCAGTTAAAGCGGAACATTGCGCTTTAGCTCCGCAACATTGGGCAGTTAAAGCGGAACATTGCGCTTTAGCTCCAGAACATTGCGCAGTTAAAGCGGAACATTGCGCTTTAGCTCCGGGACATTGCGCAGTTAAAGCGGAACATTGCGCTTTAGCTCCGCAACATTGCGCAGTTAAAATTGAAACTCCTGCTTCTAAAATACGACCTCCCTAGCTGAACAAGGTGAAAAAAAAAGCGTGCCTTCCTCGCAATAATCGGGGCTGGGGTAGGGGAGCATCACAAAATTATTGTTTATGAGGTATTACCTGAATGGTTTACCACGTAACAAATCCCGATTGAAATAAATTGATTCTTTAAAAAAATTTAAATAAAAATAAAAATGAAAAAAATTAAATACTGCCTCCGGCATGAGGGCAACAACAACATGTCGAAAAAAAAGGAGAAGAACCTTGCAAAGGTTGGCGTTATTATGTTGGCTATAATAGTGAAAACTATTAAAGGGAAGCTTGGCTTCGACCTAAGTTCTGCTGATGGCACATTCCTGTTTAGATCGAAAGCCATTTTTACTTCTATTACTGCGAACGTGGGCGGGTTCTATCTTCCTCCCTTCTCCATGCTTGCATTGCTGAATACGCAAAACTCAGATTTCGAAAAGGCAATAGGTAACATGAGCCAGGGAGTGCTGGGTGCTGAAGGTGCAAAAACGGAAGCAAAAATTGTGCTATGGAAAACGCTTGGCTTTGCATTAAATTACATTAACGGCATTGCTTTGCTGAATCAGGCAAATGCTATTGAAATTATTACCGGTGCTAACATGGTGGTGATAAACCGCAACGGTTTTAAGAAGCAGGATTTTTCTGTGAAGCAGGGCAACGGCACTGGCGAGATAAAGCTGGCTTCGCTGGCAGTGATAGTAAACAACAAGCGTGTGCAGGCATCCTACGAATGGCAGCAGAGTACGGACAATGGAGTAACTTGGGTTTACCTGCCTACTACTACGTTAGCAAAAACCGTGGTTATGGGCGTACCGGTAGGTATAAAGGTGCTCTTCCGCAAGCGCACCATCAGCGTTAAAGGCGGCACCAGCGCCTGGTGTACACCTATTGGCATTACTCCGGTGTGATTGAGCAGCCGGTTAATTAGGTAATTTATAGCAATCGGGTAATTGGTGAAAACTGATTACCCGATTGCTTTTGGTGCCTTTTCTTTTTCCTGACTGGTAGTTTTTTCTTCTCCTGTCAGGTTTTAAAAAGTGTGACAGCGATTAACTTACTTCTCTTTGTATTGATCGGGAAAGTATTTTTTCATGAGGGCGGTGAAGGCGGGGGAGGAACGGATGTTTGATGGTAGGACTCTCTGAAGGCAAAAGAATGGGGGGGAAAGAAAGAGAGTAGGAGAGTAACCAATCAAAAACCATTCATATTAAAATTGGGGTTTATCTGCATGTTAGCTGCTGGCAAACTCTTGCGATGAAAGTGAATTTCTGCATCAATTTATTTAACCGCTTTTACACTAAACAATTGGTCATTAAATATTGTCGAAATCAAATAAACTCCATTATATAGATTTATTTTTTCAGTGTTTGCATTTTTCAATTCAAGTGTTCTAATGTTTCTGTCAAGCATATCATAAATATTAATTAAAAGATTCTTATTTGTAGAGTTACGGATACAAACTAGATTGTCTTCACTGAAAACAATAAATGGTTTCTCTACTGAATTGCTCAATTCATCAAGACCAACATTGCACAAATTCTGATTGTTCTGCAAATAATTTGTCAAGGTTGAGTGTGATTGCAAACCATAAATCGGATTATTGATAATGTCATTTCCGAAAGGTGTGAGGCTGCTAAAATTGCCGTTGCTCGATACCTGGCTTGCCGAACAATTATCCTGGTCCCAACTCCATGCAAGCCAGCTTACATTTAGCTGTTGGCAAATCTGCAATAGTTGTCCGTAATTCAATGTGTAGGAACAGTTTCCCTGAAGATTGGAAACTTCTCCTAAAACAAAAGGAAGGTTTTGAGTTTGCGCGTTTACAATTTTGTTTCGCATTGTTAACGAATCGTTGTTTGCATAACTATACCAATAAGCATGTGAATCAAAAATTAAATTGTGTAGTGGGTCGCTGTTTTCCAAACTTGTTGCAATGGACATTAAGTCATCAAGGTCGGTTCCGCAATCAGGTGCGTCAATCATTAAAGGAACATCAATTCCTCCACTCCTTAAATTGGAAACAATAGTTTGGTAAGTGGTTTGAAAATCTATTAATGCTTGATTCGGGTTGCCTGCCCATTGCACATCACCGGACTCATTCATAATGTCAATGATAAGACTCTTCTTATAATTATTGATGATAGACAAAACACCTGTATTCAAATACCAATTAGAAAGCGGAATTAATTGTGTCATGTCAGGATAACAAGTGCTGTCGTGTAATTCAATAATCGGAATCATTTTATTACGAATACACCGCGCAATCGCAGAATCTAAGTTTGAAAGGTAATCGTAAAGTGGTGCTCCATAAGCAAGACGAGAAGCACTTGAAGTGTACCACGGGATGCGCACACAATTAGCTCCTGTCTGACCAATATCAGGAAAACGATTTGCACTGGAATTCCATCCCCATTCGTAAACTGCATAATTAATTCCGCGTAGCGTTATTGTATCCCCACAGACACCAATTATATTATTGCCACTTACATGAATGGTAGCAAAGGGTTGCGCACTTAAGTTGATACAGATTAAAAACTGTAGAGCGCAAATAGCTATCAATATTTTGCTTTGAAAATTATTCATCTTAAAGGTTTAATTAGAATTACAAACTTCTGAATTAGCACTGTCGCCATTGGGTTGCAGATGACATTTTAATACCCGCGACAAATATAACAATTTATTGCGCAAATCATTTCGACTATTCAAGTGCCTTCAGATGTTGCGCTACTGCCGGTGTGTGTTTCATTTCCGTTCTCCCTATCCTCAAAAAACAACGCATGAAGAAATGACAGCATAGGAAATCACAGTTCAGACAATTTTTTTTGTACCTTTGTAAAATAAATTTTAATCCATTCTAAAAATGAAAAAGCAATCTCTACATCTCGTACTTTTTTTTATTTTTCTCCATTGCACCTCTCTGCTCTCTGCACAATCGTGGAGCGAATTGGGCGGAACAAACGGGTTGGCTGCAAGTGCAGCCATCGCTTCCATCTGTCACGATGGATCAAACAATATTTATGCGAGCGGTTTGTTTACCGATGGCAGCGGCAATGATTATGTAGCCAAATACGATGGCACAACATGGAGCGAATTGGGGGGCACCAATTCATTTACTACTGTCGCAGGTATCGCTACCCTTTGCAGCGATGTAGCAGGAAACATCTACGCAGGCGGAGGTTTTTCTAACGCTAATGGCAAAGTGTATGTAGCCAAATACAACGGCACAACATGGAGCGAACTGGGCGGCACCAACGCCTTATCTGCTGGTGCTCGAATCTTTGCAATATGCAGCGATTTGTATGGCAATATCTATGCTACCGGATCGTTTCAAAATACCAGCGGCAATTATTATGTAGCCAAATACGATGGCACAAGCTGGAGCGAACTGGGCGGCACTAATGCCCTATTGCCTAATTTATCCATGATAACATTATGTAGCGATGCATCAGGCAATATCTACACGGCAGGATACGCCACCAACAGCACCGGAAATTATTACGTGGCAAAATATGACGGAACGAGTTGGATCGAATTGGGGGGTACCAATGCCATGGCGGCTAACGGTTCCATCAATGCACTGTGCAGCGATGCAGCGGGAAACATATATGCAGGGGGAGTATTTGTAAACGTAAACGGCAATCATTACATAGCCAAATACAATGGCACAACGTGGAGTGAACTCGGTGGCCTGGATGCTTTGTCAGCCAATTCATACATACAGTCGCTATGCAGCGATGTATCGGGTAATGTATATGCAGGCGGAGGTTTTCTTAATGGCAGCGGCAATCATTATGTAGCTAAATATGACGGAACAAACTGGAGCGAAACGGGCGGCACCAATGGCTTGGCGGCTAACAATATTATTCCTGCACTGTGTAGCGATGGAACAGGAAAAGTATATGCCGGAGGTTGGTTTACCAATGGCAGTGGCAAATATTATGTGGCTAAATACGGCACTACAACTGGCATAGCAGAAGCAGGAAACAATGAAGCATTATCAATTTATCCCAACCCGGCAACAAATCAGTTTACGGTTTCCGGTTTACAGTTTACCGATGGGCAAATAGAAATCTACAATGTAATGGGAGAGAAAGTGTATGCCTCACCCATTGCCACTCTCCAAAGGAGAGGGGAAGCGGGCTGCTTAATTAATCTTGCCGCGCCTTGCGGGATTTACTTCGTAAAAGTGCAAACCGAAAAATACAGCGCAGTGCAAAAGCTGGTGATACAATAAAACACGAAAGGGCAGAAATTTTTCTGCCCCTTCGTAGGTTACTCAACGAATAAAAATTAATTCTGCACTGCTGCCATCATCGCTTCCTCTTCTTCCATGGTAGGCCCCATTTCAATGCTGGCAGGCCTTCCGCGCTGGCTGTGCGCAAGCAAGTCCCCTCTGCGTGTCAGCAAGGCGCGTAAGAGAGAGGGGATTTAGGGGTGTGTCGTTCTAGTGCCGTTAGAGGTCGTTATTACCGGTTTGTGGTTTATCGGATGGTTCATATCAGTTCTCTCTACCCTCAAGCCATCGTGCGCCTGTCCCGTTTTTAAGGGAAAGAAGTGGCAACACAGGAAATTTTTGTTCCGGGATTTTCATTCTGTACTTTACTTTTTCTAATATTGCGCTCAAATAAATTACGTTCGCAATGGCAAAGAATAAGAAGAACCGGTCAATCGACAATGAAGCTTGCACACTCGAAAAATACGGGCTGAAAGGAAAAGTATGGCAGGTGAAACAAAGCTGCTACAATACCGTGCTGAAGCAGAAAGGAGTAATTGTATGCAAGTACAATACTTACAAGTTCAAGAGAAATTCTTTATACACCTTCAGCGAAAACGGTACCGTTTCTGAAAAGGCATACTACAATCATAGCGATGGTATTTACTATGATAAATATGATGCTGAAGGAAAACCTATTGAAATAATGCGTTATGACAACGATGGTAATCTTTTATCCATGCTCCGGAGAGAATATAATAACTGGGGTTTGCTGCACAAGCAGAAAGAGTTTGATGCAGACAACAACCTGAAAAGCACAACCGTTTGGGAATATGATGAGAACGGATTTTACAGTGATTTTTATACGCTCATGCCCGATGGTTCAAAGTCGATAAGGCACACCTTTATTAATAATGAGGACGGTAAACCTATTGAGCAGACCATATACACTAAAGAAGGAGAAGTGGAGAAGAAAATACTACACAAATATGATGAGCATGGAAGCACGATAGAAACAAAACATCTTGATGCAAACGGTATCGTTCAAAAAGTTGATACGAACACCATACAATACGATGAAGCCGGAAACATTACACTGTACAACAATAGAAGATGGAGACACGACAAGCGGCAGGAAACACGCAGGTATGAATATGACAGCCGCGGCAACTGGATAAAGAGAGTAGAGTTGTACAAAGATATTCCTACAGAAATAATGGTGAGGGAAATAAATTACTTTGATGATGCCAAAGAAAAATTCACGCTCAGCATTATTCCTCTTCAGCACTTTTTTATTTTGGAAGGTAAGGGTGAAATTAATTTGCAGAACCTAAAGGATGACGATGATGATAGATACGATTCTACCCGTAACGAAAATCTCACCGATGTGCCGCTAACCGAACAGCAATGGCAATGGATAGAGGATGGAAGCAAGTCAGGGGAATTTAATGCAAGGCGGTATTACATCTGCCGCTTTAATGAGTTCCCTACCGAAAGCTACATAGGGTACGACAATGTGGAAGCAACTGCACTGCGAAAGCGATTGAAAGAAGAAATGGAAGCCACCGAACTTTTTTTTAAAGGAACCGATTTCCCTTACGACAGAGACCATTTTCATTCACATGTCTTCGCTTTCCCCGGCAAGCCCTACATTGTACATATTACCGAGGTATTAACTGAAGACAAAAATGAATTTGATTGCTCTGAATATGTTGAGCGAAACGGTTCAGATTACACAACCTTTAACGTGGGCATGCTTAACTTTTATTTTCCTCCCAATGCTTCGGGCAAACGCGACAGAAGTTTTGAAAATGAACTGTTGTATCACGTGGAGGTGTGCGCTCTGGAACCTGTTCCCGATACTCCTGAAATTTCAATGGTGCAGGTGAGCAGCGGCAACTTTCATTTGCACTCGCACCCGGTAAATGATAATTTTGAAATCAAAGACCTCGATTTAAATTACGGTTCGGGGTTTCAAAAATTTCATACCGAGTTGATGAAGCGGTTTGAGTCGGAAACACAAGGGCTGGTATTGTTTCACGGAGAGCCGGGCACAGGCAAAACTTTTTACATCAGGCACCTGCTGCGCAGCATGGCAACGAAAAGTAAAAAAGTAATTTACATGCCTCCCAACATGGTTGACCATCTTGTTGATCCCGGGTTCATGACTTTTCTTACCCGCACCATTAACGAGTTTTCAGCCCGCAAAATTTTTTGCGTACTCCTGATTGAAGATGCCGAACCGCTCCTTGCTTCACGGCAAAGCGATACGCGCATACAGGGCGTTACCAACCTGCTCAATATGACTGACGGACTGCTGAACGACATGCTGCGGCTGCAGATTATCTGTACCTTTAATGTGGAACTGAAGAAAATTGACAAAGCCCTGCTGCGTCCGGGGCGGCTGGTGGCCCGCAAAGAGTTTAAGCAATTGTCGGTACTCGATGCAAACCTGCTCACACAGCGGCTCGGCATCAAACATCATTTTAAAACACCGGCTACGCTGGGAGAAATTTATGCACTCCGGAAAAATAAAAACACCCTCGTACACGATGTTGACCCCGATAAAGATGCTTCCACTTTTATTGATGACCTGATTTAAAGAGGAGTTTAAAGTTTTAGTGCTGGTCTTCCGTGCTGGCTGTGCGCAAGCAAGTCCCCTCTGTGTGTCAGCAAGGCGCGTAAGAGAGAGAGGATTTAGGGGTGTGTCATTCAAGTGCAGTTAGAGGTTGTGCTGCTGCCGGTGTGGGGCTTACCTGATGTTTCATGTCAGTTCTCTCTACCATCAAAAACCATCGCGCGAAGAAGTGGCAGCATAAGAATCCCTTTATTTTAAAAGGACACACAACATTTTAACAACAACCCGATCTTCTCAAATGGCACTGTTAGCCAATAAACCTCTGGAAATAAACGGAACTGTTTTTTCAAAGTTTTATCGAGAGAGCTTTGTATTTTCTCCTTGCTCTTTTTAAAAACAATGCCGAAAAGTCAAGAATAAGTTCTTTGCTTCCCATCAAGATTTTTTATTCCATTTCATTTTTTTACTTTTGCAGAGCAGGTAGAAGCAATGAGTAGCATCCTGTCTGATGCTTTGATGGTGAACCATGCTATGTACCTATTTCCTGCACTCACTTTTTGTTGGGATAGGTAGGTACAAGTGCACAAACCCGGCTTCTATAAGGCATAAAGGAATGGCTCACCAGGACTGACAGCCGGAAAGACGGCTTTTTTTTTGCTATAATTTTTCGCTGGGTTCTTACACTTTGCAAACTTCTTTTTGCTGTATGCAGTAAAAGAAATGTTTTAAATTTAGCAGGTCAGGAGTATTTAAATCGCATCATGTCCGATGCCTTGATAATAAGCCATGCTTACGTTTTATGACACCTGCGCCTTCGGGTTTCATGATCATAAAACAGTGCATAAACCTCTCTTCGGTAAACATTTGGGGGAATGGCGTATAAGGACTGGCAACCGGAAAGACGGGCTTTTCTCTTTTTTAGTTTCGAACGTTTCAGTGCTGTCAGGTCTCTACGCTGCCTGTGCGCAAGCAAGTCCCCTCTGCATGGCAGCAAGGCGCGTAAGAGAGAAGAGAGGGGATCTTAGGGGTGTGTCATTCAAGAGATGTTGTGCTATTGCCGGTGTGTGGTTCATCTGATGGTTCAATATCGCGCGAAGAAGTGACATCACAGAAAATAATTAGATCTCACTTTTGATTATCAACAGGAGGGTGTGTCAGATTAATATCTTCCGGTTCTTTTTCTTTTTTAAATTCAAGTTTTCCGAATTTGTAAGTGAAATTAATTCCAAAAGAATTGTAAGGCAGTTCGCGTATGTTATCTAAAGTAAAATTTTCTCCTGCAAGTTTTGTTTCCTGCTTTACATATTTGCCAAAAAAATTGGTTGCGGTGAGTGCGAAACTTGCCTTCTTACGAAGGAATTGTTTTCGCAGCGCAAAATTGTAAGTGGTGAATGCAGGCATAGTTCCCTGTGCATTTATTCGTGGCGAATTAAAATTTCCGAAGAGTTCAACAATAAATGAGTTGCTTATTTCATAAGATGCATTTGCATTGATGCGGTAATTAAATCCCTGAACATTTTTTCCGGGCAATGCCCCGTTTATGATGTATCGTTGAAAGCAGGAAATGTTTGTGCGGAAATTTATTTTAGATGTGAAAGGAATAGATGTAAAAATATTCAAGCCAAAATTATTTTCGCGCCCTACATTTTCACGGGTAGTAACTGCAACATTTGTATAAATGGAATCACCAGCGGCATAAGAAGAATAATATCTTGTGAAAGATTGTATGTCGTCTTTATTGCCACGATAGAAAAGAGTTGCATTTAATACAGTTCCTCTTTGAGTGGTTTTACCGTAGGTTACTTCTACCTTTTCACCAAGTTCGGGGCGCAAACCTGTCGTTCCGGTTGTAAGATTTTTAGGGTCGCTTGCATTGACAAAAGGATTGAGGTCGCGGTATTCAGGTCGTTCAATGCGGTATGAGTAGCTTAATTTTAATGTCTGATTTTTTTTGAACGAATGTGAAATAATTCCTGACGGAACATAACTACCATAGGGTTTCAGATAAACATTTCCCGAGTTGGAAAAAAAAGCGTTTTGTTCTGTTTGTTCATATCGCAAACCTGTTTTTACATCTAACCAATTAAACATTTTAAATTTCATGGAAAGATAACCTGCATACACATTGCTCTTGTAATTGAGAGATAAAGATTGCGTTGTACTATATGTGTAATCGTTTTGAACCGGATTGAGCAACCAGACATCTGCATTGCTGATGATTTGAATAAGTTCTGCTTTTGCTCCGGTTTCAAGCAATACATCTTCACCGAAGGGTAGCGTATAATCAATAGTAAAGTTTGTTTCGTTTTCTGTTCCCGGGTTGTTTCCATACGAACCCGAATAAACTGAGTCGGGAGAAATATATTTTTGTGATTGATTGTAATGCGAATAATTATTTCCGAGAGAAGTGAGGTAAGAAATTTCAAGTTCGTGGTCTTCTGCTTTAAATTTTCTTTTATAATTTAATTCCCACTCATAAGATTGTTCATGAAATTCAGTTGATGTAGTCGTTCTGTCATCAATCTCTGAAATGATAGTTGACGATGAGTCTTTACTAACAGAATTTCTGTTGAACGCTCCATCATTAGCGTTTCCGAAATAATCAAAGCCAAAAGAACCTGATAAATTATTTTTTGGTGTGATGTCCCAGTCAAAACCAATGCCTGATTGAAAACCTTGTCTGCTAAAATCACTGGTGCCGTTTTGGTTTAATTGAGAAGACTGCAAAAGAAAACTGTCCTGCGATGTGCGATGCTGCGTATTAATTGTTGTTGACGGCAATTGAGCGTTTCCATTTATAAAAGCGTTAGCACCAAAATGTTTATGATGTGCATTGAGATTCAAAGAACCATTTTCAAGCCGTGTACCTGCTGACAAAGACACACTGCCATTGATGCCTTCAGCAGTGCTTTTTTTGAGGATGATATTTATGATGCCTCCAGTTCCCGATGCATCATATTTTGCCCCTGGGCTTGTAATCACTTCAATGCTTTTTATCTGGCTTGCAGGAATAGATTGCAAAACTTCGGCAATATTATTTCCAAAAATAACAGAAGGTTTTCCGTTAATAAGAAAACGGATACTTGAACTGCCCTGCAATTCTACATTTCCATCTACGTCAATGGAAACCTGCGGAACTTTCTTTAATACATCTGTTGCAAC
The DNA here is from genome assembly GCA_038230515.1 of Bacteroidia bacterium. GTDB lineage: Bacteria > Bacteroidota > Bacteroidia > AKYH767-A > 2013-40CM-41-45 > JAPLDB01. Next base: position 24,390 of record JBBRND010000039.1, on the reverse strand, counting down.
TCCTGTTTGCGAAGTCACATCCTGTTCAGCATTGTAAACGAGCTTATCAATCTTGTTTTCAATGATACTTTTTTCAGAAGTAACAGTTACTTCTTTAAGTGTTGTTTGTTTGCCCCCTAATTTAATGTCACCTAAATCAAGGTTTGAATTTGATTTATCAATAGCAATATTGTTCTGTTCTTTTGTTTGATACCCGATAAAATAAACAAGAATTTTATAAGTTCCCTCTGCCACTTCGGTAATTTTGAAAAATCCTTTATCATCCGTTGTGCCGCCATTAACTACTTTGTTATTGTCTTGCTTTATTAAACTGATTGTGGCGTACTCAACAGGTTTTGCCGATAAAGAATCAACTATTCTTCCGCTAATTGTTCCGCTTGCATTGCTTTTTGGTTGTTGTGCATTTGTTGAAAGAACAATGAAAGACAGTAAAAAGAAAAATATATTTTTTAACATGAATTATTAACTATAAGTTTAATGATGGCGGTTTGGTTGGTTCAGAGCTTTTAAGGGTTGCCGATAACCCGTCTCTTCTAAATAAATTTTAAAATGAAACTCTTACTTGCACTCATTGTCTGAACCTGAATTAACCGGATTTATAGATTAGCAGTATGCTTACTTATTTTTGTATAGATTATTTTTTTTGAACGGCAAATATTTATTAAAACCTCTAAAGGGTTCTAAACCTTTTAGGAATTATTGGTCAGCTAATGTGTATTGGTTACTATTATTTATCGCAATAACTTCCTGTACACGATAGTGGAGTAAAGATTCCTGAAATAATATACCAATTCTCATTTTTAAGGCGCCACATTATGAAATACTTTCCTTTTATCTGCGATTTACTTTTGTCACCACTTTCGGTCCAGTCTTCTATCCAATCACCGGTTTCATAAGCAACATGCCATTGTTCGTTAATTTCTATTTTACTTAATTTATTCACCCAGCTTATGTCAGGTCGCTTATCATAAAGAAACCTGCATAGTTTTTTACACTCTTCTGCACCAATCCATCTGCCGCCTGCCGAACTTAATAGTGCAAGACTGTCAAAAAGCGTATAAAAAGCTAGGGAGTCACGTTTATTGTAGGAGGTATTCCATAATTCACTTCTTTCTTTAATGGCATTAACAAGATTTTTATTGACATCCTGAGCGTACAACCCGCTACAAATAATTGAAAGACCAAAGAAAATTAAATATAGTTTTTTCATTTTGTTTCTGTTAGTATTCACGTTTGTTCATAGCTTTAAAATTGTAAACAATACCACTCCCTGCAAAACCAAAAGTAAACAAGTTTACTAATACCATTATGCAAGATGGTTTGGGTTCCAAAATCTTTTAGGGGTTATTGTTCATTAGTTCTTTTTATAAAAATTGTTGTAACCATTCCTTTGCAGCTTTATCGTCAGTAAAACTTTTCATTGGTATCGGTGGCGTCTTTAAACTGAACAAAATATTCATAATGAATTTTGAAAGTCCGGGTTTGGAAACCATTGCCATTGCAGAATAAATTAATGGTAACTGTGTAATCGAGAATTTTCTTGTCGCTTTGTCGGGAATGGGAGAGTTAGAAAGATAAATTAAAAGCGGAACAGGTTTGTTGTTGGTAATACTTTTCACTAAAGCAACATTGCTTGTAATATTTTCAACTGTCCGTGTGGGATTTTTTGAAAGTGAAACTAAAATACCATCCTCTAAATAATAGTCAGCAATTATTCCTTCAAAAATTTGTTTGTCTGCCGGTCTTGTTATCGTACTTGTCATGTAGTCAAAGTTAGTTTGTCAAAGCAAATTTCTTGCAGTCAGTTTTAAGTTAGCAGTGCAGTGGTAACCCCGAAGGAGTTCTCCACGCATGCACGCGGAACTCCTTCGGGGTTTCGGTTCATTGTGTTTGTAAAATAACCTGACAGGAGCAAGGGCGACCTGTCACGTTAAATCAGGACATAACGCTTAGATGGTATTAGCGGTTCGTTGTTATCAATCGCTTTCTCCCTTAAGTGTGTGGTATATAGCCATTGCATGTCCTCGTCCTAAATCGAAATCTTTTTTCAACCAATCGAATATTTCAGTGGCCTTTACTGTTGGTTTAATTTTTCCTTTATTCAAGAAGCCTTTTTTCTGTGCAAGTTTTTTAAAGTCTTCTGGAGTTTTACCTGTTTTCTTTTGAATGTTGTCGAAATACGCTTGTAAATTGATTTCCATATTTTATTTATTTGACATTAATAATGTTTTCAACCCCCGAAGAAGTTCCTCCTCTCCATTTAAGAGGATAAATAATTTCATCTACTTCACTTTTAATTTAATGTAAAATTTCATCGGGGTAGTGGTTCATTAATTAAAGGTGATTTCTCCATTTTTTCCATTCAATAAAATCTTAATATGCTCTGAAATTATAATGGTTTCATATTCTGATTTGTTTGTTTCAAAATCTATTTCCTTTATACTGTACTTACAATTATTTTTTCGTTTCTCGAAGTGAATCGAATAATTTTCAGGTGAAATAAAAGTATCCTCTTTATTTGATTTCTTATACCCGCAGTTAGTCAATAAATCATTAAAATATTCCTTTTCCTTTGGGGTAGTATAATATGTTATCCCGGTAAATGTTTTGAGGATTTTATTTTTTCTCTCTGCATTATACTGCGAGAGATAATCGCTCAATGAAAGAGTATCATTTGAATATTTCCAATTATTATAATCGAAATACTCCCGCCTATATTCCATAATCCAAAAGCTGATATGAGATTGAAGGAAGAAAATTGAGTCTGTAATTGAAAGTGCATAAAACCATGGAATCATTTTAGCATCTATCTCCTTTGCCATTGTATCAATCACCGTTAAGTATTTTCCATTTAGTGTTGAATCTAATTTTAATAAGTTGCCAACATGGTCAACGCTTAATGCAACTGCAGCACTTCCTGAAACATCTGTTGTACCATTAGATTGAAAAAACTCTAAATAATTAGTAGTGCCGAATAAGTATGAGCCGCTCCAGGTCATATCATTATTTGCTTTTGTTGTCTTGGTCTGAAATACGGAGAATTCAGTTTTGATAAAGTCAGAGTTCTTAAGTGAATTATAGTCAGCAGAGTCAAGCACCAGGAAAGCATGGTTAAACTGAACGGCCGGTATTAACTGTTTATACGAAGTTTCAGGTTTTTTTGAAGCCTGCCCAAATGCGACATTAAAAACTATCAAGAGTAGAATAGCCAAAAGTTTAATCATTGCTTGTCTCTTTCAAGTTAGTGTTTTGAACCCCTAAGAAGTTCCTCCTCTTTATAAAGAGCATAAATAATTTCATCTGCTTCGCTTTTTATTTAATGTAAAACTTTTTCGGGGTGGTGGCTCATGGCATTACAGCCAACGCCAATCCCTGGAAAACAAAAGTAAATAAGTTTAATCATATTATTATGCAAGATGGATTGGGTTCCAAACTCTTTTGGGGTTATTGTTCAAGGCGTTGTTTTACACCTTACAGGAAGCTTCGCTAACCTGTCAGGAGATGGATTCAATAAGAAAAGTATATTTTTTAACATGAATTATATCTGTCAGTTTGATGTCTGTTTCGCTGCTACGGAGTTGTTAAAATTCAAATGCAGTTAGATGTTGTGCTATTGCCGTTGTATGGTTCATCTTCAAGGTTTATGTCAGTTCTCCCTACCTTGAAAAACCACCGCGCGAAGAAGTAACATCACAGGAATAGCCGAACAAAACCTTTCATTTTAAAAGTTGCATTTATTTTTCTATTAGCTGCCGTTAAACTAATTTCCATGTGGTACTAAAGAAGGAAATGTTTGTTTGTCCCGAACATACTTATCAAGAAAAATTTTTGTTGCATGATTCACTTCATCAAAATGTTCAATTAAACTGTGTTGTCCGCCTTCAAAAAATTCAAAGCGAAACGGATGTTTTATTTCATAAAGTTTATTTACCATTTCAAGTTGATCTTCGGGAGAAACTCTCCAGTCGGCACTTCCTGTTAAAAGTAAAAGTGGTGTTGTCATACAAATCTTATCTGCCCAGCAAACAGCACTTCGGGCCTTTAAAAGAGAATCTTTGTTTTGCCAATAACCGGGAACTAATTCAGCAAATACCGTATCCATTCCAGGTCTTCTTTTAATTGCGTTAAAAGCATCAGCCATTCCCGAACCTACAACTGCTGCTTTTATTTTAGTTGTTTTTGTCAAGGCAAGATAGGTCATCATTCCGCCACGACTCCATCCCCACATTCCTATTCGCGAAGTGTCTGCTTTATCAATAGTTGATAAGCAAGGAATGAGATTCAATATATCGTTCACATCTTTTCCTCCAAATTCTTCTTTGCCTTCGCTACCTCCATTGCCTCTGTATTGACTGGCGATACACACATATCCCCAATTGGCAACTACTCCAAGAAACCGAATTATTTGCCCGTCACTTAATGCACTAAATTCTCTGTTGCCTCCACGATTATAAATTACAGCCGGATATTTACCTGCTTTTTTCGGTATAGATAAATAACCATTCACTTTTAAACCGTCTGATAAATATGTGATGTTGAAAAAGTCAACGGAGTTAATTATGGCTCTAAGTTCAGGAATAGTTTTTTCCCATTGCTTAATTGAACTGTCAGCAACTGCATAAGGAGTTTGACTTACTATTTTTCCATCCTGCGAATTTGCATTCAAAGCAAAAAGTAAAAAGGAGATTAAAGAGATTAATTTATTGTTCATTGTCAGTTGTTTTTTTATAGTGAAGCTGAAAGTTGCAGTATCGCAAAACGGGTTGCGCATAACACATAAACGAAGTTTTTTAGAGAGGGGAATAGAATGCTACACGCTTTCATATCACCACAAATGTAATTAGAAAGTAGAACAGTTTGATTACGCACTGCCCCAGTGCGGAGGGAGAAAAAAACACACTCTTAAAAAACGCTTCGTGGGTTTATTTGCAGCGTTTTTTAAGAGTGTATTTTTTTGTGCGGTTGCTTTCCCTATTGCAATTGTTTCAGCACATCTACTTTACTGATGTAGCCAGTGTTTGTCCAAGTGAGAACTTTGGTTTTGTAGAGTTGTAAAACAGGCAATGCATCAATTTTTAGTTCTTTACAAAGTTGCTGATTGTCGTCAGCGTTGATACGAATTACTACAACCTTGTCTGCCATGTCCTTTGAAATTTCATCTAAGTAAGGTTTCATTTTTTTGCAAGGAGCACACCAGTTAGCGTAGAAATCTATCAGTACTAATTTGTCGGAATTTGTGAGAGCATCAAATTGTTGTTTGGTCATTCCGTTTGATGCGGTTGTGTTGGTAGTTGTTTCGGGAAGATTGGCTGCTCTCCATTTCATTATGCCTCCGCTTAATTCATACACTTCTTTAAAACCATCTGAACGCATTTGGCTTGCTGCAGATGAGCTTCTGCCTCCACTTAAACAATAAACAAAAACGGGTTTTGATTTATCAAGCGTTGAAACTTGTTTCTGAAAATCGCTTCCATTCCAATCATAGTTTTTAGCGTTTTGTAAATGTCCTTTTGAAAATTCTTCAGGTGTCCGAACATCTACAATAGGGGATGAAGGAAGTTCTTTTATTTTTTCTGCAAACTCTGTTGCTGAAAGATTTGAATTAGTAGTTTGTGTTTGTCCGCTGCTGCAACTGCTGAAAGCGAAAATGGTTACTGAGAGTAAAACGAAGAAATATTTTCTCATACTATTTTTGATGTTGTTTAATTATTTGTTCTAACTGGTTAGCAGGTACAACTCCTGACTGCCTCCATTTTATTTCTCCGCCTTTGAAAAGCATCAATGTTGGTACTCCCTGAATTTGATAGGCACTTGCTGCTTCGGGGCTTTTGTCCACATCTACTTTTATGATGGCGGCATTGTCGCCTACTTTTGATTTCAGTTCTTCCAAAATTGGTTTCATCATTTTACATGGCCCACACCATTCGGCAAAGAAGTCAACCAACACGGGTTTGTCTGAATTAATAAGTTCTGAAAATGTTGCCATGTTATTTCGCTTTTACTTCTTCAAATTCAACATCCTGAATTTGTTCTTTACTTTGTTGAATGGGTTCAGTAGTGTAATTGGCTCTGAAACAAGAACCACCTGCACAACCAAATGCAAATAATCCCATTGACGCAAAGTATGCACCGAATAAAACTCCAAACCATTGCTGAATCATTACGGAGTTGATGATTACCATTAATCCCAAACCGAGATATAATGCTCTTGTAAATGTCCAGCCAGTTAAAATTCGTTGTTTCATCTTTTATTTGTTGAGATAAGAAGAATACATCCAAACTAATTTTTCCTGCTCCCGGATGTAGTCACTCATCAAGGCATTTGTTCCTTCGTCATTTGCTTCTTGAGAAATGTCCAACAACTCTCTTTGCTTAATCAGTAAAATCTGAAAGGCATCTAAAATAATTTTCATTGCAGGTTCGGGTTGTGAAATATTTTTTGCGCTTTTTACTGATGATGTTTTTGAGTAATCATCAAAAGTGTGAAGCGGTATCGCACCAAGTGTTAAAATTCTTTCGGCAACCTCATCCACTTTTAACAAAAGATTAGTGTAGAGCTCTTCAAACTTAAGATGCAGTTCAAAAAACTTTTCGCCTTTGATGTTCCAGTGCAGTCCTCTTGTGTTTTGGTAAAATATCATGTAGTCAGCCAATAAATTGTTCAACTTGTTTGCAAGTTGCTCTGTTTTGTTTTTGTCAAGTCCAATGGAGTTCATTTGTTTTTTTATTTAGATTGTTAACTGATTTTGTTTTGTAAACTCATCCAGCCGCCACCGTTATGCACTTCGATAAAACCATTTGATTTCAAAATACCTTTAGCGGAAGCACTTCGCATTCCTGATGCGCAACAGGTAATAACCGGTTTGTCTTTTTTAATTTTTGAGAAATTATTTTGCAGGTTTTGCAATGGAATATTTACAGAACCCCTGATGTGTCCGCCTTGAAATTCGCCTTTGGTTCTCACATCAATTATCTGTGCACCGTTTTGCAGCAACTCTTTGTAGTCCACTTTGGGGCTTAAACCAAAAATATTTTTAAGTAATTGAATCATATTTTATGTTGTTCGATAATTATAATTTACATCCAACCAACTGCCACCATTTTCGCAGTCAATTCCTAAACTTTTTAGAAATGTCGTTGCTTGTCCGCTTCTGCCACCGCTTGCACAACAAAGAATAATTGGTTGTTGCAAAGATTTTATTTCCTCTAAGCGTTGTTCAATTTCCTGCAAAGGTACATTGATACTTCCGTTAACGCTACCTCCCATAAATTCTCCGGGAGTTCTAACATCTACAATGGTCATTTTGTTTTTACTCATTGGTTTTGGTTTGTATTTTGTTTTTTCCTTTTAAAAGTGTTTAATAATAATCCTCCCATCATTGCTCCATATAATGTGCTATTCAATGGTTTTGATGTGATGGCACAAGTGCCGCTTGCACAACCCACAAAATGATAATAGGCATATCCACCAATAGCACCAACCAAAATTCCGATGAGGGTAAGCTTATATTTCAGAATAAATTTCACTTCTATGCCAGTTGAGTTGGAGCTTCTCTTTTGTTGCTAAAAATTTGTTCTCCGTTATAATTCACTTCCCAAGTTACCGGAAGAATTTTTTTCAACATGTGGCTTACACCACAATATTTTTCCTGCGAATCGTTCACCGCATCCAAAGCCGCTTGTTTGTTTTCGGCTACGCCTTTAAAATCATATTGCACATGTATAGCAACATACTCTATTGGTGGTTTCTTACTTATTTCACCGGTTACTTTCATACTGAAATCGTCAACTTGTTTCTCGGCTTTACGCAAAATGGCAACAATATCCATTCCTGTGCAACCCGAGAGTGAAGATAGAACAAAGGGCTTTGGAATTGGCCCCACATCTTCGCCACCAACCCTTTCAGGAGCATCCATTACAATGGTGTGTCCGTTTACCAATGCATTAAATTGCATTTTACCCATCCATTGGGTTTCTATTTCGTGATTCATAGTTTATGATTTTTTGACAGTTGAAATTCCAAACGGCAAATACAACGGACAAAAGCTCATAAAGCTCGTTGCTGCAAAAATGATTGCAAGCACTCCAAGAATGATGGCTGCTGTGGCGGTAATTTGATTGGTAAAGTAAAGAATTGCAATTACGACAGCAACCAGTATCCTGATTATTCTGTCTGTTGAACCCATGTTTTTTTTCATTGTCTGATTATTTTGAGTGATTAAAAATTTACACTGCAAAAGTCCGACAATGAAACAAGGTGAACAGTGACTATTGTCACAATTCTAAGTGACAGCAATCATAAATCTTTCAGCAACTTAATTTGATTGCGATAGAGAAGTAGTTTTTTATCGTTCTCCAGTTTTTTTAAGAGTCGTGAAATTACTTCCCGTGAGCTTGCCATTTCATTTGCAATTTGTTCGTGAGAAAGATTTATGAGCGATGTACCTGTGGCTTTAGATTTTTCTTTGAGGTAATGAATCAGGCGTTCATCTAATTTTTGAAAAGCAATTTGGTCAATAGTTTTCAGTAATTCATTAAAACGAGCCCGAATAGTTTTCATTACAAAACTTTTCCATGTCGGGTATTTCATCATCCATTCGTCCATCAGAGAAATAGGAATGGCAAGAAATTCTGCTTCATCTTCTGCAACAGCTTTTACTTCACTCGGGAATTGCTGCATACAGCAGGTAAAAGTCATTGCACAACTTTCTTTGGGGCTTACATAATATAGTAATAGTTCATGTCCGTAATCATCCATTCTTGAAATTTTAAGAGTGCCCGAAAGCACAATTGGTATCACACGAACAGTTTGTCCGATGTCAAGAATGATGTCACCTTCTTTAACCGTGATGTGTTTTGCTTTATCCTCAAATTCTTTTAATAATTCAGGTTCAAAAATGTGCTTGAATTGTTCAGTAATATTCATTTGTCAAAAGTATTTATTAAAGCGTTGGCGAAAACACTCTTTCATTTTTTGGGACTGGCTTGTGTGTCGGCAAAAAAATGAAAGTGTGTCTTGTGCGGTTGCATAAAAATTTTTAGTGCGGTGGCTTTTTTTATTTTTTTTCTTGCGTTTGCTGTTCAAAGCGGTGTCGGTTGTTGTCCTAAAGTTGTCCGACAAAAAGTTGATTAAAAGTCCGTCAGTTTCAAGTTGGCAGGGACTTGGTAAAGTTGCACATAACATTTGAATACCGGAACGTTTGTAGATTCAAAGTTCAGAATAGCAACACAAAGCTGGCGATACCCGGAATTTTTTCCAAAAATAGTTTAAAATAGAATTACCCCGCACCATTTTTTTTTCTCGTTTTACAGGAAACCTTTTCATCTAAAGCACAGCCCCATGTTGTGCCATTGCCGGTCTGTGGTTCATCTCATGCTTCAATACCAGGCGAAGAGCTGACATCACAGGAAAAGTAGCAATTTACAGGTGCATGGTGCTTAAAGCGGCAATTTTGGCGGAAACTACAGTTTTAGCTCCACAACATTGTGGAGTAACTGCACAACATTGGGCATTAACTCCACAACATTGTGGAATAAAAGAACAACATTACTCTTTAGCTCCACAACATTGTTCTTTAGCTCCACAACATTGTTCTTTAGCTCCACAACATTGTTCTTTAACTCCACAATATTGTTCTTTAACTCCACAATATTGTTCTTTAGCTCCACAACATTGTTCTTTAACTCCACAACATTGTGGAGTTAAAATTGAAGCTCCGGTTGCTAAAATCCGACCTCCCTAGCTGAACGGGGGCAAAAAAGAAACCTGCCTTCCCGGCAATGATCGGGGCGGGGGGTAGGGGTAACGCATCTTTATTGTTTATGCGGTAATACCGGGATGGTTTACAAGTTAACAAACCCCGATGCAAAATAATTGATTATTAAAAAAAAATTAAATAAAATAAAAATGAAAAAACTTAAATACTGCCTCCGGCATGTGGGCAACAACAACATGTCGAAAAAAACGGAGAAAAACCTTGCTAAGGTTGGCGTTATTATGCTGGTTATAATAGTGAAAACTATTAAAGGTAAGCTTGGCTTCGGACTGAATTCTGCTGATGGCACATTCCTGTTTAAATCGAAAGCCATTTTTACATCTATTACTGCAAACGTGGGCTCGTTCTATACTCCTGCATTTTCCATGCTGGCGTTGCTGAATACGCAAAACACAGATTTCGAAAAGGCAATTGGTAACATGAGCCAGGGAGTGTTAGGTGCTGAGGGTGCAAAAACCGAAGCGAAACTTGTGCTATGGAAAACGCTTGGCTTTGCATTAAATTATATTAACGGCATTGCTTTGCTGAATCAGGCAAATGCTATTGAAATTATTACCGGTGCTAACATGGTGGTGATAAACCGCAACGGTTTTAAGAAACAGGATTTTTCTGTTAATCAGGGCAACGGCACTGGCGAGATAAAACTGGCTTCGCTGGCAGTTATAGTGAACAGCAAGCGTGTGCAGGCATCGTACGAATGGCAGGAGAGTACGGACAATGGAGTAACATGGATTTACCTGCCTACTACTACCGTTTCAAGAACCGAGGTTATGGGCGTACCGGTAGGTATAAAGGTGCTCTTCCGCAAACGCACCATCAGCGTTAAAGGCGGCACCAGCGCCTGGAGTACACCTATTGGCATTACTCCGGTGTGATTGAGCAGCCGGTTAATTAGGTAATTTATAGCAATCGGGTAATTGGTGAAAACTGATTACCCGATTGGTTTTTGGGGGCATAGGTTAGGCAAGGGGGGTAGAAGGGGTGCGAGGGCTGGTGTGGTTAATCTGATGGTTTAATGTCAGGTCTCTCTACCATCAAAAACCATCGCTGAATCATTAGCGAAAGCAAAATGACAGGAATGGTGATGATGAGCGTTACATAAAATCTCGCTTGAAATCTTCAATCATCATTTTGCGATAGTCGTGGTGTTCCATTCCCATTGACAGATTCCCTGTGTGCTGTGAATGGTCGTGTGCTGTATGTTGATGCTCCATTATTAAAGTATTTTCATTTTATTTTTTTCTGTATTTTCAAATTATAAGACAAATAGCAAATGGTGCTACGGGAAACAGACAATCAGCAGAAAATAAACTTGATGTGTGTCATGATGAAATTATTTTGTGTCAGTGTAAAATTATCTTTGAGAATGTAACGATACCAGTTATCAAAACTAAAACCAGCACAATGGATTTAAATTGTTTTTCAGAAATACGGGTTAAGATTATTTTTCCTATAAATGTTCCTGCAACGCTGACTAAAAGTAAAATAGGAATTAGATAAAGGTCGTGTGTATGAACATATCCATTCAGATAATAAACTACACTTCTGCTGGAGTCAATTCCTAAATCAATTATCGCAGATGTTGCAATGAATACCTCCATTCTCAAATTATAAGCTGCCAATGTTATTCCTCTTATTGCTCCTCCTGTTCCCAGCAATCCTGCAATAAATCCTGAAAAGATTCCACCACCAATTGAATTAGACAATGTTGGTTTCAGTGCAATGTTTTTAAAAATGATAAGAACCAAACTGACACTAATTAGAAACAAGGCAAGTGAGATTTCAAGAATTTTTGTTTCAATAAATTTGCTTAGAAATGCACCAGCTATTACGAAAAGTACGGCAGGCACTCCAATTGAAATAACTAATTTCTTATCAAAACCTTTTCTGAAGAAGGCAATTTTCGCAAGGTTACTCGAAACATGAAATAATGCTGTGATTCCTAAAACGGAATGAAAGTCTAAAAAATAACTTGCGATGGGAACAAAAAAAAGCGAAGAACCAAATCCTCCAACGGTTCCAAGTATTTCTGCAAGTAATGCTAATAAAATAAAGTAGGGTAGATTCTCCAAAGTCAGTATAAGGGATTTGAACGCAAGTATATTTCATGGTTCATTTTATTTGCATGGAATCGGCATATTCAACCTACATCAATTTTTTCCGAATGGTAAAGTAAAAAGTGCTGCCTTTTCCTATTTCAGTTTCTAATCCAACTGTTCCTCCTGCATTTTCAATAATTTTTTTTATTATTGAAAGACCAATTCCTGTGCTTTGAATATCTTTTCTTGTATGAGCTTTTTTAAAAGGCTGAAAAATTTTATCAAGATATTTTTCTTCAATACCTCCTCCATTGTCCTTTACAAAAAACTTCCACAAATCGCCCCTATCCTCACTGCCTAACTCTATACGGGCATTAGGCTTGTCCATATATTTTACAGCATTGCCAATCAAGTTATCAAAAACCTGGCTGATTTGAGTTTCAGCGAAAATAACAACAGGCAATGGGTTTGTTATTTTAAAATCAACAGATGCCAGCATTTCATATTTCTTAATGATTTCATTTACTGTTTTATTAAGATCCACTTCAGTTGTTTCCTCCGTGTTATACCCTACCAAAGCGTATTGAAGCAAGTCAGTAATAAGCGTATTCATAAATGCGGTTTGATTCAACATTGCATCATATAGTTTGCGATCATTTTCGCTGAATAATGTATTGTAGTTTTTATAAATCTTATCCGAAGTATATTTAATGACAGACAAAGGATTTTTTAAATCGTGAGAAACAGTATATGAAAATGTCTTAAGCTCTTTATTAAGGTCTTCAAGCTTTGCAGACTGTTTTATTAATTCCTCCGTCTTTTGGCTAAGTTCTTTATTTGTCTTCCGTAGTTTTTCTTCTATTTCTTTTCTTTCAGTAACATCACGAATACTTGCTAACACTGATATGCCTTCTTTTTCATCACCTACATGCAACGGAACTAAACTTACTTCTATGGGGAATACGCTACCGTCTTTTCGTTGACCGAATAAATCTTTACCAACTCCCATTGGTCCGGGTTTTTGGACTGTAATAAATTTTCGTTCGTGTGCAGGATGTACTTGACGAAAACGATTTGGCATTAACATTTCCACTTCTTTGCCAATCATTTCTTCCCTTGTATAGCCAAACATTTTTTCTGTCTGCACATTTACAATCTGCATTTTTTTTTCTTGGTCAATAACCACAATTCCATCGGGAGCTAATTCCAATACTTTTCTAAATCTCTCTTCCGATTTATTTTGTTCTAGTGTTTCCATTCTATTTTTTTAATGTTTCATTTTTTTAGGCCATGCTGTCTGTCAGTTATTATATTTTTATTTTTTGTCTGTTCCTTAAAAGCTGTGGAGATATCGAAATGGCTTTTGATAGAAAGATAATTTTTTATAGGATTAGGATAAAGGTTGCGTGGTGTGAATGGTCATGTGTTGTATGTTGATGTTCCATTAGAATAGATTTTAAATTGATTACACTTTAATTAGTAATGCTATGGCTGCCATTGCAACCATGAGTAAATCTTCAATGATAGTTACGGTGCTCATTGGTAAATTGAACACTGCACCCAAACAAGCGCATTGAATTTTTTGTTTGTTCAATACACTTTTAATTACTCCGATGCTTGAAACTCCCATCACGATAATTGTTGCCGTGTTTGTGAATGTGGGATTGAAAGCGGTGAGGTATGCAATACCTAATGCTAATTCAATAAACGGATAAATAAAACCATACGATTTTATTTTCCGCGCAACTACATCATACATGCTGTAACTTTCTGCAAACGCTGTGAGGTTTAGAAATTTGAAGAATGAAAACGCAAGGAAGAATTGAGCCATGAATAAATTCATCCAATCGTGAACATTTAATTGGTAACTAAAAGTTACAAAGGAAGAAATTAATGTGATATAAAAGAAGATTAATAGAATTGGTTTGTAAGTTTGAAACCAAGTTTTGGTTTCGCTTTCCATTATGGTGTTGTCATCTGTGATTACATATTTTTTGTTTGGACTAATTGCCTGTTGTAATTCAGAAGTTGAAATGTGTTTACTCATTTCAATGGTTGCATTTTTATTTTCTAATGAAACTTCTGCTGAAAGCACATCGGATAATTTGAGAAGTTCGCTTTTAATTTTCGCAACGCAATTGTTGCAAGTCATTCCCGTGATGTTATAGGTGTGAGTCATTCTATTTTTTAAAATAAGGGAACACGGCTGCGTACAACGCAACCTTGTTCCCAACTAACTAACTATTTTTTTGCATGATTATTAGTAATCATGTCAACAATACAGAGGTCTGACTTATTTTATTTCTTCTCTACTAAATCCATTCCACATTTTGGACATTTGCCCGCTTTGTCACTCGTTACTTCGGGGTGCATCGGGCAAGTGTAGGTCATTGCCATTTCTTTTTTGTCGGTTTTCTTATCTGTTGAACTTTTCATATCTTTATTCATCATTGAGCATTTATCCATTTTGCCACTCATATCCATACATTCTCCTTCTTTCATTTGCATTTTTTTTCCGTCTTTCATAATGCACTCGCCATTGGTCATACATTTAGTTCCGTTTTTCATGGTCATGTCTTTTTCCATTGGCATTGTCTTTCCGTCTTTCATGTACATCATTTTACCATCCTTCATCGTGCAACAATCTTTCATCATAGCTGGCTTGGCTTTGGTTTGTGCAAAAGAATTACTTGAAGTAAAGCAAACTACCATCATAAGCATTGAAGCAAACATAGCAGCAATCATTTTTTGATTTTTCATAATTATTATTTTTGATTTTAATTTTTCTTCAGATGCGCTGTTACCCGTTCTTCAGTTTCGCTGTTACCCGATTTATTAAATAATCGTGCCGCGAAGGTAAAGTCTTGTATTCAGAGGAACATTACACAATTTGGGAATTAAGTTACATGATTCACATATTGCCAAGTCAAAGGCTATTAAAAATGAACTTTTTATGCGACTATTGTTTGCTTAAGCTGCTCGTATTTTTTCTTTAGTGCATCGGGGGGTAATGCTCCGCAAACATTTTTCATCATTTCCTATAGCCGCTTGTCAAACTGAACTTTAAAATCTAGCCTTTCTTTCATAAATATTTCCTACAGCACAACCAAATGCAAACAATCCCATTGAGGCAAAGTAACCGCCTCTAAAATTCCAATGAAAGTGAATTAATATTTCAGAATAAATTTCATTTCTAATTGAGTTGTGTTACAACTTCTTTTTTGTTGCTAAAAATTTGTTCACCGTTGTAATTTACTTCCCAGGTTACAGGCAGAATTTTTTTAAGCATGTGACTGATACCGCAATATTTTTCTTGTGAATCAGTAACAGCAGCCAAAGCGGCTTGCTTGTTTTCAGTAATGCCTTTGAAATCATACTTTACATGAATTGCGATATATTCAATCGGTGTTTTCTTACTTATTTCTCCGGTTACTTTCATGCTGAAATCTTGCACCTCTTTTTGTGCTTTACGAAGAATGGCTACAATGTCCATTCCTGTGCAGCCCGAAAGAGCCGACAATACAAACGGTTTAGGAATTGGTCCCTGGTCATCGCCTCCAAGTCTTTCAGGAGCATCCATTATAATAGTATGTCCGTCTATTAATGCGTTGAATTGCATTTTACCCATCCACTGGGTTTCAATTTCGTGATTCATTGTTTAGGATTTTTTGGTTGTTGAAATTCCAAAAGGAAAATACAAAGGGCAAAAACTAATAAAACTTGTTGCTGCAAAAATGATTGCAAGCACTCCAAGAATAATGGCTGCTGTGCCACTGATTTGATTAGTAAAATAAAGAATTGCAATTACGACAGCCCCCAGTATCCTGATTATTCTGTCTGCTGAACCCATGTTTTTTTTCATCTTCTGATATGTTTTATCAACTTTTAGTTATGTTATTGTATCAAATAAACAATATGTGTGTTCCTACTCCGGTGCCCTGCTTATAAAAACCTCCGATGGTTAGCACCCCGTCAATGTCATCATACAAATCTTCTTTTTTTAAATGGAACATATCCATCGCCATTTTGCAACCCCATAGTTTAACCCCTGAAGCTTTGAGAATGTCAAGAAATTCATGCACATCGGGCATATCAATTCGCTCCATTTCTTTTTTCATCATCGAAGTTGCTATTGCTTCCATACCGGGCAAACCACCTAACATGGTAGGAATATGCATAGCTGGATTTCCTACAGTGGCAACATGCAGGTGGTCCAATTTCTTTTTATTAATTGCTTCCAATCCGAAAAAAGTAAAAAACATTTCTGCTTCAATTCCTTCCATCCGGGCTCCATTAGCCATTACAAATGCAGCATACACATTTTCCAAAGTAGCTTTGGAAAGTATAATCATCATTTTTTTTATTTCACCATTATTTTCATTCATAATTTTTTTTTTTAGATACAACTAACGGGTTTTGGAACGCCTGCGATTTTAGAAGCTGTCTTTAGCGGTCCTTGTGGAAACAACTGGTAGAACTCTTTAATATCAACTACACCACTGTTCTTGATTTTGCGTATGCTCATCGGTATTTGCTTTTTAAATTGTTCCTGTAAATAGGCTAACACTTCCCAATGCCTGCCTGAAAGATTAATGTTTTCTTCTTTGGCGATGTCTTCACCAATTTGTTTGTTCCATTGAGAAAAGTCGGTTAAATAACCTTCATCATTAACTGAAACCTGTTTGCCTGAAATTGTCTTATCCATAGTTTTAATTGTTTACAAAATTTAATCAAAATGTTTACCTGCTTCCTGCATGTTTGTTGAAACAAAAGGAAGGTGCTTTCCCGGTAGCAGCATGTTCCAATAAATCCAGCGAAAAGCAAGCTTACCAAAATGGTTCATTCTGCTTTCTTTCAATAAATTCAAAGGACCAATCCCCGGAAACGGGAATGTTCCTTCTACCGGTTCATGCGTATAATTAAAATCTATCAGCAGTGCTTTACCATCGCCTGTTTCAATAAAGCAGTTAGTATGACCATCGAATTCATCTTTCAACGGCTCGCCTTTAATGAAATGCAAAATGTTTTCAGTCAGTATTTCAGCTTCAAAATGCGCCACTGAACCGGCTTTTGAAGCGGGTAGATTACTTGCATCACCAATTACAAATACATTTTTGTAAGCACTTGATTGCAAGGTTGCCTTATTGGTTGGTACGTAATTTAATTCATCACCCATCTGCGAACGGGCAATGAGTTCATCACCTTTGTTTGTGGGAACTGTAACCAGCAAATCGAACGGAACTTCTCGCCCTCCATAATCAATAATTTTTTTATTTTTATTATCCACTTTCTCAATGGCAAAGTCACTTACTATGTTTATATTTTTTTCCTGTAGCAAATGACCGAGTGCTTCTGTTGCTTTCGGTTTTGTAAAAGCACCGCTAAGTGGTGTCACAAAAGTGATGTCCACCTTGTCGCGCATTTTTTTATGTTTAAAATAGGAGTCCGCTAAAAAAGCAAACTCAAGTGGAGCAACCGGACATTTAATGGGCATCTCGGTGATGTGAACAACTAATTTTCCTCCCTGCCAATCCCGCAATTTATTCCGCAAAGCAAGGGCACCTTCAAATGTATAGAAATCAAAAACGCTTTTTTGCCATTCTTCTTCTTTCATGCCTTCCACTTCTTCGGGCGCAATTTTGGCACCGGTTGCTATAATGAGTACATCATATTCAAGACGGTCTCCATTACTCAACTGAACATAGTTGGCTGTGGCAACAATTTTATCAATTTTTTTTTGCAGAAGATTTACTCCTGCCGGAATAAATTCTCTGATTGATTTTATAATGTCATCCGGTTCATAAACATCAAAAGGAAGAAATAAAAAACCAGGCTGATAATAATGCTCTTCATTTTCGTCAACAATATTTATTTCCCATTCATTTTTATCTAACTCTCTACTCAAGTGATTTGCCATCATCGTACCACCCGTACCTGCTCCTAATATCAATAATCTTTTCATTGTGCTGTTTCTGTTTTATGATTCATTTGTCAATATAACCTTCATCGCATTTTCTTTTGATGCATTACCAAATACCTCATAAGCATGAAGCATTTCATTGAGTTTGAAATGATGAGTAATTAATTTTTTCGGCTCTATTTTTCCGGATGAAACAGTTTTTAACAACATGGGAGTTGTGTTTGCATTTACCAATCCCATCGTAATGGTTATGTTGCGAATCCAGAGATTTTGAATTTGCAAATCCACAGGCTTACCATGAACTCCAATGTTAGCGATATGTCCGCCCGGTCGAACAATTCGCTGGCAGATGTCGAAAGTAGCAGGCGCACCAACGGCTTCAATTGCTACATCAACACCATCTTTTGTTTCTGACAATATTTTTTTAACAACGTCTTCTGTTCCTGAATTTATAGTATCCGTTGCTCCAAATGTTTTAGCCATTTTCAAACGATTTTCATCCAAGTCAATCACATAAATTTTTGCAGGGGAATAAAATTGTGAAGTAAGCAGAACAGACATACCGATTGGACCGGCTCCTACTATTGCAATGGTATCTCCAGGTTTTACGCATCCGTTCAGCACGCCAATTTCATGACCGGTAGGAAGTATATCACTTAACATCACCAAAGCTTCTTCGTCAGCTCCTTTTGGAATCGGATACAAACTATTATCAGCATGAGGAATACGTACATACTCTGCCTGTGTCCCATTAATGAGGTGACCTAATATCCAACCTCCATCTTCACAATGAGCATACATTTGTTTTTTGCAGTATTCACAGGTGCCATCTGATGTGATACAGGATATAATAACATGGTCACCTTTTTTAAAATTTCTAACGGAGGTACCAATCTCTTCTATTACGCCAACACCTTCATGACCTAAGGTGGTTCCGGGTTTGCAAGAAGGCGTCTTGCCATGCAGAATACCTAAATCAGTTCCGCATATAGTGGTCTTTAGAATTTTCACCAAAGCATCCGTTGATTTTTCAATGCCAGGTTTTGGTATTTCTTTCCATTCAATTTTTCCCGGTCCACCATACACAAGACCTTTCATTGTTTTTTTATTTTCAGTAGAAATGCCGTTTGACTTTTCCTTTTTTACAGGTGCTACTATAGTTGTCATTTGTTTTAAATTTTAGTTTGTGAATTAATTTTCAATACCGTTTTGTTACACTTAGTTTTTAACCATTTTTATTACTTGAATTTTTTCTTCTGAATAAATTTTCAGAAAGTAAACTCCCTGTGATAATTTATTTTCAAGTAGTTCAATTGAATAATTTCCAGCTTGTTTATTTTCACTAACAAGTGTTTTAATTTCACGACCCTTTACATCATATAAAATAAGTTTAACACGTCCTTGTTCCGATATGGTATATTGAACTGTTGTTGATTCATTGAATGGATTTGGCGAATTTTGAAACAGTGCAAATCCTGAAGTTACTAAAGGATTATAGATGGCTGTTGGTGCTTCATTCCAGCTTGCTACATTGGCAGCGTTAAATGCGCTTCCTGCTGTATTAAACAAGCCCCCTACAATTAAATCCTGACCATAGAGTGTGAGTGTATGAGTACCGCAAACATTACCGGGTTCAAATAATCCACCACCCATATCGCTCCATGATGAACCATCCCATTTAGCAATTCCATTTGTAAGTATGCCATTTGAATGTGTAAAATAGCCCCCTGCAATAAGACTTCCATTATAAGTTTTAAGTGCAAATACATACTGATAAAATATGCCACTCATTCCTGTTCCCAAAGCAGACCATGAAGTCCCATCCCAGGAAGCAATATTATTTGCAGCTATTCCGCCTGCACTTGAAAATAAACCACCTGCAATGAGATTGGTGTTATAGTTGGTCAATGAATAAACTATATTGGAAGTTCCGGAGCCCACTGCCGACCAGTTACTTCCGTCCCATTTGGCGATATGGTTAGCATTTATTCCACCGGCTGAAGTGAAAAAGCCACCGGCTACAAGTTCATTATTGTAAACTTCCAATGCCATTACCGATCCTTGTGTGCCAACAACGCCACTTCCTAAAACAGCCCAACTCCCGTTTGCATATTGTGCAATGTTATTAACAGGAAGACCATCGGCTTCGATAAAATATCCTCCTGCAATTAAAGTGTTGTTATAAATAGCAAATGAGGTAACAATATCACCCATATCTCCTAAATTATTTGACCATTGCGTTCCATTCCATCTTGCAATAAATAACATAGGAACTCCACCTGCTTCGGTAAATTCACCTCCTGCGTACAGGCTACCATTAAAAGAAATCAGCGCCCAAACTTTACCATTTACACCTAAACCCAGCGGATACCAGGTAGTGCCGTCCCAACGGGCAATATGATTTGCGCTCACACCTCCTGCCGAAGTAAAATTTCCGCCCACAATTAAATCGCCATTATATACCGTGCTTGAATATACCCAATCATTCATTCCGGTACTTAGGGTTGACCATGTTTGCGAATATGCTTTTTGCGAAAACATAAAAACAATTAGAAATAATATTTTCGCAACACTATTTATCCTATTTGAAATAAAGTTTAATTTTTTCATTTTATTTATTTTTATTTATTCTTTTTCGTCAGATACACTGTTGCCTATTTTTAAGTTTCGCTGTTACCCGATTTATTAAAAAATTATACTGCAAAGGTGAGTTAATTGATAGAGGAAACCATTACACAACTTTGGAAATAAGTTGCATGATTCACACATTCAGGTTATGGATAGAGTTTGCTATGAAGCGAATAGAGCGTTGGCGAAAACACTCTTTCATTTTTTTTCGGGGTGGCTTGTGTGTTGGAAAAAAATGAAAGTGTGTTTTGTGCGGTGTCAGATTTCAGTGCAGGCAGGTCTGCCGTGTTGCCTATGCGGTGGCGAGACCTACCATTCAAATGCCGTTAAATCTTGTGCTACTGCCGGTGTGTGATTCATCGGATGGTTCATGTCAGTTCTCTCTACCATCAAAAAACATCGCGCGAAGAAGTGGCATCGCAGGTAATTTAAGTGATCGGGTAATTGGTGAAAACTGATTACCCGATTGCTTTTGGTGGCTGTTCTTTTTCCTGACAGGTAGTTTTTTCTTCTCCTGACAGGTTTTAGTGTTGGCAGGTCTTCTGCGCTGGCTGTGCGCAAGCAAGTCCCCTCTGCGTGTCAGCAAGGCGCGTAAGAGAGAGGGGATTTAGGGGTGTGTCGTTCAAGTGCTGTGAGATGTTCTGCTATTGCCGGTGTGTGGTTCATCTTCACGTTTCATTTCAGGTTTCTCCCTCCTCATAAAACATCGCGCGAGGAAGTGACAGCACTGGTTTTCTTTCTATTTTCGTTGCGATAAAGTCGTCAACAGATTTTCAAGGTAGTTCAATGTCATAGTAAATCCTCCCTGGAAGCCCATTTCAATCTCCTTCTCCATGCGTTCAAGAGATTCATTGTAAATTGTAATACTAACTTTTGTAATTCCGTTTTGTTCGCTGAAAGTCAAATCCCAATCAGAACCGGGCAGTTCAGGGTTTTCATCTTTGTCTGCAAAGGCATTCAAATATTTGAAATTGGTTTTTGGACTTATGGAAGTATATTTTTGAAGTGACCAATGCTCTTGTCCTTCGGGGCTTACCATTGCATAAAATCTTCGCCCGCCTACTCTAAAGTCCATAAACTTTGTTCTTGACTCCCACGGTTTAGGTGCCCACCACTGGTCAAGAATTTCCTGTTTGGTAAATGCATCCCATACGAGCGAAAGCTCGGCAGCAAATTCTCTGTTTACCAATACCGTTTTTGTTGTTTTGTCAACGGTAAAATCAAATAGCAAATCATTTTTCATTTTTTCTGTTTTTTAATTGTTGATAATACTTTGTCAAGTTGATTAAATTGTGTTTCCCAGATTTTTCGGAACTGCTCCAGCCATTTGTCAATCTCTTTCATTTTTTTTATTTCAAGAGAGTAATAAATTTCCCGTCCCTGTTGTTCCTGTTTTACCAATTCGCATTCGGTTAAAATTCTCAGGTGTTTTGAAATGGCTTGCCGTGAGGTGTGAAAATTTTCTGCAAGTGCATTGGGTGTCATTGCTTGCAATGCGATAAGTACAACGATCGCCCTCCGTGTAGGGTCGGCAATGGCTTGAAAAATGTCTCTTCTCATTTTGTTTATTATTTATGTGAAACTAATCGGTTGCAAATATATGTGCAACTATTCGGTTTCGCAACTATTTTTTCAACTATTTTTCTGATGTCGGAAAACGTTGTCAGGTGGTGGGTGTCCGATAGCTATCGGGATGGGTGGTCTGCATCCTTCCGCAATGCTATTGGATTTTTTTATCCAGCACCTTGTGTTTACCTTTGTTGTAAATCAAGACAAAATGAAAAAAATAATACTCACCGTCATTGCCACACTATCGGTAATTGTTCTCACTTTCTTTATTTATATTGAATCGGGTTGGTACGATATAAGCCAGATTACACATCACAATAGTTTGACAAAATGGGTGATCCAAACTACGAAGCATAATTCCATTGATAAACGCATGGAAAGTGTTGTTGTGCCATCCAATCTTGGTGATTCATCCGTGATGATCGAGGGTTTCCGGCATTACAGGAGTATGTGCACAATGTGTCATGGGGCTCCGGGCGGGAGAGCGGAAGAGATGGCCATGGGTTTATATCCCGAGCCACCTTTGATTTACAAACACAAGGAACAGGAAGATCCAAAGGAGTTTTTCTGGATCATTAAAAATGGAATCAAGATGACAAGCATGCCCGCATACGGACCTACACATGCCGATGAGAGGATATGGGCAATCACCGCTTTTGTTACCGGTAAGTTGAATAAAATGACTCCCGCTGAATATTCCGAATGGATTAAAAAGTATGACCATGAGGAAGAGATGGACACCGGAAAAAAGGAAGGTAAAGATTAAGAACTGATTTTTATGCAGTGCTGTTAGTTCTTCCGCGCTGCCTGTGCGGTGGCGAGACCTGCCATTCAAATACCGTTAGATGCTGTGCTATTGCCGGTGTGTGGTTCATCTTCAAGTTTCAGGTCAGTTCTCTCCCTACCTGCAAAAACCCTCGCGCGAAGAAATGACATCGTGGGAATTTGCATTACCAGTTTGTGCCTGTTGCACAACTATTGAATTCTATTTTAGTGAACTCTAAATCAAAAATAATCTTCTATTTTTTTCAGTATTCTAAACTTCTAACTACCTCTATCCAAGCATTTCTTCCCAAATGTGAGTTGTGCAACGTTGACTTTTTGTTAGCTACAGTTCTTCTCTTCCCACGAAGCACAACTGTTTCAAGTTAGCACGAAACTTTGTTAAAAGCGATTTACATTCATTGCACTGTCGTGTCAAATTTGCACTTTTCCCGCTGTATTTTGCTGTTTCCGGAAAGCTCTTTTTATTTAGTAGGTGAAAGTTAGTCCTGCTCCAAAGCCCATGTCGCTATCGTAGTGCGTTGAAACGGAAATGTATTTTGTAACGATGTATCGGAAACCGAGCATGTATTCTTTATCGGTGTTGAGCATCCAACTCATTCGCAAGCGTGGAGTGAGGGGAATATCTTCTCTTGATAATTGAAAACGGAGTTTTCCGTCAAGGTCAATTCTGAAATCTGCAACGGTTAAGGTTGGTAATGTATATGCAGCGCCAAAGGTAAAAGTTTGTCGGTTGTTTTTGTTGCTTGTTTGTCCGAACATATTTTTTTCTTCACTGCCAAAGATATTTTCGGGGCTGTGTTCCACATCAAAGAAATTAGTTTGTGATTCTCCTTCTATTTTATAGTGATAATCAAAACCTGCATAAGCATAAAGCCATTGCATTTTTCCAAAATATCTGCCTATGGTTGTTTCGGATTCGTAACCGTGTTCATCGTGATAACCAAGATGCCACATTTCTTCAAACTTCCAACGGGTGTTTGCAAACATGGCTTCTCCATCGCTGCCGTTGGTTTCTATTCCAACCTTTGCCATGAAATGAAATTCTCTGTCGTCAGAAAAAAGTTTTCGCTGTGCTAATTTGGGATCAGGCAGTTCGGGGTTTGGTGGTGAATTTTCGTAAGAAAAAATTCTTCCCATGCCGCTCATCATGTGGTAAAGTATATGGCAATGAAAAAACCAATCGCCACTTTCGGTTGCTGCAAATTCAATGGTGTCGGTTTCCATTGGCATTATATCTAAAGTATTTTTTAACGGTGAATAATCTCCCTGCCCGTTCAATACCCGGAAGTCATGCCCGTGCAGGTGCATGGGGTGGCGCATCATGGTATTGTTGTATAGAATAATTCTTACATTTTCTCCTTTGTGAATTAAAATTTTATCTGCCTCCGATATTACTTTATTATTTATACTCCACACATAACGGTTCATGTTTCCTGTTAATTCAAAATGTAAAAGCAAGGTTGAATCGTGAGGTAAAGTAGTTTTTTCGGGAGAGCGCAACATTCCATAATTGAGTGTAACGATTTCAGAATTTTTATTTTCATTCATGTTCATGTCTTGCATGTCCATGTTCATTTTGTTTTGCTCTTTAGTTTTTTTGTGTTTCTTTTTTTCTTCGCCTGTTATTTCGGGATACATCACTTCGTTCATGTCCATTGTCTGATTGCTCATT
>JBBRND010000038.1:0-35781 GCA_038230515.1 Bacteroidia bacterium | reverse complement strand
GATTGTTTTGTCCATTTTTATTTGATTAATAATTTGTTTTTAAAATAAAAAGGAATTTCTCTTTCTTCGTCTTATCTCGTAAATTATTCAGCCTGCACCAACTGGCAGTGCGACTTAAATTCTGTTCTGACTCTTAAAGAGAAGAAAAGAAATGAGGAGTTTTCTTTTTGTCGGCATACATCCTGTGTTGCTTCGATAAACGTCTTCTCTCATCTCTTCTCCTTTTTATTTTTATTGCAAATTTGATTGTTTGATACCTAACTTTGTTTTAAGTTTGTGAACATACGAGATTATTGGTGATGCTTGCTACTGTTGTATCGTACAGCACAAAGGTTTAGACATGTGCTGCATAGCATCAGCAAAGTAATTCAAGCGGCAAGAGTTTTAATTCGTGCAACAACAACTGTTGTTAGATCAGCGGCAAGTGAAGTTCGTCTAATTTCAACTGAAGTTGAATCAGCCGCAAGTGAAGTTCGTCTAACTTCAACTGAAGTTAGATCAGCGGCAAATGAAGTTCGTCTAACTTCAATTGAAGTTGCAACAATTCCGGTTTTTACACCAGATTCACCCGCCTTGATCTTTTTTCGCATTTCTGCGCGCACCCTATTACCTAAAGGGGAAACCGCGCAATGAGCATATTCAATTGCCGGAATCTGTGTAGAATTCAGGTCTCGCGCTGCCTGAGCGTTGGCAATACCTGAAAGTTTTCAATCACAATTAAAAATCATCTTTGTAAAAAAACACAAAGTCGTGAACGTTTTAGCCATGCAAAATTTCATAAACCGCAGTTTATGAAATCTGTCCGGTCTCCGAGTCGTGCAAAAAATCTCCGTGCGAAGATGCGACAGCAAGGGAAATGACAAACAAAAGAAAATGGAAGGTTTCGCCACAGCACAGGCAGCGAATAAAGACCTGCCAATTCTGACTGCTCGTTCGGAGTTCGTCTGCATTTATTCCAGTGCTTTCAATTTCTTTTGTGTCTCCACTACATTAGGATTTATTTCAATTGATTTTTTGTATGCTACGATTGCTTTTTCTTTGTATCCCTTCGCTGCATAACCATCTCCTAAGCTATCAAAAGCATTAGTTGAGGTTGGATAATTTTTGGTATTTAATTCAAAACACTTTATAGCTTCATCTAATTTGTTTGGTGTAGTTAAAAATTTGTAACCCATTTCATTGATTACTTGTTCGGGTGGCAATTCCTGAAATCCATTTTGCTCCGAGCGTCTTTGGTAGAACTTTACTATCAAGTCAACAGTTGTGTCTGACATAGCAGGTTTCCAATTTTCAAAAATAAAATTTAATCCATCTTGTGTTGCCTTAACTACTTCTGAATTGTGTGTTTCTTCCGGGTAAGGAATATACTTATATCTTAATCCTGTTATTTTTTTTTGTTGAAGTAATGATTGGAGTTTAATAACACTTTTATGAAATGCAGCACCTTCATTGCCATCACTAAAAAAGATGGTCTTACTTTTAAAGACCTTGTTTTTAAATAGTAAGTCCTCGTTGGTGAAAATGGATTCCTTGCCCCACCAAAGAGCAGGGCTAACTGCAATGTATGAATTAAACATTTCAGGATGATTTAATAGACAGTAAGAAGACATCAAACCCCCAAAAGAATGACCAAAAAATATTTTGTTGGGTGAAGTGTTGTAATTCTTCTCTACAAATGGCATCAGTTCATCCTTTATAAATTTCAGAAAATTTTCGCCTCCACCCGATGTTTTGAAATCTAAATTATCTGTTTTTCCATCCATATTCAAGAGGCTGTGGGTAGGGGTCAAATCATGCGCTCTGTCATACTCGTAATTACCAATGCCAACAACTATCATTGGGGGGAGCTGATCTCCTTTGAGAAAATCTACTATGCCAGCCACTAACGAAATCATTTCTCCATCCATTAAATAGATAACTGGAAGCGGCCCAGAATGATTTACAGGAGTATAAACATAAATTTTTCTGTCCTCATTCAAGATAGTTGAATGAATCATTTTAATCTCAGCAATGGTTATTCCTGTGCTATCAATTTTTTGTGCTTGCGAGATGTTGGTGAAAAGGCAAGTAAAAAGAAGTAGGATAAAATTTGTTTTAAGAAATGTCATAATTATTTTGATTAAGAAACTAATAATAATTGTCTGTTACGGACTTATCTTTCATCTGTGCTTAGTTAATTTCTTGCAATCAATTTCGAGTCAGCAGTGTCGCCAAGCATTCTGATTAACGTCAATTTTTTCGTTACAAATTAAGCAGAAGCAAAACCGACTTCATCAGGTTTAAGGTCAAACTTAGCAATTTGTTTTTTGATGCGAGTTACTAATTTGAGTTTTCGTTTTTGACTTAGGAAGAGATATTCTATGGGTGGTTTGTACGGTATTCTTTTTATAATCATATTCCAGATAATTACCGCGAGCTTTCGAGCTGTTGCACTGACAGCAACTGTTCTTCCTTTTTTGTAAGAAACCCGATTGAAGAAGTTGGAAAGATGTGTGTCTTTTAAGTTGCCGATTGCATTGGCAGCATTTCGTAATGCAATTTTAAGCCGGTTGCTTCCTTTGGGAGTTTTTGAACTGAGTAATTTTCCACCGCTTATTTTATTATTAGGTGCAAGCCGTAACCAAGATGTAAAATGTTTTGCTGTTGCAAATTTTTCAAAACCACCCGGTCCCACTTCGCTCATTATACTCATGATGGTGGATTGATTCATCCCTTCTACTTTCATTAAATCCACTCCTCCAAAATATTGAAACGATGCCTGGTTTAAATCAATTCCTTTCAACGCATTTTTATTGATGCGCTTGTGCGGCTTGTCATCTGTTTTTAATTTTTTCTTTTCAGCATTTGTATTGATTTGAGCTTTCAGAAATTTATTGATTTGCGCATCGCAATCATCCATCTTTTTCTGGAAGAACAAATAGCTTTCGTATTCCTGCTTTAATCCGAAAAGATAATCAACACGATTATTTCCTTTCAATGCTTTAGCAATTTCTTCCTCGCTTTTTCTGCAATTGAAATGCCGATGCTTTGCAAGTTCATCAGGATTTAAATTTCCTTTACATATGTCATCAATGATGGTAAGCCCGGTTAATCCGCAAACGTCTCTGACCACCACATCAAGCCGAAAGTTGAGGAGTTTTAAATACTTCTGCATTTTATTTGTTGCTTCGGCTGATAAATCAATCCAGTTGTTTCTCTGGCGGCAATAGGTGCGAAGTGTTTCAGTAGTTTCATCGGGCAAAAAACTTCCTGTAAGTAAACCGATACTGTGTAATTTTTGAATCCATCTTGCATCTTTTACATCGGTCTTTTTTCCTTTTGCATTCTTAGTAAACTTACCATTGCACAGGGTTACTTCAAAACCATGTTTGATTAATTCCACATACAGATTTTGCCAATAGCTTCCGGTTGATTCCATAGCTACCGAGGTGATGCCATGCTGTTTCAAGTGCATGCTGATAGCTGTTAAATCATCGGCATACACACCAAACTCTTTTACATCGGTGAGTTGCTGACCGATGGCAACAAAATGTGACCTGCTGCCAATATCAATTCCTGCACAATGCGAATTGATAATGTCCATTTCCATTTTTTGTTCTTTCATTTTAATTTTTTTTAATGAATAATTTTAAAACGACTCAAAGGGAATGTACTTTTGTAACTGTAATTATTCTGAACGGGGTAGCGAAAGCTCCACCACTGAAATTATCTCTAAGTCCCGACTGTGAATCGGGACTTTTTACATTCCAACCAGAATGACGCACGGGCTTTTAATGCACCAATGCTTTGGTGGGTTTTGCAATGAGTCAGTTCAAATGTAAATGGTTTTTCGCTGCCGCATGGTTTTCCCGTTAGCACGAGAAATTATTTTCGCTTTCCGAAAAATGGGGAATGACGGATAACAATTAAATATACGCAACTCCGGTTGCGGTTTATTTTTATTGTTTGTAAAGCGGGTTTGTATTTTCTCATTACTCTTTTTTAAAAACAGAGCCGAAAAGTAAAAAATAATTTTTCTGCTTCCAAATGATGGATTCTGCGCTGGCAGGACTTCCACCCTTCCATTTCAAAATATCCTCAGGCCGAAAATCCTGACGGCACAAAATACAGCCAATGGCAGGTTTCGCCACAGCACAGGCAGCGAGTGAAGACGTGCAAGGACTGAAAACATTTTCTATCTTTACAACAGTTTAGTTATTAGTTTGTGTTAGCGTTAAACAAATGTCGGGTGAGCAGCGCACGAGGCCAACACACAACACCTTCCGGCACAAAATTAACTCTCCTTTATTTTTGTGTTTGATGCAATCCAAAATATTTTGACTTTTAAATCGGAGAGAGTTGGTAAGATTCCTCTGAGGTATTTCTTTATAATTTTATTGTCGGGAATTGCAACGGCAATTTGTATATCCGGATTATCCAATCTTTGATTGAGAAGGGTTATTATGCGACCTCCTACAGTTGATGTGATGCCTGAACTGTTTTGAGGTGGATTTTTTACTATCGTAACGAGTTTAATATTTTCCTTCTCTGCATACAAATCGTTTCCATGAGGGTTTGCATAGATTCTTTGAATGTTCTTCCAGTTTTTTTTCTGTAAGTATTCTCCAAGCCAATACACCATACACTCAACACAGAATTCATCATCAGGAATTGTCTTTGTTTTTCTTGTGGTATTTATTGCATCGGCTACATGGCTTAAGCGGTGAGTAAATTTTAGCAGGCGGGTAAAGTCTTCATTATGATGCGTCTTAAAATCTTTTCGCATGAGATATATTTCACGCCACTTGTAAATTGAAAGCAAGGCAGGGTTATAGATGAAATCAGGATTTGCAGAATGAAGAAACTCTTTCAATTCGTCAACACGGCCAAACAGATGGTGATTCCGTTTACCTTCAGATGTATCAATGTATGTTTTGAGTATGCCGGAGAATTCACTCCAGTTGATTGGTGTTTTTTTTGCCATGATGTTTTATTTAAAATCCCAGTGAACTATCAAAAAGTTTTTCGGAGATAAACCAGCATGCAGCCATTTAGTTCTGGGAGGTCGCGCTGCCTGTGCGGTGGTGAGACTTGACGGAACTGATTTTACTTGCGCATTGGCAGATGCTGCGCGATATGCCAGGTCGTGGGTTCATGCTTTCTTCGTATGCTTCCAATAAGTATAAGGCTTAGGTAAAGATTAATCAACAATCTTTATGCCTCTGTTTTTTAAAATTTGTTCAATTTCTTTTTCATCCCTGTTGAATTGCAAACATAAGTCATTAATTGAAATTCCCTTTAGATAGCGATCCTGAAGTTGCTGCTGCTTGTCTTCACGCAAATATTTTTTTGGCTCTTCCTGCTTCTTCGGAAGTGACTCCTGATATTTTTTTATGACCTCAACAATTGAATTAATAACTGATGGGTTAATTTTAATTTCCTGCTGTATT
The DNA here is from genome assembly GCA_038230515.1 of Bacteroidia bacterium. Classification (GTDB taxonomy): domain Bacteria; phylum Bacteroidota; class Bacteroidia; order AKYH767-A; family 2013-40CM-41-45; genus JAPLDB01. Next base: position 30,352 of record JBBRND010000038.1, on the reverse strand, counting down.
GGAGGCTTATCCTTTTGTTGAGTAGTTTGTAAAATCTTGATATAAAGATTTTCTGTTTTGTGCTTTACAAGATCAATCAGGAAAGTACTTTTTTCAAATTCAAGTAAAGATGTTTTAAGGATTTCTTCCATAAAAAGTAATATTTAAGTTTCACTGAAGAATTTCTTATAGGTTTTACTCAGAAGATAGGACTGAACAATAAAAATAATTGACAGGAACAGAAACCATTCTTTATGCAAATTAAAATTGTTGAACAACCCGCCATAAAAACAAGACATAGCCCTGCATAAATTACATTTTCAAGCCGCTCATGAAAGAATTTCTTCCAAGTGTATTTCCGCAATTCCTTTTCTAATTTATATCTCTTTAAAACGTACACCATCCGCCTGTCGAAAATATATTCGATGATTCCCAAATTTTCCGGATAGAGAAAAACACATGGAATATTATTCTGAATGTACACCGCGCGTTTCTCTTGGTATCTCTCCTTGTGCTCTGTTAAATTATACTGCCCGAAAAACTCAACAAATACTTTGTACTGCGGCAAATAAAAATCTGCTCTTCGGTGGCTTTTTGAATCATTCTTTAATCCATCAATCATTTCTTCAGTTCGAAACTCGAACTTGTTCTTCATGAAAAAATCTTTTATAAAATCTTCGCCTTCAGTCATAGTTACAAATTTTTTCAGGCAGCCCTTTTATAATTTTATCTTAAAATATTTTTTCAAAAGTTCAATTTCTTCTTTTGGGGACATCTGTTTAAATTTTGAATAGGTAATTTTCACTTCTTTTTCTTCTTCCACTCTCCCGCAAACAATCCGCTCGTATTTTTATCATACAACTCAAACAAAAACTCAATGCGCTTGGTCTCGTTGGGGAAGGGTTCAGTGGGATAGTTTAAAATTGGTAAGTACAAATGAAAACATTCCGCTTCATAAATCAAAACTAAAAATCAACCCTGAACGTGTATTTTATGCGAAGAAACCTTCAAAGATTCTATATTAGGAAAGAAGCCGCTCCTTTTTTTGGGGCTGGCGGAATTCCTTTGGGTTGGGGTTTAGTGCAGGTATTACCTCCGTTCAACTTTTGTAAATTGGCCACCTTAATCGAGAAAAATGCGTGCGTGCCAGGAGGGGTGCAGAAAAACTTACGGTTATTTCCTGATCAGCTTTACCGACTCGGTAAACTGATCTCCTTCGGTAAGTTTTAAAAAGTATAAACCGGGTTTCAAAGTTTCTGTATTATTTAATTCAAATGTATTAGAACCCACGGATGCATCAATATTCTCCTGGCGCACGATGATTCCGTTTGAACCATACATGATTAATTGAATTGAAGAAAGCCCTGGTGAAAAGAAACGGACTTCCAGTTTCTCATTAAATGGATTGGGACTGACAGAATATATTTTCAGTTTGTCGTCTCCTGTTTCATTTTTTAAAACTACAGGTGGGAATATTACAAAATGCCCGTCAAAGTCGGTTTGTGTTAAACGATAGTATGAAGTACCATCAACGGGGCTTTCATCATCAAAACTGTATTGAAGATTGACTGTGCTGTTTCCTGCTCCCGGTAATTTTCCGATTGAATAAAAATTCAATCCATCTTCACTTCGCTCAATTGTAAAATAGTCGTTGTTAACTTCAGAACCTGTTTCCCACCTGACCACTGTTTTATCCTTTTCCTTTTTTGCCGAAAAATTTACCAACTCAATCGGCAATGCGCCACCCCCGTTTATATGAATGGTAAAAGTTCCGGAATAGCCAACGAAATTATCAACGCTGATGTAATATAGATGCCCTACAACGAGTGTAGTCGGGTTTACAGATATAGAGGATGCTGCAGATGTATATTTAGCACATGCTATTTGAGACATGGATGAATCAAAAATTGCGAGGAAAGGGTTTCTTAGAGTTCCGTATGATCCTGCTATCAATAAATCCACTGTAATGATTGAAGCGGTTGCTGTAAATTTGAACCAGCGGTTATTGTTCGGACCATTTGTCCAGCATGAACCTTTTAGTTGATCGGGAGTGGCAGAAACCGTAGAGTATGCTGCGTTCGCAGAAGTCCAGTTGCTGAAATCAGTAAACTCGATGGCACCCTGCCTGTAATTGTAATCCACAACATCACTCAGGCATAAGGAAAAAGTTCCCCGGTAGCCGACTCCTGTGTAGTTGTCAACAGAAATATAATAAGTCCTGCCCGCAGTTAAGCCAAGATAACTTGCTTCCATTGTTCCGTATTGTTGTGAATTGTAAGGAGAGCAACCCAGTTGTGTAAGCGATGAATCCCAAAGTGTAACCCAACCGTATTGCATGGTGCCTAATGCTCCACCTGTTTTCAATTGCACATCAATAAATGTTGTGGAGGTTGCGGTGAACTTAAACCACCGATTGTAGTTCGGTCCGTTTGCTGCGCAACTACCTTTTGTTTGGTCTGCCGATGCTCCCAAAGTGGTATAAGCAGCATTTGCTGAACAGGAATTGAGCAATGACGTTACATCCATAGCTCCTGTTTTGTAATTGTAATCTACAACATCACTCACACATAGAGTAAACGTTCCTCGGTATCCAACTCCGGTATAATGGTCAACAGAAATATAATAAGTACTGCCTACAGTTAAGCCGAGATAACTTGCTTCCATTACTCCGTACTGTTGCGAATTGTAAGGAGAGCAACCCAGTTGTGTAAGCGATGAATCCCAAAGTGTAACCCACCCGTATTGCATGGTGCCTAATGCTCCACCTGTTTTCAATTGCACATCAATAAATGTTGTTGAGGTTGCTGTGAACTTAAACCACCGATTGTAGTTTGGTCCGTTTGCTGCACAACTACCTGCTGCACGGTCTGCTGATGCTCCCAGTGTAGTATAAGCAGCATTTGCTGAACAGGAATTGAGCAGTGACGTTACGTCCATCGCTCCTGTTTTATAATTGTAATCTACAACATCACTAAGGCATAACGAAAAAGTTCCGCGGTATCCTACTCCTGTATAGTTGTCAACCGAAATATAATAAGTTCCTCCGGCAGTTAAGCCGAGATAACTTGCCTCCATTACTCCGTACTGTTGTGAATTGTAAGGAGAGCAATCCAGTCGTGTAAGCGATGAATCCCAAAGTGTAACCCAACTGTATTGCATGGTGCCCAATGCTCCACCGGTTTTCAATTGCACATCAATAAATGTTGTAGCGGTTGCTGTGAACTTAAACCACCGATTGTAGTTCGGTCCGTTTGCTGCACAGCTACCTGATGCTCGGTCTGCTGATGCTCCCATAGTAGTATAAGCAGCATTTGCTGAACAGGAATAGAGCAATGACGTTACGTCCATCGCTCCTGTTTTGTAATTGTAATCTACAACATCACTAAGGCATAACGAAAAAGTTCCGCGGTATCCTACTCCTGTGTAGTTGTCAACAGAAATATAATAAGTTCCTCCGTCAGTTAAGCCGAGATAACTTGCCTCCATTGTTCCGTATTGTTGTGAATTGTAAGGAGAGCAATCCAGTCGTGTAAGCGATGAATCCCAAAGTGTAACCCAACCGTATTGCATGGTGCCCAATGCCCCACCGGTTTTCAATTGCACATCAATAAATGTCGTAGCGGTTGCCGTGAACTTAAACCACCGATTGTAGTTCGGTCCGTTTGCTGCGCAACTACCTGCTGCACGGTCTGCTGATGCTCCCAGTGTAGTATAAGCAGCATTTGCTGAACAGGAATTGAGAAGGGATGTTACATCCATCGCTCCTGTTTTATAGTTGTAATCCACAACATCACTCACACATAGAGTAAATGTCCCTCGGTATCCTACTCCTGTGTAGTTGTCAACCGAAATATAATAAGTTCCTCCGGCAGTTAAGCCGAGATAACTTGCTTCCATTGTTCCGTACTGTTGTGAATTGTAAGGAGAACATGAAAGTTGATTGAGGGCAGAATCCCAAAGTGTAACCCATCCGTATTGCATGGTGCCTAATACTCCTCCTGTTTTCATCTGCACATCAATAAATGTTGTGGAGGTTGCTGTAATCTTAAACCAGGTATTGTAATTCGGACCATTGGGAGCACATGCTCCTGCCGATAAATCAGCAGTGGCGCCAATGGAAGTATAAGCAGCGTTGGCAGAACAATTATTGATTAAGTCTGAAATATTTAATGCCCCCGATTGAAGATCGTTGCCAGGAGCAGAAGCAAGCGCTTTTGTACTGATGCCGATGTTATTGAAAACGAACAGAACAGAAAAAACAACAACGCCAACAACCCCGCAACCGATTGCATACCTGAGTGCCGGCTTTAATTTTTGGCGGTTGGTTAAATGTAAACGCTGTCTCCCTCTTCTTTTTTTTTTCATCAGATAAAATGAATGTTTTGAAAAAAATACAAATGATTAATTAGTAGTTGAACGTCCAAAATTTAACGAAAGTCTATTAAAGATGGTTTGACTGAAATTGACTAAAGTGAACATGAATCTTACAGATTAGGAACAATCTGTTAAAAATAACTCGTACTGACAGTAGAGTAGAGAACCTGGAAAAAAAAATGCCTCCAGATCTTGATAAAATATTTATGCCCAAGGGTGTTCGCGTTGAATACGTACAAGCCACTCTTCGCCTGAAGCATTCTTCAATGAAAAATTATTTTGCCCCCAGGGTGTTCGCACTTTCGAGATCGTTCTCATCTGTTTGAAATGAACCCGCCTCCTCACACATGGGGATTTTTCTTGAGACAGGTCATGGGTTTCATCCCTGTGTCACCAGGTGATACGCGTTTGTTTGTGTGTGGATTACTTGAAGATTACACCGGTGACAGATCAATCTCCGGTTTGCTTACATGTCAAGAACCGGCTGCACTGAATTTTTACAGAATTATATTTTAAATGATAACGAGGGCAAGATGCAACTGCGATGGGGGGTGAATGAGCGAAATGGGAATAGTTTATTACGGATATAAGATTTTTTTTTAGGTGCGGGGGAACATTGAAGAGGAATAAAGGTTTTGGAAATGACTTGAGCCCTTTGCCAAAATTTTAAACGCAAGTGTAGCGAGTACAGAAAAAATTGATTTACTTTATACTCACAAAGTTTCTTGCTCTTGTGTCTTCGCGCTAAGATGCGACAGTAAGGAAATGACGAACAAAAGAAAATGGAAGGTTTCGCCAATGCTCAGGCAGCGAGCGAAGACATGCCTGCACTGAATAAAATTGGGGACTACTTTTAAGTAGTCCCCGATTAATTAAATTACATTTTCTTATACATCGGGCATTCAGAACTGCAAACATGTCCTTTCTGTCCGTGAGGTATCATGGCAACTTTTCCGTCTTTGCCAATCTCATAGCCGTTCATTAGTTTCATGGTTGAACCATCGGGCTTTGTGATTGTGCCGTCTGTTGAAACCTTGCATCCATCGCTGCAAGAGTATGTTTCAGTAAGCGGTGTGCATTTGCTGTTGCTGCACAACATGGCTTTGTTGTCCACCATTATCACTCCGGCCTTCATTTCCATTTTTTGTTTTTCATTCTTTTCCATTTTAGGAGATGTTTGAGCATTTGCTGCTCCTGAAATGCCAATTATTATGGCAAGTGCAAAGATTGTTCTTTTCATTTTTTTGATTTTTAAATTATTTATAGATTTTTATTACAAACAAACAGTCGTTGTAAGTATTGAAACCTGACAAGAGAATGAAAAAATATTTTGTGAGAAGGAAAATGGCTCTGTTATTGAACCATTATTTTTCCTTTTGCCTTGGGTAAGTTTCCTTCGGTGGAAATTGTAAAAAGATAAATACCTGAAAGAAGCTTTTCGGTATTCAATTCAAAAAAATTTTCTTTGGTTGCAGAAGAAAGTATTTGAATGCCGATAAGATTATAAATGAATAGTTTATGTTCGCGTTTGCTGTTGTTGTCAAAATAAATTTTTCCATTACTAATAACAGGATTAGGTCTGATTTGATAGCCGTTTGCTTCAATATCAATAACTTCAACTGACAGAATTTCAGATGAACCGCTGTTGCCTAATTCAAGGCGATAGAAATTTAATTTGTTCTTTACAGGATTTTCGTCTGTGAAATTATAATTGATAGCTGATGAACTGCTGCCACAAATTCCTGCAATGCTTCCAACTGGTGCGAAGTTGATGCTATCTGTTGAACGGTAAATTTGAATGCCGTTGCAGGTGCTTCCTGAAACAATGCTCCAGCTCAAATAAACTTTTCCATTGTTTTCAGACACGGTGAAGTTTTCAAGTATTGGATTGTGCTGAGCAAAAACATTTGCTGTTGCAGTTTGCAGCAATAAACAAAAAAGAAGTTTTATGTTTTTGGTTTTATTCAACGGTGTTACAGTTTGGAAATAATTAGCTTTTGCAATTCTTTGTTTGAAATAACAGGAAGATTTGTTTCGCTGTGAGAATGAATATGTGTATGCAGAATTTTATCAATCAACTTGCTTTGCTTTTCATAAGCGGTGCAAGCATGGCAAAAGGCAGTGTGCATTTTCAGGATTACTTTTTCTTTTCGGGTTAAACCGAAAAGAAATTTTTTGTCAATAAGTGCTGATGCTTTTTTGCAGGAAAGCATCATGAAATCTTTCAACCGTTTCGTTGGTTTCATTTTTTAAACCCCGTTGGATTTTGTATAAAATATTCCTTCATTCTGTTTCTTAAAAATATTTTTCCGCTACCTGATTTCAGATACTTCTCTCTCCTTGTTGCGTCTTGCTGATTCAAACATCCTTCAAAATATATCAATACAACTGGCAAACGGTTCTTTGTGGAAAAAACTTTTGCATCTTGATGCTCCAGTAGTCTGGCCTTCAAATTATTTGTATAACCTGTATAAAACATTTTATCACTTAGTGAAAGTAAAACATAAACATAGAAATACATAATCCTACGGGGTAAACCAATTTAATTCTAAACATTTTCGTAATTGAAGTTTTGCTCTGTGAAGTATTTGCCAATAATTTGTCGGGGCAATTTCTAATTCCTGACAAATTTCATTGCTGTCTTTTTCATCCATGAATTTTAATAAAACAGATGCTTTCCAATTGGAAGGTAATTTTCCCAAACAGTCGTTTAGTATTTTTTTGAAATCGTAATTGTCTAACAAATGTTGTTCATCATCGTCTTTCCATTGTTGCGGTCTTTGGTCGGTTATCCAATCTTCGTTGCTGTCAAAAAATTGACTAAATGAAACGTTGTTGTTGGCATTGTTGCGATATGCTTTTCTAAAATGGTCGGCAATTTTGTTTTTCAAAATGGAGAGCAACCATGTCTTAGGTTCACTCTTTCCTTCAAACTTTTGAAACGAATGAACGGCTGCCAAAAACGTTTCCTGAACTAAGTCCTCTGCTGTTTCCCTATCTGATGTTTTGTAATAAGCCCAAGTATAAAGCTGGTCGGAATACAACTCAACCCAACATTTGAGTGTTGCAGTTGTATTGGTTGTATCCATTACATTTTCCATAAGGCAAAGGTAGATTTTTAAAAGATTAATTTGCTACGAAACGGAACAAAGCGTTGGCGAAAACACTCTTTCATTTTTTTTCGGCATTGGGTTTGTGTGTCGAAAAAAAAGAAAGTGTACTTTGTGCGTGGGGGTAAAAATTTTTTTGAGGGTAAGCTTTTAAAATAAAATTATTCATTGCTCACAAAAAGTGGAGAATGTTTGCGTTTAACAAACGGCAGGTGTCACCACGTTCAAAAAATCAATGCACGACTTGCCAGCACGGTATTAAAATGAAAGTATGCTTATTACCTTGCAGAGATTTTTTATAAAAGAATGATTCATTCTTGAGAAATCAGTTTACCTGATTGTATTGTTTTGTTGTTGCTGATCACTTTGTAAAAATAAATTCCCGAAGGAAATTCACTTGTTTCAAGAGTTGTTGATTGTTTCGTGATTTTTGCATTCATCACTTCTTCTCCTAATACATTATACATCCTTAATTTACAATTGTTAATCTGGAGCAAATCGTTTATCGTAATGGTAACAGATGCGCTGAATGGATTCGGACAGAACTGTATCACCTCATTCATAGATGCATCAAGAGATGCAACACCAACAGAGGCACAATTTGCAGGAATCATAGTGGCAGTAGCAGTCATTGCAGTAGTATTTAATGCCCCGGATGTTGTGAGCGCTCTGCCATCAAGCATCACTCCGGTATTTAATGCACCTATCGATCCGTTGTTGCAAATTATCGTTCCGCGGAAAACAGAATAGTTGTTTATTCCTACTGCGCCCTCAACTTTCCAATACACATTTTTTGACTGTGCTCCATTGATCAACTTGACTTTTGAATAAGTACTTGTAGAAAGTGCACCATTTATTTGAATAACAAAGACTGCATTTGCATTTCCCTGTGCATTCAGGTAAAGTGAGTCTGTAAATGTTGCAGCTCCTTGCATAAAATAGGTATGCGGTGTAAGAACCAGATTGCTACCGAATTGTGCAGGATACAATAATTGAATGTCAAAAGGGAGGGTGTTCACATAATTATATGCAGTTAACAGATCTGCTGCGCATTGTGCAGTGGACCCATCCGGAATGGGATGAATAGTGCCTGTTACATATAAGGAATTGTATCCTGTAGCAGAGCCGTTGTTGCTTCCGATATCCCCGGTAACATAGGTTATACCTGAATTAGAAACTGCACCATCCGAAGAAAATATTGCATAGCATGCAGCGGCACCAAGTGTTGGAGCAGTAGGGCCATTAAGAACAGGACTTCCGCAACCGATAGGAGTATATGCCAACACTCCGGCAACTGTAACAGCTCCGGTAGTAGAAAGCGCTCTTCCTTCAAGCGTGTCGCCAGTGTTCAAGTTAATTGCTGCATTATTCGCAATAACAGTTCCTTTCATCGAAGTTCCGGTAGTCATATCCACCAATCCTTCTACTTTCCAAAAAACATTGCAAGCTAAGGCTCCATTAATCAATTTGATTTTTGAATTAGCATTGGTGGAAAGAGGTCCCTGTATCTGAAAAATAAATACAGCATTCGAATTGCCTTGTGCATTTAAAGTAAGATCTAAGTTCAGCGTGGCTGCTTGAGAAATAAAATACACACCTGCAATAAGCGTATCTCCATTACCTAAAAGTGGTGCAGGAAAAAAAGTTGGAACAGTGTTGTTGAGCTGAATATAGGCAATCAGCAAATCGGATGCAGCTTGTGCGCTTACACCATCAGCATCATGCATCTGCCCGTTTACGTTACCGAAAGCAGTACTGGAACCATTGTTAGTTCCGACATTGCCGGTAAGCTGAGAAATACCTACATTGCTTACAGCACCGTTCGTGGTGAAGAGAACAAAATTTGCTGCGGTGCCTAAATTAGGCGCTTGTGCAAAATTTACATTCGGAAAAGCTAATAGAGAAACTGCTGTTACAATATTGAGTAATTTGTTTATCATTTGTTTTTTTATTTATGCTGAGAATTAATTTACGTATTACTTATTTACCTTTGTGACCCTTATTTCCGTTTTCATGTTGTTTCTGCTGACCTTTAGTAAAACACATCTGCTTCCGGCAAATAGTAGTATTCAACATAATCATAACCGACAGGACTCCATAGTGCCTGTGAGCCGATGTTTATATTTACATCTACTTGTGCCTGAACAGAATTGCAGGTAAAAAAACGTTGCAATTAAAAATAGGGTGAATGATATTTTCGTTTTTATTTTAAATAACTGAACAAGTAGTTCATTTTTCATTTCACCGATTTATTTCGCGACAAAGGTGACCCTGTTGTAATGAATAAGCGTTACATATTTTATTTTATTTGTTACATGATTCACACATGCCTGAAGTTATTGGTGCCTGCGGCATGTTCCCAAAGCCGTATGTGCAAGCCATCCCGCGCTAAGCAATGGGTACCAAATCAAAACCAATCCTTTTTATTTTTCTTATGGGGCTTCATTAACCTCGCTAATCCATTGCTGTCGTGTCCTAGGGCGAAGATTTTTTGTGCGGCTGTGAAGCCTTACAGGTATATAAACTTGCATGGTAAATTAACCTGCGCCTGCCCGTGCTTTTTGTTTTGATACTAAGATAGTTTTAGTTGTGATTTAAAACTGTAGAGTTTCGCCACCACGCAAGAGGCTACATTCGAAGGCCCTCCGGCAATGATTATTTTTATGCTTCCACAAAATACATATCAATCATTCCTTTGTTTTTAGCTTCAATTTTTCCGCGGTAGGTGCTCGTGAATTTTTCTTTCACCAACTTCTATTTTAGGAAAAAAGCTGTTCTTTTTTTGTAAGATTTTCAGGAGATTTTAGAAAAACAACTGCCGATGATGTAGTTTTTGCAGCAGGATGAAAATATTTCTTTGAAAATGGCGTGATTGTTTGTGTTCGCAGAGCATTATCAAATGCTAAACATGGATTATCAAATGCTGAACAGGCATTATCAAATGCTATACACGGATTATCAAATGCTGTACAGACATTATCAAACGCTAAACACGGACTATCAAATGCTAAACAGACATTATCAAATGCTGTACAGACATTATCAAATGCTGTACAGACATTATCAAACGCTAAACACGGACTATCAAATGCTAAACAGACATTATCAAATGCTAAACACGGATTATCAAATGCTGAACAGGCATTATCAAATGCTAAACGCGGATTAGCAAATGCTGTACAGAGATTATCAAATGCTGTACACGGATGCGACAAAGCTTGGCCGGACATTGGTAAACGGTGCGCAGGGATTTTGAGCGCGGGAACTTGCGTTACTGAAGATTCACTTTTAAAGTGAAATTATCATCAATGCACCCCTGCAAAAAGTTTTTGACTATTTAAAACTACTCAAAAACTGGGACAACTTCAACGAGAGAGCAGTGGCTGACCCCGGCAAGAAAAATGAATTTAGAGGAACTGACGGAGCGGTTGGATTTATTTAAGCACGGAGCGGAAATAAAAAAGTAGGTGAAGGCGAAAAGGAAATTAAAGGAATTGTAGAAGGGAAAAGGATTGAAACCGAAATTCGTTTTGTAAAACCTTTTGTAGCAGTTGGCCACACAAACATGGTTACAGAATCTGTGTCAGGTAATCAAACAAAAGTAACAATGAGCAATGCAAGCACCCTTAAATATCCCCTTAACTTCCTGCTGCTCTTTGTAGAAAAAGGGATTGCGAAAGACATGGATAAAAGTTTGTCTGTTTTGAAAAACATTCTTGAAAAATAATCACAATGCTTAAACTTATAATTTTGACGACATGAAAAAAGCAATACTAATCACAGTTGTACTTGCAACAACATTCGGACTGGGTTTTGCTTTCAATAATTTAATTACTAACCGATCTGACGACAACTCTAAAATGAAAAGAGTAACCGGTATTGGCGGTATCTTTTTAAAATGCAAAGACCAAAAAAAAATGAGAGAATGGTATAGCACACATCTAGGTTTAAAGGCTAACCAATACGGAGCCGTATTTGAATGGAACCAAGCCGATGATTCCACTAAAAAAGGATTTACCCAATGGAGTCCGTTTAAAGAAACAACAAAATAATCATCTTTCGTGGATCTACCTAGGAATTCTCCTCACAGGTGTTTAAATTTGCCGCATAAAAGCAAACGGTTCTTTTAAAAACTTTACAGCGCACGAACTGAATCATTCAGCCACTGGAGGAATTCCCTACATGATCCGCTGTGAGTCACGAATGAGGATAGTGCCAACTAAAAAACATTAAAAACTACTTATTAATTAATTAAACTTGCTAAAATGAAAAAACTACTTCTGTTTCTCGCGCTCTTTACTTTCAATTCTTCATTTTTAATTTTTAGTGCCTATGCAACCAAGCATCCCACTGCATCTAAAAAAGAAAACCTGGAAGAAGATGCGCACAACCCCGATACCGTGGCTGTGGGAATATACATCACAAGCATTCATGATATTGATTACAGGCAAAAACAATATGCCATAAGCTTTTGGTTATGGTTCACGTATAAAAATAAGGACATAGATTTTTATAAATACCTGGAAATACCCGATGCGAAATCATACACGGTAACTTACAACGAAGTTGATACCACCATTCCCGGAAGAATAGCCACTGTGTTGAAATTACAATGTGTGATGAAAGATTCATGGAACATAGACAACTTCCCTTTTAACCACCAGGATTTAAAGTTCACTATTGAAAATGCACAATCTGATATTGATGATTTAGTATTAGTGAAAGATGACAGAGGCAAAAATTATGACAGGCATGCATTGAGCGGCTTGGGTAACGACAGTTTAAAAGGATGGGATATTGACCCCGACAGTTTTAAGATTTCAATAGGCACACAGCAATACGAAACATCGTTTGACGATACCACCACAGGATCTACTGTTTATAGTGCATACAACGTAAAAATTGGAATTAAGCGAGAAGCCACGGGATTGTTTTGGAAAATCTTTCTGGGAATGTATGTTTCATTCCTCATAGCACTCGCATGTTTCTTCATTCACACTGATCACATTGATTCCCGCTTCGGATTGGGTGTAGGCGCTTTGTTTGCCGTAATAGGTAATAAATACATTATCGAATCTTCACTGCCCGAATCATCTTCCTTCACCTTAGTTGATACCCTACATGGCCTCACGCTCTTTTTTATTCTCACCGTAATTGCATCTTCCGGATACGTTTTAAGTCTTATTAAAAAAGATAAAATTGAACGAGCCAATAGGGTAGATAAAATAATCGCCTGGGTTTCGATATCTATCTATGTTGTTTTAAACATCTATTTTATATCAAAAGCCAGTTCAGGTTAAACCTGCTCAACTCGACAGGTCGCGGAGTCCGTGCTTTTGAAGAAGATGAAGGAACTGATAATTAAATGTTGTGTGAAATTAAACTGACACTGTAACTTGACATGAAATAGTAATGAACGTAAATCGCCTTGAACAATCTTTCGTGTTGCCATCGGTTGACAAATCTCTATTGCGAGAGTATAACGGCAAATAACAAAAGATAAATATATCCATCAACGGGCGGATAAAAAGCAAGGTTGCGGAAGTATATTTACAGCATGAAAGTACTATAGTGCCCATTATGCACCATGTAGGAAACTAAAAGAGAGCGAATAAATGGCTTTGATGATATGAGAAATACATTTAATATATCTTTTCCATCGTCCTCAAAAGAGTTAATGAACGACTCTTCACACTCTAGCAGGATACAAATCTGTTCACTACTCCTATTATTAATCTTTATCACTTCCTGTAACGGACACGACAAAACAATGGATAGTGTAAATGAGTCAAAAACAGGCCCTATCATTCTACCGGAAACAAGACCTGTTGTTCCAGTTGAAAGTAGTTTGTCTGTTGAAGACACATCTATTGTAGAGCCGAAGGACGTCACCTCAACTCATGGTCCCCACAGCATAACCCGCAATATATTTCAGGATAGAAACGGAACCTATTGGTTCGCCTCCTGGGAAAGCCTGATAAGTTACGATGGCAAACTTTTTACAAATGTTACCTTCAAAGAAGGGCTAAAGCATTTTCATTTTTTTTCTATTTTAGAAGATAAAACAGGAAAACTTTGGTTTGGCACTATTGGCGGAGGCGTTTACTATTACGATCCCGTCTCAGGCAGATTCACCTATTTCACAACGAGAGACGGTCTTGCAGGTAATGACGTTATGTGTATGCTTGCGGATAAGTCAATGAACATTTGGTTTGGCACTCAGGGCGGAATAAGCCGCTATGATGGAAAATCTTTTACTAATTTCACAATACAAGACGGGCTTAGTAGTAATTTTATCAGTTCAATTGTACAGGATAAAACCGGCAAACTATGGATTGGCAGTAATGGCGGTATAAACTGTTATGATCCTTCGGTATCTGCAAGTACAAGTGGAAATTTTTTTATAAGTTTTAGAAATGAAAAGGGTTTGGATTTTTATCGTGTCCGTTCAATTATAGAAGATAAAACGGGCAACATCTGGATTGGCAGTGCAGACGGGCTATGTCGCTACGATCCTTCAGCTTCGCTCAAGTCAGGTGGAAAATCCTTTACCAATTTTACAAATTCTACATATTATGTTTTTGAAGATCGGGCAGGAAATCTTTGGTTGAGCGATGGTAAGCTTAATAGTCCTGAAATGACTTTGACTAAATATGACGGAAAGTCCTTTACTACAATTAAGAGCAACAAGCAGATTTTTGGTATTACTGAAGATAGAACAGGAAACATTTGGTTCGGCACTGTGAATGGCGCGTGCAGCTATGATGGCAACTCTTTTACAACATTTAATAACTGATATATGACTCCAACAGTAGCAAAATTAATGGAAGCTGAAGTAAAAGCACTTCAGTTATTTCAAACAATTGAAACCCGTAAATTAATTGCAGCAGGTAAATCGGAGAAGCAACTCAATGAAGAAATATTTGTTTTGGCTAACGAGCTTTTCGGCATAGAGAAATATTGGCACAAAAGAATTGTAAGAGCAGGAACAAATACTTTGAGACCTTATGATGACAACCCTCCAGATTTAATTATTCAAAAAGATGATATTTTATTTTTAGACTTCGGACCCATATTCGAAGATTGGGAAGCCGACTTTGGAAGAACCTTTGTCATAGGCAACGACCCTTACAAACTGAAATTGAAGAACGATATTGAAACCGCTTGGTACGAAACGAAAGAATGGTTCAGCAAACAGACAAAATTAACAGGAGCAGAATTTCACGAGTACATATTGAAGGTAACAAAAAAATATGGTTATGAATACGGAGGGCAATTAGCAGGTCATCTTATCGGAAATTTTCCTCACGAAAGACTAGAACCGAAAAATTATGGACTTTATGTTCACCCGGAGAACCCTAACGATATGTTTTTGCTTGACGCTAATGGCAATAAACGACATTGGATTTTAGAAATTCATTTCGTTGACAGGGAAAAACAAATCGGAGGATTTTTTGAACAACTATTGTGCTGAATTTTTCCTATCTGTTAGTTAAAGTGTATGCTAATTTGAATTAAGCGAAGCAAACTACGCGGTAATCACGAACACCAAGTAGATAAAGCAAGAATGGTTAATTATGAACACCCTTAAAAAATAACAATAAGTGAATATACTGTACTTCATTATGAGAAAGGTAAACCACCACCCAATACGATATATCCAAATTCTTAAAGGAAGGGTTTTAATCGAAAAACAAGCACAACTCTATGACCTGGTAAAAATCATTGCGTTGTTAATCTTCGTAAGCGTTTTTTCTTTTGCGGGTAACGCACAATGGAGCACCGCAGCAAACATTTCTCCCAATGCAATTTCGGCAGGATTAAATGAGAGTATGGGCTCATGTATCGCAGTAAGTGGAGACTCTGTTCATGTTGTTTATGGCGACAGATTCAACACAACGCATGGCGCAGTCTTTTACACCCGATCTGCTGACAAAGGATTGACATGGAGCATACCCATCGCCATTACAGACACAACCGGCAATGCATGGAACGCTGCAATTGCAGTTAACGGTTCAAGCGTACATGTTGTGTGGAGAGAAATTGACACACTCGACAATCACCGCTCGTCTCATTACATGCATTCCCTTGACGGTGGAGACACGTGGGGAACAAACATGACGATTGATTCTTTGGTTGCTGATTGGCCCGCTGTTACCGTATCTGGCAACCATGTGTATGTGGCAAATGACATTCTTGTATCCTCAGCACCTTACAACACGGAGATATTCTTTCTGCAGTCCGTTGATAATGGAATGACGTGGCATAACCACAGGCAAATTACTTTTGCTGGTGGTCGTTCGGAAGATGAAGCCATCAATGCAGAAGGTGCGCATGTATTCATGTCATGGAATGACAACCGGAGCGGGCAGATGCAAATCTTTTATAAACATTCAGGAGATTACGGAGCCACCTGGGATTCGGATGTAGTAGTAATTCCAGCATCTGATTATGGCTGCATGGTGAGTGCCGACAGCGGGTACATAGATGTAATTGCTGCCGGTGCGCCTTCAGGGAGATTCCAGATACTGTTGGCTCAGTCGTCTGACACAGGTGCAACATGGGCAACGGGCACTGCTTTAACCAATGACACTGCCAATACTCATTACTATCCTGATATGGTTCGTGATGGAGAGGAACTGCATGTAACCTATGTAAAGTCGGGAGCCGGTGGGCAGTATTTACATTCAACTGACGGGGGCATCAGTTGGAGTGTGCCGTATGGTTTAGGTAACAGCAATATCACACCATTTGTTGCCTACACTGGATGCACGCTGCATGTTATCCTTCCGGATTCAGGTCACATCAATTACTTCCGTAATCCAACAGGAAACGGAGGGGTACACTGCATTAGCACTGATATTACCGCAAGTCAATCTCCAATACAAGAGCATGCCAAAGAATATCCTAACCCTTTTACTTCGCAAATAACTATAGAAGTTTCCACTTCAGGAAAATCCGATAATTATGAACTTAGAATTTTTGATATGTACGGTAGATCATTGGCAAGAAAAGTTTTTGAAAGCACAGATAAAATAATACTTGATAGAGATAACCTGGAAAGTGGAATTTATTTTTACAAGGTATTTCAAAATGAAAAAATAATTTCAACTGGAAAAATAATAGCGGAATAGAATGATTCTTCCGATGTTTGTAAATGAACTGAAATTTTTAAAAAATATTTTCACAGTTAGAAAACAGTTTAAAAACAAGCCAAACCTTTAAAATTTCAACCTAAATACTTCCTGATTTAACAATCATAAAAAAGTGCTTGCCACATTTAACAGACGTTTACCAACAAAAATCATTCATTCGTCAAATTTTTAGGTTAAATACCGTATTATATTTTGATAAACCAGAATAGTACAGTACTTTCGTGGCATTAAGCTGAGACATGAACCTCAGTAACGCAATTCTTTCTATTTCTTAAAATAAAAAACATCGGTATAACTTACCGTGGATTCTAATCCGCCAAATGATGAAAAACAACAATTACACTTCTGAAAAAATGAAAAACAAAAACTATTCAAAAACAATGGCAGGCATCTTTCGATGGGTGTTTTCACTTCTTATTGTATTAGGATTGTCGACAACGAATGCGAATGCGCAAACAGTATTAATTTCACCGACTGGTGATGGGGGGTTTGAAACAGGAACTACATTTGTTGCAAATGGTTGGTCAACAGCCGCGGATAATCAAAATATATGGTATTGCGGTACTGTGGCTAAAACAGCCGGATTACGGGGTGCGTACATAGATGTAAGTGCCTCAGGAGGTGCTGGCAATACCTATATAATGACCGCTACAAAAGTTTCATATATTTATAGAAGTGTTACGTTTCCTGTCGGTGCCACTAATATTATTTTAAGTTTTAAGTGGAGATGCGTTGGCGAAAATTCCGGTGGTGCTAATCAGTATGATTGGATGAGGGTTTTTGTTTCATCAGCTACACCTGTTGGAGGAACACTTTTAGGCTCTGGAAGCGTAGGACTAGGCAAATATAATTCATCAAGTGCTACAGTATTCTCAACAGAAGCTGGTATAGATTTAAGTTCATTTGCGGGAACTACTCAAGTGTTAGCTTTTTGCTGGAGAAATGATGCTTCTGGTGGGACCAATCCCCCAGCAGCCATTGACGAGGTTTCTTTAACATACACTCCTCCATCTCCTCTGTTGGCTGTTACAGCATTAACTGCATTTGGCAATGTATGTACCAATACTACTGCAGGTCCCAATTCATTTACAATTACTGGCACTAATCTTACTTCAGCCAATATAACAGTTGCAGCTTTATCCGGATTTACCTATTCTACAACATCGGGAGGTAGTTATAGCACTACCTTATCCTTAACTCAGCCGGGAGGTTCTTATTCACAGGTAATATTTGTAAAATTCAACCCAACACTTGTTCAATCTTACAGTGGTAATATAGTAATAGGCGGTGGTGGAGCTTCTTCCATAAATGAGGCAGCTTCAGGGAGCGGTGTAAATACAGCACCCTCTTCAACTTCAGGAGCAGCAAGTGCAATAACAACTACAGGAGCCACGGTTGCAGGAACCTTGGTAGCGGGTTGTACTTCCACAATTTCGTATGGAATAGAATATAGCATAACCAATGGTTTTGCCAATGGAACAGGAGCAGCGGTTCCAGCAAGCAATTTAGCCGGTGGTAGTTTTTCTTCCACCCTTTCAGGACTGTCACCCGGTACTGTTTATTACTATCACTCGTATGCCACAAATAGTGGAGGAACAGGATATGGAGCGCAAGGATCATTTACTACTCTTTGTGTAAATGCTACCCTCCCTTACTCACAAGGGTTTAACGCCATCACTATACCTGTGTGCTGGTCTCAGCAATTTATAACCGGTACTTCAAATATTTTATATCAGGCAAGCTCTTCAAACCCATCCACTGTACCTCAGGAAGGTGCTGACTATGTTTATTGGGATTCATACAGCATTACAAATAATAATGAGACCAGGTTGGTTTCTACTCCGATAACAACCACAGGTAAGCCAAGCGTTGATGTTAATTTTTATTGGGACAACGATAATAATACAAGCTATAATTCAGGCCAATATTTGACTGAAGGAGTAACGGTTCAATATTCAACGGATGGAACAACCTGGACTGATGTTCAATTTGTGGCACGCCATGATGCATCGTTAACTTCAGGTACAAGTCAATGGAAATTAAAATCAATTACTCTTCCAGCGGGTGCTGGTAATCTGGCCACAGTTTATGTCGGCTTCAAATTTCATTCAGGTTTTGGCGACAATTGCAGCTTAGACAATTTAGTTATACAAGCAACACCACCTGTAGTAACCAGCATTTCACCTTTCAGTACATGTGTCGGACAGACGGTAACTATTAGCGGAACGGGCTTTACTGGCGCTACTGCCGTAACCTTTAATGGTACCACAGCAATAACTTATAGTGTTATAAACTCCACAACAATTACAGCTACAGTACCTGCAGGGGCAACCTCAGGAGCTATTGCGGTTACAACACCAGGAGGAACAAGCATAACTGCTTCGCTTTTTGCAATAACTACAATTCCTGCGCCAACTTCAAGCAATGGTGGACCCTATTGCTCTGGTGCAACTGCAACGCTTATCGCAAGCGGATTAGCACCCGGAGGCACGGTGGCAAGCTTTACGGGCACTACAGGAACTTCTGCTGCCAATGCCTCTGTTTCAAATAGCTTTACAATGGATTTCTGGGTAAAACCTGTTGGTGCTATTACTATAAACCCCCAGTCAACCAGTGCCACCACCGGACTTACTGGGCAGAAATACGCTGTTATGCCTTTGCAATCAGGTACCAATGCAGGAGCGGGTGTTTCTGTAGGAACAAATGGCATCTCAGTTTATGAGCATGGAAATGGTTACATCTCACCTTTATTATCCTATACTTTTCCAGCAACAATAACCACATGGACACACGTGGCAGTGGTTTATACTTCAAGGACACCTTCGTTGTATATAAATGGCTCTAAAGTAGCAACCGGGCTCACTAGCACCTTCGGTAGTTTTTCTTATCCAAGTATAGGATCAGATGGAACAGGTGGTGCAAACTATGGAGCTTTCACAGGTTCGCTTGATGACTATAGAATATGGAACGGTTCTTTAACTCAGACGGAAATTGTATCTATAATGTTTAACCCTGCTGCAACCACAAGTAAAACAAAGCTGGCTCAATATAAATTTGACGCAAGTTCTGTAACAGATGGAGTTGGAGGAAATCCAAACTGGAATACGCCAAGCAGCTTTGCAGCTCCCAATTATTTTACCTATACTTGGACAGGAACAAATGCTCCGGCAGGAAGCACAGCAGAATCGCAAACTACAACGGGTTCACTTACAAGTAATCAAAATTATACAGTAATAGCAAATGTTGGAGGATCTTGCCCAAGCGTGTCAAGCGCTGCTACCACTGTAATTGTTAATCAGCGTCCGACCGCATCTTTGAGCGGAACAGCAACCATTTGCAATGGAGGAAGTAGTTCTATCAGCATTTCAGTTACTGGTTCAGGCACAATAAGCGGAACCTTATCACCTGGTGCCATTGCATTCAGCGGCACTGCTCCTACAATCACTGTGAGTGTATCACCCACATCCAATACAACATATTCAGTTGCTACATTAACTGATGCAAATTGCACATCCATAGCAGGTGACTTAACAGGAACCCGCACAGTAAATGTGAATGCCCGTCCGACAGCATCTTTAAGCGGTTCTGCTACTATTTGTAATGGATTAAGTTCTTCCATCAGCATTACTGTTACGGGTACGGGTACCAAAAGTGGAACGCTATCACCGGGAGCCATTCCATTTAGTGGAAGCACCAGCCCAATCACCGTGAGTGTTTCACCAACATCTAATACAACTTATACTGTTGCTACATTATCGGATGCTAATTGCACATCAATTGCAGCAGACTTAACAGGAAGCCGTATTGTAAATGTAAACGCACGTCCGACAGCATCTGTCAGCGGAACAACTACCATTTGTAATGGCGGAAGTTCATCAATCAGCATTTCTGTCACCGGTTCAGGAACTATAAGCGGAACATTATCTCCGGGTGCAATTGCATTCAGCGGAACTGCTCCGACTATTAGCGTGAATGTTTCGCCAACATCTAATACAACTTATACTGTTGCTACATTATCAGATGCAAATTGCACATCCATTGCAGCAGACTTAACAGGAAGCCGTATTGTAAATGTAAATAACAGTCCTATTATTTCTGCATGTCCTTTAAACATTGCTCAGTGCGATAACCATGTTGCTACGTTCTCTACTCCTACTGCAACTGGAACTCCTACTCCATCGGTTGTCTGCGTACCTGCTTCGGGTTCTACATTCGCTACAGGGACTACACTGGTGACTTGTACTGCCACCAACTCATGCGGTACTTCAAGTTGTTCATTCAATGTAACGATTAATGAAACTCCTGTGATCGGTGCTTGCCCTTCAGATATTACTCAGTGCGATAATAATGTAGCAACATTCTCTACTCCTACTGCAACAGGAACTCCGGCTGCTTCGATTGTTTGTGTACCTGCTTCGGGTTCTACATTCGCTACGGGGACTACCTTGGTAACTTGTACTGCTACTAACTCATGTGGTACTTCAAGTTGTTCATTCAATGTAACGATTAATGAAACTCCTGTGATCGGTTCTTGTCCTTCAGATATTACGCAGTGCGACAACTCTGTTGCAACGTTCTCTATTCCTACTGCTACTGGAACTCCATCTGCATCGGTTGTTTGCGTACCTGCTTCGGGTTCAACTTTCGCTACAGGAACTACGTTGGTTACATGCACTGCTACTAACTCATGTGGAAGTTCTAGTTGTTCATTCAATGTAACGGTAAATGAGAGTCCTGTAATTGGTTCTTGCCCCGCTGATTTTACAGTATGCGACAATCTTAATCCGATATGGACTGATCCTACTGCAACTGGAACTCCGGCTTTAACAGTTGCATGTGTACCTGCTTCGGGTTCTACATTCGCTACAGGAACTACGTTGGTTACATGCACTGCTACTAACTCTTGTGGAAGTTCTAGTTGTTCATTCAATGTAACGGTAAATGAGAGTCCTGTAATTGGTTCTTGCCCTTCGGATATTACTCAGTGCGATAATAATGTTGTTACATTCTCCACTCCGGCTGCAACTGGAACTCCTACTCCGACTGTGGCTTGCGTGCCCACTTCGGGTTCTACTTTTGCAACAGGAACTACGTTGGTAACCTGTACCGCCACTAATTCATGTGGTACTTCAAGCTGTTCATTCAATGTAACGGTAAATGAGAGTCCGGTAATTGGTTCTTGCCCCGCTGATTTTACAGTATGCGACAATCTTAATCCGACATGGACCGATCCTACTGCAACTGGAACTCCGGCTGCTTCGGTTGTTTGTGTACCTGCTTCGGGTTCTACTTTCGCTACGGGGACTACCTTGGTAACTTGTACTGCTACTAACTCATGTGGTACTTCGAGTTGCTCATTTAATGTAACGATCAATGAAACTCCCGTGATCAGCGCTTGTCCTTCAGATATTACGCAATGTGATAACCATGTTGCAACATTCTCTACTCCTACTGCGACTGGAACGCCAACTCCAACTGTAGCTTGTGTACCTGCATCAGGTTCTTCATTCTCAACAGGAACTACCTTGGTTACTTGTACTGCTACTAATTCATGTGGAAGTTCCAATTGTTCATTCAATGTAACGATTAATGAAACTCCTGTCATTGGTGCTTGTCCTTCAGATATTACGCAATGTGATAACCATGTTGCAACATTCTCTACTCCTACTGCGACTGGAACTCCAACTCCATCGGTTGTTTGCGTACCTGCTTCGGGTTCTACTTTCGCTATGGGGACTACCTTGGTAACTTGTACTGCTATTAACTCATGTGGTACTTCAAGTTGTTCATTCAATGTAACGATTAATGAAACTCCGGTGATAGGTGCTTGTCCTTCAGATATTACGCAGTGCGATAATCACGTTGCAACCTTCTCTACTCCTACTGCAACCGGAACTCCGGCTGCTTCGGTTGTTTGCCTACCTGCATCAGGTTCTACATTCGCTACAGGAACAACGTTGGTTACTTGCACTGCAACGAATTCATGTGGAAGTTCCAGTTGCTCGTTCAATGTAACGATTAATGATTCTCCTATTGCAAATGCAGGTGCTGACCAGAGTATTTGCTACACCGGCACCGCACAACTTGCAGGAAGTATTGGTGGAGGCGCTTCTTCATCCACATGGACAAGAAGCGGGGATGGAACTTTTGATAATGCATCATTACCTAATGCAGTTTATACTCCTGGTCCTTCGGATATTATCAATGGCATTGTAACACTTACTCTTACTACGGATGACCCTCAAGGTCCATGTTCATCAGCGGCTGATCAGATGATTCTTACTATTCTTACTTCTCCCCCTTCAAAACCTGCTACTCCAAGCGGTCCAACTGTAGCATGTGTAGGAAACGTATTTAATTATACCATTCCTGCTGTGCCTACCGCTGCATCTTATACATGGACTTCGCTGCTTCCTGGTTATGCTTCCATAGCCGGTGGTGGTACTGCGGTTTCGATTAACTTCTTTGGATCACTTCCTGGTGGAACTTCTTACTATCCTTTCTCTTTAATTGCAACCAATGCATGCGGTAATAGTCTGGCTCGAAGTTTCTCCATCCAAAATAAAATTTCTGTGCCAAGCTTTACTACAGGATTGCCTGTTGTAGTTTGCCAGAATACAAATAGTGTTTCTTATTCCGTAGTGCCTCTGGGACCTGGAATTACTTATACCTGGACTATTACCGGCAGCGGTGCTACCATCAATGGATCTAATACAGGTAGTTCGATCAATGTTGACTTTGTTGCACATACAACTGTTACCATTAGTGTAACTGCCACTAATGCATGTATGACTACTGCTGCACGATCAATGATTGTAACTTCTTCTCCTACAATTCCGGGCGCTATCACAGGTCCAACGTATGTGTGTCCGGGTGGTACTTATTCGTATAGCGTTCCTGCTGTACCAGGTGCTTCTTCTTATGTTTGGACAGCTCCCGCAGGTTCAAGTATTGCTGGTAATTCAAACAGTGTGAGTATTACTTTTGGAGGTACCATTCCGGGCGGAGCTACAGTTGGTGTAAGCTCACTGGGTAATTGTGCCAACTCAAGTGCTGCACGTACAAAAGGTATTGGAAACGGCAAGCCGAACACTCCGGGAAATATATCAGGTTTAGCTGCCGGTCAATGTGGACAAACAGGTGTATCTTATTCAATTGCTCCGGTACTTTCTCCGGTTGCTGCTTCATCCTACACGTGGACAGCGAATAATGGGGCTTCTATTTCAGGCCCTAATAACTTAAGCGGAGTAACTATTGATTTTCCGGCAAATTTTGTTTCCGCTACCCTTACGGTTACAGCTAACAATGCTTGCGGAAGCAGCAGCGCACGGGCGCTGGTGGTAGGCGGTGTACCTAATACACCGACTTCTATTTCTTCAAGCAGCAACAACTTTACACCGTGCAATACGGATATTGTTACTTACTGCGCTGTGGGTTCAATAAATGCCACCAGTTACACATGGACTATTCCTGCTGGCGCTACTATTCTTGGTTCAGCTACCGGTTCATGCATACTTGTACAATGGAGCTTGGCAGGCGGAACTCTTACCAGCAAAGCATTGAATGGTTGCGGACAAAGTGGAACCAAAACACAGGCAGTTACCATCAACTGCCGGGAGGCGCAGATAACAGGAACGGTTGATCAATTCAAAGCAGAGGTTTATCCGAATCCTGCTACTGATAAAGCAACCCTTAAATTTACTGTTGCTTCGGCTGATCAATACCATCTTAACATAACTGATGTAATTGGTCAGAATGTGCTTAATATTTCAGGTGAAGCCAATGAAGGCATCAACACGGTAGATATAGATCTCAGCACGCTTGCAAAAGGTATGTATATTCTCAACATTATGAGCGGATACAACACCGAGCAGATAAAAGTAGTAGTGCAGTAACTCTGAATCAACTGTGTGTGTTGTGTCGTCCTAAAAAAACTCCCTCCATCAACATGCGAGGAGTTTTTTTTTACCTGAACCGGCTTTAAGCACGTCAACTACATCCACAGCAGGTCAACCACGCATTGGTAATTGACGGTAGCATCCCAATTGGACTACTTTCGCACTTCCATGAAATTATTTAAGCACTAATCGCTTTAATCTTTCAACTGTTTATTACAAATTAAATTCTTGTTTATCACTCTTAAATCTTTACAAAATAAAAAGTCAGAATAATGAAAAAAATCTACTCATTCCTTGTTTTAAGTTTCCTGATCAACTTCATGAGTTCATGCAAAAAAAATGAAGATGTTATTCCTGCCTCTACCGGCTGCACCAAAACCGTGGTGGAAGTAGGAGCCAGCATTGATGCTGAAACCAGTTGGGATAGCTGCCACATCTATCACTGTACCAACTTGACGAATATAAATGCAGCACTCACCATTGAAGCAGGAGTGGTTGTAAAGTTCGATGCGCAGAAGGGGCTTCTTGTAAACACAGGAAAACTTACGGTATTGGGAACATCTGATCATCCTGTTATTTTTACCTCCTCAAAAGATGATAGCTATGGGGGCGATCTGAATGGCGATGGCAGCGCCACTACTCCGCAAAAAGGAGACTGGCAGTTTATTTCTTTCGGTACCTCATCCAATAACCAGCTCAACTATTGCAAAATATTATATGCGGGCTATGCCAGTACAGGGTTAGAGCAGGCGCTGAACATGGGTGACGGTGATAATAACTCGCTTAAGAACTCCGTGATAGCACATACTGCCGGTGATGCTGCTGAAACCTTTGCTGCGCTTAATATGGCATGGTGCCCGATAAGCTCCGTTGCGCAATACAATACTTTTTATGACAATGGGCATCCGGTTACCATCGGCATATCTACCAACTTTGATAACAGCAATACATTTCATAATCCTTCCGATGCTTCTCAAACAAATATCTGCAACGGAATTTTTGTGGACTGTGTTCATGCACACGATCAGGCAAGCACGATGACATGGAGTGAAACAGAGGTAGCATTTGTTTTAGGCGGCTGGACCGGCAATAGCTGGGCATTCGATATAAGCCCCGATAAAGTATTGGTGCTTGGAGATAGTGTGGTGCTGAAATTTGCTACCCATAACCCCACACCGGGATTTAGTATTCTGATTCCGTCAGGAGACATTCAGATTCAAAATCACGATGGGCCGGGTGTGTTTTTTACTGCTTACAATGATGACAGTTTGAAAGGCGATACCAATGGCGATGGACCTTCAACAAGCCATGATGGATATTGGGCCGGGATTTACATGGCAGGACCTAACTGGTTTGCATGGCCGAATATTCTTTATGATGATGCACACTAAAAAAAACTCCCGATAGAACGAAACAACTAATTTTAAAAATAAAAAGGTTAGCAACAGTGTTGCTAACCTTTTTAGTTTCCTGTGATGTCAGTTCTTTGCACGATGGTTTTTGAGGGTAGAGAGAACTGACATAAAACACCTGCCACCACCAAATGACACACCCCTAAATCCCCTCTCTCTTACGCGCCTTGCTAACACGCAGAGGGGACTTGCTTGCGCACAGGCAGCGCAGAAAACCTGCCAACACTGATTTACTCATATAGTTCATTAATCATTTTTATTTGTGCGTCCATCCCTTCAACATCTCCATATTTTCTTGAATCAAGATTGTATTTTCGCGCGGATGGGTGCATCAATAATACAAGATCCGATTTAATATTATTTTTAAATAAAATGTCTTTACGAATTTGGTCATTCTTCTCATCAATACTTTTAAAACTTGCAATTGATTTCCATGATTCAAGTTGGAGAGAGGTTTTGGATAAAAATTCTGCTGTACGCAAACCAAGTACCAATATTTTTACCGGTTTTTGAATTTCTAATTGATATAAAAAAAATTCCTGACATTTTTCAATATATTCTTTGTCTTTAAACGCAGGTGATTTTCCGGTATTTCTATTGGTATTTCTTACTCCCATAATTGCGTTTGTATAAAAACAATCATTTAGTTTAATAGGCGTTTTCAATAAAAGTTTACGTAAACCTTCCCAAGTAGGGTTCTTTTCATTTCCCTTATTTTTTGACACTTCATAGTTTTTTTTGGTGTCAAAATCCTGCCCAAGAATCATGACGGATTTATTGGACAAGCTGTAATCATTATCGTCATCATATATTCCTCTGCCACCAGGGAAAAAAGCTTTTCCTTTGATGCCACATTTTATACTCGTCATAGTATCAGAAGTAAAAGTAAGTTTACTTAGTAATTTTTCAATGTCATTCATCGGGTTTATTTATTAAACTAAAATTGCCTGAGAGTTTGCAAAATTATTTTTTTTCATTCCTCCGCCAAAACTACCATTTATTTTTCTGTGCTGTCACTTCCTCGCCCGATGGTTTTTGAGGGTAGAGAGAACTTGACATTAAACCATCCGATAAACCATACACCAGCCCCTACCTCCCCTTGCCTAAGCTAGGCACCAAAAGCAATCGGGTAATCAGTTTTCACCAATTACCCGATCACACTAAATTACCCAATTAACCGGCTGCTACTTCACACCGGAGTAATTTCCAGCGGAGCGCTCCATGCGCTGGTGCCACCTTTAGAAGTGGTGGTGCGCTTGCGGAAAAGAATTTGTTTGTTCACCGCCATTCCGGTTGCTATGGTTTTTGCAACCAACGTATCAGGCAGGTTGATCCACGTAAGCCCACTATCTATACTATACTGCCAGTTATAGATACCCTTCACGCGCTTATCAGCTATCTTTGTTGCCAGTGAAATAAGTTTTACTTCTCCGGTGGCAGTTCCCTGCTTCACGGCAAACTCTACCTTCTTGCGTGAGGGTGGAGCAATAACCATCATTTTTGCCTCCGTAATAATAGCCACAGCATTGGGCTGGTTGTTATAGGCAAGCTGGTTTACATAAGCAAGAGCCGACTTCAGCGTAGCAAACAATGCAATTTTTGCTTCCGTTTTTATTCCTTCGGCACCGGGTGCGCGGTTCGCCATTTTCTCTATGGCAGTTTCAAACGCTGCAATTTGAGTGGCAAGCGTTGCCAGCAGCGCAAATGCAGGCGTGTAAAATCCGCTCACATTGGCTACCAGCGCATCATGTATGGCTTTCGATTTAAAAAGAAAGATGCCATCAGCCGAATTGATGTCGAAGCCCAGCTTTCCTTTTATGGTGCGCACAATTAATGCGAGGAGGATTACAACACCTACCTCTTTCCGTTTTTTAACTGACATGCTTGCGTAGTTGCGCTGAATGTCCTGCAGTTCCCTGCTTGTATAAATTTTAATTTTTTCTTTAGTCTTCATTTGAGTTTTTTTTTAATATTAATTTAATTTTTTTTGAATTACACCACTCTGCAGTCAGATGTTGTGTGTGTGTTGGTGCAAGGATCATCAGCCGTTTTAAGGCAAACCTCTCTACACGCAAGTTCACTTCACGAAGACCTGACAACGCAGATTCCGGTAATTGAATATGCTGATTGCGCGGTTGCCCCCTTTAGGAAATGGCGCGCGCAGACAAAAAGATTACGCTGCCGTCAAGGAGGGTGAATCTGGTGCGTAAAAACCGGAATTGTTGCAACAACAGTTGTTGTTGATCTAACAAGAACTCTTGCTGATCTAACAACAGTTGTTGCTGTGCGAATAAGAACTCTTGCTGATCTAACAACAGTTGTTGCTGTGCTAACAAGAACTCTTGCTGATCTAACTTCAGTTGTTGCTGCACGAACAAAAGCTTTTGCTGATCTAACTTCAGTTGTTGCTGCACGAACAAAAACTCTTGCTGATCTAACTTCAGTTGTTGTTGCACGAACAAAAACTCTTGCTGATCTAACTTCAGTTGAAGTTGCACGAATTACTGCTACTGCAGCTTCAATAACTTTGCTGATGCTATTCAGCACGTTTCTGAACCTGTGTGCTGCTGTTGAATATGTGCGTTGCAAAATCATGATGCAATAATGCAGCGCAGAAAACATCCACTTGTCGGATTGTGGCAGCTTCCGACCTATCTTTTCACTTTCCGGCTATAATACTTTTCATAGCGCTTGCAGTATTCAGCTACTGTGGCGTGAGGCACCTCCAGCAGAATCTCTACATCGCTCCGACTGAACCCATCGAAAAACATTTTGTTTGCAAACAACTCATTTGCGTAATTTAAAGGAGTAACGCAGGTAAATCTGCGAGCGCCCATCATGAGCCGTGAGGCGCGGATATTATCATAGCCATTCAGACAAATGTACCGGTCCCACTCATCGCATTGAAAAGGCGGACGCTTCGGAAGTACAATTTTGTTGAGATGAATCAACTCGTGATTAAACGTTGATTCTCCGTTCCCACTATTCTGGGGGAACATAATTACCCGGCCATCCCAGCCGCAGTAATTCAGATTTGAGCTTTGGTTTAGCATAACGTTTTTTATTGTTTTAAACAAAAGTATAAGCGCCACACCCCGCACTGCAACTGCCATTGAGCCACCTGCTGCTTTTATTGAGTAACCTGCACACTAAAGAAAGTAACAGGCAAATTACAGTTGAGCATGAAAAAGCAAAAGAGAGAATGCCGCGAGAACACCAAAAAAAATTTGGAAGCTAAAAAACGAGTGCCTACTTTTCGGCTTTGATAACTGACTTTAAAATGGTCAACTCAACTTCAACTCCGTCAATTAAGGCGCGCGAAGCATCAGCACTACCTTACATTCCTCAAGGGCAGCATCTGCTGGCGGTTACAGCATACGTAGCATTGATGCGGTTAAAAAATTATTCGCACAATACAGTTAAAACGTACAGACATTTTTTTCTTGTCTTTCTCAGTTGTTTTCCCAATCGCAAGCCAAGTTCGATTACAAAAAATGAAGTGCTCGATTTTTTAGTTGCATTTCGCAACAGTGAAAAATGGAGCTACACATCGCAGAACCAGTTGATCAATGCCATCAAGTTTTTTTATGAAAAACTTTTAAATCGTTCGCGCGAAGAGTATAATTTGCCACGCGCACAAAAACCACAACAACTACCTTCCGTATTTGCAGAGAGCGAAATACTTGCCATTCTAAAAGCGGCAGATAATTTAAAGCATAAAACTATTTTGTGCCTTGCTTATTCAGGCGGATTACGCATCAGCGAAATTTCCAACCTAAAAATAAAAGATGTCGATTCAAAACGAATGGTAATCATGTTGCGGCTGGCAAAAGGAAAAAAAGACCGCATCACCATGCTGAGCGGAAAACTTTTAATCATGCTTCGCGCATACTACAAAAAATACAAACCTAAAGTTTGGTTGTTTGAAGGGCAGCAGGGTGAGCAGTACAGCACCCGCAGCATATCAAAAGTAATGGCGCAGTGCAAAGAAAAAG
This sequence comes from Bacteroidia bacterium, assembly GCA_038230515.1. GTDB lineage: Bacteria > Bacteroidota > Bacteroidia > AKYH767-A > 2013-40CM-41-45 > JAPLDB01. Next base: position 429 of record JBBRND010000038.1, on the reverse strand, counting down.
CAAACGTGACCAGGGAAGGCAGTATTCATGCCCTGCGCCACAGCTTTGCCACACACTTGCTTGAAGGCGGCACTGATCTGATAAGCATTAAGCAACTGCTTGGGCACAACTCCTTGCGCACCACCATGCAGTACACACACATCAGCAAGAAACACATCAGCAAAATACAAAGCCCACTTGATAAACTATGAAAAAAAAGTTCCGTTTATTTCCTGAAAAAGTTCCGTTTATTTCCATAGGTTTGTCGGATAACAGCACCTTTTCAGGAAAAAGGTGCTGATATTTAATTGTTGTGTGCAACCCTTGTGAAGTTTTTACTAACCCGAACAGTAAAATAAAATGTTGCAAATGAAAAAACGAATAGATACTTTTAACTTTTGGCAAAAATGGCTATTTTTAAGCAGCCTGGGATTCGCATTATTTGGAATT
>JBBRND010000037.1:0-37119 GCA_038230515.1 Bacteroidia bacterium | reverse complement strand
TTATCCCGACCCACTTGATGGGTTTGTAAATTTGTTTTAAGCAAGTGATATAGTTTTCTGGTGCCTATGCGTGGCATTTTTGTGCGTAATGGAACTACCAGTTGTACGACTTGCTCTGCTGTCATTTGCCGTTTTGTTTTTGCTTTTATTTTTCGATAATAAACCTGTCTGCTTACCCCGAACAATCCACAGGTAGAAACTAGTGTTTCTTTGTGGTTTTTACGATAGTGGTCGATTGTTCGGGTAAGGAGTTTTTTCGAATAGAAATGTTGTATTCTTTTTCGGCAATGTCAATCATCATATCAAATATGATGGCCTTCTTATCCGATGTTTCTACTTGTTTTTCTAAGTACGCTTTCTGTTTCTCAAGCAGCTTTACTTTTTGCTCAAGTTCTAAAATTTGTTGTTCAGGTGTTTGGGGCATGTTGGATGGGGTTTGATTTTCCCAGTCAAAGTTCCCAAATTTTCTTAACCAACTAACTATCGTGGAGCGAGATTGTATACCATACTTCTTACACGCAGCATGGGTAGATAATTCGCCACGTTCAACCTCTTGTACTAATTGCAGTTTTAAGGACATGCTGTAGTCCCTATGGGTGCGCTTTAAATATACCCTTGCTTTTTCTTTTTCCATAACGATGCTTTTTTTGTGTATCGCTATTTCAGGACGAGACATGCTCAAAATATAAATCCTCTGTCAGAAATGACGGAGGATTTTTTTTATTGCCATATTCCGAAACGATATTCAGCGCTGCCTTCGCGCAGGAACTTCTGCGATAGCCGGATATAAGATTCACCTTCCACACTTGCCCTCCAAATCTCAATCACTATCTTTGAGGGATGAGAAAAGTTTTTCTGCTGATTGTTTTGTTGCGGGTTGTGGACTTCAATTATCATTATAAACCCTTCCCTGCCGCCACACATCCACTGCGCGCATCCAGCTTCCTTCAAAAAGCGGTTCGCGCGTAAGCATAAAATCGTTGTCTGTAAAAGGATTGATCACCTTCGTGAAAAAAAAGTTTTGCGAGAGGGCGTTGTTGGGAGTTCCATAAATCCAGCTTTCTGCAGAAGAACTTTTATATACATTATTTGGTTTGCCAAACATAACGTAAATCATTCCGCGGTCTGTTCGCCAACCTTCAGTGTATGAAGTGAAGTATTGATTTGCCTCGCGGATGCGTGTGTAATATTTTTTGATGAGCATCTTTGTTCGGTCTGTATTCCCACCAAGCGAGAGCCAGAATTTATCCATCGCTCCCTTCTTGTTATGATCTTCTTTCATACCCTCAAACTCGCGCTTAGTGGTTAGGTAGCGCGTACATTCAAGCATTTGTTCGGGCGAAGTAACTGAAGGAAACGAATGATTGAAAAGAAAAAGAGTGAAGCCATGGCGGTCTGTAGTGTCAGTTTGGAAATGATAAAAACCTTCCTGCTTTAATGTGATGTAATTTGTATCATTTACATCATACGTAAAAGTGTAGTTCGGTTTGTAATCAAACTCAACGCGAGTATCAAAGCTGAATGGGGGAGGAGCAAGCGGAAAGAAACGGCTGTAAACGCGTACCAAAAGTTTTTTCACCGAAGGATCGCGGTACGAAATTTTTATCGAGTCATGATCGCTGATGTAATTGCAGAACATCGGGTGATTCTCGCCTTTTAGGATTGCAGAGAATGACTGGCGGCTTTGAGGAGAGGCATTATCAACCGGAACATAAAACTCTTCGTCAAAATTTTTCTGATCGTCATGAATGGCAGCGATGAGAAGCATTTCACTTTTCTTCGTCAGCTTAAACGGAATAGTATATGTTTTAAAAGTATTCTTTTCTTCTTCGTTAATCTGAAACTTCACACCGCCACTATCCAGAAGCACGTTGAGAGATTCATACGCTTCTACGAGGCGGAAATGAATGGTAAAGAATGCACGGAATTGATCATCGGGTTGTCTGCTGTACAGAAATTCTTTAGTATTGAGTTGAATAAAAAGTTTTGAAGTAGAATCGCTCTGATGTTCCACCGCAAACTCAGGATGAAAAAATTGATCAGTATCCCTGTAAAGATTGGAGAGATTTACAACGCTGAGGTCTTTTGTTTCTGTACACGAAGTTAAAAGCAAAACAAAAAACTGTAAACCATAAACCATAAACCGAAAACCCTTTGTCATTGTTGATTTTCTTCAGCCCGCTCCAGAAGTGCAGGAGAAATATTCTTTGATGTTTTTGCTCCAAGAGTTTTTAATTTCTCAGCACTACCCACTAAGTTTCCTCTGCCTTCGGAAAGTTTTTTCATTGCATCCACGTAGTTTGCTTTTGCTGAATCCATTTTCTTACCCACTTCCGTAAGGTCTTCAACGAAGGAAACAAATTTGTCGTAAAGCTTTCCGCCCTGCTCGGCAATCTCAATTGCATTTTTTGTTTGACGTTCCTGTTTCCAGATGCTCGCAATGGTACGCAATGTTGCAAGCAGTGTTGTAGGACTAACAATTACAATCTTTCTGTCCCACGCAAAATTGTAAAGTTCATTGTCTGCCTGTATCACTGTGCTGAAGCTCGATTCAATAGGCATGAATAACAAGACAAAATCAGGACTGTCGAGATTTGCGGTCAACTGATAATTTTTTTCGCTCAGTATTTTTATGTGATTCTTTACCGAAGAAATATGCTGAAGAATAAACTGCTCACGGGCTTCTTCATTCGCTGCATTCACCATTTGCTCGTATGCGATAAGAGAAACTTTTGCATCAATAACTATGTGTTTGTTGTCCGGCAAATAAACAATCACATCGGGTTGAAAGCGCTTGCCTTCATCATTCATGGAACTCACCTGAGTTTTGTATTCCTGATCTTTGATCAAACCGGAGCGTTCAAGAATGCGTTCAAGAATAACTTCTCCCCAGTTGCCTTGCTTCTTCACATCACCTTTCAATGCACGTGTAAGATTATTCGCTTCCGTGCTCAACTCTTTATTCTGATCAACAAGAAGTTTTATTTGTTCTTTCAAAGAGATGCGTTCAGTTGATTCAATCTTATACGAACGCTCTACCTTCTCCTCAAACTCTTTTATTTTTTCCTTGAGAGGGTTAAGGATGATGTCGAGGTTTGCTTTATTCTGCTCAGTAAATTTCGAACTCTTCTCTTCCAGAATTTTATTGGCGATGTTTTCAAACTCCATTTTGAATTTCTTCTGCAACTCTTCAAGTTCTGCTTTCTGAGTAGTAAGTTTTTCTGAAAGATTCTGGTTAGTCGTTTGCAGTTGAGCAATTTGCCAATTAAGATCCATCGTAGTTTTTCTCTCTTCTTCCAGATTAAAAGTGATGGCATCCAGTTGCAGTTTTTGTTGAACAGCGCGTTCATTGAGCGTTGCTTTTTCTCTTTCAGCATCATTCACGCGCGAGAGGATAGTTGCTTCAGAAGATTGACTTTTATTTTTCGAAATGAGAAAGCCGATCACAAATCCTGCCGCAATTCCAAAGGCGATAAAAAGAATATTCATTGCTAAAATGTTTTGGTAAAAGTAACGAAACGTTTGAAGTTTTATTTTGATCTGAAGAATGCTGATTAACTTCCTGTCTAACCCAACTGCGATCTTTCTTTTGCATCTATTCTATTTAGGTTCAACGGAAAGTTTACTATTTCATAACATTTTTGTAGCATTGCATTAAACTTTATCTTCCGGGTTCGCTCTTACCTAAAGTCCAAAACCAGCTAAAAACTAATTTTAAAGCACTCAGCTAGATTTATGAAAAAAGGTTTGTCAATCCTCTCCCTAATAGCTTTCTGTTTTATCTTCTTCTCCTCGGCAAATGCGCAACAATGGGGTGATTACACGCTCTACAGCACGATGGGAAGCAGCAATGCGTACCTTGTAGATACAAACGGGGCCACTTATCATACATGGACATTCAGTTCAACCGCGCATACAGGTTATTCGTCTTACCTGATGCCTGGAGGAACTATTGTAAGAACCGTTTCGCACATGGGCAATTCGTTTATGGGAGGAGGAATAACAGGAGAAATGCAGAAAGTTGACTGGAATAATAATGTGTTGTGGGATTTTGTTTATTCCACTTCTTCGGTTTGCATGCATCATGATATTTGCCCGATGACAAATGGGAATGTGCTGATCATTTCGTATGAAACAAAAACAGCAGCAGAAGTAACGCAGGCAGGAAGTTCTTCTTCCATTCTTATGTGGCCTGATAAAATAATAGAAGTGCAGCCAACGGGCGCAACCACAGGTAACATCGTATGGGAATGGCATGTTTGGGATCATCTCACACAGAATGTTAATTCAACAAAAGACAATTATCATTCTGCAATTATTGATCATCCTGAATTGCTCAACATCAATTATCAAACATCAAAGGACTGGATGCACACAAACGGTATTGATTACAATCCGCAGTTGGATCAGATCGTTATCAGTTCTCATAACATGAATGAACTTTACGTAATTGATCATAGCACCACAAGTGCAGAGGCAGCAGGACATACAGGTGGTCATTCAAGTCATGGAGGAGATTTCCTCTATCGTTGGGGAAACCCTGCTTCTTATCAGGCAACCGGCACAACGGATTTTCATGTAGTACATGATGCGCATTGGGTGCCGATGGATTGTCCGCGTGCAAATTATTTGGTTGGATATAACAACAACGGAATTTCAACTACTCAGTCATGTGTTGACATGATTAATCCTCCATACAACGGCTTCAATTATCTTTACACTGCTGGCACTGCGTATGCTCCTTCTACTTATGATTTCCGCCATGTCTGCAATGGTCACAACAATGATCTTGGAAATTCTCAACAACTTCCGAACGGAAACATGCTTGTGTGCGTGGCTCAGTCAGGATATATTTATGAGATTGATTCAAACCAGAATATTCTCTGGTCTAAATCAGTTACCGGCACAATACCTCAGGCATTTCGGTACACTGCATGTTATGTAGCAGGTACGCAACCAACTACCCCAGTCATCTCGGTGAATAATGATACATTGAGTTCGTCAACTGTTGCCGCAATGTATATTTGGTATTTCAACGGAGTGGTAATTACTGGAGCAACTTCGCAAACGTATGTGCCTTTGGAAAACGGAAACTACTCGGTGCAGGCAATTGATGCAGGTGGATGTGCATCTGCAATTTCTTTTCCTTACGAATATTTAAGTTTGACTGTAAAGAATATTTCTTCTGAAAATTTATTACAGCTCTATCCGAATCCGACTGAGGGAGTTGTGAAGATTGGCGGACAATTCTCTTCTTCTGATTTTGAAATAATTATTTCGGATGCGATTGGGAAAATTATTTTGCGAGCAAGAAATCAGAAGACAGTAGATTTGTCAGTATACGAAAATGGGATTTTCAATTTCGTTATTCGCACAGATGATGGAAAAGCTCTCTCACAAAAAATGACATTGATTAAATAACTCGAAGCCAATTATCTCATGAAAAAGTTTCTGTTCCTGATTATCTTTTTTGCATCCTCTCAAACACTCTTCGCAAAGAAGGTGAAATTTGCAGTGGACATGTCGCCTGTCTATTCACAGGGTGATTCTGTGCATGCAACTGGAATTCATGTGTACGGAAATTTTCAAGGCGCTGCAGGTTACCCGTTTGACTGGGATCCGGGATCAATAATGTTATCAAAGGAAACTTCTGACACAAATGTTTATAGTATTGTTTTGGATATTCCTGCTTTCCTCGTTTATGAGTACAGGTTTATTAATGGAGATCAGGCATACCAGGTTGAGTTTGTTCCAAACCAGTCGCGTGTGAATGGAAACTTTGATGATAACCGTTGGCTCTATGTGGACTCCCTTGCGAACGACACAACGTTTGTTGGTGTTATGCCTTTCTCGGCAAATGCACCTACTGGATTAACTCTTTTGCGTTTCAGAGTAAACATGGTTCATCAGAGCGTGAGTCCTGACGGTGTTCATGTGGCAGGAACGTTTCAAGGATGGAATCCTGTCACACTCAGAATGGGTCCGGTGATTGATACCAGTGGCATTTATGAATACGAGGCATATCTTCCTTTAGGAAATTATGAGTTCAAATATGTGAACGGAAATACTGTGGGTGATTACGAAGCTCTTTTCGGATCTTGTGCCACAAATGGAAATCGGACGATGAACTTGACTCAAGACACCATGCTTGATCCGGTAAATTTTGGAAGTTGCCTTGTTGGTATCTCGGAAAATGAGTTAACAAAAAACATTCAGTTGTATCCGAATCCTGCCAGCAGTTTTGTAATGATTGAATTCAATGATAACAACATCAGTCATACCGTTTCTGTTTCAGATATTACCGGAAGAATCATTCGTACTTATTCTGACTACATCAGTGACGCTTTGAAAATTGAAAGAGGAAATCTGCTTGATGGGGTTTATATTGTATCAATTATTAATCGCGAAGGTGGTAGAGCGAATACGAGATTAATCATTGAATAAGATTGGAGAACAGTTTTTCAACAACCCAGGTCTTGCGATCGGGGTTGTTTTCTTAAAGGAGGTTGTCAAAAAATAATAAAATTTTTACAGCAATGAACTCTAAAAGCATTTCTCTGAAAATTCTTGTCGTTGTTTTCCTCTCGTGTATGAACACGCTTCTTGCACAAACTTTTTATGATCTTAATACTGTTCAAACAATTGAAGTGAGATTCAGTCAACCGAACTGGGATTACCAGATGGACACAGCAAAAATCGGAGCTGATGGTTACCTCCTTGCTGACTGGGTAGTAATAAACGGAGAAGAGTTCGATAGTGTAGGAGTAAAATATAAGGGCAACAGTTCATACGATTCTACATACATCAAAGACCCGTTGCACATTTCGCTTGATCAGTTCAGAGATCAGTCGTATGAGGGCTACAGCGACATAAAACTTGGCAACGAATATGCGGATCCATCGATGATTCGTGAAGCTCTTTCGTATTCGATTCTCGAAAATTATATGGACTGTTCGAAATCAAACTTCGCACAACTTTACGTCAACGGGGCCTACATGGGGCTCTATTCTAATGATGAATGTATCAATAAAAAATTCTGTTCCGATCATTTTTATTCTTCACAAAACGCATTTGTAAAATGCAATCCGTTAATTACTTCAACTGCATTCCGAAGTAATTTAAAATACATCAATGCGGATAGCAGTTCGTATCAAATCCGTTATGATCTACAATCAGACATCGGTTGGAATGACCTTGTTTCGTTGTGCGATTCGGTTACAAACAATCCGTCATCATTCAGTAATGTGATGGACGTTGATCGGGTGATCTGGATGCTTGCATTCAATAATGTTCTTGTAAATCTCGATAGTTACAGCGGAGCATTTGCTCAAAATCATTACGTGTATAAAGACAATACGAATCACTACAATTCTGTTGTGTGGGATTTGAATATGTCCTTCGGTGGTTTTGCGTATGCAGGCAGTCAGGGAGTTGGAATGGGAACACTAAATGTTTCCGGAATGGAGCAAATGCCGTCCACTTTGCATAGCGCAGATACCGACTGGCCTCTTATCGTTGATGTGATGAACAATGCCATGTACAAACGAATGTACATTGCTCACATGCGCACCATTGTTGATGAAATGTTTGCGAACAATAATTACGAAACTGTTGCAACACAAATGCAGTCAATTATTGATTTATCAGTTCAAATGGATTCAAATAATTTTTTCAGCTATTCTCAGTTTCAAAACGGTCTTACCGGAGATGTTACCGTTGGCAGCAATGTTGTTCCCGGCATCAGCAACCTAATGAGTGCGAGAGTTGCGTATTTGCAATCAACCACAGAGTTTTCGTATTCACCTCCGGTCATTTCAAATGTTGCAGCCAGTGATACGTCTCCTGCTTATCTCGGAACCGTTACAATTACCACAGAGGTTACAAACACAAATTCCAATTCAGTTTATCTCGGCTATCGCTTTGATAAAGCAGAAAAATTTTCAAGAATATTGATGTACGATGACGGTGCACACAACGATGGTGCAGCCGGAGATAATGTTTACGGAGTTTCAATCAGTATGCTTTCCGGACAGGCACAGTATTATGTCTATGCTGAAAATAATGATGCAGGAATTTTTTCTCCAGCCAGAGCTGAACATGAATTTTATAGTTTGAATGCAAATATTCTGACTGCACAATCTGGCGAAGTCGTGATCAATGAGTTTCTTGCTTTGAATCAGAATGATACCGTAGATGAAACAGGAACACACGAGGACTGGATTGAGTTGTTTAATGCTTCTCCCAATCCTCTCAATCTTTTCGGATTATATCTTTCAGATGATTTTACAAATCCCACCAAATTTCCATTCCCTGAAAACTCATTGATTCAACCGCAGGGTTACTTTATGATTTGGGCGGATCAGGGCAATACGACTTCAGGAGATCTCCATTGCAATTTTAAATTATCTTCAAGCGGAGAAGAATTGATGCTCAGCAATGCAGCAGGAAATATCCTTGACAGTATTTCTTTCGGTACTCAAACGGCAGATCACTCCATGGGCAGATGTCCTAATGGAACGGGACCTTTTGTAATTCTTAATTCGCCTTCATTTAAAGAAGCAAATCATTGCACGGATGATATTAATGAAATCGCGGATGCAGGAAGCTTTTCGATCTATCCGAATCCATCAACAAACAGTTTGACTATTTCGTCTGTTAACTCGCGGGAAAAGAAGTTTGAAATTTTGAATTTAGTTGGTGAAATTATTTACTCAGATAATTTTTCTCTCATTCAAGAAATAAATACTGCGAAGTGGGCTTCCGGCTTTTATACTTTCAGATGCGGTGATGTGAAGAAGAAAATTCTGATTGCTCATTGAGGAGTACTTTTTTTATATAGATTTCATTTTCTAATTTTACATTCCTGTTTTCAATTTCCCAATTCCTAACCTCCCATTTCAATATGCCACTTACCCTTGATGTCAAAGAAGAAATAATCAGCAAACTTAAAGCGGCATTGCGCAAGTGCAGTCCGCCAATGGTAATCTCCAAGGAATCAAAGGACGGAATGGAATTGATGGGCAACAAACCTGTGCCGTATGGATACTCAAAGAAAATTGTTCCGGGAATGTATTTCACTTCATTCGTTGCCCGCAAGGACATGGTGAGCTTTTATTTTTTTCCGATGTATATGCACGATGGATTTAAAGAACTTATGCCAACCATGATTAAAACCCTGAAAGGCAAAACCTGCTTTAATATTAAAAAGCCCGAGCAGATAAATGAGAAGGAACTGAATGCGCTTTTGAAAAAAGGCGTGTCTGCATGGAAGAAGCAGGGGTATATGAAGTAAGTTTTTTCTTCCTGTGTTTTAAATATCTGTTAATCTTTTCTTAGGGTGATTTTTTCCTCTTACTTTCATCCCCCTAAATAAAGTGTATGAAAAAAATTTTAGCACTCATTATTATCCTTTCTGCTTCTGGTCTTTCATTCGCTCAAAATGTTCTTGACGGAGTTTATTCAAAAGATACGCTACAGATTCCTCTTGTTAAACCAACAAATGAGCATGATCGCCTTCAGGGAATCATAAAGCATGTTGATCTTGAAAAAAAATCTCTTCTTTCGAATGTAAAGTTCCGTAACGTGGGGCCTACTATCATGAGTGGACGCGCGGTGGATGTTTGCGTGAATGAAAATGATCCTACTGAATTTTACGTGGCTTATGCATCAGGCGGGTTGTGGCACACCACAAACAACGGTCAGTCGTTCACTCCTCTTTTTGATCACGAGAGCGTAATTACCATTGGCGATATTGATGTGGATTGGAAAACACATAACATCTGGATCGGCACCGGTGAGTCAAACAGCAGCCGCAGTTCTTATTCAGGAGTAGGATTATATTTCAGCGCAGACTCTGGAAAAACTTGGCAGCACAAAGGACTTGCAGAGACGCAACACATCGGAAAGGTTCTGATTCATCCAACGCAACCTAATACAGTCTTCATTGCAGCACTCGGTCATCTTTATTCTCCAAACAAAGAGCGTGGAGTTTTTAAAACAACAGATGGCGGAAGTTCATACAAACAGGTTTTATATATTGATGAAAACACAGGGGCTGTTGATCTTGCTTTCGATCCCACCAATCCGCAAATTATGTATGCAGCTATGTGGCATCGTGAAAGGCGCGCGTGGAATTTTGCGGAGAGCGGTTCTACTTCCGGAATTTACAAAAACATTGATGGCGGAGATACATGGACTTGTATAACAAAGGATGGCAGCGGCTTTCCGCAAGGTGATGGAAACGGGAGAATTGGAATTGCAGTGTATCCGAAAAATCCGAACATAGTTTATGCGATAATGGATAATCAGAAGCATAAACCGGAGGAGCCGAAGAAAGATACTTCTGTTCTTGAAGTGCGTGATCTGAAAGATATTTCAAAAGAAAATTTTCTTGCACTTGATGATAAGAAGCTGGAAAAATTTTTGCGTGGAAATGATTTTCCTGAAAAGTATTCTGCGGCTGTAGTAAAAGATTTAATTAAGAAGGACTCGATCAAAACATCTTCAATAGCTGATTATTTAAACGATGCAAACAATTCTCTTTTCAATTCTCCGGTCATTGGCAGCGAAGTGTATCGAAGTAATGATGCCGGAAAAACATGGAAGAAGACAAACACGGCTGATCTTTTCAATCTTACTTACACTTACGGATATTATTTCGGCCGGATCGTTATTTCTCCAACGGATGAGAATAAAATTATCGTCTGCGGATTGCCGTTGTTGATGAGTAAAGATGGAGGCAAAACGTTTTCATCTATTTCAGGAGAGAATACTCACGGTGATAATCATGCGGTGTGGATTAATCCTAAACGCGATTCACATTTCATTGCTTGTGATGATGGCGGTTTGCATATCACGTATGATGATGGGAAGAACTGGTTCAAAGCAAACACTCCCCCGGTCGGACAATTTTACTCTGTGAATGTAGACATGGCAAAACCTTACAATGTGTATGGCGGATTGCAGGATAATGGTGTGTGGAGCGGTTCTTCAACTTCTGATCCGAATGATAAATCGTGGCTGCAGGGCGGACAAAATGCCTACAAGTTTTTGTACGGAGGTGATGGAATGCAGGTGCAGGTTGATACGCGCGATAACAACACGGTGTATAGCGGGTATCAATTCGGATACTATGCACGCATTGATAAAACGACCGGAGATTCAAAAGATATTCATCCGAAGAATGATTTAGGTGAACCCAACTTTCGTTTCAATTGGCAGACTCCGATTTGGCTTTCGCGACATAACCAGGATATATTTTACATGGGCACCAATCGTTTTCACCGCTCAATGAATAAGGGCGATGACATGAAAACACTTTCCGGTGATCTTACTTTGAATGATAAGAAAGGTGATGTGGCTTTCAACACCATAGTTACAATGAGCGAGTCGCCATTGAAATTCGGCTTAATTTATGTTGGCACTGATGACGGTTTAATCTGGGTTTCTAAAGATGATGGTTACACATGGAAGAAAATTTCAGACAAACTACCCAGGGGACTGTATGTGAGTCGTGTTACCTCTTCCAACTTTTCTGAAGGCAGATTGTATGCTTCGCTGAATGGCTATCGCAATGATAATTTCCAGCCCTATCTTTTTATGAGCGATGATTATGGAGATAGCTGGAAAGAGATTGACAACGACCTTCCTTTCGAGCCAATTAATGTTGTGAAAGAAGATGTAGTGAACGAAAACATTCTGTTTGTCGGAACTGACAATGGTTTGTATGCGTCACTCGATCGTGGAAAAAGTTTCATGGCAATGACGGGTGATCTACCAAGAGTTGCAGTTCATGATCTTGTAGTTCATCCACGTGAAAAAGAAATCGTTCTCGGCACACACGGACGAAGCATCTACATTGCAAAGCTCAGTGAAGTGGAGCAGTTGAATGATTCACTTCTTTCAAAACCACTTTTTGTCTTTCCGATTGCAGATGCAAACTTTAATAAAGACTGGGGAAAGAAATTTGATCCGTTTGCTTCAGAACCATTAACTGCTTCCGCAACAATTTCGTTTTATGCAAAGGCGGCAGGCCAGACATCCATTAGCATCAAATCAGAAAAAGGAATTGTTTTGAAAACACTTACTGATACAAGTGAAACAGGATTGAATTATGTTTCTTACAATCTTGAAATTGATTCATCAACAGTAATTCAATTTGAAAAATCGCTGGTTGATAAAAAGCAAACCAAACCAATCACTGTAAAGCAAGGCGAAAACAAAAAGTATTATCTCCTTGCAGGAAAATATACTGTTGAGATTACGAATGCTGTCGGAAATAAAGTTTCCACTAGTTTCAATGTGAAGGAGAAGAAAGATGATGCTGGAGTAGCTACCGAACCCGCAATGATTGAAAAAGAAAGTGAGCGCGACATCAAGTAGAAAAATAAATCTCACTTTTGTGTATTCCCAATTAACTCAGTAAACCAATTGTCAAATTAACTAAACCTATCATGGCAGATTATTCACGTTACGACCGGCTCGAAAAAGAAATGAATTATCGCGAAGAGAAATTGCGCAGCAGTCTATCTTCCGAGCAACAAACAGCGCTTCCTTCCTTTATGAGTAAAGGCAGAGAGAAATTTAAAAAGGAAGAAGAAGAAATTTTAAACGGTATTCAGGAAGGAAAAGTAAGTCAGTGGGATGCCATGCTTGGTATCACTCGACTGATGGAGCAGTATTACGGGAAGGATTATGAGAGTTGATTTTTTCTCTGCCTTACTAAAATACGCTCTCTAAATTGACCAACAAAAGAATTCTTCTCCTGATTGGGTTTTCTCTCCTTGTTACTTTATTCGGAACCATCTTTATGGTGGTAACGCCAACAGAAAGTTTCGGATTTAACGTGGTTACTACCGGCAATGGATTGGCAGAGTTTGCCGGATTTTTTCTCGTGCTGCGTAACGGAACTATCCTGCGTACCATTTATTGGGATATCATTAAACTTTGCTTCGCTGTCGTTCTTGTAGGGGTGTTTTTGAAAATTCAGCATTATCCTTTTTCAGATATTGTTTTAGCCACCGGGCTTCTTGGTGTTGCGATTACGTACGCGATACGTTTCTTAAACAAGAAACAAAAAATGCGCAGCGATGTGATAAAACTTCTTTGGGTGATGACTGCGTATGTAGGCGCTGTTTTGTTTTTGCTTCACCTGGTGCCGAAAGAAGTGATGTATGCAAGTGCTGCAGTTCTTTGGCTTGTCATTCTTGATTTTATCATTACAGGTTTTTACAGGAAAACAATTTTTTTGAAATGAAGTTTGATGCCGTGAGGATAATGCATTAAAAAATCCGCCCCGATAATCAGGAGCGGATTCTCATTTAGGGATAAAGGGAAACGGATTATTGTATCACCACTCTTGTTTGTTGTGCTTCATCGTTTGTAATGAGTTGCAGATTGTAAATTCCTTTTGCCAGTGGTGCCACATTCATATCAATTAGATTTTCATCCTGTGTTGCGTTGCCTTTCTTTTCAAGAACTACTCGGCCGAGTGCATCAATGAGTTGTAGGGAGTAGAGCCATTGTGAGCAGGAGTTGAACTGAACAGCAAGATGATTACTTGCAGGGATTGGATAAACAAACAACTCTTTACCTGATGAACGGTTTATATTTACAGCAATTACATCTGAATAAGAAAACCTGGCATCAAAATCTGTTTGCTTTAAGCGGTAATAGGAAACACCCGGGTAAGGATGTTCATCAATAAAAGAATAATTTAAAACAATGGTTGAATTTCCAGCGCCTTTAACTTTTCCTGCTTCTTCAAATTCAGTTCCGTCTTTGCTTCTTTCAACAGTGAAATAATCGTTGTTGATTTCTGTAGCGGTAGTCCATTTGCAGAGCACTTGTTTATTTTCTGTTGCATTTGCAGTAAACGAAATAAGTTCAACGGGCAGGCTCCATGGAAACTCTCCTAACGGGGGTTGCCCATTATTTAAATTAGTAATTGCCCAAATGTTATAAGAAAAATCAAGTTGATCAGCCGAGAGCTGAACAAATCTATTAGAACCGCTAATGCCATCTGTCTGTCCAGGGTAGGGAGAATGCCAACCAGGGATTGCTCCTGTCAATTCAAAACGTTGTGCCTTCATTTCCCCACTTACATAGTTTGCTAATAGTGTTCCCTCAACAGGATCGTACTCAAATCTGAAAGTTTCTCCTACTGCTAATATCGTAATATTTGTTATTTTAACATACCAGAAACGATCTACGGTCCATGGTGTACAATCAAGTAAAGACGATTGTGCAGTCATTCCATTAACACGTAATGGATTTCCAAGCGGCAAAAGAGGAAACGTATAAGGGGTATTGTTTGGAGGCGTTCCATAGGTGGCAATGGATAAATCACCCACATCATTTGCGGCTATTGTTTTATTATAAGTAAAATTAAAGACATTGGTTGAAGCACCTTTAAAGGGAAAGTTATAGGTCCCTGTTGTTCCTGTCCCTATCTTCCAGGTAAAAATACTTTGCATGGTTCCGGCTAATGGACCGCTGTTATCTTCGCTTCTGAGCCAGCCATTAGTTCTTGCAAGGTAGGCTGCTGAAGAGTTTTGGAGTGTAAAGGTTTTCCTGTTTAAATTTAGTTCTCCATTGGTCAAAGCCAAAGAATCGGCATAGTCGCCAACCGTTGATGCAAAGGTTGAATTTTGTTTTACCACTTTGCCGGTTGCGCTTACTTTATTTATCTCAAGTTGATTGAAAACAGTAGAGACAATGGGCGCTGTGCTTAGCTGGCTCGTTATGTTCTGATCAATATCTGTCAATGCGGCTAAGGAAGCCGGCTGCGCTATAGGATTCCAGACATTAACTGAAGTAAGCCCCGGTGAATTTACGGTGCTGCGCAACGCTGCCACCGGATCAAAAACCACTTTGCTGTAGCCCGCCCTGAATCCTGCTGAACCTGTTACAATAGACGGAGCAAAAGTTCCTTTATTATTATTTATCCAATTGCCGCCTACAATAATATCAGCTTTTGAATACGGACGATGAAAAGCAAAATCGAGTCGTGGGCGAAATTGCCAGGTTGTTGCGGTAACAGTGGCGCTTGTACCTCCTGCATAATGCCCGGCTCCATCTATAGTATATCCGGTAATCGGTCCCGCAGAAGATAGAGATCCGTTTATAGATAGTACATTAAATGATGTACTTGCTTCATCATATAAAATATAATTTTTAGATGGGGCAACACCCCAGGTCCAGGTACAGAATTCAAGCACCAGGTTGCTCAACCCATCCCAAACAAATGTGTTAGGGATGAGATTAAAGGTATAGTAATTTCCTCCCGCCTGTGTTCCGTTGACTGCCTGAGGCATGTTTAGAGTTAAAATAGTGGGTCCATAAATAATTCTCGGCCAACCTGCCACCACATTAGGATCACCTGCAGCTACAGCTATTTTTGTGTTTGCGGGAACCGGATTTGGATAGGTTATTATGGCGGAAGTGAGGTATGCCTGAATTCTAAAGCCTCCGAGAGCGGTTCCATATGTTGAAGCACCGGCTCCACCTGGAATACTATTTACTTCAATACTTATCTGGTCAATAATGTCTCCCGCTTTCCAGCCATAGGTAGTTGCAAGCTCGGTAGCTGTATAAGCGATTTGTGTTTTTTGCTGCGCATTGATACGAAATGGCGTTGGTTGTAATAATGCAACGCCTGCGGGAGGAACTGATGTTTTGGAAGGAATGGTTTGTGTTTTCTGAAAGGAACCTGTAACATTGATGTTTGCTGTTGAACCGGCAACAGGCGCTCCCTGCCCGATAATTACATCGTCAGCCACAATGAGTTTTCCGTTTTGCGGAGCATCTATATTTACCTGTGCACCGGTGCCTGCACCGTTATCCATAATTTTTAACAAGCGGCATTTTGCAGTAGTATTGCTGCCGATAACCGGATATTTAAACGCTGCATTCAGAACAGGTATGTATGCCACGTCATTTATAGTTGGAGTAGTCGGGCACCAGTTGGAACTGTCAGACCAGGCTGACGTACTTCCTATCCATTTACAAATATTAAACGTTGAATTAGGAGGACATGCATCCAATACCTCTATTGTATAGTCCTCTGTTTCGCCATAGATATAGCTGTTCAGAAAAGGATTAATCGGATTCACTCCAAAAACTTCGCGTATGCGCATTCTTACATTGCCGGGAAATACCGGACCTGTGCTGTTGTTTGGTAATTGGGTAGCATCATTCAAATCGGTTACTATATCCGATGCAGTTGGAACATTAATGTTCCATGTTGTATTAATAGGCCATATAGTAACCGGATAATTAGTCAGGTCACCGTTCAGCATAGTATGAGTGCCATAATTTTCAGAAATTAAGCCACCGGGTCCATTATAGGTATCATCAAAATCGCCATCATTATTCCAGTCAATAAATACGGCAATATTATTACTGTTGGAAGCCCATTCACCTGCCTGTACTTTTAATGTGTACGATGACCCCGATCCGCGTACACCATACCCGGTAGTCACCTGCACTCTCCTGTTTTTAAATGTGGAAACATTTACCGGATCGAAGCGTGTGTAATCATTCGGATGATCGGGTACACGAATGCAATGCGCAGGCGTGCCTGAAGTAACGAGGCATGCAGCACAGGTAACATCGTGATCATAGTTCTGAATTTGAGTGAAATTATCACCGGGCATAAACACTGCGCTGATAAAATCATTTTGATTGTATCCGTTGAATGAACAACCATAAACGTAAGAAGGAATGTTATAAGATGTTTCAACAAGCCGCGCCTTTCCAAAGGTTTGACCAGGAATGGGTGTTGTTACGAGGTTTGCGCTCGAAACTCCGTTGCCATAAAAATTGCAGACACTTAAAGATGTAACATTGGTGATAAATTGCAATTCTGCCCCAATGTAATTGCCCGGTGTGGCAGTACCCTTTACGTCAACTATGAGCCAGAAATAATTATCGCTACCGGGATTTAAATTCATAGTGACAGGTGTGGCGGTAGGAAAGCTGCACACAACAGACCACCACCCGAAATTGAGAGTTCCCGCCAGCGGACCTGCGCCTAACAAAGGCATGCTTACAGCACCTGCAGCAGTACTCATGTAGTTATCAGTTCCTGCCGTGTAATAGCAATAGGAGTTTAGCACATCGTTTGGCCAGTCTGTGCTTGAGGATAGTGAAAAGGTTGCGGCATCCAGTTTCAGGGGTGCGGTACTTCCTTTGGTGGTCACTCTTACTCCAAGCAATAAATTGTTTTGAGAGTTCCTCCCAATGTTTGTGTTTTCCTGGTAGATTAATTGTGCGCTTTGAATAGTCATTGCAGTTGTCCACTGCGGCATGTTGTAGTTATCAAAAAAAATATTGTTGCCTCCCGCACTTACTGCTTTTACAATTACATACACGCTGGATGAGCCGCCCCCGGCACTTACAAATTGAGGAAGGTTGGGAATGCGAAACTGGTACCTGTTCCAGTTGCCCGGCAGTGCCGCAACAGGTGTTTGGGTGGAAGAACGGTTAATGCGAGTAACGGCTGCGGTGGTTGAAAGCAATGTAGCTCCGAATAAATCGGGCTTCGTATTTAAATAAACTTCTATGTAATCAAGGACATTAATTGGCAGGGCAGTGTTATCTCTCCAGATGGAGATTCCGATGGTATCTGCTGTTGCACTGAAAACAGTGTGATTCGAAAAATCTAATGCACGCGAAGCTAAGAATGCTGCATCGCCAGTTGGTGCACCTGAAACTGCCGGGTACGCTACCGTTCTGTTAATGTATCTTACAAATCCTGCCCCCGCAGGAAACCCTGCGATATTTTGATTTGCCACTACAGGATTGGCTCCTGCGTTTACCCATTCAAAATCATTTGGTGCTCCTGCCGTTCCGCTCACTTTACTTTGAAACCAATCGGTAGTAGTTACCCTTCGATCTGGAGTAGCACCATTAAACGGAATGGACGCATTAAAAACTTCCTGTGTGTAAGTAGCAACTTGCGCATTTGCAGATTGGATAACTGAAATACAAATTAAAACACTAACGGAAAGGAGGAGTGATTTCATGTATTTTTGTTTTAAGTTAGTAAGTCAAACGAATTTGTTTTGTTGATAAAACGATTGCACACTTTCTTCTTCGATTGTCACGCTCCAAGTTTCTATTGCCTGAACATCATCAGTTAATCAATAACTTTCCCTTATAAACTGTTTTCTCATTATTTTCTATTTCATAATAATACATTCCTGCTGAAAGATTTCCTTTTTCGATTGAAAATTGATTATTGAATATTGAATATTGTTTCAGCATCCTTCCGGTAAGGTCATATATTTTTAATTGTGCATCGTGCATCATGAATTGTGAATTGATTTTAATTGTTGCTGAGGTGCTGAATGGATTTGGATAAATCAGTACATCTCCTTTTACCAATTCTTTTATTCCTGCATCAATTACCTCTAAAGAATCTGTAAGGTAGCTACAGCCGGATGAATCGGTAAATAACATGGAGTACCAGCCGTCTTGCACGGGAGTATAGATATTTGAATCAGCGCCTGCAATGGCAGTTCCACTAAGCAGCCATTGGTAGATACCGGTGCCGGTGGTTTGAAGTTGTCCTCCATTTTCTGAAATGTAAGGCATGTTCGATTGAAAAGTATATCGTGAAATATTAAAATCGATATAACCAAAGGCGAACATAAATTGTCCGTTTGAAAGTTCAAGTGCAGTTGAACCATATAGTGCGCCATTTACAGAAACGGAATTAAAAGTGGGATCAATTGAGCCGTTACTATTTAATCGCATAATAATAGGGCCGGATGAAAAGCTCAAACCTAACAGAATTTTTCCTGTGCTTAAAAGGGTTATGGATGAAAGAGTGGCTCCTACCATTGTATCCCTTCCGTTAGTGCCAAAGGTGGGGTCAGGAGTTCCGGAGGTATCAAAGCGGGTTAAGTAAAACGTATTTCCATTATAATCTGTAGCTGCATAAAGAATTTTTCCATCAGGTTGAATGGCTGCTTCTCCTGCTGAACTATAGGAAGTCAGGTTGTCATTAACTCTGGATAAGAATGTACCAAGCGAATCAAATGTAATAATGTCGGCTCCGTCTGCCGGCCATCCCTGGTCGTAAGTAGCGATCACCCTTATATTGCCGTTTTGAAGCTGAAAACCTTTATAACTTCCAAATTGTGTTGCATCTGTGTAAACGACTTTTCCTCCGGTTCCAAATGCAGGGTCTAACGTGCCATCCGGCAATAAACGCATTAAGCCCACACCATACACTCCGCCACCGGCATTATTTTGGACTGACCCGATGCATAAAATTTTACCGCCAGGCATTTGAATGATGGTATTAATATCTCCTGATGAAATATTATCGAATCGTTCTGCATGAGCTCCTGTATGATTAAATGAGGTATCGGGGCTTCCATCAGTATTGTATCTGCATATTGTAGGCAGGTAACTCGAAAAGGCATTGCTATTGGCTTCAATTCCTGACACTAAAATTTTACCATCGGGCTGCAAGGCATAATCTTCACTCCAGTTGCGAAAGCTGAAGGTTTGATGTACGATTCCCTGTGTTCCGAACGTAGTATCAATAATGCCGCAGTGATCAAACCGTACCATGTCGTTGTGAAGATCATTCGCGCCATTATAATAATCATAGCCCCCGCAAATCATTTTTCCATCGGCTTGCATAAGTAATTTGGTTACCGTTGGTGTAGTGCCTGCAACCCCTACATGTACTTGTAACAGTGAGTTAATTCCAAATAATGAATCGGGAATTTGTGAGTAAGTCAGCATTGCTGAAATGAAACACAGAGTAAGAAGTAGTAGTTTTTTCATTTGATTTTTTAGTTAGTATTGTTTTAAGATTTATTTTTTTAGTTTGGTAATCCTGTTAATTGAGTGCTCTATAAAAACAAAACCGCCTTGTTTCTTTAAGAGGTAAGGCGGCTGGATAAGCCCGGACGGATTACCGGATAAAGTTGGTTGCAGATTTATTTTGTTCTTGTAATTTCCTGATCGCATTTAATTAATTCTGTAAACGCAATCAAAAAATTTTTTTTTATTTCATTGCCGGTTGTTTTTAAGTTTAGTATTAGAAAATTAAAATGATGGCTTAGGATAATTTTTTACTTTTTAGTTTTTTTCTACCGAATAGCTCCCTGCCAGTCCACTGGCATTGGTAACATTTAGGAATTTATTAACGGATGTCCATCCCCACTCTGCAGCAGTAACATTTACCTCAGCGCCTGCAGCAAGTTGATGGGTGGTTTCGGTTACTACGCTGTCATCAGCAAGTTTAAACCCGAAGTTGAGTGCACCTTCGCCCGTGTTTTTAAAAGTGAGCCGAAGGTCGGCTTTGGAAATATTATCGAAAATGTTTTCGGTTGTATCCGGGTTTATATCACCGCTTACTTTGCGGTCGCTTTCGCGGAATGCGTTATCTAAAATTGCCTGATCGAAATAAACGGTTGCTTTGCTGTCATCGCCCACATATTGCAAAGCAATAGTGAGCACGTTTATAGTTAGTTGTTTTGCAAGAGCAGGGCGGGTGGTAGCCATGTCGCTTATTTCACTATCTACTGCACTTTTGGCTGTGCTTTGTGCGCTGCGGTTAGTTACAAAAGTACTGTGCTTTGTGCCATACTCGGTAACAAACGGACCGGGAAAATCAGCCGAATGATTTCCTAATACTGTTTTATATCTAAGAGTAATGGTTCCGAAAGTGTCTAAATCGGCATTGGAATATTCAGTGAGACCGAGCGGATAAAATTCTTCATAGAATGGTTTATTAGTTCGATATGTATAGGCAATCAGCTTTTCATTGTCGCTCAGGTTTTTTTCCAGTTCATCCCGGCTCTCATTCATAGCAATGGTTTTGCCTTCCTGGGCTGCTTCATTTACGCTTTTGCTGGCGAGGTTGCCATAAAAATTATTGTAGGCAGTCAGTATAGCGGTAAGAATACCGGTGAAGATGCCGCCCGGGTTGTTAGCAGTGAGGCGCTGAATGTGGTCTTCGGTAAATCCTTTCAGCCGGTCGCGGCTGATGCGAACACTCATGAAGAGTATTCGGAAATATTTGGCAAGTTCGATCATGGAATTAAGGGTTTGTGGTTTTGGGTTTGAAGTTGGATAATTATAGTTATTGAATTAGAATTTATTGAAATTTCGAAGAAATAGTCATTGTATTTTTCTGCAATCCATCTCCTAACCTTAGGAGGCGTATTGTATTTTTCTGCAATCCATCTCCGAATCTTAGTAGGTATATTGTATTTTTCTGCAACCTATATCCAAACTTTAGGAGGCGTATTGTATTTTTCTTCAACCCATCTTCTAATCTTAGTAGGCATATTGTATTTTTCTGCAACCTATATCCTAACCTTAGGAGGTGTATTGTATTTTTCTTCAACCCATTTCCTAATCTTAGGATATGTATTCTATTTTTCTGCAATGCAATTCCCAAAGACAGAAGGATAGTTTCTTTTTTACGGAATCTGTTATTCAACGCTTGCTGATGCATCTCTTTTACGAGTCGTGGTGAACTCTTTGCGGGTTTGCTTATTTTAGTATCAGGATTCATCATTGCAGTTACCTGTATATTTTATATCACTTTTTTGTTTGGAAGAATAAATGCGTGACTCCTTTATTTATGTTTTTATTTATCTGAATTGAGTTGTCAAAGGTGAGTTATGTTTTCATGCGTGTCAATTACCATAAAAGGTAGTATGAGTTCCGGTGTTTTTTCGTGATAAATTATTTTACTAATTTTTTTCTGAACCCATTTGCAACAAGTGAAGCAGCATTGTTCGCTTCTAATTTTTCAAGAAGTTTTTTGCGATGCGCATTGGCGGTGTAGATGGTGATATTAAGTGTAACTGCAATCTGAGCATCCGTTAGTCCGTCAGTAATAAGCTGAAATACTTCCAGCTCGCGTGCAGTAAGGTTGTGTTTTGGAGTTGCCATTTTTTTTGTTGCTGATAAAATTTTAATTTTTATTCAACCACAATTTTTTTCACTTCATAAAAGTTCTCACCTTTCAACTGAACCAGGTAGGTTCCCTTCTCGAAGGAAGATAAATCCAGCGCGTGCACGGTAGCTCCATCATTTGTTTGAATAGGTTCACTTAGCACCATTCTGCCGGTCACGTCAGTTACATCTGCCCGAAGATTTTCAGAAGTATGTGAGTTGATGTTCAGAAAAACCCTTCCTGTTGTAGGATTTGGATACACCATGAAATCGTGCGTAGCAACAATGGAAACAGCAACAGCATCGGAGTAAGAAAAGTGTCCATCATAATCCGTTTGCTTAAGCCGGTAATAGGAAACACCTTTAAATGGATGTTCGTCAGCAAAAGCATATTCTCTTTCCGAAGTAGAATTGCCGGCACCTTTAACCGTGCTGATGGGTTCAAAATTTACCGCATCGCTGCTGCGCTCCAGGGTGAAATAATCGTTATTGGTTTCTGTAGCAGTAGTCCATTCGGTTTTTATTTCATTCTCATTTTGAGATGCAGAAAAGCTGAGTAGTTTTATTGGGAGCGCACCAGTAGGACCCAACTTGAGTACGAACATGGATTCAAAACCTGGTGATGTTATATTAAAAACCGGAGCATCCGGATTAAAATCAACTGTCATTGAAAAATCTCCTGAAACATACACAGTACCAGGACTGCTAACGGCAATTGCCACGCCATTTTGAAATAAGGGTCCGCCCATACTCTTTGCCCATAAAAAATTACCCGCGCTGTTAAGACTCTGGATGAATATGTCAGACACGCCCACGGTGCTTGTTAAGTTTGTTACTCCTGCGTTCGGATCAAAATCCACCGTGCCGCTAAACTGGCCTGTTGTATAAACATTGCCCGCATTATCAACAGCAATGGCTCTGCCAGCATCAAAAGCGGTAGATCCCATTTGCTTCGCCCAAACATAATTTCCGGCATTGTCTAACTTAAGAATAAATGCATCTTTAGATCCGGCACAAGTAAGGTTAGCTACTCCCGGTCCCGGATCAAAATCAACCGTGAGTTGAAAAAAACCTGTTGTATAAACATTGCCGGAAGCATCTAATGCAATACTTAAACCTACATTATTCCCCGTTGATCCGATTCCTTTTGCCCACACAAAATTTCCAGCTGAATCCAGTTTCTGAATAAAAATTTCCTGACCCGCACCACCTAATAAAAATGCTCCTGCTCCGGGATCAAAATCTACCGGTGATAGAAATAGCCCCCAAAGTACATAAAAACCTGTTGTATAAACATTGCCTGTAGCATCAACCGCCAACGAATTTCCGATATCGGCATTTCCCTCTCCCATCCTTTTAGCCCAACGGAAGTTTCCATTTGCATCTAATTTTAAAACAAAAATGTCATCACCTCCCGGACCTGCAGCTACCATATTAAATACCCCCGCGCCCGGATTAAAATCAGCGGTTTCCTGAAAGTATCCGGTAACATAAACATTTCCCAATGCGTCTGCTTTGATACAATTGCCTCCATCATCACCCGGAGATCCGATTCTCTTTGCCCATAAAAAATTTCCAGAACTGTTTAACTTCAAAACAAAGATGTCGTCCTTTCCCGCACTTGTTAAATTAAATACACCTGCACCGGGATCAAAATCTGCGGTTCCAAAAAAACTTCCTGTGACATAAACATTATTAAAGTTATCTACTGTTATCGATCTGCCATCCTTGTAACCCGGTAATACAATTTGCTTTACCCATATCAGATTTCCCAAAGCGCTTGATTTTTGAATGAAAATATGAAAAGTATCCGTTGAATCGGAAGTCAAATTGAACACACCCGGTCCCGGATCGAAATCTACTGTTCCCTCAAAATATCCTGTTGTATAAACATTTCCGCCTGCATCAAGTGTCATTGCAAGATTGTGAACAAAAGTTTCCGAGCCAAAAGCATGCGCCCAGTGTAACATAGGTGCCTGTGCATACATGTTTATGCTGCCGGTGCAAAGCATAACGGTAAGTAGAATGGTGATTGTCTGTTTCATTTTATTTTTTTGGTTTAAATTAATGATGCAAAAGTACCTTCAGGCGAAGGCGACATCAATTACCAAATGTGGTAAGTCCGTAAACTCCTGAAGGAGAAAACGGCTTTCTTTTAAAAAAAATCAGTGTGTTTGGAAAAACCCAATTACCAGAAATGGGAAACGGAAAGCGATTCCGGCTTTAGAAAAAGAAGGAGAAAAGTTTTTCCTTAATCGCTTTTGCTACTGCTTCGGTCATACTTGTCACGTGCAGCTTCTCATATATTTTTTTCATGTGCGCGCGCACAGTGTCGTAGGTAATGCCGAGCTCATCAGAAATCATCTTGTATGATTTACCGTTCACCAAAAGACCCAATACTTCTGTTTCGCGCGGACTGAGATTGAAATCTTGCTTTGCTTCCTTTACCGGAACATTTTGTGAAAACAGGCGGAGCACCTTGCGTGCAATACCGGGACTCATGGGTGCACCACCCTGATGCACTTCGCGGATACATTCGAGGATGCGAGATGGAGGTGTGTTTTTTAAAATATATCCACTTGCACCGGCAAGTATGGCATCAAAAACTTTGTCATCATCATCAAAAGTCGTTTGCATCAATACCTGCAGATCAGGAAATTTTTTGTGAATTATTTTTACGGCTTCAATTCCATTAATGCCCGGCATATCAATATCCATGAGCACCACATCCGGAAGAGAAGATTCGATATTTGCAACCAGATGACTGCAGTTTTCATAAGCGCCCGCAAACACAAAACCATCTGTGCCGCCAATCAACATTCGCATCGAATCGCATACGCGGGCATTATCATCAAAAATAATAACACGGATATTTTCCATTCTTTTTTAGTTAGTTCACAAACTTTGGAACAAGAAGTTAATCTTATTAAAATAATAAGGATGCAAAGTAGCAAGATTAAACCTGTATCAACAACTACCAAATGTGGTAGTATCTTTTACACAGCTACACTTACAAGAATGCAGGTTCCTTTACCCGGCTCCGATTTTATTTCAAACGAAGCCCCTATTGCTTCTGCTCTTGCTTTCATGTTCCGGATTCCGTTTCCATTATAGATCTCCGGCAGAACCTTCCCATCAGCGTGCATTTCAAATCCCTTACCGTCATCCTGTAGCGTAAAGTACACAATATTTTTTTTTACGTTGAACTTAACCTCGACTTTTTTTGCCTGTGAATATTTCACAATGTTATGCAAGCCCTCCTTGAAAATGAGGAAAATATTTTTTCGCTGCTCCATGCCGAGTTTCATCTCATCCATCTTTACTAAATCCGTATGAAACGCAAACTCAATATTCCTTGAAGTAAGCATCACGGCAGCAAAATTTTTCATCCGCTGAATCAACTGCTCTGCATTATCATTCTTCGGATTTACTGACCAAACAATGTCGTTCATCTTCTCAAGCATCTCGCGGCTGCTGTCTCCAATTTTTTCAATCACTTCATTTAATTCACTATGAACAGACAACTTATTTTTTGCCACTTCGCTGTAAATGGAAATGCTGCCGAGAGTGGCTCCCACATCATCATGCAAATCGCGGGCAATACGTGTTCGTTCTGCTTCTTGTCTGCGAAACTGCACCTGTCTGAATCTGTAAAAAGCAAACAGGCCCGTGAGTACAATTAAAAGAAAAATAATCAGTTGAGAATTCTTCTGTAGTTTTTGCCTTCCCACTTCGGCCATCTGAAGCCTTTTTTCATTGTCAGCAAGTTTGAATTCATTTTCTTTCACCTGCGCTTCCAGTTGTTTTTTTTCAAGTTCTTGTTTTTGCTTTTTCAATTCAAGATCCTGTATCTCTCTGGTTTTACCAAGCAGCGAAATTTGAGTCTGCTTTTTGTCAGCTTCCAACTTTGCAGCAAGCAGCGATGAATGTTCCTGCTTCACTTGCAACGCCTTGATATCATTTTCTTTATTCAGCAACTGAATCTCCTTGTCCTTTTTTTCTGTTTCGTATTTAGTTTGCATCTCCGTTAGCTGATGAGATTTTTCACTGCTGAAGATGCTGTCGTTTGCACATACATGCAATTTATAATATTCAAAAGCTTTCCCCGAACTATCAATAGCTTCGTATGCTTGAGACAAACCTGAATAAATAGTGGACTTATGTTTGTCATTGAGGGATGTAGAATCAACATCGAGTGATTTATAAAAATATTCAATTGCTTTTAAATATTCCTTCTTACCTATATAAACATATCCCGAAAGAAAATATGCCTCTCTTATATACCATTTACTACTAATTTCCTTACTTAGATTTACCATTAAGTCAAGATACTTGAGCGCATTTGCAAAATCTTTCTGATTATAATAAGCCTCTTCAATATTTGCATAAGTCGCGCAAATCTCTTCTTTGTTTCCAAATTCTTCATTAATCCTCAATTCCTGCTGAAAATAATCTATAGCTTCAGAATACTTCTCGCGCTTAGAGAATATTTGACCTATATCTCCTAAAGCGTAACCTAAACCGACTCTATTTCCGCTTTTTTCATAATACTTTTTGGCTTCAAGATAGTTCTCATATGCTTTATCATATTGGTCGAGCTTAAAATATATACTGCCTATGTTGTCAAATTCAGATCCAAGTCCATTCCAATCATCCATTTCTTCGTATGCCTTTTTAGATTGCAAATAATATTTCAATGCTTCCGGGTAATTACCACCATCATAACTAATAAGCCCCAGGCTATGAAAAGTCAATGCAATTCCTTTTTTATTTCCGAGCTCAGTAAACATCTTATTTGCGAGCATAGCCGCTTCCCTGGCATCATTAGAATTATCCTGAAGCCTGTAAATTCGGCCCATCTCTGAAATGATAGTGGCACTTCCCAGCTTGTCATTGATTTCCTTGTAAATAATCTTTGCTTTCTTAAGCTTCTCAAGAGCGTCATTAAAATTAGATTTTGATCGGTCAATACTGGCCAGTCCTTTCCATGCAGCAGCTTCACCGGGTCGGTCATTCAATTTTTTAGAAAGTAGCAGCGCACGATTCGCATATAAAGTTTGTTTATTAATATTTACTCGAAAATAAAAATCAGCAAGTTTATTCAGCAATCTTACCTGGTTAGTATCTTCCTTTTGAATTGGTAATAATGCTTCAAGTGAGTCGCCTGTCTGTTGGTTTTGAGCAAAGACAGTTTTAGAAACAAAACACAAAAAAATGACGAGGAAGGCAAAACTAATTTTTTTCATGGTAGGGTATATAGTTTCCAGCAGCCAAAATATGAAACATCCTCATACCGCCCAAATAAAAAACAGCCCCTGTTTCCAAGGGCTGTTCTTATCTCATTACTTTGTACTATGTACTCAGTACTTTTTTTATTCCACCGTCACCTTCACCACTTCATTCATATTCTCTCCATTGAGATGAATAAGGTAAATACCCTTTGCAAGTGAAGAGAGATTTACCTCATGCAGGTTAGCCCCCTCCTCTGCTTTCAGGTTTTCAGTAAGAACATTTCTGCCTAAAAGGTCAGTAACATTCATTCCCAAATTTTGAGAAGATGGAGAGTTGAAGCTAAGCGTTACCTTATCACTTGTTGGATTCGGATACAATGTTACATTGCCTGATGCTATAGTAGCTTCCACCTGCGCCTGACGGCAAGTTGTTACTACAGGATATGTGCGTGTACCGCTTACTCCACAATCATTCGATGCAGTTACGTTAACAGTTCCACCCGTTGCTCCCCATTGCACCGTTATATTAGCTCCACCTTGACCTCCGAGAATAGTTGAACCGGCAGGTACTGCCCAGTTGTAGCCGGTTGCACCGGCAGATCCAGGAGTACCATATGGCTCAATATTGCCAGTATGTACGCAGTTGTTACCGCTAATTGATGGCGGTGTAGCTGGTGTACCATAAACAAGAAGTGAACGCGCTCCACCAGTTCCGCAAGCATTCGTTGCCGAAACAGATATAGTAGATGAAACAAACGTTGATGAGAAATTTACACTAACACCACTCAAGTTGTTCGGTGGAATTATTGTTCCGCCTGCAATTGCAGTCCACAAATAACCGGTGGCTCCGCTTACAGGGCTAATGGTATAAGATACTCCTCCTTGACCGCACTGTCCTGAAGCAGGTCCGCTGATGTTACCCGGGGTATTCGGTAAACCATTTGCAACACCTCTGCAACGTGCTGGACTTGCATTTCCACAACTGCTTACTGCTGTTACACAAACCTGATAACCGGCAGGAATTGTAGAAGGGAATAATATTGAACAACTTATTCCACTTGGGGTTAATATTACCCCCGGCATCAGACAAGTCCAGTTATAACTTGCTGCTCCAGGTACTGCAGCTATTGAGTAAACAGTTGATGCACTAGGACATGGGTAGGTAGTCCCAACCATTGAACCCGGCATAACAGGAGTATTGCTGAGAGCCAATGTACGAGCTGCGCTGTTGAAACTACAATTTAATGACGCATATACACTCAGCGTTCCACTTGTCCAACCTGCACCGAAGTTTATGGTAATACTGTTGGATGCTGTAGTAAGTGTACTGGTTCCTCCAACAATTGTAGCATTACCACCACTGATGGTCCATGTGTAAGTATCGGCACTAGGTACCGGCACGATACTATATGTTCCATTGCCGTTCGGACAAGCAACAGGATTTCCGCTACCCGGGGTGATTACACCAGGTTGAGAAACCTGTGCTCTGATCCAGGTACAGATGGTATTGGTTTGTCCGCAGGCATTGCCAGGGAAAACACATACCTGGTAACCTGACTGTCCAGCAGGAAGTATTCCATAACTAACAGTTACTGTTGGTACAGTAGTTCTGAATGGAGGAGGATTACCATTAAACAGGCAACCTGCACCACTCCATGAATAGTAGCTTGCACCTGCAACAGCGTTTACAGATACTACTCCAGTTCCACCCTGACATCCTGAAGATGGAGTAGCAGTAATGTGTACTGTACCAGCAGGTATTATTGTACTTACAACTATATCAATAGAAGCACATGGAGTATTTCCACAGGAAACACTTTCAGATCTCACAAAATAATGATGCGTACCCCCCGTTGCAGGAGTAATAGTGGGTGATGCACCAGATGCAATAGAAGTTCCGCTTCCACAGCCGCCTTCATACCATTTCCACTGCGAGTTATCTCCTAAACTTCCGCCAACAACAGAAAGAGTTACATTACTTCCAAGGCAAATGTTGTTGAAGGCAGCATTCGAACTTGCTCCTGTTGGCGCGGTTGAATAATTATCCACTGAAGTTGTAACAGTATTCGAAACAGAGTAACAGCCATTACCATCGCTATAAGTTACGTTGAAGTTATCGGCATAATTTACACCTATGCTCTGCGTAGTCTCACTTGTACTCCATAAGAGTGATGTAGCATAATTAGTAACAGAAAGATTTACAGAAGTAGTTGTAAACCCGTCAGTACATAATACAATAGGACCTGCAGGGGATATAATTGGTACAGATGGAGGTGTTGACTCAGTTATCGCCTGCACATCTGTGTTCACACAACCATTACCATCAATACCTGTAACAGAATAGTTACCCTGAGTGGAAACAGTAATAAGTGAAGTTGTTTCTGTTGTACTCCAACTATATGTAGATGCCCCTGATGCCTGAAGGTCTGTCGTAGTTTGACCTGTACAAAGGTTGGTGCTGCCAATCGGGGTAATAAGTACCGGAGGTAAAGCATATACGGTGGCTGAAACGTTTGCATTATTGTTGCAGCCATTTGCATCACTAACAGCAACATTGTAAGTACCGCTTGCAGATGCAGGCGCATTATTAACACTGGCATTAGCAGTATTTCCATTTGTAATGCTGCCAGGTCCGGTCCAGTTAAATGAAGTTGCAGTCGGTGCATTTGCAGCCAAGTTCAAATTTGCTGTCCCCTCGCAGAATGGTGCAGATGCAGTTGGAGCAACCGATGGAAGTGCGTTGATCGTAACCGGCACATTAATGTTTTCATTACATCCTGTAGAGGATATGTTTACTGCATAAGTTCCGTTATTGGTTCCTAATGTAGCATTTGTTAGAGATGGATTTTGCGCGGCCGATGTATAAGAAGCAGGACCAGTCCAACTGAAGGTAGCACCGGTTGGGCCTGATGTTAAGTTAAGAGTTGAATGATTGCAAATAGGGCTGTTGCTTGAAGCAGATCCTGCACAATTAATTGTTATGTAATAATCTTCTGCCTCTCCTGAACCAAACACACTACAAGCATCTACATCACCATTCGGATTGAGCGCAAAGCGTGAACGAATGCGCATGCCTGTTAGGCCTGGTAACGCGCTTATAGGAACTGGAATGGAAACTACATCTGCCACATTTGCTGTAGAAGCAGTAGCTACCTGAGTCCATTCACTTGGTGCAAAGGTTCCATCATGGTTCCAATCAATCCAAACGGAAATGATACACGATACATCGCAGGTAACTGAAAGGTTATAGCTTGAACCCTTATCAACCGATGTAGTTGTGCTGCCACTTACGGGAAAGTTTTGGCTTGCCGGTGGATTACAAGTTGTTGTATTGTTAAGTGTATTAAACGTTACATTCGTAATGTTACCATTGCCGCAACCCGGTGTATGTACAGGGTTACAATAATCATACAAGGTCCCTGTAGTGAATGATATATCAGAACAGCCGGTTGCATCACCAGCAATGTTCTTGGCTACAATTCTGTAACTGTATTGCGTGTTAGCAGCCATCGTAGCAGGAGTATAAGAAGTACCCGCCTGATTTGCCGATACAAGAGTAGAAGCTGGTCCGGCACCTAAATCAAAGAATACGTCAAAGAAACTTGCACCTCCACCATCACTCCAGGTTACGCTTGCATCGCGGAAAACATTAGTTGATGCATTAGTCGGTGACTGGTTGATCGGGCAGTTTGGTATTGTTGGTGGTGAAGCCACGGTAACATTATCCAAATAAAGGTCGTTACCGAAGGCAGAAATACCATGGAACTTGATCATATTGGTTCCTGCTGGTAATACTACCTGATGCAAACCCCACTGTGCAGTGGTAGGAACAAACTCTGTTAAAGATGCACCCCCTGTATTAAGCACACCTGTAGGTCCTCCATTAAGAACTTCCAGCGATGTGAAACTGGAACCCTGATCGGTTGAATATAAAATTTCCAATTGGTCAACCTCCGTTTGGAAGGTAGCATAAGCATAATTAAAAGATAAAACTTCTCCTGCTGGTGTATTGCCAAAAATTGGAGTAATTAATTCCAAACTGTTTGATGTATTGTAAAAATCCATTTCTGCTGAACCAACACCAGCGGTACTTGCATTATTACGAATCACAAAGGTTATATCGTTGCGGCTCCAGCAGGTTGGCGGAAATGTAATTGCTGAAAAATCTTCGGTGAATGGAAGTGCTCCTGAAGCAACGGTTGTGAATGTACTGATTGAACATCCTGTAGCAGTTCCATCAGTATTGTAAGGTACAACTTTGTAGCCATACGTAGTACCCGGAGAAAGAACTCCAGAGTTATAGCTCAGACTGCCAAACTGATCTACATCATTTAAAATATTATCGTAGTTAGGAGAATTAGTACCAAACGTTAAACGGTAGCCTGTTGGAGCTCCGCCACCGCTTGTCCATGCCAACACAGTATTTAAACAGTTGCCTGTGGAGGCATTTGAAGGTGATAAATTAGCAGCGCAATTTGGAGGAACCGGTAAATGCAGGTTAACCCGGATATTGAAACGGAAAGGTAAAGCGGCAGGACCTAAGTCAGTCCAGGCACCTGCAGGAAGGCTTGTATAGAAGAAAGCATTTGAGCGCATAGGGCTTTCAGTAGTATATGCAAAGCCCACGTTGGTTGTGCCAAGTTGCTCAATACTTACATAAAATTTACCTGCCGGGATACTAACGTTGCTTCCGAGAGTAATAAATGCGGTCCCTATTGCTGTAGTTCTTGTAGCAGCATCTTCATACAATTGAGTTCCCGGGACACCCCCTGCATCTCCATAAATAGCCATTCTGAAAGGAAGACCAGAGGTTGTGAAATCAACTTGAACTTCCTGTACAAAGGCAGACAGAGCAGTATTAAACATTCCAGAGAACTGACCGGTACCTCCGTTAAATCCAACACCACCGGAATTGCCAACACCTTGATAACGATAAGAGAAATAGTCTGTGGTTATTTCCTGAGTCATCGTCAACGTGTTATTTGTATTATTATCATCTGCTGGCACACTTACGGAAACAGTGTTATTACCCACTGTAGTCGGAGTAAAAGCAGCAAATGTTACCACTGCTGTTCCACCGGATGCTAGCGAAACTATATTTTGTACATCACTAAAGGTATTCGCACCTGTAATATTTAATGTAACTGCCAAATTGCTTAGCGCATTTAAGCCGGGGTTGGTAACGATGGCCTGCATTACGTGATTGGTGGTATATGAATTAGGCAAACTTCCTGTTGTATAGATGTTGGTTACTCTTGCATCATTGTTTATACACGCAGCGTAGAACCTGGTATCAGGACGGAATAGACTTCCTGCAACAAGAGTAGTAATGGTTGCACAGGCACCTGCATTTTGCTGGCTTGATAAAGTGGACCCTGCCGTATTACAAAGAATGGTTTGAGCAGCAGAAAGAGTACCTGCACAATAAGCCCAATCAAAAGCTACATACACACCGCCACCTGTATAAGTAAATGGTGAGCCACCTGAAAAAGCAGTAAGGTTCATTTGTAAAGCATTGGGTAATGTAAACGCACCATTGTGCGCAATTGTCATTCCGGAAATTGCTGATGTCCACGTTGTGCTTTTTGTATTGGAAACATCAGACGTATTTTGAAGATACAAAATAAGAGTTCCCGGAGCAACAACACCGGACGCAACGGAGTTTAACCAACCAATGCCGGTTACTGTTTGCCCATTAAACATACCGGAAGCGGCCATTTCTGCTGCGCTGATGAGATAGACTCCACGACCGTTTCTAAATCGTGCGTTGGGGCAACGGCCATTGCCAGAGGTGCTTCCGTTATTTGCTAACACTGTAGTAGCACACTGGCTTAATACATCGCTATAAGTCATTGTTCCAATCAAAAGGAGAAGGAACATCTTGGTAATTTGTTGTTTCATTGTAACTTGGTTTAAGTGAATTTATTGGTTTGATTTTTTATTGTTGTTTCTGTTTTTACGGAGGAGAAAAAAATTCAAAAGTGTTTATGGATGACCTCTATCTCTGTGTAGAAAAAAATGTTTCATGCAAATCGTATGTTTTGAAGAGAGGGAAACTGAAATTTTGCGAAATGTGTAAAAGAAATTCCAACTTGTCAAGTATTTGTTGATAAATAAATAATTTATTTGGTGAACGGCTGAAAAAAGGTGGTGAACGTAAGCCAAAATGCTTTCAGTGCGCGCCCTTCAGAGGTTTCAGGACTTCTGATCATGCGATACAAAGGAAGATTTCTATTCGCATTTTTTACTGAATGTCTGTTCTGTATTATCACAGAATTGAAATAATTTATTTCTTAAAATTGTTATTCGTTACCTGAAATAAAGAGAGTCCCGCAAACTTTGCAGGACTCTTTTACATCCACTCGCCATTGAGCAGATCAGACTAACATCACTTATGCTGAGGGAGGAGCGGGCTTCTTCTTCTGCTGTGGACTGGTGTCCACCACATAGCCCCAGTCACCAAACTTACTTTCGTTACCCAGAAATTTACCCATTAACACTTTCTTAAATTTCCGAACGAAATATAACACCGTCAGCCGTATGCTTGGCTTTGATGTCTTCAGCGAGATTAATAATCTCCTTCGCCTTCAGCGGAACTTTTACACGAACATTGCGCCTTGCCATGCCGTACACCTCCTTTCTATGATCCACGAGCGATACGTTTTTGCCTGAACATGCGCTATGCCGGGCACAACCCTCATGCGGCCTGAGAATGCATTTCTTAATTCTCTATCAAGCCCTCTGATCATTAACAAGATTTTTTTATTCTTCATTTTCATACTCTCAATAACGAAGAGCCGTTTTATTTATTGAATCTTTTTGAAATTATTTTTCTGATAGCAGTAGCTGCAAAGGGCGTGCCAGAGCGGGATGCGGAAAGGAGGAGAGAAAAAGATTTAACGGATGGTAACTAAAAGATGCTTACAACGATTTTTGACAATGGCGTTTTAGAAATAAGCCATCTTGCCTTCCGTGAGCCATGTTTGAACAGTGGGTTTTGAATCTTTCATCAACCCCAACAGATTAAGTACTGTCAAATGTAATTGAATGAAGTTTGCGTGCAAACATCAATCTTGAATTCACTCCGATCAAATTTTTCTTTTGTATTCTTAAAAGTTTGTATTCGCTTTTCAAAAATTTCTGTTCAACTCTCCACATTTTGTATTCAATCATCTGTGTGGCTTGTTCAACTGTCAATATATTTCATTTAATATGGAATGTTGATTACAAAAAGCACAGTGTGGTGCATTCAATAATGCGGTTGAAAGCAAAAGTGGCGCCATTTTGAAATCAAAGTTCAATGTTGAATGCACCACAGTCATACTTTTTGTATTCCACTCTGGCTCGAGAATACAAATGCATCAATGTTGAATACATCAAAATGGTTTTCGAATACACTTTTTTCAGGGTGACCTAATCGAAAGAGGAAAATCTGAACTCAATCTTGCTTCCAGAAAAAAAACAGTTCAATTCCGTCCGCTCTTAAAACCAATCTTGGTTTCCTGAGCATCAACAAAATTATTTTGATCAGCAAAATGATAAATCTCAGAAAGCGTCATCGGTTTTGTTGGCACTTGGTCGCATTTCAACTCTTTCAATAATTCAGCACTTTTCTCAACAGAGAGCGGTAGGAATTCATACCGGAGAAGAAGCCGTCCTTTGCGCAGCAATGCATCATCAATGCGTGGCAGGTCGCTGTTAAAGGTACAGATCACTTTTATTTTCAGATAGTCAGTCAGCAATCCATCAGAAAGATTGAGCAGTGCAGCTACACCATTTACGCTATGTTCGCTTCTCTTTTGAACCACTTGTTCAGCATCTTCAATCACAAGAATGCAGTTAGGATATCCGCTCAAAACGGCAGTAAGCTGAGGCTTGCTAAGGTGCATGAAGTCCTCACTTTGAAGTAAAATCATTTTTGACTTCAACACAGTCGCAAGATGCCTGATAAGCGATGTTTTGCCAGTGCCTGGTGCTCCGTGAAGCATCACCAACCCGCCTTCGTTTTTTGAATCAAGTTTGTCACGAAGTATTTTATAAACTGGCATCAAGCTGTCATTGTAATTACGCTGCACATTGATACGCTGCTTCTTCAACTCGAAAGCAACAAGTTCCGGAAGACCATGCTTCGCATTTTGCATAATATACATCTTCCTCTTTTCAGGAACATTTCTCTTTTTGCAGGTAAGAGCAATGCGCGCGAGTTCCTCCACTTTTTTCATGTCAGCAGTATGGGAGTGAATAATAACCGTTGAAGGCATTCCGTAATTTGCATCAAAGTTTTCAATGTAGATCCATATTTTCTCGTCAAACCTGATAACCGCCTCCCTGAAGTTACCATCACCTTTTTCCGGCTTCAAGTATTTGTCGAAGTAAAGATAACTTTCGTCAATTTTTTCCTTCCCGATTTTTTTTAAAAACTTGTCGTTGTTCAGATCGAGTTCATTTAATTTCAAAGGCATTTCATTATGAACCGCTTTGAATAAATTCATGATCCAGTATTCAGCATGCTCAATCTTGCATTGCTGAATAACACTTTCGCTTAAAATTTTTTCCATAAAACTGATTTGTGTTTTCAAAAGTAAAACAATAAACTGTGCAGCCCAAAATCTTTTGCTGAAATATTTTTTCTTTTAGAAGCCGACATAGTATCAATACAGACTGAAGCATGGAAGCAAAGGAACGGTACCCGGTTTTTTAATGGAATCCAGACTCAAATCATAAATTGTTAATAACTCCGCAAATTCCTCTTTGCATATTCCGCACCGAAAATTACATTTGCAACCCTTTTCAAAAAAAATTCATCAATTACAAGGCAAAGTAAAATCAACAGGCATTCATTACTCAATCGGAAAATCTGCTGTTCTCGGCAACCAATCGAACAATGAAATGCATGTTTGTAGAGAGAAAAATGAAGTAGGAAGAAGAAAAAAAAGCGAATTACTCCCTCACTTCCCGCCAATTAGAAGAAAGATAAAAAATATTTTTAAAAAGTGTTGCAGATAATAAAACAGTTATTACTTTTGCAACCCCAAAAATAAAACGAATGCCGGTGCGAATCGGAATCGACATAAATTTGGAAAAGTTCTTTGAAGAATTTGAAATAGGAAATAACAAGCCCTAGATCACTGTCAATTTCATTGATAAATTTAGAGTAACTTAATCTTACAGAGCTAGGACAGAGTTCTCAAATCACTCTTCGGAGAGAAATGAGAATGAAGTCAAAAATCAACTTTACTATGGAGAGTTTGATCCTGGCTCAGGATTAACGCTAGCGGCAGGCCTAATACATGCAAGTCGAACGGTAACATGAGTAGCAATACTTGATGACGAGTGGCGCACGGGTGCGTAACACGTATGCAATCTACCTATAACTGGGGAATAACCCCTCGAAAGAGGGGCTAACACCGCATAACACTTTGATGGGACATCCCAGTGAAGTCAAACCTCCGGGGGTTATAGATGAGCATGCGACCGATTAGCTAGTTGGCGGGGTAACGGCCCACCAAGGCAACGATCGGTAGGGGATCTGAGAGGATGATCCCCCACACTGGTACTGAGACACGGACCAGACTCCTACGGGAGGCAGCAGTAAGGAATATTGGACAATGGGCGCAAGCCTGATCCAGCCATGCCGCGTGCAGGATGAAAGTGCTATGCACTGTAAACTGCTTTTGTTTGGGAAAAAACCCCTGGTTTCTACCGGGGCTGATTGTACCAAAAGAATAAGGGACGGCTAACTTCGTGCCAGCAGCCGCGGTAATACGAAGGTCCCAAGCGTTATCCGGATTTATTGGGTTTAAAGGGTGCGTAGGCGGACTATTAAGTCAGTGGTGAAAGCCCCGAGCTCAACTCGGGAACTGCCATTGATACTGATGGTCTTGAGTACATTTGAGGTGGGCGGAATGTGTCATGTAGCGGTGAAATGCATAGATATGACACAGAACACCGATTGCGA